>DATAWM010000034.1:0-132173 GCA_036267195.1 Steroidobacteraceae bacterium
CTGCGTGGCCTCCTGCACGCGCGCGCGCAGCTCGCCCAAGCCCAGCACGCCCAGCGTGTCGCCGATCTTCTTGAGCATCGCGACCTGGGGGGCGAGCTCCTCGGCCGCCTCCCCGCCGCGGCGCACGTAGATGTCGAGCACGTCCTTGACCTTGGACAGGTCCTCGCGGATCGCGGCGGCCACCGTGTGCATCAGCTTGATCGACGGGGCCGAGAGGTTCTCGCGCTCCTGCTCGACCGACTCATCCACCGGCAGCAGCTCGTTCAGGCGGAACGAGGCGCGCACCGCAGCCACCCGCGGGCCGGAGCTGATCGAGCGCGCAATGTAATAGAGCAGGTTATTCAGCAGCTCCACGGGCGGATGCTGCGCGTAGCGCGCCTCGCCCTGCTCGTACAGGCGCTTCATCTCGCGGTCGGCCAGGCCCAGCAGCCGCTTGACCGAGATGCTGCCCTCCACCCCGTTCTCGCGCAGCGCCTCGATCAGCGCGCCGACCACCCACCACAGCTGGAACACCGACTGCGCGGTCGCGACCTGCTCGAGCCGCGCCGACACCGTCGAGAGAATCTCCAGGTTCTGCTCGGCACGCTCGCCGCGGATCCAACCGATGAGCCCGGTCTGAAAGCGTGCGCGCAGCCGCCGCGCCCACTGCGCCACCGTCAGCGGCGCCTCGCCCGGTGTCGGGGAGGCCGGCTGCGCCTGCCGGTCGGACTTCAGGTTCAGCAGCAGCAGCGTGCCTTCGGACAGCAGCGCACTGCCGCGCACGGCGCGCAGGTCATTCAGCAGCGGCAGCAGCACCAGCGCCAGATCGCGCCCGCCCGCGAGTACCCGCTCCAGGTAACCGGGCAGCTGCACCATCGCGCGCATCAGCGCATCGAGCGCCTCGGCCTGGTTCTTGCGCTCGGTGCCCAGGCCGACCAGGTACACCGACACCTGCTCCATTTCCTCGGCCAGCAGCGCCGCGCCATAGATCTCCAGCAGCCGCAGCACGCCCTGCACCTGATGCAGCTCGTCGCGGCAGCGCTCCAGCAGCGCCACGTTCTGCGGCTGCTCGACGTGCGCCTCGAGCGCAGCACGGCCCTCGCCAAGCGCCACGCCGATCTCGCGCGCGACCGTATTGAGCGTTTGGATGGCCAGCTCAGTCATGCAGCGTATCGATCGTTCGAGCGCTTCCCCGGTGCATCATCACGTCAGGAACCGCCGAGTACCTTGATCTTCGGATTGGAGTACGCATTGCCCGAGCCGGCGACGGAGCCGCCCGCGCCCGGGCCGGACCCGACCGCGGATGCGCCGGCCGCGGTCCCGGTGCCGAGCACGCCCGTGCCCGCCCCGCCGATGATGCCACTGCCGGCACCGATGCCACCGCCGCCACCGGCCAGCACTGCCGCATGGCTGGCGCTGCTCTGCGAGAGGGTCCGATGCATGCCGGAGGTGTCCCCGCCGCCGGGCAGGCGGAAGCCGGAGATCGACTTGCGCAGCGCCGCGGCCAGGTCGGCCAGCTTCACGATCGCCTGCGAGGTCGCATTGGTCGAGTCGGCCGATTGCGCGCTGATCTCGCGCAGCACCTGCATGTTGCGCGCGAGGTTCTGCGCCGCCGTGGCCTGTCCACGCGCACTGGCGGAGATGTTCTGCACCAGGCTCGCTATCTGGTTGGACACCTGGTCAATCTCCAGCAGCGCGGCGCCGGCGTTCTCCGCCAGCAGCGCCCCCCCGACCACGTCGGTGGTGCTGCGCTCCATCGACACCACGGCTTCATTCGTGTCCGTCTGGATTGTGCGCACCAGCACCTCGATCTGCTTGGTCGCGTTGGCGGCGCGCTCGGCCAGCCGCTGCACCTCGTCGGCCACCACCGCGAAGCCGCGACCGGCCTCCCCCGCCATCGAGGCCTGGATCGAGGCGTTGAGCGCCAGGATATTGGTCTGCTCGGCGATGTCGCTGATCAGCTCGACGATGTTGCCGATCTCCTGCGAGCTCTCTCCCAGCCGCTTGATGCGCTTGCTGGTCTCCTGGATGGTCTCGCGGATGGTGTTCATGCCGTCGATCGTGCGCCGCACCGCATCGCCGCCTTTGTGCGCGACGTCCACCGAGTGGCGGGCGACGTCGGCGGCGCGCTCGGCGTTGCCGGACACCTCCTCGATCGAAGAGGCCATCGCGCCGATCGACTCGGAGGCCGAGCCGATCTGCTTGGACTGAGCGCTGCTGGCGCGCGCCAGGTGCGAGGCCAGTGCCTGCGTCTGGCGCGCCGCGGCGTCGAGCTGTACCGCCGAATGATTGATGGTCGCGACCAGCTTGCGCAGCGCCTCGACCGCGTAGTTGACCGAATCGGCGATCGCACCGGTGATGTCCTCGGTGACCGTGGCCTGCACCGTGAGGTCCCCTTCCGCCAGGCTCGACATCTCGTCGAGCAGCCGCATGATGGCCTGCTGGTTGCGATCGGTATCGAGCCGCTGCATCTCGGCCGCACGCTGCGCGTGCTCGGACGCCTGCCCCGCGCGCCGCAGGTACGCGAACAGCATTGCCAGCGGCGCGAGCGCCGCCAGCGCCGGCAGCGCCGCCCAGGCGGCCGGCAGCCGCGCGAGCGACAGCCCCGCGGCCGCGAGCGCCGCGAGCGCGATCAGCACCCCGGCGCTGAGCGCCAGCCCCTGCGGCCGCTCGCCGTGGCCCGATGCGCTCATGCGCTCGCCTCCAGGAACGACGCATCCTCCAGCAGCGAGCGCAGCCCCAGCACCGGCCATTGATCCGTGCCGCGCCGGAACGAGCCGGCGAGGTAGCGCGCGCAGTTCACGACGGTCGGCGGCATCTCGGCGCTGAACTCCGCATCGGCGAAGCGGCGGAAACCGAGCACCTCGTCGACCACCAGGCCGGCGGGAATGTCGCGGTGATTGACCACGACGATGCGCGCGGCGCGCGATGCCGGTGCCGCCCCCGCGCCCAGATAGGCGCGCAGATCGATGATCGGCAGCAGCTGCCCGCGCACATTGGCCAGGCCCAGCACCCAGCTCTTGGCGCCCGGAACCCGCGTCAGCGGCGCAGGCACTCCCAGCACCTCGCGCGCCTCCTCGCGTGCCACCAGATACAGCTCACCGGCCATCTTCAGCGCCACACCGACCCATTCGCCGCTCTGCCCGGCCTCCGTCGCCGCGCTGGCGGTGACGGCGCGTCCGCGGCGCTCGAGCTCGGCCAGCAGCTCGAACGGGCGGTCGCGCAGACTCCTGAGCGTGCTCTCCTGCATGTCAGGCCGCGAGTGTCGCCTGCGCCTTCTCGACCAGTTGGTCCGGCGACACCGGCTTGACCAGGTAGTCGACCGCGCCCTGCTTTAGGCCCCAGACGCGATCGGCGTCCTGGCCTTTCGAGGTCACCATGACGATCGGAATCGAGCGCGTGTCCGGGTCGCTCACCAGCACGCGCGTGGCCTGGTAGCCGTTGACGCCCGGCATCACGATGTCCATGAAGATGAGGTCCGGATGCATCTGCCGCGCCAGCCGCACGCCCTCCGCCCCATCCGCGGCGATCGCGGTGCGGTAGCCGTGGCGCTCGAGCGCCGTCTGCATCACGTGCACCTCGGTCGGGGAATCATCGATGATCAGTATCAGCGCCATCGGGTCATCTTCCTATGTGCGATTCGATCGCTCCGAGCAGCTCGTCCTTGGTGAACGGCTTGGTCAGGTAGTGCTCCGAGCCGACGATGCGACCGCGCGCGCGATCGAACAGGCCGTCCTTGGATGACAGCATGATCACCGGGATCGAGCGGAATACCTTGTTGTGCTTGATCAGCGCGCAGGTCTGGTAGCCGTCCAGGCGCGGCATCATGATGTCGACGAACACGATGTCGGGCTGGTGGTCGGCGATCTTCGCCAGCGCATCGAAACCGTCGACCGCGGTGAAGACCTCGCACCCCTCCTTGCTCAGCAAGGTCTCCGCCGTGCGGCGGATGGTTTTGCTGTCGTCGATGACCAGCACCTTCAGCCCGCGCAGCGGCGAGCCCGTGCCGTTGGCGGCGGCAGCCCCACCGTGCTCTTCCATCGTCGATTCCATGCTCCACTACCTCGGGGCGATCGCGCTCCCGGCACAAATTGTCTGGGGTCGAGCTCCGGTGCGGACCTTGCGCAGACCCTCACGGCCCGGAGCCGCCGATCCCGCATCCTGCCCGGCGGACTCGAATTATCCTGCCATTTAGCCTCGAAGAGGTTCGATCTTTGCCCTGTCGCCGGCCTTATCTTGCTCAACCGCTGCTCGCAGCGGCGTGCCGGGCGTTTTAACATATCGGCACACCCCCCGCTATGCCACCTCCGTCACGGTTTTGAGAGCCCGCCGCGCCCGCGCAGCACATAATCTATGCCGGCTGCGAAGCGGCCTTCATCGGCAGGCGGCAGGCGGTGCGGTTTCGAGGAGAGGTTGATGGGTAGTACCCCTGTTCGGTTGGCCGTGGTCATGGACCCGATTGGGCTGATCAAGTACGCCAAGGATACGACCTTGGCGCTGCTGTTGGCGGCACAGGCGCGCGGCTGGACGCTGCACTACCTGGAACAGGCCGACCTGCGGCTGCGCGACGGCGTGGCCGAGGCCCGTGTGCGGCCGCTCACGGTGCGCGCCGACCCGCAGCAGTGGTACACGCTCGGGCAGCCGCGGGTCGAGCCGCTGGGCAAGTTCGACGTGGTGCTGATGCGCAAGGATCCGCCGTTCGACACCGAGTTCATCTACACCACCTACATCCTGGAGCGCGCCGAGCGCGCCGGCGCGCTGGTGGTCAACCGGCCGCGCGGACTGCGCGACGTCAACGAGAAGGTCTACACGGCCTGGTTCCCGCAGTGCTGCGCGCCCACGCTGGTGACGCGCGACATGCTGGAGATGGCGGCGTTCGCGGCCGAGCACGGCAAGATCGTGGTCAAGCCGCTGCATGGCATGGGCGGGCACTCGATCTTCGTGCTCGAGCCCGGCGACAAGAACGCCCGCGTGGTGTTCGAGACCCTCACCGAGGAGGGCCGCCGCTTTGCGATCGTGCAGAAGTACCTGCCGGACATCGTCACCGGCGGCGATTCGCGGGTGCTGCTGATCGACGGCGAGCCGGTGCCGTACGCGCTGGCGCGCATTCCGCTGGCCGGGGACAACCGCGGCAACCTTGCCGCCGGCGCCACCGGCGTGGGCCGGCCGCTCAACGAGCGCGACCGCTGGCTCGCCGGGCAGATCGGCCCGTCGCTGCGCGAGGCCGGCATGCTGTTCGTCGGCCTCGACGTGATCGGCGGCTACGTGACCGAGATCAACGTCACCAGTCCCACCGGCGTGCGCGAGCTGGAGAAGCAATTCCACCTGGACATCGGCAGCATGCTGATCGACGCGATCGCGCGGCGGCTGCCCGCGCCGGCCGGCAGCACGGCGGCCGGTGCCACGGCGGCCTCGGGCGCCGCCAGGGTATCCACGTGACGGTACCGCACACGTGACGGGCAGCTCCGCCCCGGCCCGCTCCACGGCTCTTCCGCTGCGCGAAGGCCGCGCACCGGTGCGCGATCGCCTGATCGCGATGCTGTTCCTCACCGCGTTGCTGCATGCGATCGTGATCCTGGGGGTCGGCTTCAGCGCCGGCGGCCACGGCGGCGCCAGGGAGGCGCCGCAGCTCGACGTGGTGCTGGTGACCGACGAGGTCCCGCAAGCGCGTGCCAACCCGCATGCCGCGTATCTCGCGCAGCGCACCCAGCTCGGCGCCGGCGACACCGACTCGCAGCAGCCCGGGAGCCCGGCCAGTCGCGGCGCGCTGGCCGCGGCCGCCCAGCCGCTCGAGGGCAACGATCAGAGCAGCGCCGGCGCGCAGCAGACCCCGCACGACGAGCGCGTGCTCACCAGTACCGGGCCCAGCCCCGATATCCGCTACTTCGGCGAGCAGCCGGCCCCGGCCCAGGCCGCGGCGCTGCCCGAGCCGCTTGGCGATACTGCCGGGGCGCCGCTCAGCGGCCGCGGCGATGCGCTCGAACTGCTGCTGCGGGGCAAGTCCAATGCCGCTCACTGGGTCAGCCCCGACACCCGTGCCTCGGCGCTGGCACCGTATCTTGCCGATTGGAAGCGCAAGGTCGAGCGCGTCGGGACACTGAACTTTCCCTCCGCCGCCCGCCGCGCCGGTCTGTCCGGCAGCCCTGTCGTCGAGGTAGAGATCGGCGCCGATGGGCGGCTGCGGCAGATGCGGGTACGCCGCAGCAGCGGCTACGACGCCCTGGACCAGGCAGCACTGACCATCCTGCGGCTCGCGAGCCCATTCAACCCGTTCCCGGCCACGCTCGCCGCCCAGTACTCGCGCCTGCGCTTTGCCTACCAGTGGGATTTTGTTGCCGGTACCCTACAGACGCGGGCGGCCACGGCCACGCCCGAGACGGGACATTGAGCCCGTCCCCCTCCCCGGCGCCACGGTCCCGTGCCGACGGTGATGTGATCCCCTTGTCAGATGGAAGGAACGGCCCTTGAGGGCGCGCGGGGGTGCCCCCATACTCCAGCACATGGATACCAGCGGCTTGGGCAGCGCCGATTCCTTAGCCAATCACCTGCTGATTGCGATGCCTTCGCTGACCGAGGGCACCTTCGCGCAGACGGTGGTGCTGATCTGCGAGCACAGCGAGCAGAATGCGCTCGGCATCGTGCTGAACAAGCCGCTCGGCATGAAGCTCGCCGACGTCATGGCGCAGATGAAGCTCGAGCCCGCCGACATCCGCATCGGCGAGCAGCCGGTGTTGCGTGGCGGCCCCGTGCACGTGGATCGCGGCTTCGTTCTGCACCGCCCCGGCGGCAAGTGGGACTCCACGCACCGCGTCTCCGAGCACGTGCAGGTGACGACCTCGCGCGACGTGCTGGCAGCGATCGCGCGCGGCGAGGGCCCCCAGAACGCATTCGTGGCGCTGGGCTACGCCGGCTGGGAGGCCGGGCAGCTCGAGCGCGAGATGCTGGACAATGCCTGGCTGAGCCTGCCGATGGACGAGCGCATCGTGTTCGATCTGCCGTTCGAGGAGCGCTGGCAGGCTGCCTGGCAGCTGCTCGGCATCGACAGCTCGCGTGTCAGCTTCGTCGCAGGCCATGCCTGAAGGCCGCAGCGGCGAGCGCCCCGCCCACGTCGTCCTCGGTTTCGATTTCGGCTCCCGGCGCATCGGCATCGCCTCCGGCGACACGGTCACCGCCACCGCGGCGCCGTGCGCCACCGTCGCGATGACGGACCGCGGCGCCGACTGGGCCGCGATCGAGCGGCTACTGCAGCAATTTCAACCCGACCTGCTCGTCGTCGGCAGCCCGCGCCACGCCGACGGCTCGGACAGCGCGCGCAGCGGCGCGGCCGAGCGCTTCGCCGCCGAGCTGGCGCGCCGCTCGGGGCTCACCGTCCAGCGGGTCGACGAATACGCCTCCTCGATCGAGGCCGGTGCTGCCCTGAAGCACTCGCGCGCCAGTGGCACGCGCCGCCGGCGCGTGCGTCACGCCGACATCGACAGCGCGGCAGCCGCTATCATTCTGCAACGGTGGCTCCAAGGCGGAAGGTCCGGCGCATGAGCGAGCAGCGACACGAGCAGCACGGCGGCGGGCAGCCGCCTGTCGAGCAACACCGTGCGGACGGCTCGTTGCGCCATCTGATCACGCTCGAGGGCCTGCGGCGCGAGGAGATCGAGGCGCTGCTCGAGCGCGCGCAGCACTACGTGCGCGTTCCGGGACGGCGGCCGCTGCGCAGCCGGGCACTGGCCGGCGTGCAGATCGCCAACCTGTTCACCGAGCCGTCCACACGCACGCGCGTGTCCTTCGAACTGGCGGGCAGGCGCCTGGGGGCGGAGGTGGTGAACCTGGAGGTGCAGCTGTCCTCGCGCGTAAAGGGTGAGAGCATGCTGGACACGATCTACACGCTGCAGGCGCTGCATTTCGACGTATTCGTGATCCGTGACGCCGAGCCCGGCGTGCTCGCGCACGTCTCGGCGCACGTGGGCCCGACCGTGAGCGTGCTGTCGGCCGGGGAGGCGCATCTGTCGCATCCCACCCAGGGTCTGCTCGATGCGCTGACCGTGCGGCAACACAAGGGCCCGATCGAGGCGCTGTCGATCGCCATCGTCGGCGACATCCGCCACTCGCGCGTGGCGCGCTCGGCCTATCACGTGTTCCGCCTGCTGCAGGCACGGGAGCTGCGCATCGTCGCCCCGCCGGCGTTGATGCCCGGGCCCGACGAGCTGCCCGGCTGCGCGCGCTTCGAGACGCTCGAGGACGGGCTCGCGGACGTCGACGTGGTGATGATGCTGCGGATCCAGAAGGAGCGCTTCGCCGAGGCCGCGCTGCCCGACGGCGGCGAATACTTCGAGCGCTACGGGCTCACCCCCGCGCGTCTGGCGCGCACGCGCGCCGACGCGATCGTCATGCACCCACAACCGATGAACCGCGGCATCGAGATCGCATCCGAGATCGCCGACGGCCCGCAATCGGTGATCCGCGCGCAGGTCAGCAACGGCGTGGCCGTGCGCATGGCGGTGCTGGAGGCGATCGCCGGCAGGCTGGCCGCATGAGCGCAACCCCGACAGCTCCGACGAGCCCCGCACCCCCCGCGGGCTCCGCGGCCGCTCGCCCCGCGCAGCATGTGCATCGCGGCACGATCGCGCTGGAGGATGCCGCGGTGCTCTCGCACACCCACCTGGCCGGCAATCAGCACGTGCTGCGGCTGCACTGCCCGCGCTGCGCAGCCGGCGCCGGACCCGGCAGCTTCGTGCATCTGCGCTGCAGCGGTGAGTTGCCGATGCGCCGCCCGATGTCGATCCTGCGCGCCAGCGCCACCGACGGCTGGGTGGAGCTGCTCTACAAGGTGGTCGGCGCCGGCTCGCGTGCTCTGGTCGCCGCGCAGCCCGGACAGGTCCTGAGCGTGCTGGGCCCGATCGGCCGCGGCTTCACGCCGCATCGCGAGCGCCCGCGCGTGCTCGCGCTCGGCGGCGGCGTGGGCATTCCACCGATGGTGTTCCTGGCCGAGCGGCTGACCGCGCTCGCCGCTGCCGGCAGTGCCTCCGATGCGCAGCCGCCTCGCGCCGGCGCAGGGGCCGTCTGGAAGCCGCTGGTGCTGATGGGCTCGGAACTGCCGTTCCCGTTTCCTGTGCGCCCCTCGACCATCCTGGTGCCCGGCATGCCCGACGAGGCCATCGGCTGCATGCCGCTGCTGGATGGGATCGGGGTGCCCTCGCGCCTGGCCAGCCTCGCAGGCTTCGCCGGCTGCTTCGACGGCTACGTGACCGACCTGGCGCGCGCCTGGCTGAGGGGGCTCGATGCCGCAGCGCTCGCGCAGGTGGAGCTGTTCGCCTGCGGCCCGACGCCGATGCTCGCCGCCGCGGCGCATCTGGCGCGCGAGTTCGGCCTGCCCTGCCAGGTATCGCTGGAGGAGTTCATGGCCTGCGCGGTCGGCGGCTGCGCCGGCTGCGCGGTCGCCGTCCATACCGAGGGCGGCATCGCGATGAAGCGCGTGTGCGTCGACGGCCCCGTATTCGAGGCCAACAGCGTCTTTCCGGCTGAGGGGCCGCTCAGCCGAAGTTGATCTTGGCCTCGAGGTTGGTGCGCGAGTCGGCGTAGGTCAGCGCCTCCTCCAGCGAGATGCGCCCCTGCTTGAACAGCTTGTGCAGGCTGCTGTCGAAGCTGCGCACGTCGTTATCGGCGCTCTGCATGATCGATTCCTTGATGCTCATGACGTCGCCGCGCTTGACCAGCTCGGCGATGTGCGGAGTGTTCATCATCACCTCGATCGCCGCCACGCGCTTGTTGTCCACGCCCATCACCAGCCGTTGCGCGACGATCGCGCGCAGGTATTGCGACAGATCGAGCGTCACCTGCTTGAACTGGTCGAGCGGGAACATGTTGATGATGCGGTCGAGCGATTCGGCGCAGTTGTTGGCGTGCAGCGTCGCCAGCACCAGGTGCCCGGTACCGGCCAGGTTGATGGCCGCCTGCATGCTCTCGCGATCGCGGATCTCACCGATCAGGATCACGTCCGGGGCGGCCCGCACCACCCCGCGCAGCGCAGCCTCGTAGCTCTTGGTGTCCAGGCCGACTTCGCGCTGGTTGATCAGCGAGCGCTTGTTGGCGTGCAGGAACTCGATCGGGTCCTCGATCGTGACGATGTGATCGGAGGCGTTCTCGTTGCGGTGGTTGATCATCGACGCCAGCGTGG
Organism: Steroidobacteraceae bacterium; assembly: GCA_036267195.1. Taxonomy (GTDB): domain Bacteria; phylum Pseudomonadota; class Gammaproteobacteria; order Steroidobacterales; family Steroidobacteraceae; genus FEN-1191. Next base: position 10,148 of record DATAWM010000034.1, read on the forward strand.
TGGACTTGCCCGAGCCGGTGGCGCCGACCACCAGGGTCAGCCCGCGCTTGAGCATCGCCAGCTCGGAGAGCACATCCGGCAACCCCAGGGACTCGATGCGCGGCATATCGGCGCTGATGTAGCGCAGCACCATCGCCGGACAGCCGCGCTGATAGAAGATGTTGACGCGGAAGCGGCCCAGCCCCGGCTCGGAGATCGCGAAGTCGATCTCCAGCTCGCGCTGGAACTGCTCGAGCTGCACCGGATTCATCAGCCCGACGCAGATCGAGCGCACAGCGGTGGGGGCCAGTACCTGCTTGTTGATCGGGAAGATCTGCCCCTCGATCTTGATCTTTACCGGTGCATTGGAGGTGAAGAACAGATCGGAGGCCTTGCGCTCGACCATCAGCTGGAACAGCGGCCGGGTGTTGACCGACGCCTGCGTGTCGCCGACGGTCAGATCGAGCGGTTCGGCGGTCACGGGTCGGGGGGACATCCTTGCCTCTGATGCTCTGGCTTGTCTGTGGGGCGCTCGGGCGCGGGCGTCAGAAATTCTTGCCCTGCGCTTCTTCGACGATGGTCAGGTCGCCGTCGGGCTCGACCGGCTTGTTCTCGCGCTTGCTGTCGAGCTTGATGCGCAGGCGCAGCTCGTTCTTGGAGTCCGAGTTGCGCAGCGCGTCCTCATAGGAAATGTAACCCTGTTCGTACAGGTCGAACAGTGCCAGATCGAAGGTCTTCATGCCGATGCGGGTCGAGCGCGCCATGATCTCCTTGATCTTGGCCACGTCGCCGCGGAAGATCAGGTCCTGGATCAGCGGCGAGTTGAGCATGATCTCCATGGCGGCGACGCGCCCGTGGCCCGATTCGCGCGGAATCAGGCGCTGGGAGATCAGCGCGCGGATGTTGAGCGACAGGTCCATCAGCAGCTGCTCGCGCCGCTCCTCGGGGAAGAAGTTGACGATGCGGTCGAGCGCCTGGTTGGAGCTGTTGGCGTGCAGCGTCGCCAGCACCAGGTGGCCGGTCTCGGCGAACTGGATGCCGTACTCCATGGTCTCGCGGTCACGGATCTCGCCGATCAGGATCACGTCCGGAGCCTGACGCAGCGTGTTGCGCAGTGCGGTGTGCCACGACTCGGTGTCGACCCCGACCTCGCGGTGGGTGATGACGCAGCCGCGGTGCTGATGCACGAATTCGACCGGATCCTCGATCGTGACGATGTGCCCGCGCGTCTTGTCGTTGCGGTAGCCGATCATCGAGGCGAGCGTGGTGGATTTGCCCGAACCGGTGCCGCCCACCACGATCACGAAGCCGCGCTTGGACAGCACCACCTCCTTGAGGATTGGCGGCAGGTCCAGCTCCTCGAACGTGGGAATCTTGGCGTTGATCAGGCGGATCACGCAGCCGATGTGGCTCTGCTGCACGAACGCGCTCACGCGGAAGCGGCCGATGCCGGGGGGCGCGATCGCGAAGTTGCATTCCTTGGTGGCGTCGAACTCGCGCGTCTGCCGGTCGTTCATGATGGCGCGCACCAGCAGCGCCGACTGGTCTGCGCTCAGCGCGCGCTCCATCTGCGGCCGCACTTCGCCATCGACCTTGATTGCCGGCGGGAAACCCGCGGTGATGAACAGGTCGGAAGCCTGCCGCTCGACCACGCGCTTGAGCAGCTCCTGCATGAGCTTGATGGCTTGATCCCGATCCATGCCTGGCTCCTCGCTGCCGGCGCCCTACGCGAGCACAGCCGACATTGCACGCCGATGCCTATCCCGTCCGTGCCGTTGCCGCCGGCGCACGGCGCCGTTACACGGCATCCTTGTTCTGCGCTTTGTAGCGCGCCTCTTCCTTGCTCACGACCCCCTTGGAGAGCAGCTCGGATAGGCACTGATCGAGCGTCTGCATGCCGACAGACTGTCCGGTCTGTATGGCCGAGTACATCTGGGCGATCTTGCCCTCGCGGATCAGATTGCGGATCGCGGAGGTGCCGATCATGATCTCGTGCGCGGCCACCCGGCCGCCACCGATGCGCTTGAGCAGCGTCTGTGAGATCACCGCGCGCAGCGACTCCGACAGCATCGAGCGCACCATGGCCTTCTCCTCGCCGGGGAACACGTCCACTATGCGGTCGATGGTCTTGGCGGCGGAGCTGGTATGCAGCGTGCCGAACACCAGATGGCCGGTCTCCGCCGCCGTCAGCGCCAGGCGGATGGTCTCCAGGTCGCGCATCTCGCCCACCAGCACGATGTCCGGATCCTCGCGCAGCGCCGAGCGCAGTGCCTCGCTGAATCCGAGCGTGTCGCGTTTCACCTCGCGCTGGTTGATCAGGCAGCGCTTGCACTCGTGCACGAACTCGATCGGGTCCTCGATCGTGATGATATGATCGGGTCGGTTGTCGTTGCAGTAGTCGATCATTGCCGCGAGCGTGGTGGACTTGCCCGATCCGGTCGGCCCCGTCACCAGCACCAGCCCGCGCGGCAACATGCACAGATCACGGAAGGTCTTGGGCGCCTGCAGATCCTCCATGCTAAGGATGTTGGATGGGATGTTGCGGAACACCGCACCCGCGCCGCGGCTCTGGTTGAAGGCATTGACGCGAAAGCGCGCCAGCTTCGGAATCTCGAAAGAAAAGTCGGTCTCGAAGAACTCCTCGTACGCCTTGCGCTGCTTGTCGTTCATGATGTCATACACCATGCCGTGCACTTCCTTGTGGGTCAGCGACGGCATGTTGATGCGCTTCATGTCACCGTCGACGCGGATCATCGGGGGTACACCCGCCGAGAGATGCAGGTCAGACGCGTTATTCTTGACAGCGAACGCCAGCAGTTGCGCGATATCGACGGCCATTCCGGTCCTCTTGCCGCCGCGCGGGGCGGCGGATCGGATGCAGTATAACGGACGGTGTTTGTACCAAATATGTTAATCGGTCCGCAGATTTCAGCAGCCGACGACACGCTCTCGATCAATTTGCGCGCCGTGCGGGCCCGGATCGCATCCGCCGCCGCCGCAAGCGGCAGGAGTGAGCAATCGATCACGCTCGTGGCGGTCAGCAAGGGGCATGACCAGGGGCGCGTGCGCGCTTGCGCGGAGCTGGGCGTGCACGACTTCGGCGAGAGCTATCTGCAGGAGGCGCTCGACAAGCGCGCGGCCCTGGCCGAGCGCGCACTCACCTGGCACTTCATCGGCCGCGTCCAGGCCAACAAGACCCGGCCGATCGCTGAAATCTTCGACTGGGTGCACGGCATCGATCGACTCAAGGTGGCCGAACGGCTCGCAGCGCACCGGCCGCGCACGCTCGCGCCACTGCAGGTGTGCCTGCAGGTGAACATCGCCGCCGACGTGGACAAGGCGGGGGTGGCGCCGGATGAGGCCGCGGCGCTGGCGCAGGGCGTGGCGCGGCTCTCGCAGCTGCGGCTGCGCGGACTGATGTGCATCCTGCCGCAGGGGCTGGACGCGCACGCCAATCGCCGCGCCTTCGGCGCGCTGCGCATGCTGCTCGAGCGCTTGAATGGCGCTCACGGCGGCCGGCTCGACACGCTGTCGATGGGGATGAGCGCGGATTATCACGAGGCCATCCTCGAAGGCGCCACGCTGGTGCGCGTCGGCACCGCCCTGTTCGGTACCCGGCCCGGATAGATAGAATGCCGGCGATGGACCAGGGCAGCACGGATCGGATCGGCTTCATCGGCGGGGGCAACATGGCACGCGCCCTGATCGCCGGCCTGATCCGCCAGGGCCTGCCGGCGCAGCGGATCTGCGTCGGCGAGCCCGATACGGCGGCGCGCGCGGCGCTCACGCAGGCATTCAACGTCACTGCCGTGGCCGACAACGCCGCCGCCATGCACGGCGCGGCGCTGGTGGTGCTGGCGGTCAAACCCCAGGATGCGCTGGCGGTGCTGCAGGAGCTGCGCGGCAGCTGGGGCGCCGCCGACACGGTGCTGCTGTCGATCGCAGCCGGGCTCACGATCGATGCGCTCGCCGGCGTGTGCCCCCCCGGCACCGCGATCGTGCGCGCGATGCCCAACCGCCCGGCGCTGGTGGGTGCCGGGATCACCGGACTGTACGCGCCGGCGCAGGTCGGCTCACCGCAGCGCGCCCGCGCCGAGCGCATCGCCGAGGCCGCCGGAAGCGTGGTGTGGCTGCGCAGCGAGGCGGAGCTGGACGTGGTGACGGCGCTGTCGGGCAGCGGCCCGGCCTATTTTTTCCTGCTGGCCGAGCTGCTAGCGCAGGCCGGCGCCACGCTGGGACTGCCGGCCGATACCGCCACGCTGTTGGCGGTGCAGACGCTGTATGGCGCGGGCCTGCTGGCGCAGCGTGCGGCCGTGGGAGCCGGCCGCGCCGACGGCGCCGCGCTCGCACACGCCCTGGCCGAAGAGCGCCGTGCCGTCACTTCCAAGGGCGGCACCACCGAAGCGGCGCTGCGGGTGCTGCAGGAAGGCGGCCTCGACGCCCTGATCGCCCGGGCGCTGCGCGCCGCCGCCGCACGCAGCGCCGAGCTCGCCGTCCAGCGAGCGCCCTCGGCGCAACCGCGCTAGGCAGCCCACATCCGTGCCGGGCCCCCAGCCGTGACCGCCGCGTCCACCGCCACCGAGAGACTGCCATGGCTGCGCTGATCTTCGTCGTCCAGACCCTGCTGTTGCTGGCCCTGGTCGCGTTCCTGTTGCGGCTGCTGCTGCAATGGTCGCATGCCGACTTCCGCAATCCGCTCGCCCGCTCGATCGTGCAGCTCACCAATCCGGTCATCGTCCCGCTGCGAAGGCTGCTGCCCGCCATCGGCCGGCTGGATACCGCTTCCTGCGTGGCCACCATCGTGGCCGCCCTGCTGCGGGTGTCCGTCAACGGCCTGCTCTACGGCGTCGGACCTCCGCCGGCGCTGTTGTGGCTGCGGCTCACGGCGGTGCAGATCCTGACCACGACGCTGTGGACCTATTTCTTCGCGATCATCCTGTACGCTCTGTTGTCGCTGGTCGCGCCGGCAACCTATTCGCCGGCGCAGGGGCTGCTGATCTCGCTGTGCGAGCCGGTGCTGCGGCCGTTTCGGCGGCTGATTCCGCCGTTCGGCGGGTTGGACTTCTCGCCGCTGTGGGCGGGGATCGCGATCCAGGCACTGCTGATTCTGCTGCGCTGACACGGTGCGTTCGACACGTTCGCGCCCCCGTCCGGCGCCGCCGACGCACCCGCAGATGCATCCGAGCCTATAAAAGCAGGCATTTTCGCGCGACGCGAGACGCGAAAATGATTTGCGTTGGCGCGGCGGTATGCTATGTTGCGCGCCGTTTCCTAGCGCTTTTCATCGCCACGCGCACAAAGACAGGCATCGGCAACATTCCAGGAGAATTCGGCAATGGCAAAAAAAGGTGGGGCTCCGACCAAGTCGGAGATTCTGGCCCAGGTTTCCAAGGACACGGAACTCTCGCGCAAGCAGGTCAGTGAGGTGTTCGAATCGCTCAACGGCATCATCAAGAAGAGCCTGCGCGGCAACGGCTTGTTCACTCTGCCCGGTCTACTGAAGCTCAAGGTCGTCAAGCGCCCGGCAACCAAGGCGCGCGAGGGGGTCAACCCCTTCACCGGTGAAAAGATGCTGTTCAAGGCAAAGCCCGCCAGCAAGAAAGTGCGCGCGCTGCCGCTGAAGAACCTCAAGTCGTTCGTGAACTGACCGTCTTTGACGGAAGCGGCCGGCCGACTGGCCGGCGTTGCGGCCAGGTTTCTGCAGCAACCCGGTGGCGTCGCGCTACCGGGTTTCCTCCCTGGAAAACGCGATGACGGCGTCGTGCAGCTCGTGCAGGCGGCCGTGAAAGAAATGATCCACCCCTGCCAGGATCTGCAGCCGAGGCGGCGGCACGAAGTGCTGCGCAAATGTCTGCACCTGCCGGTAGTCGACGATCTCGTCGGCATCGCCCTGCACGATCAGCCACGGGCAGTCCGGGCGCCGCAGCGGCACCGCTTCGGGCCTGCCTACGGCCGGTGCGACGTTGACCAGGCGCGCCGGGGGAACCCGGGCGGACGCGCGCAACGCCACCAGAGCGCCGAATGAGAAGCCCGCCAGCGACACCGCCGCAACGGGCCAGCGCCGCTGGCCGTAGGCGATCACCGCCAGGGCATCCTCGGTTTCACCCCGACCGTTGTCATAGCCGCCCGCGCTCGCGCCCACCCCGCGATAGTTGAAGCGCAGCGTCGGCAGGCCCAGCTCCTGGAACACGCGCGCGAGCGTGTGCACCACCTTGTTCTGCATCGTCCCGCCATGCAGCGGGTGCGGATGGCAGATGACCGCGAAACCATCGGGTCGGGCCGGCACCGGCTCCTCGAGCAGCGCCTCGATTGCGCCTGCGGGACCGGGGATGACGAGCGGCTCGGCGGCCGCGACGGCCGCTGTCAAGGCTGCGTGCCCTGCTCGAAACCCAGCGATGCCGAGTTGATGCAGTAGCGCAGTCCGGAGGGCTGCGGACCGTCCTCGAACACATGACCCAGGTGCGCGCCGCAGCGGGCGCAGGTGACCTCCGTGCGGGCCATGCCGTGCGAACGGTCCGTATGGGTGCGCACCCGGTCGGCCGCCAGCGGCAGCCAGAAGCTCGGCCAGCCCGAGCCCGACTCGTACTTGGTGTCGGAGCTGAACAGCTCCTGCCCGCAGCAGACGCAGCTGTAGAGGCCCTTCTCCTTATTGTGGACGAACTGGCCGGTGAACGGCGGCTCGGTGCCCTTGTGCTGCGTGACCTGGTACTGCAGCGGCGCCAGGCGCGCGCGCAGCTCCGCATCGGTTGGAGTCTCGGTGCTCATTGCTGCTATTTCTCCGTGGCCGAGGATGTGCTGAGGAGCCCCAAGATTAGCGCAAGCGCGCCCCCCGCCGCACGGCACGGTGCGCCGGTCTATGCGCCGCCGGTGGGGGCGCTCGCCGCCTGCGGCCCCTGCACCAGCCGCACCAGCAGGGCGCTGAGCCGCCGGCTGAAATCCACCGGATTGGCCAGCTGGCCGTCCTCCACCAGGCTGGCCTGCTCGTACAGCAGCAGGGCGAGCTGGCCAAACGCCTCCGGCTCGCGCAGCGCATCCAGATAGCGCACCAGCGGATGGGTCACGTTCAGTTCCAGCACCGGCTGGACCGATGGCACCGTCTGGCCGGCGGCGCTCAGCACGCGCCGCATCTGTGCCGACAACTCCCCTTCCCCGCGCACCAGGCAGGCAGGCGAGTCGAGCAGGCGCTCGCTGACACGCACCTCCAGCACCCGCTCGCCCAGCGCATCCTTGAAGCGCTTGAGCAGCGCCTTGCTCTCCTTGCGCTCGGCATCGACCCGTGCCCGGTCGGATTCGGCCGCCAGGCCCACCAGCTCCAGGTCTCCGCGCGCCACGTCCTTGAAGCGCTTGCCCTCGAACTCGCCGATCTGTCCCATGACCCACTCGTCGACGCGGTCGGCCAGCAGCAGCACCTCGACCCCCTTCTGCTTGAGCAGCTCCAGGTGCGGGCTTTCGCGCGCCGCCGCCAGGCTATCGGCGATCAGGTAGTAGATACGTTGCTGCCCGGCCTGCATGCGTGCGAGGTAATCGGCCAGGCTGACGGTTTCCTCGTTGGCGGCGCTGGCCGTGCTGGCGAAGCGCAGTAACGGCAGCAGCCGCTCGCGATTGGCCGGATCCTCTCCCAGTCCCTCCTTGAGCACCCGGCCGAACTCGCTCCAGAACTGCCGGTACTTGTCCGGCTCGTCCTTGGCGAGGCGCGCGAGCAGCTCGAGCGAGCGGCGGGTGATCGCCCCGCGCATCGCCTCGACCTCCCGGTCCTGCTGCAGCAGCTCGCGCGAGACGTTCAGCGGCAGGTCGCTCGAATCGACCACGCCCTTGACGAAGCGCAGGTACAGCGGCAGGAACTGCTCGGCGTTATCCATGATGAACACGCGCCGCACGTACAGCTTCAGCCCGCGCGCCGCCTCGCGCTGCCACAGGTCGAACGGCGCCCGCGCGGGCAGGTACAGCAGCGTGGTGTACTCGCGCTTGCCCTCGACACGGTTGTGGCTGAAGGCCAGCGGATCGGTGCCGTCATGGGCGATGTGGCGGTAGAAGTCACGGTATTCCTCGTCGGTCACCTCGCCGCGCGGCCGGGTCCACAGCGCCTGGGCCTGGTTGACGGCCTCGTAATCGAGCGAGGCGGCGCCCTCCTTGCGCATGCGCACCGGGAAGGCAATGTGATCGGAATAGCGGCGCACCAGCGTGCGCAGCCGCAAGGCATCGAGGAATTCCTTCGCGTCTTCCTTCAGGTGCAGCACCACGCTGGTGCCGCGCTCGGCGCGGGTGATGGTCTCGACCGTGAATTCCCCGTCGGCGCTGGACTCCCAGCGCACCGCCGCCTCCGGCGCGGCATCGGCGCGCCGCGTGAGCACCTCGACCCGGTCGGCGACGATGAAGGCCGAGTAGAACCCGACGCCGAACTGCCCGATCAGCTGCGCATCCTTCTGCTGATCGCCGGTCAGGCGCTGGAAAAACTCGGCGGTGCCGGACTTGGCGATGATTCCCAGATGCGAGACCGCCTCCTCGCGGCTCATGCCGACGCCGTTGTCGCGGATCGTGAGCGTGCCGGCGGCGGCATCGGTGTCGATCCAGATCGCAAGCGTCGCGTCCTGGGCGGTCAGCTGCGGGTCCGACAGCGCCAGGAAGCGCAGCTTGTCGTTGGCGTCCGAGGCATTGGAGATCAGCTCGCGCAGGAAGATTTCCCGGTGGCTGTACAGCGAATGGATCATCAGCCGCAGCAGCTCGCGGACTTGCGCCTGGAACTGCAGCGTTTCGCGCGTGGTCGACATGGCCGGTACCGCCTCCTCTTGTGTCTTAAGGCGGCGGTATGGGGTCCGGACCCCGAGCTTTCAAGACAGTTGTCGGCGCAGCAGATGGCGGCAGGCACCGAGCCAGTCGTCCATCTCATCCCAGAGCAGCAGGAATACTTCCAAGGTGGCGACCAACACGGTGAGGATGGAGCGCATACTAGAGGCAGCGCGGATCCGGCGCCGTGCGTTGCCTCACGTAAAGGGGCGCCGGGCATGCGCAGGGCGCGCACCATTCGGGCGGCATGCACGCCCCGGACGCGTTGGCACGGCGCCGCTTGCATGCGTTGTCGCTTGCGGCCGACGCCGCCGATGCGTACGCTCGCAGCCGGGACATAATACTTGCAAGGTAGCAGGGAGTGACATGCAGCGCATCGTCGTGCTGAACCCAAAGGGCGGTTCCGGCAAGACGACCATCGCGATCAACCTGGCGAGCCATTTTTCGCTGCACGGCGAGCGCACGGTGCTGATCGATCACGACCCGCAGGCCTCCGCGGCACGCTGGCTACGCATGCGCCAGCCGGCGCAGCCGGGCATCCACCTGATCGCGGCGTTCGAGCGCGACGTGCGCGTCACACGCACCTTCCAGCTGCGTGTGCCCGATGGCACCGACCGCGTGATCGTCGATACCCCCGCCGCCATCCAGGCGCACGACATGCCCGAGCTCACGCGCACCGCGGACAAGATCCTGGTACCGGTGCTGCCGTCCGATATCGACATCCACGCCTGCTCGCGCTGCATCCAGAACCTGCTGCTGGTGGCCAAGGTGCGCCGAGACGACAACCGCCTGGGCATCATTGCCAATCGCGTGCGCCGCAACACGCTTATCTACCAGTCGCTATCGCGCTTCCTGGGAACGCTGGAGATTCCGATCGTCGCGACCCTGCGCGACTCGCAGGCCTACGTGCGCGCGGCGGCACAGGGACTGGGGCTCTCGGAGATGAAGTCGTACCAGGTCGCCGATGATCTGGCGCAGTGGCAACCGCTGCTCGAGTGGCTGCAGCTGCCGGTGCGCCAAAGCGGCCATCCCGGTAGCGCCGGCAACTTCGGCGGCTTCGGCAGCACCGGCGGCCTGGGTGCCGATCCGGTCGGCGGCGATCTCACGCCGCAATTCAGCCTGGCCTAGCGGCCTGACAGCCCCAATGGCCTGATGGCCCCGAATGACCTGCCGTGGCTAGCGGTTCTTCGGCTCGTCGCTCTGCCAATCGTGGCGCATCTTCTCCGCCCAGGTCTTGTAGTTCGACCAGCTGTACAGGTTGCGCGTAATGGCTGCGTGGCGCGTGCGGGCGCGCTGCATGTGCTCGAGCCAGCGTGCATAGGCCTCAGCGCCGCCGCCGGGCGCCGGCTTGGGCGGCGCAGGCTCCTCCGCGGTCGGGACTTTGGGCGGTTCGGACTTGCTCATTGGCGTGTGCACTCCCTGCCGGCAAGCCTAGGCTGACCGGCCGTGCGCTCGACAGGAACTCCATCACACCGGGGTGGTACCGGGCTGGGCGCATCTCCCAGTTCGCACCCGGTAGCGCCTGGGGCGCTATGGCGCCGCGCCACCCGGCACCGGCGCGACCGTCCCGGCCATCTGCGCACGTACCAGCGGCAGACTTTGCGGATGGCTGCGCTGGATGAAGGCGATGAATTTTTCGCGGATTTCGCAGCGCAGATCCCAGGACTTGGAGGAATCGGCCGCGGTCGCCAACACCCGCAGCTGCATGGTCTTCTCGGTGGCGTCGCTGACCTGAAGGTTCCAGAAACGCCGGTCCCACAGCGCACTCGCCTCGATGATCTGCTGCAACGCCTTGCGGCCCTCGTCCACCGGAAAGGAGTAATCGACCCAGACGAACACCGAGCCGAGCAGCTGCGCCGAGGTTCGCGTCCAGTTCTGAAACGGCTTCTCGATGAAGTACGTCAGCGGCAACACCAGCCGGGTGTCATCCCAGACGTGTACCACCACGTAGCTGAGGGTGATCTCCTCGATTCGGCCCCACGCCCCCTCGACGATGACGACGTCGTCCTGTCGGATCGGCTGCGCCAGCGCGATCTGGAAGCCGGCGAACAGATTCGCCAGCGACTTCTGCCCGGCAACCCCGGCGATGATACCCACGATCCCGGCGGAGGCGAGCAGGCTGGTACCAACGTGCCGCACCTCCTGGAACAGCATCAGGATACAGGCCAGCGTGAACAGTCCGATCACCACGTAGATCACGCGCCCGATGACATGCACCTGCGTATAGATCTTGCGTGCCTGCAGGTTGTCGGCGGCGCTGATGTCGAAGCGCAGCAGCAGCGCGCTCTCGCCGATCTGAACCGCCTGGAACAGCACGATCCCGACCGCCACGATCAGCAGCACGCTGGTGCCCTTGGCCACCATACCGGCGTACGCGGCCGGCAGGCCCAGGATCGGCAGCGCGAAGATCACCGCGATCACCGGCAGCACCACACGCAGGCCCCGCCCGAGCAGCGGCACGAACAGGTCGTCCAGACGGCTGCGGGTCCTGGAGGCCCATACCGCCATGCGCGCCTCCAGCACGTGCGTGAAGCGGAACAGGAACCAGAACACCACCGCGAACATGCCCAGGTTGAACAGCGTGTCGAGCACGCGGTCGAGGACATCCGGCCTGCCGGTCGGCCGCAGCTGCGGCAGCAGCGGCGCGGCCGCAAAGTAAATGCCGCAGATCCAGATCAGCAGATACAGCGGAGCGCGCAGCGCGCCGAACATGTGGTGCCGCAGATTCTTCGGCTGCGCGAGCGCCGCGTCCGGCTGCATCTTGTGCCGGACGATGATGGCGGACACGCCGTTCACGATCGCCACCAGCGCCAGCACAGCCACGCTCGGTGCCAGATCCGCCCAGGTGATCGGACCGAGCACGCGCCGGTCCACTCCGGATCCGAACAGCCCCACCAACCAGCCGTGCAGCAACGCCGTCAACGCACCGTAGAATCCATTCATAGATCGAAGCTCCGATGAGTCCGGTGGCACGCCGCACGTTGCAGGATCCGTGCAGCCCACGTGTACATTTGTGCAAATATTTGTTACAGTCAATCATACGTCGACGCAATAGCAGCCCGGCAGGGCCGGTCAGGCCCGCGGGAGAATTTCGATAATGGCCCGACTCGTCAACGTTTCCAACCGCGTATCGCTGCCCAAGGGCCCGACCGTATCGGGCGGATTGGCGGTGGGGGTGCTCGCGGCCATGCGCGCGCGCGGCGGGCTGTGGTTCGGCTGGAACGGGGAGATCACCGAGCAGCTGCCGGGCGATCCGGACGTAACCATTCGTGACGGCGTGCAGTTCGCCACCATCCCGTTGCCGCAGGCGCTGTACGATAATTACTATTGCGGCTTCGCCAACGGCACGCTGTGGCCGCTGTTTCACTACTTCCTGGCCGGCTTTCGTTACGAGGACGCCGAGTATCTCGCCTACGAGCAGGCCAATGCGCTGTTCGCGCGCACGCTCGCGCCGCTGCTGCAGCCCTCCGATCTGATCTGGGTGCACGACTATCACCTGATCCCGCTGGCCGGCAAGCTGCGCGCGCTGGGACAGCGCCAGCCGATCGGATTCTTCCTGCACGTGCCGTTTCCGCACTTCGAGGTGCTGCGCGCGCTGCCCACGTTCGCGGAGATCATGCGTGCGCTGCTGGCGTACGACTTGGTCGGCTTCCAGACCGAGACTGACCGGCACAGCTTCCTCGGCGCCGTCACGCGGGGGTGGGGCAACGCCGCCGTGGCGGACGGCAGCGTCCTGGTCGGCGGCCGCACGATCCGCACCGGTGTGTTTCCGATCGGCGTGGACGTGGATGCCATCGCCGAGACCGCGGCCGGCGCGCTCGCCTCCCTGACGGTGCAGCGCATGGTGCAGGGGCTGGTCGGGCGGCGGCTGATCATCGGCGTCGACCGGCTCGATCACAGCAAGGGCCTGCTCGAGCGCTTCAAGGCGTACCGGCATTTCCTCGAGACCTTCCCCGATCAGATCGGCCAGGTGACCTACCTGCAGATCGCGCCGCTGGGGCGGCAGAACGTGGACGCCTACAAGCGCATCCGCGATTCACTCGAGCAGAGCTCGGGCCGCACCAACGGTCGGTTCGCCGATGCGGACTGGACCCCGATCCGCTACCTGAACCGCAACTTTCCCCACGCCACGCTGATGGGGTTTCTGCGCGCCGCGCAGGTGTGCCTGGTGACGCCGGTACGCGACGGCATGAACCTGGTCGCCAAGGAGTTCGTGGCCGCCCAGGACGGCGAGGACCCCGGGGTGCTGATCCTGTCGAATCGTACCGGCTCGGCCTGCGAGCTGACCGATGCGCTGCTGGTCAACCCATACGACACCAAGGGGATCGCGCACGCCATCCAGGGCGCCCTGACGATGCCGCTGGCCGAGCGCCGTGAGCGCCACGCGAAGCTGCTCGCGGCCCTGCGCGAGAACGACATCCATCGCTGGCACAGCCGCTTCGTACAGCAGCTGCAGGACAGCGGCACCGCCCCGTGAGCCCCGTGAGTCGCGCGGGCGCCGACCCGCAACGCGCCGCGCTCGAGCTGCGCACGCTGCAGGACTTTCGCATCATCTTCGGCTCGGCGCGTGCCTACGACGTCACCGTGCGGCGCCTCGCGGGCATCTCCGGCTCGCAGCTGTGGGCGCTGTCGGAGATCGACCGCTCCATCGGGTTGAGCGTCAACGCGCTGTCACGCTGCATGGCGGTTCACCAGACCACCGCCAGTAACCTGGTCAATGCGCTGCTACGGCGTGGGCTGATCCGCCGGATGCGCGACGGCGCCGACCAGCGCATCGCGCGCCTGCACCTCACGGCCGAGGGCCGGCGGGTGATGCGACTCGCCCCGCGGCCGCACGCCGGACTGCTGATCGATGCGCTCAGGCACCTGGATGCTGCCCAGATCGCCCGCGTTCGCATCAGCCTGGGCCTGTTGATTCGGGCGCTGCGGCGCAGCGCGGCGCGTACCGCCGCCCGGGTCCCGATCGGCGACTGACCTTGCGCTCACCCGGCCGGTCAGGCCACCAGCCGGTAGCAGGGGCGATAGATGCTGCCGGGCAGCTTCATGCGCTGCTGCGCCACGAACGAGGTGAGCAGCGCATCGAGCATCTGCATGATGCCGCCATCGCCGGCCAGCTCATAGGGCCCATTGCGCTCGATCGCCGCGACGCCGTTCTCCTTCACGTTGCCGGTCACGATGCCGGAGAAGGCCCGCCGCAGGTTCGCAGCCAGGCGGTGCGGCGGCTGTGCGCGCTGCAGCGCGAGCGCGCGCATCGATGCGTGCGTGACCTCGAACGGCTGCTGCAGCTCGTACGGCACGCGCAGCAGCCAGTTGTAGTTGTACGAATCGCTGTGCTCGCGCCGGAACTCGCGCACTTCCTCCAGACGCTGCACCAGGTGGCGCGCCACCCCCGCCGGGTCGTCGATGATCACTTTCAGCCGCGTGAGGGCCTGCGCTCCGAGCGTCCCGTCGATGAAGCGCTCGATCTGCTCGAAGTAGGCAGCGCTGGCGCGCGGCCCGGTCAGCACCACCGGCAGCGGCTGGCCGGCGTTGGCCGGGTCGAGCAGCAGACCGAGCAAGTACAGGATCTCCTCGGCGGTGCCGACCCCTCCGGGGAACACGATGATGCCGTGCGCCAGCCGCACGAACGCTTCCAGGCGCTTCTCGATGTCCGGCATGATCACCAGCTGGTTCACGATCGCGTTGGGCGGCTCGGCGGCGATGATGCCCGGTTCGGTGAGACCGACGAAGCGGCCATGAGTGATGCGCTGCTTGGCATGGCCGACGCCGGCGCCCTTCATCGGTGCCTTCATCGCGCCCGGGCCGCAGCCGGTGCACACGTCCAGCCCGCGCAGGCCGAGCTCGTAACCGACGCGCTTGGCGTAGCGGTACTCGTGATCGGCGATGGAATGGCCGCCCCAGCACACCGCCAGGTTCGGCCGACCCTTGTAATCGAGCACGCGCGCATTGCGCAGGACGTGGAATACGGCGTTGGTGATCGAGGCGCCATCGCGCACGTCCAGCCGGCCGGCACCGATGATCTCATTGGAGGTGTAGATGATGTCGCGCAGCACCGCAAACAGGTGCTCCTTGATGCCGCGGATCATCTCCCCGTCGACGAACGCGGACGCCGGCGCGTTGGTGATCTCCAGCTTGATCCCCCAGGCATGCCGCAGGATCTGCACATCGAAATTGCGGTAGCGCTCGAAGATCTCCTTGGCGTTGTCGCTGTCGCTGCCCGAATTGAGCACCGCCAGCGCGCAGTTGCGAAACAGCGTGTACAGGCCGGTATGGCTGGTATCGAGCAGCTTGTCGATCTCGGCCTGGGACAGGTTCTCGAGACTGCCGCGCGGAGCCACGCGCGCATCGACCGCGTCCGGGACGATGACGCTGGTCGCGGTTGCGCTCAAGGCAGGATGTCGATCGGCGTGTTGTCGCGTGTCATCAGCCACACCTCCACCATATCCGAATCCGACAGCGCGATGCAGCCGTCGGTCCAGTCCGATTTGGCGTAGTAACCCGGCTGATGACTGAGCGTGTTCGGGCGGCCGTGGATCATGATCGAGCCGCCCGGATCGACGTGCTCGCGGCGCGCCCGCTCGACGTCCTCGGGGTTCGGATAGGACACCTGGATCGACAGGAAATAGTCGCTGCGCGGATTGCGCCGCACCAGGTAGTAGCGGCCCTCGGGGGTGCGAAAGTCCCCGGCGCGCTCCTTGGGACCCTCCGGCACCAGGCCGAGCCGCACGCGGTAGCTGCGCAGCACCCGGCCGTCCTTCATCAGTTCCAGCCGCCGCTCGGCCTTGTGCACGATGACCTCGTCGGCGATCGGCATCGCCACCGGCACGATCAGCCCCGAAGCGGATGGAGTGACCGAGCTGAGCGGAGCGCCCACGACGGCGTTGCCGTGGTTGCCGAGGGCCGATGGGGCAGAGCGCGTCAGCGCGGCGGTCTCGCCGAGCGTGCTCGCGGCCGGATCGGCCCACGCCAGCGTGGCCACCGCGTACCACAGCGGGATCGTCAACAATGTAACGGCTCGCATCGTGCCGATTATAGGCGGGCGGACGCTCGCCGCGGCGGTGCGCGGCGTGCAGGCTTCACAGCACCGCAACGTCTTCGACCTGCGGCAGCGCCACCTGCGTGCCCGGGTGCAGTGCGCTGAAGTCCAGCTCCGGGTTGTATTGCTGCAGCAGCCATACCGGGATCTTAAGATCTCGCTTGGTGATGTTCCATAACGAATCGCCGCGGCGCGCGACATAGATCCGGGTACCGGTAATACGGTGCGAGGCGAAGTACATCGCCTGCAGCTGCTCGTGGTACTCGCGCCGGCGCTGCTCGAACTGAGCGCGCGTGACCGTATCGAACTCGAGCTTCAGCCGCCGGCCGATCACCACCGGCGTACGGCCGCGCAGATGATTGAGTGCGCGCAGCCGCGCTGCGCTCAGGTCGAGCCACTGCGCATAATGGCCCAGTGTCTCGGCCGCGACCACGCGGATGCTGCTGTCGGCCGCCACCGAGTAGTCGACCGGATCGGCCGACTGCGGGCCGCCGATGCCCGGTAGCAGCTGCGGACCTTCGGCCTGCGCCTCACCGGCCGAGACCGGCTCGGCCGTGGCCGCGAGTTGGCTGGCCAGCGCCACGGCCTGGTCCTCCTGCCGGTCCTCCAGCACAGCCTGCTGCGCCAGCGCGGCCATCGCCGGCGTGGTCGCGGTGCCCGGTGCCGGCGCGCCCGGCACCAGCCGCAGCCGCTCGCCCTCGTACAGGAAGTCCTGATCGGGCATCGCATTGAGCGTCATCAGCTGGCCCAGCGGCACGCCGGTGCGATCGGCGATCGTGCTGATCGTATCCTGCGGCTGCACCAGGTAGAACTGCGGCCCCTGCGCCATCGCGGCGGCTGCCTGCAGCGCCGAGCCGCCCGCATCAGCCGCCAAGCCCGGCAGCACCGGGGTCGTGGCTGCCAGTGCGAGCGGCCGGGCAGCCGCCTCGGGGGTCCGCTGCACCACCGTCACGGCGCGCGCGGCGGTCGGTGCGGGGGCGCTCGTGAGTCGCTGCGCGAGCAGCGGGGCGGTCCAGGCGGAGCCGCTGGCGGGCAACCGCAGCACGTAGCCGGCGGGAATCGCGCGTCGCCCGCTCCATACCGCCGGGCGCAGCGCCGGGTTGAGCTGCTCGAGCGCGCGACGATCGACGTTCAAAGTGCGTAGCAGCTGCGCGAGGCCGGCGCGCGCGGGCAGCCGCAGCTCGTGAAATTGCACCGGCGTGCTGTGTGGCAGATCGCCGAAGTACTTGTGCGGATCCTGCGTCACGGCCAGGGCCGCCAGAAACGACACGTAGAAATTGCGCGATGCGAACCCGAAGGTCGGGCTGTGATAGTCGCGCACGATGCGCACGATGTCGCTGGTGCCAAGCTGCGAGCGCGCGCGCAGCATGCCCGCCGCGCCATGATTGTAGGCGGTGATGGCCAATGGCCAGGTCCCGAGCAGCCGGTAGTTGTAGGCCAGCAGCTGCGCGGCCGCCTCGGTCTCGCGAAACGGGTCCAGTCGCTCGTCCACCGCGGCATCGATGCGCAGGAAGCGCCGCCCGGTCGAGCGCAGGAACTGCCACAGGCCCGCCGCGCCGACCTTCGAGTAGGCCGCGGGGTTGAACGAGGATTCCACGTCCGGCAGTACCGCCAGCTCGGGCGGCAGACCCCGATGTGCGAGCACCTCGGCGATATGTGTCTGCCAGGTGCCGGCGCGCACCAGCCCGGCACGAAAGCGGTCGGACTGACCGAGCTGGAAGCGCACGTCATCCGCCGCCGCGGCCAGCCGCGCGCCGAGCGCATCGCCCCATAGCGCGCGTACGCGCCGCTCCTCGTCATTCGCCGGAGCGTCGCCCCGCGCCAGCCGCGTCAGAATGTCGTGAAAGCGCGCTCGCTCGCCGTCCACCTCGCGCTGCCGCGCCGACGGCGGCGTGTCGGCGCCGAAGTGCAGCGTCTCGTAGACCACCGACAGATCGTGCTGATCATGGATGAAACCGGCGTCGGTGCTGATCTGGGTATAGACCCGGATCCAGAACTGCACATCCGGCTCCAGCGCCGCCGGACGCGGCAACAGCGTATCGGAAGCGGTGGCCAGGCAGGAAGAACTGCACAGAAACAGCAGAAACAATAAGCCCGGCAGACGCTTCATGCGGCAGAAACTTCGTGCGGGCCCTTGGCCCCTGGTGGAGTAATAATATGTCAGTAGCGGCGCTTAAAGAATGAGCAATTTCACGGAAGCAGCCCAGGACGGCCCGCTGACGCACGCTGGCGCGCACCGGCGACACCGGTGCACACCGGCCCGGACAAGCTCAACTTGCAGGTGATGAATGCTCGCATATCGAAAACTCGGCCGACAGGGGCTGGAAGTCGCGCCGATCGGCCTGGGCTGCATGGGAATGAGCTGGGCCTACGGCACCCCGAATGACGCCGAGTCGATTGCGACCATCCACCGGGCCATCGAGCTCGGCTGCAATTTTTTCGATACCGCCGAAGTCTATGGTCCGTACGTGAACGAGGAGTTGCTCGGCCGCGCCCTGCGCGGCCGGCGCGAGCAGGTCGTGCTGGCCACCAAGTTCGGTTTCCGCCTCGAGCAGGGACAGCGCACCGGGCTCGATAGCCGGCCCGGCCAGATCGTACGCGCCGTCGAGGGCTCGCTGCGGCGGCTGCAGACCGACCATGTCGATCTGCTCTACCAACATCGGGTCGATCCGGCCGTGCCGATCGAGGAGGTCGCGCTCACGGCCGCCGATTTGATCCGCCAGGGCAAGATACGCTACTTCGGCCTGTCGGAAGCGGGCGTCGAGACGATCCGCCGGGCACACGCGGTGCAGCGGCTGTCTGCGCTGCAGAGCGAGTACTCGCTGTGGGAGCGCAACCTGGAGAGCGACATCCTGCCGGTGCTGCGCGAGCTCGGGATCGGCCTGGTGGCCTTCAGTCCGCTCGGCCGCGGCTTCCTGACCGGCAACGCCAAGCCGGCCGAGCAGTATGCGCAGGGCGACTACCGGCGCGATTCCGATCCGCGCCTGCAGGGCGCCAACTTCCACGCCAACATGCGCGCAGCCGCCACGGTGCACGCGCTGGCCGCCGCCAAGGGCGTCTCCTCCGCGCAGCTGGCGCTGGCCTGGGTGCTGGCCAAGGGCGAGGACATCGTGCCGATTCCCGGCACCAAGCGGCGCGGCTATCTGGAGCAGAACCTTGCCGCCGCGAGCGTGCAGCTCAGCGCGACGGAGCTGCAGCAGCTGGATCGCTGCCTGCCCCCAGGAGCGGTCGCCGGCCCGCGCTACCCCGCGGCGGTGATGGCCAATATCGATCGCTGAGACGGCGGGCCCTTCGATTTGACGGCTCCCTATTCGGCACGCTTGGTCGCGCCGGCGCTGCGGCGGCCCACGTTCCAGAGCCGCACGACGCGCGACTTGCGGATACCTTCATCATGGGTTGCCAACTGCAAACGGTGAGATCGGGCAGTGGCCACAATCAGTCGATCGGCCGGATCTCCATGGAAACCGCTGGGCAGTGAATCGAGCTGAATGACGACTTCCGCATCGAGCGGCAGGACCCGGATCACGCTCGGTGCCGACGCGCGGCGCAACCAGTCGGCAAACCGCAGGGGCAACTGGATCCGGTTCTTGCCGTGCAGCATCTGGGCCTCCCACAGGCAGATGGCGGGGAGAAAGAGCTGCTGCTTCCCGGCCGCGCGGTCGAGCGCGTTGCGTTCCCGATCACTGAGCTGTGCCTGGCCGGTCAGCCACCACAGCCAGATATGTGTATCCAGCAGAACCTTCAACGCATGGCCTCGAAGTCCTCCTGGTCCAAGACCGACTCCCCTGGTTGGGCGTGCACGATGCCGCCGAGGGCGCGCAATTGTTCCCAGGGCTTCAAATCCCCCCCGGGACTTTGCGCAGGTTCCAGCCGGGCGACGATCTTGCCGCGGCGCGTGATCGTCACAGCGTGGCCGCTCTCTTCGACCTTGCGGATCAGGTCCAGACAGCGCGCCCTGAAGTCAGTCACCGAAATGTCCATTTCGATATCGTAAATGGCTATTTTTGAGAAATCAACGCAACCCGGACGCATCAAGGGAACCAGCCAGGAGCTGCGCGCCACCGGGGTGGCGGCAGAGCTTTGTACTGTGCGTGCGTTCCGCCCTGCGCGGCTACTTGAGCGCCCCGGCGAACCCGCGGCAGCGGCCGCCGAACGTGTCAGGGGCCTCATCGGCTCGTTGGAATCGGGTATCGAGGATCTTGCCGAGCAACACCGCGCCTATATCATCGAGTCCTTGACGCGTGCCAGGTGAGTTGCTTGTGGATACCGGCGCGCTCGTGTGCCTGCTGGACCGAAGCCAGGGCGCTCACCGCGAATTCGTCGATTTCTTCGATGCTTGGACGGACCAGATCGTCACGCCCGAGGCCGTGCTGACCGAGGCGACGCATCTTCTCGCCCGAGTCCACGGAGGGACTGCCGCCTGTCTGGACTTCGTACTCTCGGGCGGCGCCGTGCTCGTTCCAGCCGGCTCCATTTCGGTTCGCCGCGCGCGTGAACTCATGCTCCAATACGCCGACTGTCCCATGGATTTCGCCGACGCAACGCTGGTCGTTCTCGCCGAGGACTTGAATACCAATGTCGTTCTGACCACCGACCGGCGCGATTTTTCGGTCTATCGTATTGGCGGCCGCAAGCGCTTTACCGTCCACGTCTGAGTCCGGACCGGCGCGGTAGCGCCCGCCCGGCCTGCGGGACCCGGCCACACCGCAAAAAAAGATCGGGCCCGGCCGCTTGCGCCGCCGGGCCCGAGGCTTATCCTGTATCGCTCCAGTCGTTTGTTATCGTTAGAAGTCGCGGCGGACCCGGATGCCGATCTGCTCTGGGGCACCATAGAAGACCTGCGCGCCGCTGTTGCCGGCGAGATAGACCTCATTGGTGAAATTGTTGAGGTAGAGCTCCGCATTCCACTGGTTCACGTTGTAGGTCAGCGAGGCATTCCAGATGTGCCGCGGCCCCATGTAGTAGTACGGGATCTGGAACAGGCTCGCATACTGGTGAGCCGTGTACGAGTACATGATTTGCGGGTCCAGCGTGCCCAGACCTACACTGATGCGGTAGTCGGCCGCGATCGTGCCCTCCAGCTCCGGAGCGAAGATATCCGACTCACCGGAGAGATTGGCTTCGTAGGGCCCGTAGAGGAAACAGGCCGCCGAAGACACGCCCGGCAGGCCGCACTGGCCCTCGTTGGCAGAGCCCGTCGGCAACTGATAGGCCGCGACGGTGGTGACGCTGCCCAGCCTCGAGTGCTCGTAAGAGCCATCGAAGTTGAACCCGAAGCCTCCGAGGCGCGCGTTCAGCGTCGCCTCGATGCCCTCGAGCGTCGAGCTGCCGATGTTCGTGATCTCGTTGGCAGTGCCGGTGAGGATGTTATAGACGGGCTGCTGCATGGACTGATAGTCCATGTAGTAGCCGCCCAGATGGGTCTGCACGTGTCCATTGAGCATCGTTCCCTTCCAGCCCAGCTCCCAGTCGTTGACGTGCTCAGGCTCGAAGTTCGGCGCCCCGGCCGCCGCACCGCCGGCCTTGTAGCCGCGCGCGAAGAAGGCGTAGAAGAACTGCCCCGGTAGCGGCGTCCAGTTCAGGTCGATTTTGCCCGTGGGCGTCTTGTCCTGGTACTGGGCGCTCTGGTCTACCGCCGGCGCGCAGAAATAGCCCGTTGGGGAGGGAAGGAATTTGCTGCCCGTCTGGTACGGCCCTACGCAGCCCACGTTCGGCGTGCTTGGGGTAATACCAAGGAACGCCGGAAGCGTACTGCCCGGAATCGCGACCTCGTCGACCGTGGCGCGCACGGGGTTGTTGTCCCAGTTCTCGCGCGCGCCGACCTGCAGTTGCAAGCTCGGCACAATCTGCCAGCTGATCTGCCCGAACAGGCCGGCAATGCGGTTGAGATCGTCGTCGTTGATCCCGAGGACGAAAGGTTGTTCAAACGAATACGGCGGAGTGGTGGTCACACCAGAGACCGTCACGCCGGTGTCCCGATAGAACCACGTGCCGCCCGCGATCCAGTTGAACTTGCTCCAGAAGGGCCCGTCAGTCCGGGAGAGCACGTCGAGCTCTTCGCTGTAGTAGTCGTCGCGCGGGATCCACTGATAGAAGGCGCCCGAGGAGTTGAATGTCTGGCTGATAGCTCCAGTGGGGGAAACCGAAGTGGGGACGGCATAGGTCACCGTCTGCGGGTAACTGTCGCTGGTCCCGTACGTGTCGTACTGGGTCTGCTGGAAGCCGGTCACCGAGCGGATGTCGATGCCGTCGGGAAGCGTGTAGTCCAGGTGCAGACCGAGCCGGTAGTTGGTGTACGGGTGTCCGAGCTGCGGCAGCAGGTAGGCCTGCGGCCCCCAGTTCAGGACATACGGAAGATGCGAAGAATTGACGTAGTTCGCCGTGTAGCAGGTGCTGCCGCCCTTGGGACCCGGCAGCGTCGGAGATCCATACGCGCACGCGGTTCCTGCCGGCACGGTGAAGGGCGTCTGGTTGGTCTGCGAGACGTCGCCGCCGTCGTCGGAGCTGTTCCAGTCGAGCTTCAGCTCCGCCTTGAAGCTGTCGGTCGGTTTCCAGAGCATGCTCAGGCGCATGTCCTTGTTGTCGACACTGCCTGGATCCTGGATCGGCTCGGCGTCGCCGGGGATGATCTGCGAACCGTTGTCGCGATAGAAGCTGTGCCTCTGTTCCTCATTGAACGCGAGACGCACCGCGAAGGTCGGCGTGAGCACGAAGTTGACGGCGCCATCGAGGCGCTTGTCATTGAAGTTGCCGACGTCGAGCTCAGCGTAGCCATTGGTGCCGCGGAAGTTCGGATCCTGGGTGGTGATCTCGAGCGCACCGCCCGTTGAGCTGTAGCCGACGAAGGTGCCCTGCGGTCCGCGC
This sequence comes from Steroidobacteraceae bacterium, assembly GCA_036267195.1. GTDB lineage: Bacteria > Pseudomonadota > Gammaproteobacteria > Steroidobacterales > Steroidobacteraceae > FEN-1191. The sequence continues at coordinate 32,811 of DATAWM010000034.1, forward strand.
AGCACCTCTGTGTCCTGGATATCGTAGAACGGCTCATCGAGGCCGTGCGTCTCGGGGGAGAACAGGCCGTCGACGAGCACGGCCACACCGGTGGTGATATCCGGCGTGATGGCCTGGTTGCCAATGCCGCGGATGTTGAAGCTCTGGTATAGCCCGTCGTCGTCGATCGTCACGCTCGGGACGTAGAGCTGAAGATTCTTCATCTGAGTGATGTTATCTTGCGAAAGCTGCGCGCCGGAGACGGCCTCGACCGAGATCGGCGTGGTCTGGACGTCGGTGGCGCGCCGCTCGGCGGTCACGACCACCTCCTGTAGCGCTCCGCCTTGGTCCGCGGGCTGAGCCGTCGCCTGCGCGTTCTGTCCCTGGTCGGTGGCATTCTGTGCCGAGGCAACGCCCCACGGCACCGCGGCCGCTAGCGCCAGAGCCACCGCGGCCGATATGGCCGCAGTCATCTTCTCGTGGTTCATGAATCCCCCCAAATTACAATTGATTTCGACGCAACCCTGGCGGCCTGAGCGTTCAGACCCAAGTCGACAGCGTTGGATGAACCCCTCCTCAGTCTTTGTTGTTGATAGGCCACGGCCCGACAGCGTCGCCGCCTGGACCGACCCGGTCTCTAAACAACCGATACCTTATATCGATGATTAACAAACTTCAACCTGGCCGACAAGCTAACGGCCTAGCTGGAGAGCCAACGACCGGCAGCGCAGATCCGCTCCCGATTCGCCCCCAAAAAAGTTCGGGCCCGACCGCTTGCGCTGCCGGGCCCGAGGCTCATCCGTGAGGGGGAAACTGAGGGCTCTCGCCTCAGAAGTCCCGGCGCACCCGCACGCCGACCTGGCGCGGCACCCCGTAGAACACCGTGGCACCGTTGTTGCCGTTGAGATAGACCTCGTTGGTGAAGTTGGTGATGTAGGCCTCCGTATCCCAGTGCCCGACATCGTAGGTCAGGTATGCGTCATAGATGTGGCGCGCGCCCATCTCGAAGTACGGGATCTGGAACAGCGACGCGTACTGCTTCGCGGTGTACGAGTACTGCACCTTCGGATCCAGCGTGCCGTTGCCGACCGGGATGCGGTAATCCAGCGACAGCGTACCCTGCAGATCCGGCGCGAAGATGTCCGACTCGCCGGAGACGTTCACCTCGTACGGATCGTAGTTGAAGCAGCCGGACGTCGCGCCGCCCACGCACTGCGGCAGATTGGCGGTTCCCGGCGGCAAGGCATAGTTCGCCACCGTGGTGATGTTGCCGAGCGATGACTTCTCGTAATCACCGGTGAAGTCGATGCCCAGGCCGCCGACGCGCGCGTCGGCAGAAGCCTCGATGCCCCTCAAGGTCGAGCTGCCCAGGTTCACGATCTGGTTGCCCTGGCCGTTGGCCGGGTTGTAGATGACCTGCTGCATGTTCTGATAGTTCATCCAGTAGCCGCCCACCGCGGTCTGCAGATGACCATCCAGCATGGTCCCCTTCCAGCCCAGCTCGTAGTCGTTGATGTGCTCGGGATCGTACGGCGCGGTGGCTCCGGCCACGTAGCCGCCGGACTTGTAGCCGCGGGCGTAGAAGAGATAGAAGAACTGGCCCTGCGCCGGCGTCCAGTTCAACGTCACCTTACCCGTCGGTACCGAGTCGGTGTATCCGCCGGTGGTGGGCTCGTTGAAGCAGCCGTACCCGCTGGGCATCGAGGTCTCGTTGCAGGCAGCATAGCCCGGCGCACCGGCCTCCCCGGGAATGCCGACCTCATCGACCGGCCCGCGGGAGAAGTTGTTGTCCCAGTTGCCGCGCAATCCGGCCTGCAGCTGCAGCGTGTGGGTGAACTGCCAGCTCGCCTGACCGAACAGACCCATGATGCGGTTGAGGATGTCGTCGTTGATCTTCACCAGCTCCGGGTCGACCGGGGAGAATGGCGTAAACGAGTTGATCGAGCTCACGGTCACGCCGGTATCCCGGTAGAACCACGAGGCGCCGGCGATCCAGGTCAGCGGACCGTTGCTCGGCGAGATCAGGTTGATCTCCTCGCTGTAGTAATCGTCGCGCGGGATCCACTGGTAGAACGCGCCTGCATCGGCGTCGCAGTCGCAGCCGTCCTCGCCGGTGTTGTACTGGGTCTGCTGGAAGCCGGTCAGTGACCGCAGCACGATGCCGTCGGGCAGCGTGTAGCGCAGCTCCAGGCCGGTGCGGTAGTCATAGAACGGATCGAACAGCGCCGGCAGCTGAGAGTTGGCCGCGCTGGGCGTGTAATTGAGCACGTACGGGATGTGCGAGGAATACCCATAGTATTCCGAATGGCACGTCGGGCCGGCGCCGCCACTGGGACAACCGGTCGCCCCCGGCGGCAGCGTGAAGGGAAGCTGGTTGGGCTCCTCCGCGGTTCCACCCTGGTTGGCGCTGTTCCACTCGAGCTTCAGCAGTGCCTGGAAGTTGTCGGTGGGCTTCCACAGCGCGCTGATGCGCGCATCCTTGTTGTCGATCTGACCCGGATCCTGCAGGGGTTCGTTCCAGGCCGGCTCCACCAGCGAGCCGATGTCGCGGTAGAAGCTGTGCTCCTGCTCCTCGTTGAGGGCGATACGCACCGCCAGGGTGTCGCTGAGCGGCAGGTTCACCGCAGTGTCGAACTTCTTGTCGGAGTAGTTGCCGACCTGTCCCTCGATGTAGCCATTGAAGCCGCGGAGGTTTGGATTCTCGGTGGTGATCTCCACCGCGCCGCCGGTCGAGCTGTAGCCGATGAACGTGCCCTGCGGGCCGCGCAGCACCTCGACGTCGTGGATGTCATAGAATGGATCGGACAGGCCATGCGTCTCGGGGGAGAACAGCCCGTCCTTCAGCACCGCGATGCCGGTGGTGATGTCCGGGGTGATCGCCTGGTTGCCGATGCCGCGGATGTTGGCGCTGCCGTACAGGCCGTCGTTGTCGACCTGGAAGCTCGGCGTGGACACCTGCAGGCTGCCGATGGCCGTCATGTTCTGGGAAGCCAGCTGATTGCCGGAGACCGCGACGACCGAGATCGGCGTGGTCTGGATGTCGGTCGCGCGCCGCTCGGCGGTGACCACCACCTCCTGCAGGGCCGACGTGCCGCCGCCGGCCGCGTCCTGCCCGTTGTCCGCCGCTGCCTGCGTCGCTTGTGCGCCCACACCTTGATCAGGGGCGTTCTGTGCCGAGGCGACACGCCACGGCATTCCGGCCGCCAGGGCCAAGCCGACCGCGGCGGATATGGCCGCGGTGATTCTCCCGTGATTCATGAATATCCTCTTGGTTTTCAGGCTCGAGTTATGGGGTGGTCTGCCGCCCGCTCCGGCCGGTCGTAAGTGGTTGCTAAACCACCCTTAGTCTGCGCCAAAATTGGTTGTAGAGCAACCGCTATGCTACTTAAACTGGTCGTAAAGCAACAGATACCCGGATCCAGCGCTGTCTCGGCAACACCGGCCGCCGGCAGTCACCGTCCCTGACGGCTTTTTGCTAGCATCGGCTAAACAATCGGGGGGCGACCATGGCAACGTCGGATGGAAAGCTTTCGCGGCGGGGTGTTTTGACCGGAGGGATTGCGGCCACGGGGGCGATGCTGGCGGCTGCGCAGGTCGGAGCGACACCGGCCGGCGCCGCGGCCTCGGGTCGCAGCGTTGCCGGACAGAGATTCCGCGGCTGGGTATCTCGCGGCGAGGGTCCGCACCGGACCACGCTCGAGATGCTCACACTGCGCGAGATCACCGGCCGGCAGGTGCTGGTCCGCACCGAGGCCACCAATCTGTGCTATTCGAATGCCACGGTCGTGCTCGGCCTGCCGCCATTCGGATTCCCGCCGCCGGACCCGGCGCATCCGCGCCCGGCACCGCCGCCGGCAATGCTGGCGATGATGCAGAAGCTCAACCAGATGGCCCTGATCCAGGGCCATGGCGGCATCGGCGTCGTCGAGGCGGTGGGGCCGGACGTGCGCCGCGTACAGGTCGGCGACCGCGTGGTGGTCTCCGGCACGCCGCAGTGCGGCTCCTGCTACCAGTGCCTGCGCGGCCGCGCCGACATGTGCCAGTTCCTCGGCCGTCAGGGGCCTAACGACCTGGTCCCGATTGCCGATATGCGCGACGGCACACCGGTGTATGCGAACTCGCACATCGGCGGCCTCGCCGAGAAGATGGTGACGTTCGAGGAGTGGGTGGTGCCGGTGTTCACCCGTGCACCCACAGTGGATCTATGCATGGTGACCTGCTGTGTCGGTATCGCCGGGCTGGGATGCACCGCCTCGCAGACCCTGTCCGCCGTCGCGCCCGGCTCCGCGGTGGCCGTATTCGGCAACGGGCCGCTGGGATTGAGCGCCATCCAGGGAGCGCGCATCGCCGGCGCGTCCATCATCATCGGCGTCGACCCGATCCGGGTGCGCCGCGAGGTCGCCCTGAAAGTGGGCGCGACCCATGTGCTCGATCCGAACGCCGAGGGCGACAAGCTGGTCAACACGATCCGCGAGCTCACCAAAGGCCCGACCACCAACCTGTGGGCCGGCGGGCGGGACCTCGGCAACTTCGGCGGCGGCGCCGGGCCTGATTTCGTGGTCGAGGCAGTCGGCGCCAATCGCCGCAAACCCAAGCTCGAGGATGGCCCCGACCCGACTGGCGTACTGCCGCTGCATCAGTCATGGGAAGTGTGCTCCAGCGGCGGACACATCGTCACCACCGGATTGCCGAACGGCAACCTGACGCTGTCGGCCGCCGGGTTCGCGATCGGCGGGCGCACCCATCACGCCGGCCAGTATGGCGGCGCCAACCCGATGCGGGATCTGCCGCGCTTCGTGCAATTGCTCGACAGCGGCCAGTTCGATGCCAAGCCGCTCGCCACCACGGTGATCCCGATCGAGGGCGTGCTCGACGCCTACGAGCAGGTGGTCGACCGCACCACGATCACGGCCATCATGACGGCCTGAACGGCCACCATAGCGAGGCGGCCACCACGGCGGGGCGGTCCCCGTCGCGGGCCGCCCGCGTGGCTGCCCCGCCCACCGTGGCGGACAGGCGCGGCTGAACGATGTGCCCAGCTCCGACCCGATCACCTACAGCGTCGGCGGCAAACAATATGTGGCGGTCGTGGTCGGCAACGGCGGCGCCCAGGCCGAGACCTTCCCGGTGCTGGTGCCGGAGATCCACAACCCCACGGACGGCGGCGCGGAGCTGCGGGTGTTCGAGCTGCCGGATCGCAGCGCGCCGTAACCAGCCGTAGCGGCCCCGTCACTCGCCCCCTCTGCGGGTTGCCTCGAGCGAGACCGGCCCCATCAGCGAGGTGCCGCCGAAGACAGCCCGGCCCGGAGGCGGCGGCGCCCGGTTGTCCGGCTGCGTCGTGATGCGCATTTCGTTCTGCGACACGTGCGCGGTCACCTGGTTGTGGAACGGCAGCGACCCCGGGCCCCAATCCTCGTGCAGGATGTTGAAGTGCAGCGTATCGCCGTCGATGCGGAAGTCGTCCAGCGCTGCCATCGTGTAGGGATTGTCACAGCGGCCGCACACCATGCCGCGCAGCCGGTTGCCGAACCTGCGGATGATGAAGAACTGCTTGTCGATGCCGGCGCCGAAGCCCAGCCATACGCCGACGACCTTGGCCGGCGTCAGCTGCTCCCAGGGTCCGGGCTGGATGTAAGGCGGCGGCCGCCGTCCCCCGACAGGAAAGGGCTCCGCGGGCACCGGCGGCCCCGGCGGCAGCTTGTTCACCGGCACCGGCAGCGGCGCCGGGCCGCGCGGATCCTTGTGCATGGTCCACTCGAACTTGCCGCCGCCGGGAGCGCCGCTGGTTCCCTGCACGACCAGCTGGCCGTGATCGAACCGGGCGGTGGCATGATCGCGGTAGGTGGTACTGCCGTCGTCACGCACATGCGTCACCACGAACGTCAGGCCGTTGTCACCGAGCTTGCCGTCGACGAACGCCAGCGTGGTCGCATCGTTGCAGATGGCGCAGTAGATTCCCCGCACCTGATCGCCGCGAATCGAGAAGTCGTAGATATGAGATCCGCTGGTGGCGACATCCGTCTCCCACCCGCCACGGTAATCGTTGGCATCGGCTGCGAAGGCCAGGTGCGCGAACGCGAGCATCGCCAGCGGCATCAGTATTTTTTTCATCGGCATCCCCTGTGTCGTTCTGCTTCGTGCACTAGCGCGCGGCGGTGGCCGCGAGGCTCACCGGACCGAGCAGCGTCATGTCGGCGTGCTGCAACGTGCCCAGCGGCGCTGCGTTCAAGCCCGTCGGCACCACCGCCAGCCGCATCTCGTTGCGGGCCACGTGAGCGGTGACGCGGTTGTAATAGGGCGCGTCCCTGCCCTCCTCGTGCAGCACATTGAAGGTCAGCGTATCGCCGCGGATGGCGAAATCGTCCAGGATTTCCATGAAATAGGTACGGTTGCACGGACCGCACAGCATCCCGAGGAGCTGGTCGCCGACCTTGCGGATGATGAAGAACTGCTTGAAGGTACCGGCTCCCGTCAGCCAGACCCCGGCAACCCTGGAGTCGGATAGCTGCTCCCACGGTCCCGGCGCCTGATACGGCGGCGGCGCCGGACGCGCCCCGGCCGGCGCACGCGCCATGCGCGGCATCGGCGGCAGCTGATCCTTGTGCATCGTCCAGGTGAACGCGCCGCCACCCGGGCCGCCGGTTCCCTTCACCGTCAGCTCCCCATGATCCACCATGCCGGTCACGTGATCCTGGTAGGCGGTGCCGCCGTCATCCCTGACGTGGGTGACCACGAAGGACAGGCCATACGGGCCGAGCGTGCCGTCGAGGAAGGCCAGCGTGGTGGCGTCCTCGCAGTCGCCGCAGGCGATGCCGCTGATCCGATCACCGCGCACCTTGAACTGGTAGATATGCTCCACGCCGTTGAGCGTCGTTTCCCACCCGCCGCGCACCTCGCTGGCGTTCAGCGCCGCCGCGGGACGGGTCAGCCACAGCGTCGCCGTGAGCGCCGCGAGCATCATCAGCATTTTCATCGTCGCCCCCCAGGACCGGTACCTTATGGATCGATTGTACCGCCGGACATGTAGCGCGCGAACGCTTCCTTGAAATCCTCGTGCCAGCGGGACAAGGCCGGCCGGTTCAGGATGATGTCGTCGGCCGCCCAGCGGATGCGGCGCTCGTCGGTGGCACGATCGACCTGGTTGTCGGGGCACAGGATGTAGAAGTCTCCCGCGGCGATGCGCGAGAGCATGAACTCGACCACCTGCTCGGCGCTCCACGCCCCGGCCGGCTTCTGCGTCGCCGCGGTCATGCCGGTGAAGGTGAATCCCGGAATCAGCAGATGCGCACGGATGCGACTGCCGCAGCTCTCGCGCAGCGCATGCGCCAGCGACTCGGTGTAGCTCTTCACCGCCGCCTTGGACAGGTTGTACGCGGCATTGCCGGGCGGACTGGTGATGCCCTGCTTCGATCCGGTGTTGATCACGATCCCGCTGACATTGCGTGTAAGCATGTCCGGCACGAAGGTCTCCACGCCGTGCACGATGCCCCACAGATTGATGTCCAGCAGCGCCTTCCAGCCGGCGCTGTCCTGCCACGGCAGACCGGGATTGGAGCCGCTGCCGGCGTTGTTCATCAGCACCGAGACGGGGCCGAAGCGCTCCAGCACCTCCTGGCGCAGACAGATCAGGTCCTCACGCACGGCGACGTCGGTCGGCGCCGCCAGCAGGTCGCGGGCGCGCGCAGGCGCGCTCGCGGCAATGGCGGCGGCGGCCTGTGTCAGCGCCTCGGCGGCACGGTCGGCCAGCACGACCTTGAGCCCCATCTGGAACAGCCGCCGCGCGGCGGCCAGACCGATGCCGCTGGCCGCGCCGGTGACCAGCGCGACGTTACCGGGGGCGAAGGCTGTGGGTAAGCGCAAAAGCTGCGGCCTTCAAGTCTACAAAATCAACAAATTGGGCACTGAGGGTACACCATAAGCTGCGACTTTCCCCCTCGATTTACGCATAAGTTGCGACTTTCCCAGCTTTCCCCGTCAGTCTCCAGAATAGAGAAATTCGATCTCATGCAATCATCAAGTATTGCCGCTGTGCTGACGTTGCATCGTGCCCTTAGGGCGACTCTGATTTACCTGTAAAATAGGGCACATTGTTTGTTCGCACGCAGGGACCTCGATGAAGCAACAGACGCTGGCGGGATTTGAGAAGTACGGCAAGACGACGCGGCGTGCCGAGTTTCTGGCGCAGATGCAGCAAGTGGTGCCGTGGGAGAAGCTGTGTGCGCTGATCGAGCCGGTATATCCGAAGGGCGGCAGCAGCGAGGGCGGGCGCCCGCCGGTGCCGCTGGAGCGGATGCTGCGCATCTACTTCCTGCAAGCCTGGTTCAACCTCTCCGACCCTGCGGTGGAGGAAGCACTGTACGAGTCGGCCTCGATGCGCAGTTTTGCCGGGATTGACCTGGGCCGAGAGCCGGCACCGGATGAGACCACGGTGTGCAAGTTTCGCCACCTGCTGGAGCAGCACAAGCTTGGAGAGGCTCTGTTCAAGGCAGTGAACCGCCACCTGCACGATCAGGGCATCAAGGTGAGCACCGGGACGATCGTGGATGCCTCGATTATCTGTGCACCCTCCTCGACGAAGAACAAGGCGAAGGAACGGGACCCGGAAATGCACCAGACGGCCAAGGGGAAACAATGGTTTTTCGGCATGAAGGCGCATATCGGGGTCGATAGCCGCACTAAGATCATCCACACCGTGAAGGCCTCGGCGGCCAACGTGGCGGATTCTTTGGCGCTGCCGCACTTGCTGCATGGGAAAGAGACCCGGGTGTGGGGCGACCAAGCCTACCGCGGGCAAAGCGATGTCATCCGCCAGCGCTCCCCGAGGGCTCGGGACTTCACCAACCAGCGCTATCGCTTCAAAGGTCGGATCGATGAGGTTGAGCGGGCGAAGAACCGCACCAAGTCCAAGATCCGCTCCCGGGTCGAGCATGGCTTCTGGATCATCAAGGGGCTGTTCGGGTTCGCCAAGGTCAGATACCGGGGGCTGGCGAAGAACCTGCACCGACTGCAAGTGACCTGCGCGCCGGCGAACCTGTTCGTGGTGCGACGGCGGTTGCTGGCAGTGCGGGCGAAACATTACAGACCCTGGGGTAAATGCGATGAATGACTCAGCCGAACACCCGAAATCTGCCGATCCAACCGTCGCCAGACACTCCCCTCGCAGCTTCCGTGTAATAGCCGTTCGCATCGTCAGTTCTTCAGACTGTCCTTAGAAATTTCGGCTTTCCGGCTTTGGGGGTTGAAATCGGTACCCGTACAACGGATGCTCATTCCGGCATATTGGGTTGATCCAGCTTCTCCTGGCGCTACCCGGTGCGGCGTTGAATTGAGCTGTCAACCCTGGCGGCCATTTTTGCCGATCCAGATTGGCCGCAGCGTTTCAACCCATTACGACGGATAGTCGATCTTACTGAGCATTTCTGAGGTCACGATGTGTCTAATTGCATCGAGGAGCCTCGTTTCGCCAGCCAGGAATCGATTGGACCCTTCCGGAAGACCCGCGTTGTCCGTCCGAATGGTCCTGACCAGCTCGTCCATTGCGGTCAGAAGGGCTCGGCTGATCCGGGTCAATTCACGTTCGCAGATCCGTGGTGGCAGCCCGAGTGTTTCGCCGGCTGCCAGCAGGGCTTCACGATGGAGTTCGTTGTAGGCCGAGCAGCCCGGTAGAGAAATCGTCAGGGGTACTACGGGCCAGTCTGCGCGCCCTTGCGCGAAGAGCCTCGTGTGGTAGACCGCGGTGCTCAAAAGATCATAAAACGGGCACAGTGCAATGCCTTCGTGGTCCACCCTGAAAGAAAGGTTCTTTAGATGGTTATCGTTGTTACCAATCAAAATGTTATACGTGAGCCACTGAAACAGAGCAATGCGGGTGCGGGCCTTGTTGGTGCACCAGTCGATGATCTCTGCCATCGTATCCAGTGTCGCGGCGGTGTATTTGAACAGACGCGATTTGTTTAGCAGCTGACATGCATCAATGATGTGGGTGCGGTGGGTATTCCCTGCGTCCTGGTAGCGATCGAATCGCTCGACGATGTAGACGGGTTCTGGTACGTGGCGCCGATATACCTGCGGTACCTGTAGACGCAGCTCTGCTGCCAGTTTCATGATCATATATTCATTGATGACTGTGGCCGGATAGTCCGCGCTGACGTTGTCGGGCTTGAGAATGTGAGTGGAGGGCTCAGACCCTGTGGGCTCGTAAAGCACGCCGTTCCGATAGACCACCAGGAGCTTGTTCTGGGTGCCTGCAGCGGACATGCGCTTTGGCGCAGTGCTGCTTAAAGGCACCCGCGGCATGTTCTGGATCCGCTGCGACAGCATTTCGTCGGTCAGCAGCTGAAGTCCGCCGCCCTCTTTTGTTGCTGGAACATCTGGTGGCACCAAGATCAAGGAGCCGGCGGACTCTCGTCCCAAGTACTCAAGCAGTGCAAAGGCATCGTCGCCGCGGATCCCAGCCTCGCGGCTCACCGCTTCTCGTAGCTTTTCTTCCGGTAAGAGATTGTCGAAATACCACTGTATCGGGCGCACGCTGGCACCGTCCTGGTATAGGCGTGTCGAGCGCGGCAAGGCGGGTGAGAGGTCAAACCCGTTCGGGGATTCCTGCCAGCTGACCTCGTACTCGAAGTTCCACAGGTCATCCGTTTCGTGCAGAGTGCCGATGCGGGTCGCGTTGAGATAGACCGCAAGACTTCGCATGCGTCTCAGTCCTTCTTGCCGCCACCACCCGCTGCAGTGCCCCGGTGGCCGCTTCTGTTTGGCGGCAGCCTTTCCTCAGCTGCGGCGGCGGAGCGCCTATTGGGCAGGCGTCGCACTCGATTTGAACGAAGAGCCACGAGCTGTTCTTGTGCAGAGGCTGGAATCTCAACGGTGACCTTGAGTCCAAGTTCGTCCAGGATCTGAAATACCAGTCCCAGCCTGACCGTGGGCTTGCCCAGCTCGACATCGGTGGCAAATTGCTTGCTAACCCGGGCCATAGCTGCCAAGTCATCAATGCGGACTCGAGAGCTTCGCCGTACCGCACGGACGAGCAGGCCTAATTCCCCCGGAGAAGTCACAGTGGTTTGCATAGCATTTATTCCTATGAGCATAGGAATACTACCATAGCGCGGGGCTCCCAGCAAAAGTATTCCTGCAATCGCAGGAATACTTGGTTCAAAGTCGCGGTTGACCCTACGAGTTCCTGCGATCGTAGGAATGCTATGAAAATCGGCTTTCCGGTATGAGTTTCGGCATATTTGGTTGATCGCCACCACGCGTACTTGCGAGCACCACAGCTTCAACCCTGGTGGCGCTTACAGGTCGGAAGGCTTAGTTAGTGGCAGAAATTCAACCCATTACGCCGGATAGCCGATATTTTGAGCCAGGGGAACGGTTTCGGTCGCCTTTTTCGTGCCCGAGGCTCGATGCGTCGTGGTCGGTTACCAACCCTGAGCTGACCGATCAGTCGGAACAGCTCCGTAGGCTGCGCGCTGACCAAGGCAGCCGAGGTTTGCGAGATCCACGCCGTCCACATCTGTACTGTGTGTTTGAAGCTCACCTCGCGCGGCTGGATACCGGCATTGTGCGCCGCCTGCGCCATCAGCAAACGGATCAGGTTGTAGGCGAGCAAATACACCCACAGCTCTTTCTGGATCATCGCGGGGCTCTTGCAACTGAGCGTCTCCATGCGCAGCGTCGTCTTGATGCAGCGCAGGTCGAGCTCTATGTTCCAGCGCCGCTCGTACAGCTTGGCCAATTCTGCTTTGGATGCTTCGCTCGGTTCGAGCAGCGTCGTCACTAGGCCCCGTCCACCGACCCGCAGCTCCCGCACGGTCAATGTCTCGGGAAAAGCCTGATATTGTTCGCGGCTCATCCAAGCGGGGCAAGCCTTCGGCTTCAGCCAGTTCACTCGATGGTCACGCTTGCCCAGCGCCTCACCCCGGCGAAAATCGGTGATGCGCGCTCCGTGCTGCTCGAACAGCACGTCCACCCCGGTGGCCTGCAAGGTCGCGATCAGGGAGTAGTTACAGTACAGCGCGTCGGCCAGCAGCAGCTCTCCGGCCGACAGGGTGTGCAGGAGGCTGCGAAACAGCCCCAGCTCGCTGTGCCCTTTGCCCGCATACGGCCCCGATCGCCGCCTCCAGCACCGCTCCCGTGGACAAGCAGATGATGCCCACCAGCCGTGCCAACGGGAAATCCACCCCCTTGGCTTGGCTGCTGGGCTGCGGATAGCAGGCCTGATTCGTCGCGGTGTCGGGCATTGAGATGCCGGTGCCGTCGGCCAGCTTCACGCGCCGACCGTGCCAATGCCAGCCGCGCGGCGCCCGCTGCGAAAGCAGCCGGCCGCTCTGGCGCGCCAAGCCGCTGACCATCTGCGGTGGCAGGCGCGCTCGAGCATGACAGTATGCCCCGGTGCTCACGCTGTGCACGCTCAGGCCCTCGGCCACGCGCTGCGTCGCCCAGGCATTGACCGCGCTCTGGCAAGAGCGATCCTCCTCCAGCGCCTGCTTGATGAACATCGCCAAGACCTGCGTCGGCGGATACAGCCGCTCACGATGCTCGGGCAGCAGTGCCTCTGTCATCTCCAGCAGTTCCGGACCTGTGAGCAGATTGAAGAAATCCATCGCGCCGGTTCGACCGATCCGCCCACGGATGCCATCTCGACGTTGCTGAGAATGGAAAGCGCCATTACGATCGCGCAAGGCTGCAGCCTCCGGGGTTGGTGGGGTGGATGTGTGACAACTACATCCTATCAACTCCGGTCAGCCTTTCATCTTCTCCTTCAATCTCTTACGCCTCGGTCAGAACACCGCTGGCGCTTAATTCAGTGCCATTATCATTAGGGGGTCGTGATCCGCATAAAGACGCCGCCGTATGTCATCAGGGTTCCAATGATTGGCACGACTCCCGTGCACTGAAGTAGGGCGCCAACGCTTCAGCTGTGTATCATGAGAGAGCGTCGGCATCTTCAGCGATGAAATTCATAACACTTTGGTTGTCGGAACGATAATTCGGGGATATCTTCACGAGAAGAAGCTCGACAGGGGACGGTAAGCGCACCCCAAGAATCGCGGGCACGTCGAGACAGGATGTCGCCGTAGCCGAAGGATCGGTGGGAGGTTCTCGTGCTTGGCTGATTGTCACGGTGCCAATCGATACGGGTTCTTAGGTGGACGGCACGGCACTCGTAGCAGCATACTGGGCGCCCTCGAAGGGGCACAATGATTTCCGCCAAGAAACTGTCGGACCTTCTGGCTGCCCTGTACGCCGTGCCGCTGGAGGAGGAGCACTGGCCCGTATTCCTCACGACTCTGTGCAAGCAACTCGAGGCGCTGCAATGCTTCTACATGGCCGCCAGCGCTACGCAGCCGATCGGTGTGCGAGCCCAGGGTGGGCCGCCCTTAGATATGGAGGGCCCGCAGCGCTACAACGATTATTACCATCGTTCCGATCCGTACTCGATTGCGTTCCCGCGTAAGCCGCGCATTGGTCCGATCTTTGCCGAGGAACTCGTTGCACGAGAGGAGCTCGAGCGCAGCGAGTTCTATCAGTGCCAAGCGACCGCCAACGGCATGCACCATGCCATGTTCTTGCCGGCGATCCTGGCGCCCGATCGTCTCGAGCTCGTCACGATCTGGCGCTCTCTGCAGCAAAAGCCCTTCGATGCCGAGTCCGTGCAGCTACTGAACCTGCTTCTGCCGCATATCCAGTCGGCCCTGCGGACTCAGCACGTCCTCGCGGCGTCCACGGCCCGCGCCGGGCGCGCCGAATCTGTGCTCGACACCGTCGCGGCGGCGGCGTTCATCCTGAACGGCCGCGGCCGCATCGTGCATCAGAATCTGGCCGCCGAGTCGCTGTTGAGGTTACAGGACGGCCTGGGGGCGCGAGAAAAGCAGCTCTACGCGGCCGAGCCGCTGATTCACGGCAAACTGCAGGCATTGATCGCTTCTGCGGCGGCCGCCAGCGGCGCGACATTGTGTCAGCCCGGGGGTGTGATCGGCCTGCCGCGCCCGTCGGGCAAGCGGTCGTTCCAGGTGATGGTGCTGCCACTGCGTCTACCCGGCGCCTTTGTAGCGGCCCATGTGCTAGTGCTGGTCGGTGATCCGGATCAAGCACCTAACTTTTCCGAAGCCGTCCTTGGCGGCTTCTACGGCCTGACACGCGCGGAGGTGGAGATTGCCAATGCGCTGCTCAGTGGACGCACCGTCGAGCAGATCGCCGACAAGCGCGGCGTGACCGACGGTACCCTGCGCGTACAGCTGAAGACCATCTTTCAGAAGACTGACACTCGACGGCAGAGCGACTTGCTCAAATTGTTGCTGTCCTTGCCCGCGAGCTCTGCACGCACCGGACGAATGACGTAAGCATGACTCCGTTTGCTGAGCCGCACAAACTACTCGCCCTAGCGTATTCGGCGCACCTGGAACCCGCCCATTGGAACCGATTCATCAATCGCGTCTGTGATGCTGACAGGCGCGCGGCTTGGCGTGCTGCTCTCGGGTGATTCGACGAAAGCGCAGATCGACACGGGCGGGGGCGCTGGGTATGACGAGACGGTGTTCGAGGCGTACAACTCGCATTTTTACCAATTCGACCTCTATCGGAAACCGCTATTCCGCCGCCCGCAGGTGGGAGTCGTGCACAGTGATGAATACTTGCCCCGCGGCGATTTGCGACAGACCGAGTACTACAACGAATTTTTGGTGCCGTTCGGGCTCGAATGCACGACGATCGCGACCTTCACTGCTGCACCGTCCCGGCTCGAGGTGTTTAGTCTCGTGGCCAGCCGCAGGAGTGACGAACTTGTCGCCGAGTCAACGTCGCTGATTGAAGCGCTGTTGCCTCATTTGCGGACGGCCTGCGGTCTGCGTCGCATCCTGGCCGAGCAGCGCGCGCGAAACGCGCAGAAAGCGCGCTCGTCCGATTGGCCGTCACGTCCTTCCTGCTGGATACCACCGGCAAGATACGTCACCAGAACTGCGCTGCGACCGCGCTCGTGTGCGGCAAACAAGGGCTTAGCGTCCGCGACGGCCGGCTGAGATTCCGCGACAGTACCCTGCAGTCGCTGCTGGATGGCCTGCGCGTGCGGCGCGGGTCAGTGGCACCATCGCCGGGCGGCCGGGCGGTGCCATGTTGCTGCCGCGGCCGGGCAAGCACCCCCTACAGGTGCGCGTGCTTCCGCTGCGTACCGAGGGCGTGCTGGGACTATCGCCGGCCTCCGTGCTCGTCCTGGTCACCGATCCGGAGCAAGCGACCGCCCACCCGGCGGAACCGCTCCGGCTGCTATACGGCTTCACGGCAAGCGAGGCGGAGATTGCTAATCAGCTCTGCGCAGGGCTGGTGCCTGAACCCATTGCCGAACTGCGTCACGTTTCCCTGGGCACGGTGCGTGTACAGATCAAGCAGCTGATGCACAAGGCCGGCGTGCGCCGGCAGGCGGAGCTGGTCCGGCTGATGCTGATGCTGCCGAGGACGTTTACCAGCGCCGCGTAACTACTCTCGAGCGAAAATAGCTCGGCATCTCCCGTTTTTGGAGATACACAAGCGAGGAATCGTGCCAAGGCGCTCTCTGGACCGGTCGGTGACGTACGCAGCGCCCGCTCAGCGTACCGAGGCGATGCTCGACGCCATTACAGCGGGTACGCTCATTGTCAGAAGACTGATACTCGCCGCAGAGTTACCTGCTGAAATTGCTGCTGACCTTGCCGGGCCGCGCGCCCACAGCGAAATAACTGCCGCTTATCTCCCATGTGGGAGATGCACAGCCGGCCGCCGATCGGCACAGTCCTCCCTGAGCGCTAATGAGGAGGGCAGATCATCGTGTCGTCACGGTCGCCGACCCGAGCACGGGACACGGAAGCTGTACTGGACGCCGTCGCAGCACCCGTAATCGTCCTCAGTGGCACTGGTCGTGTCCTGAACTGCAATCGGGCGGCGCAGACCCTGTTTGACCTGCAAGACGGCTTGCAGCTGCATGACCGGCACCTCTGCGCCACGGACCCGCTCGTGCAGTGGAAACTCCAAGGCCTGATTGCTGCGGCACCTATCGCCCGACGCTCCAGGGTCTCCCGGAATGCCGACGCAGTGAAAGTGCCCAGACCGTCCGGCAAACGCTCCTTCCAGGTCAGGATCCTGTCACTCCCGCCGCGCGGGATGCTGGGCCACGCCCGCACGCTGGTGCTGATAGGCGATCCGGATGGGGCGGCCAGCGTGCCGCCCGACATCCTGGCGGCCCTCTATGCGATGACACCCGCGGAGGCGCAGATCGGCAACGCGCTGCTCGCTGGCCAGCCCATCCGCGAGATCGCCCGGCGTCGGCAGGTCTCCGTCGGCACCGTGCGCGTGCAGATCAAATCCATCTTCCGCAAGACCAAGACGCACCGTCAAAGCGAACTGGTAAAGCTGCTGCTGTCGCTGCCGCGAAGACCTGCCGACGACCAATAAAAGGCGTCGCATATCCCATTTGGGAGATGCGGGCGCTGCGGCGAGTCGGTGAAGCTCACCATCTGCACTTCCTTTTCGGGCCTCGGTGCGATCTACGGCCGTACGCCAACGGTATCGCGCAGACGGAAGTACTGAAGCTGCAGAACGATGTGAGCATCGTCAAATAGTATTCGGTGCTCAACGTGGGTTGGCGTGTCGGTTCGGAGCTACTGATTTCGATCGAAGGGAGGCACTTATGAATGCAGTACGATCAATCGCATGTGCGGCGCTGGCTATAGCAACGCTCTGCGTGCTCGGCTGTTCGTCGAACAACCCCGGCAGCAGCGGCAGTTCGGGCTCCGGCCCGGGTTCCAGCGGGAATGGTTCGACTACCCAATATAGCTTGACCGGTGTCGCGGCATCAGGCGACCCGCTGGTGGGTGCTACCGTGACTCTCAAGGACCAGAACGGCAACACCCAGACCGCCACGACCGCTAACGACGGCTCCTTCAGCATCAATGGCACGGGATTGACCGCCCCGTTCCTGCTGGAGGTCGTCAGCGGCGCGACGACCTACTACAGTGCCTCGGCAAGCCCCGCTTCGAGCAACCCCACGGTCAATCTCGACCAGTACACCGACCTCGCCGTGCGGGCCTATTACGCGGCGCTCAATGGCAGCGACGTTTCGAGCGTGTTCGCGAACGTGAGCGCCGCCACGGTGATGCCAGCCCAGACGGATCTCAACAATCTTGCGAGCACCTTGAATAACGTGCTCCAACCTACGTTGACGAAGGATGGTGTCGCCTCCGCCGCGTCGTTCAACATCTTCAGCACGGGGTTTACGGCCAATGAGACCGGCTTCGATGCACTGCTGCACGACACGACCTACACGAGCGCCAGCAGCCCGACCTCGACGGCCAGCTATACCATCAGTACACCCGGTGCCAATGGCGAGGTGCTCACCGAGAGCGGCACGGTCACGGTCAGCGTCGGGCAGATCGACCTCAGCAATACCAATACCGACCAGATCAACGGTACCACCACGGCCAGCAGCTCCTCGTTCTCGACGGTTAGTGTGGCAGCAACCACCGCCCAGCAACAGAGCGCCGAGCAAGCAGCGGTGACCGGCATACAAACCGTGTGGGCCAATCTTGTCGCGACGGCGCAGTCTGCGGGCTCGGCATTATCCGCCAGCGACCTTGCGCCCTATTTCGATGCCAATTTCGTGCAACAGGGACTGAACGCCTCGGCGTACGAGAGCTACCTCGCCGCGCAGCTCGCGGCGTATGTTGCCTCGGGGCAGGCCTCGGGCTCCATCGGGCAGATCTACGCCTTCAGTGATCCAGCTGGCGGCCCCGTACAGATCACTGCGCAGTCCACTGTCAATATTGCTGCAACCACCGGGCCCTATAGCGAGAACCTTGGCCCAGTCCAAGGAAGCGCCGGCAGTCCGGGTCTGGTCTACATTCAGGAGAGTGATGGCAGTTACCGATTGTACGGTAACCAGGCTCCCGGCATAGCCGAATTTTCGGTTCAGACGAACAATACCTATAGCACAGGCGCGCCAGTCAGCACGAGCTTCCTCGCGCTCGTGGGGTTGTCACCGTTTGCCACGCCCTATAGTGGCACCGGGCCGGGCAGCGGCACGGTCAGTTCGGTCACGATCGCCAACACCGGGAGTAACGCGCTATTGCCTAACTGCACGGGCGCTGCTCCTTACGCTCTGAACCAGGCTGAGCCTCTCACCCTGAGTGAGTTTCTTGTGAGCGGCAACGCGGAGACGGAAACCGAATGGGGAGAACAGTTTGAGTTGTTCGACAATGCGGCCTGCCGGGCCCCGTCCATCTTCGTCGCATCCTTCCCACCCGTCGGGACTCAGTACCAGGTGACGTATGACGAGCCCAGCGGCGCAACCCAATCGACCACGTTGACCATGAACGGGCAGTCTTCTGAGACGCTGCAACTGCAGAGCATCAACGGCGAGAATCCAACGAGCTTCCTCGCCACCATTTCGCCCGGCAGCTTTGTCGGAGCCTCGTTGTCGCTGAGCTGGCCGCTGCCCACCACGTTTTCTGTGCGTGGGATCTCGATGTCGGTCGAGCCCTTGGGCGGCACCGGGACCACGCCGCAGTTTCTCAGTCCGACCGCTACCAGCGGCACGGTGGTGCTACCCTCTACCCTGTTCACCCAGGTGACAGTCAGCGTCACGATATCCGGCACAGACGGTGAAGTGGTGACCAACCAGATAGACCTCCTGGACCAGTAGCGCTCTGCGGCTACTGTAGGCCCACGCATTGATAATGCGGCCATGCTTGGATCTGAAGTCAGCTCGCCGATGAGTTCCAACAAACATCAAATTTTGGTGCTCATCGATCCGATGCGGACGATGGCCACCAAGCGACCATCTACTTTCATCGGACAGAGGGAACTACGGATGCACTCTTCACAAGGCGGTCAAAAGACGGTTACCCAAGGCGCTGCGAGCCTGCTCTGGGCGACTGCCCTAATGCTGGCGGTGACTTCCTTCTCGGCTCTCGCTCAATCTCAGAACGCCGCGTCCGCCGATGGCTCCGGCGCTACAGGGACAGCCTCGGCGGCCCCCATCGCCGTGACCCTCAAATTTCCGGTGATTCTGCCAGGTGTTGGCATCGATGTGACGGGCGCGTTCAATCACTACCTTGATGCGCGTGTCGGTTACAGTGATCTGCCCTACACGTATCACAAGTCCGGAACGCTCTCAGCGAGTAATGGTGGCTTCGGTTATAGCGGCCAGAGTGAAGACAGCGCCTGGGACTTCCTGCTCGACTACAAACCCTTCGGCGGCACCTTCCGTCTGACGGGTGGTATCTACGGTCCCAATGAGGGTCTCAAAGTAACCGGTGTACCGACACAGGCGGGGACATTCACCATCAATGGTGATGCTTACAGCACGACCGATGTCAACAACCTTCGCGGTAAGGCTGGCTGGTACAACGTCTCTCCCTATGTTGGCCTTGGTCGAGACGGCTTCAACAAGGCATCAAAGAATCACCCGTTTTACTTCTCGTTTGACGTGGGCGTCATTCTCGCGCGCCCGAAGGGCACGCTTAACTACACCTGCACGGCCAGTGCGGCCGTTTGCAGCAATTTGGCGACCGACGTCGCCGCACAGCAGAACAAGCTCGATACGACGATTGGCAGCATTACGGTGCTGCCACTACTGCAGGTCGGTGTCGGGTATCGGTTCTGAACGGCAAGAGGAACTCTACGAACCGCGCCAAGCGTCGTCACGTTGCATGCCGTCGGTGCCGCCCTCGCGCGGGCATGAACGGCGAAAGAACGAAATGAACACACTACGATCGCTCACCATGCGGCGCCAGCCATAGCCCTAGCAGCCTGATGCAAAACGGCTAATGACCATGGAAACCAGCGGGCGAAGCGAGAGGATTGAATACGACGGCGGCCCAAGCGTTGGGGCATTCGCACTGTCGTGGGCATCTTCCAGGTTCATAGGCGTACTGCACAGACACTTATCCCGTCAGCGGTCGCAATCGGCTCAGCCGCAGCAAGTTGTAGGCCGCGCCCACGAAGTGGGCGTGCAACTGCACCCGGGCGATGCCCCGGAAGCGCGTGCGCCGCAGCCCGCCGAAGGCCTTCATCCACCCGAAGATCTCCTCGACCCGTTTGCGCTTTCTCTGGCTGACCGCGTAACTGGCCTGCCGCGCCTTGATGCTGCGCAGTGGATGATCCGCTGGCACTCGAGACTCCGGGGAGAAGTAGCTGAACATCCGGCCCTGCGGGTCAAGCTGTCCTCTCATCTCATCAGGCTCCCAGTCTTATCGTTGTAGGTGTATGCCGAGCAGCGCCATGAAGGTCGGAATCTGGTCTGCACCTCCCACCGGAACCGGCGACCAGCGCGCGTCGAGTGCCGCGCGGCCCTGCTCGGCCAAGTGCTCAGAAAGCACGGTCAGATAGATGTAGTCCGACGCCCCCTCGACCACGATGTTGTCCTGCCCGATCAGCAGGTGCTGGGCGATGTCATAGCCCAGCGCGCCCTGCAAGGGAAAGAGAGTGTCGGCGTCAGTGGTGAGCACGTCCGAGGTCACGACAGCTCCGACCTTGAGACCACGATCCTCGACGAGCCGCGCCCGCTCTAACCGATTCGGCTGCACCATGAAGGGCGAGTGCGTCGAGTAGATCACCTGCCGACGCGACAGCCGCTCGTCGATGAAACGGAGAAAATCCTTCTTTGCACGGGCATGCAGCCCAACGCCCGGCTCGTCAAGCAGGATCACGATCGGGTCTTTGCTCCCCTCATACGCGGAGAACGCAGAGAGGAAGCTAAAGAACCACTGGAATCCGGACGACCGCTCGCCGAATGGAAGCGACAACATGGGCAAAGTCGCAACTTATGGGGTCACCCACAAAGGCGGCGGGCAGCGCGGCCATGAGCCCTCACCCGCACTTCGATTCGCCGCAGTTCAGGCAGGTCATGCAGCCGTCCATCATCACGACGGCCGCGGTGCTGCACTTGCTGCACAGCTGTGCGCCGTCGGGAAAGTGGGACTTCGCGAACGCGTCCTGCTGGCGGGTGCGGGCCTCGAACTCGGCGCGCTTCTGGTCGACCAGTTTCTTCTGGTGCTCGTCGAGCTCGTGCTTGCGCATCAGGCCGATGCTCTGCAGATGCCGCTCGATCACGTGGCCGAGCTCGGCGATGATCGACGGCATGAACTTGCCACCCGGCTGCCAGTAGCCGCCGCGCGGGTCGAACACCGCCTTGAGCTCATCGACCAGGAAGGCGATGTCGCCGCCCTTGCGAAACACCGCCGAGATGATGCGCGTGAGCGCCACGATCCACTGGAAGTGATCCAGGTTCTTCGAGTTGATGAAGATCTCGAACGGCCGGCGCTGCTCGTATTCGGTGCCCTCGTTGAGCACGATGTCGTTGATGGTGACGTACATCGCATGGTCCGAGACCGGCGTCTTGATCTTGTAGGTCGAGCCGATCAGCACCTCGGGACGCTGGATCTCCTCGTGCATGCGGATGACCTTGGCGGAATGAGCCGGCGCGCCGCTCCTCTCCGGCGCGGGTGCCTGGGGCTCGCCCGCCGGCGCGGCGTTCGGGGTGGCGGCGAATGGCGGCGCTGCCGGGGCGGCCTGATCCTCGGGTTTGAGGACGCGGTACTTGATGATGCGCTGATCGATTCGCGTGCTCATGCTCAGAACTTCCCGTAATAGCCTTCTTTCAGGGCGTCGAACAGATTGGCGGCAGAGTGCTTCTCGCCGTCGTACTCGATTTCCTCATCGCCGCTCGCGCGGATCTCGCTGCCGTCCTCGAGCGTGAACACATAGGTCGTGTTCTTCAGGTCCTGCTCCTTGACCAGCACGCCCTGGAACGCCTCCGGGTTGAAGCGGAACGTGGTGCAGCCCTTCAGGCCCTGCTCGTAGGCGTACAGGTAGATGCCCTTGAACTGCTCGTACGGAAAGTCCGTGGGTACGTTCGCGGTCTTGGAGATCGAGGAGTCGACCCACTTCTGCGCGGCGGCCTGGATATCGACGTGCTGGCGCGGGGTCACCTGGTCGGCGGCGGTGAAGTAATCCGGCAGCCTCTCGGCCTCCTCCTGCGACTCCGGCAGCGCCTGCGGATTGACCAGCTCGCGGTAGGCCAGCAGCTCGAACGAGAACACGCCGAGCTTCTCCTTGGACTTCTTGCCGGGGCGGATCACGTTGCGGAAGTAATGATGCGCGAACGACGGCTCGATGCCGTTGCTGGCGTTGTTGGCCAGCGACAGCGAGATCGTCCCGGTCGGAGCGATCGAGCTGTGATGCGTGAAGCGCGCCCCGTGCTGCGCGAGCTGCTCTACCAGCTGCGGCGCGGCCTGCCCGATGCGCTGCATGTAGCGGCTATAGCGCGCGTGCAGCACTCGGCCCGGGATCTTCGCCCCCGGCTGCCAGCCGTCGTGCGCCATCTCCGGGCGCTTGCGCAGCATTTCCTTGGTGACGGTGAACTCCTCGTCCATGATCGGCGCCGCCCCCTTCTCGCGCGCGAGCGCCAGCCCCGCCTCCCAGCCTGCCAGCGCCATCTCGCGCGCCACGTCCTCGGTGAACTGCACCGACTCCTTCGAGCCGTAGCGGATGCCCAGCAGCGTCAGCGCCGAGCCGAGCCCGAGAAAGCCCATGCCGTGGCGGCGTTTGCGAGTGATCTCCTCGCGCTGGCGCGGCAGCGGCAGCCCGTTGACCTCGACCACATCGTCGAGCATGCGCGTGAACACACCCACGACCTCGCGGTACTCGTCCCAGTCGAAGCGCGCCTGGCGCGAGAACGGCTCGCGCACGAAGCAGGTGAGGTTCACCGAACCGAGCAGGCAGCTGCCGTATGCCGGAAGGGGCTGCTCGCCACACTGACCTGTCACCAGACCGTTGAAGATCACGCTGTTGTGATCTTGCTGGGTCGTGTCGAACACCGCCTGCCTACCAACATGGAAAATCTCGATTATCGGGCTCGCGAATCGTTGCTGCTTGCGCAGCAGCTTGTCGCGCGTCCACTCGCGGTAACGGGAATTCTTTTGCTCCGTGAGAAAACCCACCTCGGACATGAAATAGTCGCGCGACTCACCATCGATGATGAGCTCGTAGTCGGCCTTGCAGGCATATGGCCGCCGCGATCCCTTGCCGTCCGGCAACACACGCAGTCCGGCGTCCCGGCGTTTCATGATGCGCGCGAAAACTCCGAAATTCGCCAACAGCATCTGCACGTCCTTGAGCAGGGAGGGCTCGCTTGAAGCGAGCCGCACCGAGCATGTCGTGCCGTTTTGCCCGGAGACGTTCACCGTCCCGTCCGCCTGGAACAGCCCGCGCAGATAGCCCTTGACGCAGGCCTCGTTGCCGCGCCAGACGATCTCCGGGACCTGCTGCTTGATCCGCGCGGTCACGCCGTACATGGCCAGCACCTGCGCCAGGATCACCGAGCGGATCATCACCAGGTTGCGTTCCGGCACCGCAACCGCACCGACGCGATACTTTCTGCGCGCCGGCCCGAAGCGCCCGATCAGCTCGTTGACCTGCGCGACGACGGACTCGGCAATGCTGCGGTCCGCACCCCACAGGTTGACCACGGCCGCCTGATCGCCACGGCCCCGATTGGTGAAATGCCCATCGCCGGTCAGCAGGCCCAGCAGCACGCCCAGCGGCTCGTCACCGCAGCCGCCGAATTGCCCCTTGCCGGATTGGATCAGCAGCTCATCACCCGCTTTTAGCTCGCGCAGCTTGAGCTTGCCGCGGGTCGTATAGAATTCATGCCACTCAGTGGCCTTGATCTCGTAGCCATCCTTCGTCACCACGCGATAGATGTCGGCCGAAGGCGCGGTCATGAAGGCCGGCACCGCCGGCCGGACGGTTGCGCCGCGCCCCTGCTCGAGCGTGCGGCAATCCACCGTGGCCTGAATATCCACCTTTGCGTCGTACAGATCGCCGATGCGGACCATGCCGAACTGCGTCGCCAGCCGCGTGTCGGCCGTCACGCACGGATTGGTCGCGCGGATGTTCTCGCACCACCAGTTGTTGTTCATCTCGTTGACGCGGTCGATCAGCACGAACCCGGGTTCGGCGAAGTCATAGGTCGAGGCCATGATCAGATCCCATACGCGCCGCGCCGGCAGCGTCTTGCCGATGCGGCAGGCCACCAGACCCTCGTCGTTCACGACGTAGCCCTCGTGCGTGGGCCACTCGCGCCACACGAACTGCGTTGCATCGGCCAGATCCGGCTTGTCGGCCTCGTACTCGCGCAGGCTGATCGGGAATGCCAGCTTCCAGTCGCGTCCCTCGCGTACCGCCTGCATGAACTCATCCGTGACCAGCAGCGACAGGTTGAACTGCCGCAGCCGTCCGTTCTCGCGCTTGGCGCGGATGAAATCCAGCACGTCGGGATGGCCGACGTCGAACGTGCCCATCTGCGCGCCGCGCCGTCCGCCGGCCGAGGACACGGTGAAGCACATCTTGTCGTAGATATCCATGAACGACAGCGGCCCGGAGGTGTACGCGCCGGCGCCCGAGACATATCCGCCGCGCGGGCGCAGCGTGGAGAATTCATAGCCGATTCCGCAACCCGACTTCAGCGTAAGACCGGCCTCATGCACCTTACGCAGGATGTCGTCCATCGAGTCACGGATGGTGCCGGAGACCGTGCAGTTGATGGTCGAGGTCGCGGGCTTGTGCTCCCATGCGCCGGCATTGGAGGTGATGCGGCCGGCCGGAATCGCCCCGTGCCGCAGGGCCCACAGGAAGCGCTGGTACCAGTGCTCACGCACCTCCTCGCGCTCGACCTCGGCCAGCGCGCGCGCGACCCGCTGATAGGTCTCATCCATCGTGCGGTCGAGCGGCTGACCGTCCTTCGTGGTCAGCCGGTACTTCTTGTCCCAAATATCGAGCGACGCTTCCTGGAACGGGATCGTGCTCAGATCCGAGGCTACGGCTTTCATGACTGAATTCATGGTGACGGCGGCTCCTGCTCCCCTGAGGCGTATTGTTCGACGCGGCACAAGATCTTGTTGTACGCCTAATGCAGACTAGTCAGCTGCGTGGTCGCCGTCAAGATTAAGTCACACGAATTCATATAACAAAAACTACTTAGAATTCAAACGCTTAATTAGAATTAACGGCGGTCTCGACCGCAAAAATCGATGCCGCGCGGGGTTCGGTCGCTCGTCCCCCGGCCCCTCTATATATGGTATCCACCGGTCCCGCACAGCTCATCCACAGGCTGCGCACAGCATCGCCTGCAAGGGCGCTCTTGAAACGCCGCTTTTCAACCCTAGATTTGGTGCCAGTGGGACGATCGATCGGCCACGGGGCCGCCTCGGAAAACTTCCATGGCGCACGGTCTGTGTCCGCATCGCCCCGATCAAATCAACCCGGAGGTAAGGAATCATGGCACTGCTACGTTACGAGCCCTGGAACATGATGGAGCGGCTGCATCGCCAGATCGATCAGATCTTCGGCGACACATTCAGCACGCCGGCGGCGAGCGGCGAAGGCGCGGTCGAGTGGATCCCCTCGGTGGACATCCACGAGGAGCCCGACAAGTTCGTCGTGCGGGCCGACCTGCCGGGTGTGCAATCCAAGGACATCAGCGTCACCGCTGACAACGGCGTGCTGACGCTGAGCGGTCAGCGGCGCTCCGAGCAGCGCGAGCACCAGCAGGGCTTCTCGCGCATCGAGCATGTCGATGGCGCATTCCTGCGCCGCTTCACGCTGCCCGAGAACGTGAAGACCGACGACATCCGTGCCCATCACAGCAACGGCGTGCTCGAGGTCACGATTCCCAAGGTGCAGGCGCCCGAACCCAGGCGCGTCAACGTCGAGACGCACTGAGCGGCGACGGCGCGCACAGCGGGGATGCATGTTGACGGCATCAGTTGACGGCAGCATGCATTCCTCGCTGTATTCGCCACCGATCTCTTCGCTGCATTCTTCGCTGCCGCCGATCCGGCGCGCGCTGACGATCTTCATTGCCGGGGGCACCGGCTTCGTCGGCCGCGAGCTGATCGGCCGTCTGGTGCGTGCCGGTCATGGCCTGCGCGTTGCCACGCGTGACGCCCGCCGCGCCGATGACCTGCTGCCGCTGTCCAGCGTCGAAATCGCGGCCGGCGATGTTTACAGCAGCGATTTCCTACGCAGGCGCCTGGAAGGCTGCGACCTCGCCATCAACCTCGTCGGGATCCTGAACGAGCGCGGTCACGGCGGCGCCGGCTTTCGGCGCGCGCATGTCGAATTCACGCGCACGCTGCTCGCCGCCATGACCGAGACCGGCGTGCCGCGGCTGCTGCACATGAGCGCGCTCGGCGCCGATGCGCAGCACGGCCCGAGCCACTATCTCGCCACCAAGGGCGCGGCCGAGCAACTCGTGCGCACCGCCCCGCCGCCGCTGGACTGGACCATCTTGCGGCCGTCGGTGATCTTCGGCCGCGGCGATTCGCTGAGCACCCGCTTTGTCCGGTTGCTGCGGCTGACCGCCGGAGTGTTGCCTTTGGCGCGCGCCGGTGCGTGCTTCGCGCCGATCCACGTCGGCGACGTCGTGCAGGCCTTCCTCCGTGCTCTGACCGGCGGCGCCACCAGCCGACAGACCTATGAGCTATGCGGCCCCGAGGTCCTGACGCTCGGGCAGATCGTGCGCCTCAGCGCCGCCGCCGCGCGTGTACCGTGCCACATCCTGCCGCTGCCGAATCCGCTCGGCCGGCTGCAGGCCGCGGTCGCGCAGCTGCTGCCGGGTAAGCCGTTCTCGCTCGACAACTACCGCTCGCTGCTGGCGGACAGCATCTGCCAGGAGGACGGCTGCGCTCGCCTCGGCATCGCTCCCGCCAGCTTCAGTGCACTCGCACCGCTGTGGCTCGCGCCGCGGCGGTAAAGGCTTGCCCGGAACACATGCCCCGGGGCAAGCGCTGCGCACGACGGCCCATCGACGCGGTAGCACGACAAACCTGGTAGTGCTAAGTTCGATGCAAATGGACAAGAGCCTCAAGCGCTACCGTAGTCTGGACGCGGTGAAGGCAACGCCCACGGGGTTAGGTACCTCGTCGTCGGCGGATACGCGGTGTCGCTACATGCGCACTCTGACGGTCCCGTTTATCTCGCGTCAGGATCTGCTCACCGCAAAGATTGCCGCAAGCCGGCCGCAGGACTTGGCCGACGTTGCTGCTCTGCGCGACAGTTCGAGGTCTGACGAGACTTGAAGCAGGAAGGTCCACCGGCCGCGGGATCACGAGCGCTCGGAGCAAGACTTTCAAGCTGCGTGGTCAACAGCCAGTTTTGCGGCGCGCTCCAGGAATGCGACGACATCGCCCACCGCGCCGTCAGCCGAGTCCTGTCGGCATCGCAGAGCGGTACCGGGCCGTGAAAGCGACGCAGATCATGGTCGCGGCAACCGCGGGGCTCGTCCTCATTTTCTTGTCGGTTGAATTGATTCGTAGAGTCAAGCGAGCCAACAGCATTCGGGCGGCGGCGATCGGCAGCGTCATGCTGGCGCTGAACGCAATTTTTGTCGGCAAGCCGCC
The DNA here is from genome assembly GCA_036267195.1 of Steroidobacteraceae bacterium. Taxonomy (GTDB): domain Bacteria; phylum Pseudomonadota; class Gammaproteobacteria; order Steroidobacterales; family Steroidobacteraceae; genus FEN-1191. The sequence continues at coordinate 60,218 of DATAWM010000034.1, forward strand.
GGCGGAGCATTACATCGAGCAACTGCACGAGAGCAAGGACAAGCAGGGTGGGGAATCCGGCGACCCGCCGGCGAACACTCCGGCGGCGTCCTCGTGAAAGTGGAGAAACGACCTCGACTCTCTATAGCCTGCCACCCGCCGACCGCTGGCACAGCGCCCGCCGTGCGTGCGGGTCGCGGCTGATGCGTCGCACGGCCGCGTAGAACCGCGGCAGCTCACCGCCGTTCTGCGCCAGCAGCCGCTCGAAGCCTGGCACGCAGTCCGAGTAGGTCCCGACCGAGGCCAGGTCCGCGTTGTTCAGCCCCGCGACAATCCATTGGTCGTAGCCGGTGTGCAGGTGCCATTGTCGCTCCAGCGCCTGCACGCGCGCGCCGGTGCGGCCCAGGATGGCGTGCTTGAGTGCCAGCATCTGCGCCCGGGGCAAGCCGCTGGCATACAGGCGCTTGAGCTGGTTCCGGCCGTCGGCGAACACCTGGTCGATCGAGCGATCCTGGCGCTGGTCCTCGAGGTAACTCTTCAGCTCGCCGCTGCGCCCGCGCGCGGCGAGCCAGCGTGATAACCCTTCCGCCTGCACCGTCATCGCGAACGACTCGTCGAACTCGCTGTCACCGGGCACGTAGATCAGTTGATGCGCGAGCTCGTGGAAGATCGTCCCCACCAGGTCCAGGTCTCCATAGCGCAACATGGTATTGAGCACCGGATCGGCGAAGTGTCCCAGCGTCGAATAGGCGGTGACGCCGCCGACCATCACGTCATCGCCGCGCCGGGCGAGCCGGGCGGCGAAGGCGCGCGCACGCCGCTCATGGAAGTAGCCGCGATAGCTGACGCAGCCGGCGATCGGGAAGCACCAGCGCAGCGGCTCGACCGAGAACCGGGGCGCGGCCACCACCTCCCAGACCACGTAGGGGCGCTTCAGGTCGCTGTAGCTGCGATAGCTGCCGTTCTCGGGCAGCTCGAGCTCCGTCACCGCGAAGGCACGGGCATCCTCCACCAGATCCAGGCGCGACCGCAGCGTCGGGCTGGTGGCCGGATTGGCGATCACCAGCGGGATCGGCCGCCGCGCATGCATCAGCTGCCACTGCCCGTGCGCGGCCTGGACCAGGTAGCCGGGCGTCGCGCAGCCCGGCAGTGCCGCAACGGCCAGCCATAGCGCCGCCAGTCGCAATCGACCCGCCAGCCGCCGTCGGCGCATTGTCGGCGCGGCGTGCGTTGCGCTCTCGGGTAACATGTGCCGTTCACGGTAGCAGGTTGGACATGGAACTGTATCTGGTCGGCGGCGCGGTCAGGGACGAGCTGCTCGGCCGTCCGGTGGCCGAGCGCGACTGGGTGGTCGTCGGCGCAACGCCGCAGGAGATGGAGCAGCGCGGTTTCCGCGCCGTGGGACGCGATTTTCCCGTGTATCTGCACCCGCAGACGCACGAGGAGTACGCGCTCGCCCGCCTCGAACGCAAGGTCGGGCCCGGCTATCGCGGCTTCACGACGCAGTCCTCCCCCGATGTGACGCTCGAGCAGGATCTGCAGCGGCGCGACCTGACCATCAATGCGATCGCGCGCGCCTCCGATGGCCGTCTGATCGACCCGTTCGATGGACGGCGCGACCTGGAGCAGCGAGTGCTGCGGCACGTGTCGGCCGCCTTCGTCGAGGATCCGGTGCGCATCCTGCGGGTCGCACGCTTCGCGGCCCGCTTCGCCGCCCTGGGGTTCACGGTCGCCCCCGAGACGCGCGTGCTGATGCGGCAGATGGTCGACAATGGCGAGGTGCGCGCACTGGTGCCCGAGCGGCTATGGCGCGAGCTCGAGCGCGCCCTCGGTGAGCCCCAGCCGCCGGCCTGCTTCGATACGCTGCAGGACTGCGGCGCGCTGCCGGTACTGATGCCCGAGCTTGCCTGGCGCGAGCACGAGCGGCGCGCGCTGCAGGCAGCGGTGTCCCTGAGCGCCGACCCCACCGTGCGCTTCGCGGCCCTGCTGGCCGATATAGATGTCGCGGCGATCGGCTCCCTGTGTGACCGCCTGCGTGTGCCGAACGACTACCGCGAGCTCGCCGTGCTGGGCGCGCGATTGTCGGCGAGCCTCGCGCAGGCCTGGCATCTGGAACCCGGCAACCTGCTGCGGCTGTTCGAGACGGCCGATGCATTCCGCCGCCCGGACCGTTTCGCCAAGCTGCTGCTCGCCGCGCAGGCGGACGAGCAGGCACGCTCGCAGGCGCCGTCCCAGGGAGCCTGGAAGCTGCTGCCGGCGGCGCTGGCCGCCACCGCCGCGGTGGTACTGCCGGCAGAGCAGCTCGCCGCGCTCAAGGGCAACGGTCCCGGGATCGCCGCCGCGCTGCGCGCGGCACGCCTGGCGCGACTGGAAGCATTGCTGCAGGCGCACTGATTGGGGTATGCAGCTGAGCTTGCACCCGATCAGCCACCTCGTTGCGCTCGAGCATGAATACCCTATGGCCGCTGTCTGAGCGCCCCGGTATCGCTCATCCTTTTTCGATGCCGAGGATGCTTGAGACCCGTGTCGCTCCAGGCAGATCGCCCACCGCTGCAGCCGCGGCGCACAAGGTATTGCGGTCGTTGGCCGCCAGCTCAGCGAGATCGCCCCCGTGAAAGTACGTGAGAGTCTTGAGGCATTGAGCCGCCGCAAATTGCGCTCCGTACATTCCGGCCGCAATGGCCAGACCGCGCGCCAGGGATACACCTGCTCGAAGCAGCGCGGCGATGTCGCGATAGTCCTTGGATTGTATCCGCACCATGACCGCTGCAAGCTTCGTTGCCAGAAGGTCATCGGGCGACGCGACCACCACGGCGGAGCCGGCCGCAATCTCCGGCTCACCGAAGCGGCCGAACCCCAGCCCCCCGAAACACGACAACTTGACCCATCCGTCCGGCGTTGACGCGGCAATCAGAAGCGTGTAGGTATTCTCCACATCCTGCAGCACCTCATAGTCCAGACCATGCAGCGCCTTCCGAACCGCGGCCTTGTCTAAAACACGCTCCGAGAAGAAATCAAAGTCCTCCGAGATGCGGTGCCCGAGACGCAAGGCAATCGCAGTACCGCCGTACAACACCATGCCTTCATCAGAAAAGACGCTCAACCGCGGCCAGAGCCACTGCTGCCCGGGCGGAAGAATTTCCAGACGTGGGGCGAACATCGGACGATTTCCCGACACGCTAGACCTGCGCACGCCGGGGCAACTCCGGCACGGGCTGCGCCGGTCGCATCAAACTCAGGCGATAGTGCCAGTAGTACCACGAGTCCTCGTTGAACCAGCCAGGCTCTGCATGCTCAACTACGGTCCGCATGAGCTCCGGAGTCACCACCTTTTCCAGCGTGCGCACGTCTGCCCATGTGCCCAGATTCATCACTTGTGCTATGACGTGATACGGATACCGCAGTGCTTCGTTCGGTGTCTTCCACCACACGTACTTTCTTGCTAGCGACCGGAACCGGTGGTCGGCAATCAAAGTTGAATGGTCGCTCGACTGCACGGCTCATTGTACCTCGGCGATCGGGCACGTAGCGTACGTCCCGGCAATTTCTGCGTCTTGCCCCGTACGTCGGCACCCTCGACCAGAAAGCCCGCTGCCCTCACAACATCCGCCGAAGATCCTGCAACGCGAATCCGCGTAGCGGCAGCTCATCCAAGCCCCGCGTTAGCGCCATCACCTTGAAGTTCTCGCCCATCTCCCCGGGCAGCAGCAGTTGCCGCGCCTGCGCGGCGAGCCGCGCGCGCTCGAGCGTCGTGCTCGCGGCAGCCACGTCCGCCTCGATGCCGTTGGCGAGCAGGAACGCGGCCTGCGTGCAGTAACCGGCGATCGTAAGGCCCGCGTCGGCCGCGGCCTCCGCGACGCGGGTGAAGTCGACCCAGGCGGTGATGTCCTGCATACCCGGGTACAGCAACGGATCATCGTGCGCGCGATGGCGGAAGTGACAGCGCAGCGTGCCGCGCGTGCGCTGCTCGTGGTAGTACTCGTGCCGCGCCACGCCGTAGTCGATGACGAAGATCGCGCCGCGCGCGAGCGCCGCGCCGAGGGAGCCGACCCACGGCCCGAGCATCAGGCACAGCTCGGACTGGTAGCCGTCCGGTAGTGATGCGGCCAGCCCCAGCCGCTGCAGCTCGGCTGCGAGCGCGTCGTCTGCCGGTCGATCGGCCAGCGCCAGGACACCCTCGGAGGAGAGCGCCACGCCGCGCTCGAGGAAGCGGGTGTGCTGCGCCACACCGCCAACATCCGCGCCGCCGCCGACGGCGAACAGCCGGAACGGCAGGGCATCGGCGACCTCGTTCGCCAGGATCACTCCCGTGATCGGCTCGCTCGGCAGGGCGCTGAGCCAGCGGATGCGTGCGCGCAGGGTCTCGGGCAACGCGGCCAGCCGCGCGCGCGCGCGCTCGGCAAGGTCCGCGCTGACCTCGAGGATGTCGTAGTGGCGCGGCAGGCTGCCCAGCTGCTGCAGTGCCGGCAGCAGCGTGGCCGCCAGCGCGCCGGTGCCGGCACCGAGCTCGAGCACGTCGCCACCGACCCGCTGCAGCACCTCGGCACACTGGCGCGCCAGCGCATGGCCGAACAGCCCGGACAGTTCCGGTGCGGTAATGAAATCGCCCGCGCGACCGACCTTGGTGCTGCCCGCGCTGTAGTAGCCGACTCCGGGCGCGTACAGCACCAGGCGCAGGTAATCATCGAATCCGAGCCAGCCGCCCTGCGCGCCGGTCGCCGCGCACACCGCCTGCAGCACCGCGGCCGAATGCGCCGCCTGTCCGGCATCGAGCGGCGGCAGGATTGAGGCGGTGCCCTGCCCCGTCATAAGCTGCGCTCATGACGAGCACGTCTGACAGGGGGACCATCGCCGCACCGGGAGGCGGGCCGTCGCCCGAGGGCAGCTCGCAGCCGGCAAATGAGTACGTGCCAGGCGCGGTGTCGCTGTCGGGCCGCACGGCGCTGGTGACCGGCGCCGCGCGGCGCGTCGGCGCCGCGATCGTGCGCGCGCTGCACGCGGCCGGGGCGAATGTCGTGATCCACTGCCATCATTCCGTCGCCGACGCACGCGCGCTCGCGGCCGAGCTGGAGCGCGCGCGCGCCGGCTCGACCGCGGTCGCGGTCGCCGATCTGCTCGACGTCAAGGCGCTGCCGGCGCTGGTCGGCGCCGCCACCGGCCGCTTCGGCGCGCTGCACCTGCTGGTCAACAACGCCTCGAGCTTCTTTCCGACGCCGCTTGGGCAGATGACGGCGGCGCAGTGGGAGGACCTGATCGGCACCAACCTGCGCGCGCCGCTGTTCCTGGCGCAGGCCGCCGCAAGCGCGCTGCGGCTCACCCGCGGCTCGGTGGTCAACATCGTCGATATCCACGGCCAGCGCCCGCTGCGTGATCACGCGATCTACTGCACGGCCAAGGCCGGCCTGATCATGCTGACGCGCGCGCTCGCGCGCGAGCTCGCCCCCGAGGTGCGGGTCAATGCGATCGCGCCGGGGGCCATCCTGTGGCCCGAGAGCGGCATGGACGAGACGCGCAAACAACGCATCACCGCGCAGACGCCGTTGCAGCGGCACGGCTCCCCGCAAGACATCGCGCGCGCGGTGCTGTTCTTCAGCGCCGAGGCGCCGTTCGTGACCGGCCAGATCCTGGCGGTCGACGGCGGCCGCAGCGTCGGCTGGTGAGCCCATGATGCGCAGCCCGGGCCGCAAGCCGGCTCTCGGACCGGGCGTCGGGCCGGCCCTGCGCTCCGACAGCGCCTCAGGCCGCATTCAGATCGAGCGCGTCGCGATGCAGGGCATGCTCGCCACGCGGGAAGCGCTCCCATAGCTCGGCGATCGTCGGGCCGGCCGGCGGGTAACGCCACTGCGGTGCCAGCTCGGCGAGCGGGCCGAGCATGTAGGCGCGCCGGGTGAGATCCGGACGTGGGACGGTGTAGTCGGACCCCTGTTCGACCGCCTGGCCGTACAGCAGCAGGTCCAGATCGATCGCGCGCGGTCCCCACTTCGGATCGGCGCGGCCGCGTCCGCACTGCGTCTCGATCCCCCGCAGCACGGTCAGCAGCTCACCGATCGGCAGTGCGGTGTCGAAGCCGGCCACCGCGTTGAGGAAATCGGCCCCCTCGAAGCCGAACGCGCTGTTGCGGTAGCAGGCCGAGAAGCGCGGCCCGGGGAAGCGCTGCTTGAGCGCGCGCGCGGCCTGCTGCAGGCGCGCCCCGGGATCGATGTTGCTGCCCATCGCGACGAACACCGCGTTCATGGCGGGCGTGCCACGGCCGCCGCAGTCTCGGCCTGCGCGGCAGCGTCCAGCTGCGCACGCGTGCGCTCGATGCTCACGCCGACGTCGCGCGAGTGACGGATCGCGCCGGGCTTGCTGACTCGTATGCGCACCCACGCCAGCCGAAACTCGGCCAGCAGCAGCAGCGCCAGCCGGTGCGCGAGCGTCTCGAGCAGCTGAAACTGCGAGGCGCCGACCCAGGCCAGCACCCGCTTGGCGACCTGCTTGTAATCGACCGTGTCATCGACGCGGTCGCTGGCCGCGGCGTGAGAGCAATCGCACGGCAGCTCCAGGTCGATCACCAGGGTCTGCGGCATGCGCCGCTCCCAGTCGATGAAGCCGATGATGCACTCGGTGGTCAGGCCGTGCAGATAGATGCGGTCTTCGCGGTCGTGCTCGCTCATCGGATAAGTCTAGCTGAACTGTGCGGCGCGGCCGGGGACGGCCAGCTCGGCCAGCGGCCAGCGCGGCCGCACCACCAGCGCGAGGCCGGCGCGCTCGCCGGCTCGAAGCCGCTGCAGGCCTGCGACCGCGATCATGGCGGCGTTGTCGGTGCAGAACTCGAGCCGCGGGTAGTACACGCGCACACCACGCAGACCCGCCTCGCGCGACAAGCGCGTGCGCAGCTGCGCGTTCGCGCCCACACCGCCGGCGACCACCAGCGCGTGATGGCCGGTCAGCTCCAGCGCACGCAGTGTCTTGGCGCACAGCGTCGCCACGATCGCCTCCTGCACGGCGTGGGCGATGTCGGAGCGCCCCTGCTCGCTCAGCGGCGCGGCGCGTACCGCCAGCATGACCGCCGTCTTCAGACCCGAGAAGCTGAACTCCAGGCCCGGCCGATCGATCATCGGCCGTGGAAATACATATGCTCCCGGGCGACCGGCCGCGGCCAGCTGCGCGAGCTGCGGGCCGCCCGGATACGGCAGGCCCAGCAGCTTGGCACACTTGTCGAACGCCTCGCCGGCCGCATCATCGCGGGTCTGCCCGAGCAGCCGATAATCGCCGGTGGCGCGCACTTCGATCAGCATGGTGTGGCCGCCGGAGACCAGCAGCGCCGTGTGCGGCAGCGGCGGCGGCGGCGTCTCGAGCATCGGCGCGAGCAGGTGTCCCTCGAGGTGATGCACGCCGATCGCCGGCCGCTGCCAGCCGTACGCCAGCGCGCGCGCCAGCGCCGCGCCGGTCAGCAGCGCGCCGATGAGCCCGGGCCCGGCGGTATAGGCCACGCCGTCCACCTGTGCCGCCTGCGTGTCCGCGCGCGCGAGCGCGCTGCGCAGCAGTCCCGGCAGCCGCCGCAGGTGATCGCGCGAGGCCAGCTCCGGCACGACGCCACCGAACTGGCGGTGCAGATCGATCTGGCTCCACAGCTCGTGCGAGAGCAGCCCGCACCGCTCGTCCAGCACCGCAACGGCCGTCTCGTCGCACGAAGTTTCTATCGCCAGGATGCGCATGGGTGCGGCATTTTGCCTTTTGTAGCGGGTATCACTAGAATCGCGGGCCGCCGCCAAAGCGGCCGCGACGGTGCGTCTGCCAAAAAACGCCGTGTAATCAAGAGGTTGAGGTTTCGATGCCGAGTGTCCGAGTACGTGAGAACGAATATTTCGACGCCGCCCTGCGGCGTTTCAAGCGGGCCTGCGAGAAGGCAGGCGTTCTCGCCGAGCTGCGCCGGCGCGAATTCTACGAAAAGCCGACACAGGAACGGAAACGCAAGAAGGCCGCCGCCGTCAAGCGCCACATGAAGCGCCTCTCGCGCGACGTCATGCGCCCGGCGCGCTGATCGGAGCCGCACCGCGGCGGACCGAAGCCCCGAGGCCGCGACAGGCCCGCAAGAACCATGACTCTCAAGGAGCGCATCCAGGAAGACATGAAGGCCGCGATGCGCGCGGGTGAGCGCGAGCGTCTCGGGACCATTCGCCTGGTGCTGGCGGCCGTCAAGCAGCGCGAGGTCGACGAGCGCATTACCCTCGATGATGCCCAGGTGCTCGCGGTGCTGGAGAAGATGGTCAAGCAGCGGCGCGAATCCATCGCCCAGTTCCAGGCCGGAGCTCGCGCCGACCTCGTGGCCAAGGAGAATGCGGAGCTCGGCGTGATCCAGGCCTACATGCCCGTCCCCCTCGACGATACCGCGCTCGATGCGCTGATCAGCGAGGCGCTGGCGCAGACCGGTGCCACCGCGATCAAGGACATGGGCAAGGTCATGGGCATCGTCAAGGCCAAGGCCGCCGGCCGCGCCGACATGGCCGCGGTGGGTGCGCGCGTCAAGGCACGGCTGTCGTAGTCCTGTCCTAGACTACGGCCCATGGCCGGCCGGATTGCCCAGAGATTCATCGACGAGCTGATCGCCCGCGCCGATATCGTCGAGCTGATCGGCAACCGCGTGCCGCTCAAGCGCGCCGGGCGCGAATACAAGGCCTGCTGCCCGTTTCACGACGAGAAGACACCCTCGTTCTGGGTGAGCCCGGACAAGCAGTTCTATCACTGCTTCGGCTGCGGCGCGCACGGCACCGCGCTCACCTTCCTGATGGAGTATGACCGGCTGCCGTTCCCCGAGGCGGTCGAGGACCTGGCAACCCGGCTGGGCCTGACGGTCGAGCACGAGGCCCCGAGCCCGCACTTCGGCGCGGCAGCGGACCCAGGCGCGCGGGGCGCCGGCACGGCGGGCGCCGCCGCGGGCGAGAGCGGCGAGGCGGATGCGCAGGCCACGCGCACGCTGTACGAGCTGCTCGCTCACGCCGCCGAGCTCTACCGTACCAATCTCGCCGGCAACGCGCGCGCGCGCGCCTATGCGGAGCAGCGCGGCCTGAGCGCGCAGATCATCGAGCGCTTTGGCATCGGCTATGCGGCGGACAGCTGGAACGACGTGCTGCGGCGCCTGGGCACCGGCGAGGCCGCGCAGCGCGCCCTGGCCGCCGCGGGGCTGGTGATCGAGCGCGACAGCGGCGGCAGCGCAAATGCCAGCGGCGGCGGCGAGGAGACGCGCACCGAGCGCAGCGGCGCCGGCTCGCGCTACTACGACCGCTTCCGTGATCGGCTGATGTTTCCGATTCGCGATACCCGCGGCCGTGTGATCGCCTTCGGCGGCCGCGTGCTCGGCGACGGGGAGCCGAAGTATCTGAACTCCCCCGAGACCGTGCTGTTCCACAAGGGCAAGGAGCTCTACGGCTTGTACGAGACGCGCCTGGCGCGCCGCGGCCTCACACGGCTGCTGGTGGTCGAGGGCTACATGGACACCGTGCAGCTGCATCAGCACGGACTCACCTATGCGGTCGCAACGCTCGGGACGGCCACCACCCCCGAGCATGTGCGCCGCGCCTTCCGCCTGGTCAGCGAAGTGGTGTTCTGCTTCGATGGCGATCGCGCCGGCCGGGCCGCCGCGTGGCGCGCGCTGCAGATGGTGCTGCCCGAGGCGCGCGCGGGCCGCGAGGTGCGCTTCCTGTTCCTGCCCGACGGGGAGGATCCCGACTCCCTGGTCGGCCGGGAAGGCGGCGAGCGCTTCGAGGCGCGCATTACCGCGGCCCTGCCGCTGTCGGAGTACCTGGTGGCGCAGCTGGCCGAGCAGGCCGACGTCTCGCACGCCGACGGCAAGGCGCGCTTCATCGCGCTGGCCCGGCCGCTGCTGGACAAGGTGGCCCCCGGCGTCTATCGGGAGCTGCTGCTCGAGCGCATCGCGGTGGCCCTGGAGCTGCCGGCCAGCCGGCTGCAGCAGTGGCTGGCCGGCCCGGCGCCACCGGAGGGACAGGCGGCGCGCGCTGCCGGCGCCGCGGCGGTGCACTCGGCTGCCGGGCAGCGCGCGCCGGCTGGGCGCCAGCCGGGCCGGGGGAGCCTCGTGACCCAGGCGATCGCGCTGCTGCTGCACTTCCCGGGCGCCGCCGCGGCGGTCAGCACCGAGCAGCGCGAGGCGCTCGCCGGCATACCGCTGCCCGGCGTCGCGGCCCTCAACGAGCTGCTCGCGCAGCTCGGGGCGCAGCCCTCGGCGACGATGGCACAGACTTTGGAACGCTGGCGCGACCGGCACGAATATCGCCGGCTGTGCGAGCTGGCCGCCGCCGCCCCGCTGGTGCCCGACGGTGGGGCCGCCGCCCGCGAGCTGTCCGAGGCGGTACGCCGCTTGCTAGTGCAGGAGCTGCCCCGCAGGCGGCTGGAGGCGCTGATCGAGAAGGCTCGGGTCGATCGTCTCGATGATGCAGAAAAACTGGAACTTCAGGCGCTCACGACGGACCAAGCCGCAGGCACCGGTGGCTCGGGAAAGTCGTGAAGGCGGTGGCACGCCCGGCGGTTCAAGTCGCCACCTGATCGGCCGTTACCGCCCCAAGGACGCCATCAAGGCCCCGTCGATGGCACCCCGCCGCCCCGGATTCAAGGGCTTGAAAACTGGCAGATATGCAACAATTGTGGGTACAATCATCGACTCTTCCATGATCAGCCGCCTGTCACAGCCTCGCGTTGCCCCGCAAGGGTGCAGTCGGCTTCACCGTTTGATCATCCGCCCGACTTTTCATGGAATCCACCAGACGTTATGACACGCAAGCAGCTTAAGCCAGCCCCGTCCGCCCGTAAGCCCGCCTCTTCTGCCGCAACCCATCGCAAGGTGGCCGCCCCCGCGCGCCGCGCTGCGGCGAAGTCGGCCGAGCCGCACAAGCGGGCAGCGCCCGTCGCCGCGAAGGCTCACACGGGAGCCCGCCCGACGAGCCACGCGGGGGCCCACGCCGCCGGCAGCTCTGCGGGCACGCACGCCGCCGGGAGCCCCGCGCCGGCGCTCGCCGCGCGCGAATCGGCGCTTGCGGCCGCCAAGGCGAGCCCGCGACACAATGCCGCCGCGCTGCATGCCAGCGTCGAGCTGCGCCGCGCCGGGGTGTTGCCCGAGGATCGCCAGTCGCAGCTCAAGCTGCTGATCGCCCGCGGCAAGGAGCAGGGCTACCTGACCTATGCCCAGGTCAACGATCACCTGCCCGCCGAGATCGTCGATCCCGAGCAGATCGAAGGCATCGTCAACACGATCAATGACATGGGCATCCCGGTGTACGAGAAGGCACCGGACGGCGAGTCGCTGTTGGCGAGCGAGCCGACCTCGCCGGCGGACGACGAGGCCATCGAGGAGGCCGCCGCCGCGCTGGCCGCGCTCGACGCGGAGCTCGGCCGCACCACCGACCCGGTGCGCATGTACATGCGTGAGATGGGCACGGTCGAGCTGCTCACGCGCGAGGGCGAGATCCGTATCGCCAAGCGCATCGAGGAAGGGCTCGACGCGGTCCGCAATGCGCTCGCGAAATATCCGGCGACCTTCGATCATCTGCTGAAGACCTACGAGCTGATCAAGGTCGGCCAGGCGCGCCTGATCGACATGGTGGTCGGCTTCATCGACCCGAACGCGCCCGACGTGATCGCGCAGCCGCAGAATCCGACCAAGCCGGTCGAGATCGAGGCCGACGCGGCCGACAAGGAAGAGGATGCCGAGGACGGCGATGAGTCCGAGGAGGAAGCGGTCGATACCGGGCCGGATCCGGAGGAAGTCGCTCGCCGCATGGGCTCGCTGCAGAAGCTGCAGCTGCAGTCGCTGGCCTCGATCGCCAAGCATGGCGCCGACGACCCCAAGACGCAGAAGCTGCGCAAGAAGCTGGCCGGTGAGTTCATGGAGTTGAAGCTCTCGCCGCGCATGTTCGATGCGCTGACCGAGCAGCTGCGTGTGCACGTCAACGACATCCGCCAGGTCGAGAAGGAGATCATGGTGATGGCGGTGCGCGACGCAGGCATGCCGCGCAAGGACTTCATCTCGACCTTCCCGAAGAACGAGACCAGTGCGCGCTGGCTCGCGCGTCACATGAAGGCCGGCAAGAAGTACTCGGCCGTGCTCACGCGCCTGAAGGATGAGATCGAGCGCCGCCAGAGGAAGCTGCAGCAGATCGAGGAGCTGCGCCATCTGTCGATCAGCGACGTCAAGGAGATCAACCGCGAGGTGTCGATCGGCGAGGCCAAGGCACGCCGGGCCAAGAAGGAAATGGTGGAGGCGAACCTGCGCCTGGTGATCTCGATCGCCAAGAAATACACCAACCGCGGCCTGCAGTTCCTGGACCTGATCCAGGAGGGCAACATCGGCTTGATGAAGGCGGTGGACAAGTTCGAATACCGCCGCGGCTACAAGTTCTCGACCTATGCCACCTGGTGGATCCGGCAGGCCATCACGCGCTCGATCGCCGATCAGGCGCGCACCATCCGCATCCCGGTGCACATGATCGAGACCATCAACAAGCTCAACCGCATCTCGCGGCAGATGCTGCAGGAGATGGGCCGGGAGCCCACGCCCGAGGAGCTGGCGGTGCGCATGGAGATGCCCGAGGACAAGGTGCGCAAGGTCCTCAAGATCGCCAAGGAGCCGATCTCGATGGAGACGCCGATCGGCGACGATGAGGATTCGCATCTGGGCGACTTCATCGAGGACCAGTCGGTCGCCTCCCCGATCGATCAGGCGACCATGGAGTCGCTGCGCGAGACCACGCACTCGGTGCTGGCGCAGCTCACCCCGCGCGAGGCCAAGGTGCTGCGCATGCGCTTCGGCATCGACATGAACACCGACCATACCCTCGAGGAGGTCGGCAAGCAGTTCGACGTCACGCGCGAGCGCATCCGGCAGATCGAGGCCAAGGCGCTGCGCAAGCTGCGCCACCCGAGCAGGAGCGAGCAGCTGCGCAGCTTCCTGATGGAGGACTGAAGGCGCGTCCCGACCGGTGACTTCCTATTGCGGCGTCGGGGCCGTCTGCGCCAGCGGCGCCTTTGACGCGTTGGCGCCGTCGAATGTGAGCGCGCGGATACCCGACGGCCAGCCGTTCTTCAGCAGGATGTAGGCGAGAATGTCGACATAGTCCTCGTGCGGCAGCGAGGCGGGATTGTCCATCGGCATGTTCTGAACGATGAACTGCATCAGGGCGCCGACGGTCTCGTAGTGGCTGGTGAAGGTCGGCCCCAGCAAAGTGGCTCCCTGCGCGCCTTCCATGTTCGCGCCATGGCACATCGCGCAATGGGTCTCGTAGGGATCAACGCCCCTCTGGGCCTGGGCGTCCGTGTAGAGCGCGCTGGACGCAGCCGTGGACTGGGCGCGCACATTCGGGCTGCGGGCCAGACCACAGCACGCAGCCACGGCCAGCACAAGCGTGGCGGCAGCCTTTGAAGGACGGATGCTCAATCCGGTGACGGCTGCGCCGATTGCGGAAGTGCGAAAACCACGACGGCGTCGCCCCCGCCACCGTAGCCGCCGCCCGACGCGACCGCGACATATTCCCGCCCATCGATTTCATAAGCGACCGGCGGTGCGGTGATGCCCGCGCCGGTCTGGAACTGCCACAGAATCTTTCCGGTCCTGGCATCCAGCGCGTCGAACATGCCGGTGGCTTCGCCGACGAAGGTCAGCTCGGGCGTGGCCAGTGAGCCGTTGGTCATGGGAAAGCGCATGGTGTCCTGCCAAACGATCTTGCCGGTCGAGGGATCGATGGCGGTGAAGGTGCCGCCGAAAGGCTCGCCGGCGACGGGATGCTGGTGGCTGCCGGCCCAGCGCTGCCCGCCATAGTTCCACTGAGCAGGCGGCTTGGGATCGATGACCAGCGACACATTCAGGCCCGCGATATAGACCAGGTGCAGGCCGGGATTGTACGACACCGGTGACCAATTCGAGCCGCCGGTCCCGCCGGGTGTCTCGGTTACCGCGCCCGCGGTGGGGCGTGTGTAGATATTCGTGATCGGCACGAACGGCTCGGACACCCGCAGCAGATCGCCATTGCTGCGCCTCAGGATATAGAACCAGCCCGTCTTGCCCGCTTCACCGACCGCCGGTACCGTCCTGCCTGAGCCGTCGGCCGCGTCGAACAGAACCGGCGGGCTGGCTGCATCGTAGTCCCAACCGTCGTGCGGGGTTTCCTGGTAATACCATTTCATCCTGCCGGTACCGGCATCGAGGGCGACGATCGAATCGGTGTAGAGATTGTCCCCGGGGCGGGTTTTGTCGATCAGCTGCTCGGCTGGGTTGCCGGTGCTGACATAGAGCGTGCCGGTCCTGGCATCGAGCGCCGGAGTCGTCCAGATCGGTCCGCCGCCGTGCTTCCAGGAATCGGCATATTTGGCCGCATCGGCTTTTTCCTGCGCAATGTCCCGATGCAGGGAATAGCCATGCACCTCGGAGACATATTTACCTTCCCACCCGGGTCCCACGACCCACCAGCGCCACAGCTGCTTGCCGTCGTCCTGCGAATAGGCCGTCAACGAGCCGCGGATGCCGTATTCGCCGCCGGAACTGCCGATGAAGACCCTGCCGTTCCAGGCGAGCGGCGCCATCGTTTCGCTGAACCCCTCCTTCGGATCTCCAACCTGGACGCTCCAGGCCTGCTTGCCGGTACTGGCATCGAGCGCCACCAATTTGCCGTCGAGCGTACCGTAGAAGACCTTGCCGCCGGCAACGGCCACGCCGCGATTGTTGGGGCCGCAGCAGAAGCTGGCAAAGCCCAGCACCGTGTCGTGTGTCCAGAGTCTGCGGCCCGTCCCGGCATCCAGCGCAAACACGGAGTTGGTGACGCCGGAGGTCACATACATGACGCCACCGACGACCACGGGCGAATCCTCGAACGAGCCGGTCTTGCCGGTCTGGAAGATCCACGCGGGCGCGAGCCCCTGCACCGTCCCGGCGTTGATCTGGTTCAGCGGCGCATAGCGCGAGTTGGCATAGTCGCGGCCATAGCTCGGCCACTCCATATTCGCGCCCGCAGCCCATACCGCCGGGCTCGTCACCATCCCCGGCACTGCGGCCAGCAACGCTGTCCCGATTGATGCCGCCAGCTTTCGCACCAACGTCGTTGCCATGCGATCTTCTCCCGATCCTCCCCCAAGCTATCGAGCACCGTGCCATGGCCGCGTTGCGTCCGCAAGCCTGCCTGTTGCGTTCGCAATCCCGCAGGCGGACTATTACCGGAGCGCACTGTCAGTATGGGGGGGGATCATGGCGAATTTGAATGTCCTGCGACATGTCGTGTGTGCGGGCATCGTGCTGTGCGCACTGGCGGGAGCGGGCCGGGCCCAGGCGCATCACTCCTTTGCGCTCTTCGACCACGTGCACCGCATCACCGTGAGTGGCACCGTGGCAAAGTTCGAGTGGACCAACCCCCACGTATTCATTCACCTCGACGTGCCGGCTGGCAACGGTACCAAGCGCTACGCGGTCGAGTGCGCAAGCCCCAACGTGCTGACCCGCATCGGCTGGAAGTTCAACGACATCAAGGCCGGGGACAAGGTCACGCTCCTCATCAACCCGCTCCGTGACGGCGATGCGGGCGGAATGCTCGAGCAAGCCACGCTCGCGGATGGGCGCACCCTGGGGGATGGCAATCCTCCCGGCGGCGTCTTCAAGCGCTGAAGATCTGGAGTACCGACAATGTATTGCGCATTCGCCTTGTATGCCACGTATTGCGCACCCGCCTCGCCCCGCCGAGTGCGCCTGCAGCGCGTGGCGGCCGCTCTGACCTGCGCAGCAGCCACGCTCGTTGCGGGCGTCGCACTCGCCGCGTCACCCCCCGCGACGCTCGAGGGCCATCCGAACATCACCGGTGATTGGTCACGCTATGGCGGCTTTCGCCCGGTGAACGACCCCAGGCTCGCCGCCCCGCCGCCGGGCGAGCTGCAGCTCAAGCCGGCGTACGCCAGCAAGTACGCGGCACGTCGCGCGGCCGAGCGTGCCTCCGACGCGGCGGGCGCGCCGATCGCGGGCGCCGGCGTCGATTGCCTGCCTTACGGAATGCCCGAGATGATGTCGGCGATCTATCCGCTCGAGATTCTGCAGACCCCCGGCCAGGTCACGATCATCGCCGAGGCATTCAGCCAGGTGCGGCGGATCTATCTGGACAGCCCGCAGGGCAAGATCGGCGACGTGGCACCTGGCTACTACGGCCATTCGGTCGGGCACTGGGAGGGCGATACGCTGGTCGTCGACACCATCGGGGTGAAACCGGAAGTACTCGGCCACGACGAGATGCCGCACAGCGACCAGATGCGCGTCGAGGAGCGCTTCCATCTGGTCTCCCCCGAGGTCCTGCACGATCAGATCACGGTCGAGGATCCGGTGACGCTGGAGAAGCCGTGGACGTTCACGTTTGCGTACAAGCGCATGCAGAACTACGAGATGCTCGAGTACGTGTGCGAGAACAATCACGAGTACGTCGATGACAAGGGCGTCACGCACGTACGGCTGCAGGATCCGCCCAGTCAACCCTGATGCCGTGTCGCCGCGCCGACAGGTGCGCTATGCGCGCGCCGGCTCGCTCGCGTCGCGCCGTCCGCGCGCCTGCGCCAGCGAGGACAGCAGCCGCGCCTCCCCGGTGGCCAGGCCATAACGCTCCGCGATCTCGCGCGCCGGTGCGCCGCTCGTGGCCAGTGCGGCGGCATTCTGATAGACGCCGCTCGCCCGTCCCGTCTCCGTCTGGGCCTTGGCTTGGGCCTGGGCTTGCACCTGCGCCGCTGCGGCTGGCCGTGCCGATACCGGTATCGGTGTGGGCGCCGGTGCAGTGGCGAACAGCCGGTTCGCCGCGGCACCAGCCTGCGTGTGCGCCTCGATCAGCTGCTGGCCCTCGATCAGCTGCTGGCTCTCGAAGCGCAGCAGATCGAGCTGCTCGAACACACGCGCGAGGTTGCTTTCCACGGCCTGCCGCAGACGCATCACCGAGCGCAGCTCCAGCAGGATCACGAGCCCGAGCGTCACCACCGCGGCAGCGAGCGCCGACAGCGAAATGTCGTGGACATGCAGCCACACCGCAGCGAGATCTCGAGTGATGTTCCCTTCCATTGGTCGCTCTCCCATGTGCCTGCGCGCCCGGGGCCTGCCGTCGGCGTCAAAATCCTGACGGGGCGCCGCGGTCGCACCGATAGGCCCTGTATCAGCACGATCCATGCCATTGACTGGGAAGACGTCCGGGGTCGGTGAACGGCAGCCGCAGGTATCGGCTGTAGCCCATGGATTGTCCCCGGCGGCCCCGTCGCGGCATGATGGCGGCGATGCGCTTTGCCATAACCGTGACCGATCGTTATCTCGCAGTGTTTCAGGCCCTGATCGACCGGGGGTGGACGCCGCTCAAAGTGTTCACTACCGAGGTTGACCACCGCATCCATCACAACACTGCGTCCCTCGAGCTGGCACAGCGGCTCAAGCTCGACGTGCAGCTCTCGCGCCTGACGCAGGACGATTTGCGGCAACTGGCCGATCGCGGCTGTGAGGCGCTGATCGTGGCCAGCTACCGCTGGCGCATCGGCGATTGGCGCCCGTACCTGCGCTATGCGGTCAACTTCCATCCCTCGCCGCTGCCGCGCGGCCGCGGGCCGTACCCGGCGCCGGCCGCCATTCTGGAGCAGGCGGGTAGCTGGGGTGTTTCGTGTCACAAGCTCGAGCAGCAGTTCGATTCCGGCGATGTGCTGGGCGCCGTCGACTTCCCGTTGGCCCCATACGAGGACCACGATAGCCTGGACCTGAAGATTCAACTGGCGACCCAGCGCCTGGCCGGCGAGATCGCGGATCGGTTCCAGGACTGCTGGGAAGGCGCCACACCGCAGAGCGGCGGCAATTACCAACCGATGTGGACCAACGAGGACCGGCAGCTGGATTTCTCCCAGGGCGTCGAGCAGATCCTGCGCCGGCTGCGCGCCTTCGGACCCATCGAGTGCATCGCTCAGCTGCGCAAGACCCGCTTGTTCGTACGGCGCGCCGTGGGCTGGACCGAGTCGCACAGGCTCGCCCCGGGCAGCGTGGTGTACGTCAACAGTCTCGCCATGGTGGTCGCCGCCGCGGATGGCTACATCGGCCTGACCGAATGGAGCCTGCTGGCACCCGGTGCCGTCACCGGCACTCCCCCGCGACGCTGAGCCCCGCGGGGGAGTGCGGCAACCATCACAGCGCGATCAGAAATCGCGCCGCGCGTGTAATCCGAAGGTACGCGGAGCCCCGTAGTAGACCTCGCTGCCGCCGCCGCCGATGCCGTCCAGGTAGAACTGGTTGGTCAGGTTGTTGCCGAACACCTGCAGCTCCCAGGGACCGGCGTTGAACGTCAGCGCCGCATCCAGCAGATTGCGCGCACCCATGATCTGCGTGTTGTCGGTCTGGAACAGCGAGCCGTACTGCTTGTCGGTATGTGAGAACGACACGCGCGGCGTCAACTCGTCGTTACCGAGTGCAATGGTGTACGTCAGATCGATGCTCGCAGTGAGCTTCGGCGAATACGGATTGACCTCGCCGGACAGGTTGTAGGTGTACGGCGCGAAATCGAAGCAGCCGCCCGGCGTGGGGCTCGGCGCCTCGCCCCCGGCGCACTGCTTCTGCGCGAACTGCGTCACATAGCCCGGCAGCTGGTAGGAGGCCACCTGCGCGGGGACATCGCCGATCCGCGAGTGCAGGTAGGCCGCGTTGACGTCCGTGCCGAACCCGCCGAACTTGCCGGTCAGCGAGAACTCGAGGCCGTCGATCGTGGAGCTGCCGACATTGAACGGTATCGAGGCGGCGTCCGGGATGTAGTACTCGGTGAACTGCATGTCCTGATAGTTCATGTAGAAGCCGCCGAGCTGCATCTGCAGGTGGTTGTCGAGCAGCTTGCCCTTCCAGCCAAGCTCCCAGTCGTTCACGTGTTCGGGTTTGAGCTCGGGGGCCGGAGCGCTGCCCAGCGCCGTGGTATTGTAGTTGCCCGGCTTGTAACCGCGCGCAAAGAATGCATAGAAAAAATTCGCGTCCGACGGCTGCCAGTTTAATCCCACCTTGCCGGTTGGCGGATTGTCCTTGAAGGTGCGGGTATTGCCGGGCGTATAGGAGATATTGGCCGTTGGCGTGGTGAAATTACATGCACCGATATACGTGCAGTTGTAGCCGCGGTTGAAGAACTCGTCCCAATTGCCGCGCAAGCCGATGTCGAACGTCAACGTGTTGGTGACCTTGTAGTCGATGTTGCCGAACAGGCCCTCGGTGATCGCCGATGCGTCGATCTCGCCGGCGACCAGCAGTCCCGGCAGGGGCACGGCATTGGTCGGGGCGATCCAGATCTCCACCGGCGTATAGCGATAGAACCAGTCGGCGCCGGCGATGTAGCTCAGGCGGCCGCCGGTGGGCGAGATGATGCTCAGATCCTCGCTGTAGTAGTCGTCATGCGGCCCGGTGTTGTCGTAGAACGGCTGGTTCGGGACGGTTGTATACGAGCTGTAGGCAAAGTCCTCCGCCTCCAGCGAGCCGAAGCGCTGGTAGCCGGTCAGCGAGCGCAGCACGATACCATCGGGCAGGGTGAAGTGCTGGTCGAGGTTGTAGCGTCGCTCGGTCTGCTTGTCTTCGAGCAGCGGATTTTGGAAATTCAGCAGGTAAGGCACGCCGGTGCCGTAGGTGGCGTAGGCCGAGGCATAGCACCGGCCGGCCGCGTTGGCCCCATTCGGGCACGGCAGCGCCACACCGCCGGAGGTGATCGGCGCGAATGTCGCCTGATTGGGCTCGCCGGCCTGGCCGCCGGGGTTGGAATAGTTATCCTCGATCTTCAGCAGCAGGTTGTAATTGTCTGATGGCTTCCACAGGAAGCTCAGCCGCACGTTCTCCTGGTCGATCTGACCGGGATCAGAATACGGATCGGTGATCCCGGGATCCTCCACCGAGCCCTGATCCTTGTAGAAGCTGCCGCGCTTCTCGACGTTGAACGCGACCCGCGCCGCAAAGGTGTCATTGACCGGCAGGTTGATGGCGCCGTCGAGCTTGTTGTCCGAGTAGTTGCCGATCAAGCCCTCGACATAACCATTGATGCCGCGAAAGTTGGGATCGTTCGAATTGATCTGCACCGAGCCGCCGGTCGAGGCGGCGCTGACCAGCGTGCCCTGCGGACCGCGCAGCACCTCGGTATCGGCGATGTCGTAGAACGGCGTGTCGATGCCGACGGTTTCTGGAGCGAGGAGGCCGTCATGGAACACCGCGACGCCCGGCTGGATGGTCGGAGTAATGGCATTGTTGCCGATGCCGCGGATATTGATGCTGTCGTACAGGCCGGTCTGGTTGACCTGGTAATCCGGCACACTGAGCTGCAAGTCGGAGACGGTGACCATCTGCTTGTCGGACAGCGCAGCCCCAGACACCGCGTCGACCGAGATCGCCGTGGACATCACGTCGGTGGCGCGGCGCTCGGCCGTGACTACGACTTCCTGGAGCTGGTTGCCGCTGCCCGCAGCCGCGGCGGGACCCTGATCGGCCGGCGCCGTCGGTGGGGCTGCGGGCGCCGAATTCGCCGGCGCGTTGGCATCTTGCGCCCAGGCCGCACATGAAAGCGTGCCAAGGACCGATAACCCGATCGCCGCGGACAACGCGGCTACGACTCTGTAGCGATTCATAATTCCCCCAAAGACTGGATCGTTTTGATCAAGTGGTGATTTTTTTGATCAAACAATGATTGTTTTGATCCAACAACGATCGTTTTGATCAAAAAACCAGTGGTACTTCGACATCAAACAACTCTAGTAATATCTAACTCCACGATAACTAATATCTTATCGGGGAACAACACACACACCACGACGCAACGTCGGCTCTGCCTGAGGTGAATGTCCGCGAACAGCAACAGTTGCGGCAGCCGCGCATCCGCGGGCGCCTTCGCATCAGCGGGGACTTGCTTCCGAGGTCACGCGATGCAGCGCGGCATGGGGAGTGACGCGCGGCTCGCCGGAGAAAACGACCGCGTCGGCCGGTCGTCTCTTCTGCGTGGGTTGGCGGCGTTTGAACCGGGGCGGGGCCGCCCGCGGCGGTCCGGCTCAGTGCGTCATGTCATACACGACGATGTTGACGCCCAGCTTCATCGCCATGTCCACGTCGCGCTGCGGATAGATGGGATTGTCGGCGTACTGCCAGGCATCGCCCATGTCGTTGTTGTACATGATCATGATCATGATGCGTCCCTGATCATCGAGCACGCCGAGCCAGTGCGGCACGGCGCCGTCGCCGCGGTAGCCGACGCCGCGGTAGCGCATCGAGCGCTCGTTCCTGACCTGGTAGCGCTGCGTCAGGTCGTACACCGTGTGAAAGATCGGATTGTCGTTCGACAGCTCGACCGGCGCTCGGTTGGGGAACAGGCGCTGCAGGGTGACCGAGAACGGCGCCCATTCGCCGCTGCCGAAGAAGCTGTCGCATAGCAGAAATCCGCCGCGCAGCAGGTACTCGCGCAGCTTCGCGACCTGTGCGTCGGTCAGGTCCATCGCCCCCGGCGTATCGACGTAGATGAACGGCCAGTTGAAGATGTCATCGCCGTTGTCCGGGTCAACCGACTGCTCCACCGAGCGTGCATCGATGGTCGTCAGGCGGCGCAGGATACGCAGGAAGTCGCGGTCGCCGAGCGGATAGTCGATGGTCCAGGGTGAGTCGCCGTCTTTCCAGTCGTTGCCACGAAAGCTCCACTCCGCGTTGGGCGGATACATCAGCCGCCCGAACACGAACTCGGCGGGCTTGCGGTAATCCGGCGGTAGCGGGGCGGCCGACTCTGCCCCCTCGAACGGCGGGTAGTCGCGAAACGGCGCCTGCGCCCGCGCGACAGCGGGAGCGAAGCCGAGCCACAGCGCGTACAGCAAGTACAGCGCCCACGGCAATGCGCGTAGCGCCCGCGGCGCGGCGAGGGCCGTCGCGAGCGCAGCGCGCTGCGACCGCAGCATGAGCCTGGCGTGTCCGGCACCCATGGCCCGACTATAGCGCGCACCGGAGGATGTTCAACGTCGCGGCGGCCGTGGTCCAGCGGCCGCGCTGGCCAACCGGCCCAACGGGTCTAGCGGCTCAACGGACCTACCGGCCCAGCTGGTTGACGGTCCGATTGATATGCTTCCAGTACTCGTTCAGCTCATCGAGCTGGCCCCTGCCCTTGGCCGTGAGCTGGTAGTACTTGCGTGGCGGGCCAGCCTCCGACTCCTTCCATTCGTAGTCCACCAGCCCCTCGCGCCGCAGCCGGCTCAGCAGCGGGTACAGCGTGCCTTCCTGGGTGGCGAAGTCGGTGGTGTTCAGCCGCTCGAGCAGGTCGGCGACGTAGACCTTGTCGACCGCGATGATCTTGAGCACCAGGAACTCCAGCAGCCCCTTGCGGATCGGCGCGAATTTCTCGTTGAGACTCATTGGTTGACGAAGCTACCTTTCCATGGAAAGGTACGGAGGCGCATCCGCCCCGTCAAGTGCGGCGCGGCCGCGGCCCGTGCGCACGGCTGCGGCTCAGGCGGCACGGCCGCGGGCCAGCGGGTTGCTACAACCCCGCCTCCGGCGCGGTATCGCTGCCGAGGATGACCACCTCGACCCGGCGGTTGGCATTGCGCCCGGCGGCAGTCGTGTTCGGCGCCACCGGCCGATACTGGCCGAAGCCCAGCACCGCCAGGCGGTCCGGGGCGATGCCGCGGTCCATGAACAGGTGCACGACGCTGGCGGCGCGCGCGGCCGACAGCTCCCAGTTGGAGGGGAAGGCTGCGGTATCGATCGGCCGATTATCGGTATGCCCCTCCACCCGCACGGCGTTCGGCCACGGCTCCAGCACGGCGGCCAGCCGTTGTAGCGCCCCGATCGCCGGGCGCGACAGACGCGCCTGCCCGCTACCGAACAGAATATCGGTGCTGATGTCGACCGCGACCCAGCCGGGGTAGCGGCGCACGTGCACCTGGCCCGAGGCGATCAGCGCGCGCATCGCCCCGGTGATGTCCGCGGCGACGCGGTTGAGCTGCCGATCCGGTGCCGCGGTGATATCCGCCGCCGCGCGCGCCCCCCTGGCTGCGTGCACCGGCGCGGGCGCGGGTCCGGCCGGCGCGCCAGCGCCGGCCAGCGGGATCGGCATCAGCAGCTGCGGCGCCGCCAGCCCGGCGATGATCCTGCGGTTGACCTCGGCCTGCGGCAACATTGCTGCGATCGGCTGCACCGGAGGCGCAGCGGAGTCGAGCGGCTGCGGTGTGCGCGGCGTACCGTGGAATGCCTCGGTGAGCGAATTGGACAGCACCCGGTACTTGCCGTCATTGACCGAGGACATCGAGTACATCACCACGAAGAACGCCAGCAGCAGCGTGACCAGATCGCCATAAGGGATCGCCCACGCCTCGTGGTTATCGTGCTCCTCGTGCCGCCGGCGCCGCGCCATGCCCGTGTGCCTCCGCTGGATTGCTGCCCGTGTCGTGCCGGTGCCTGCCATCAATGCAGGAAGCCGAGCAGCCGGCCCTCGATGATGCGGGGGTTCTCCCCCTGTGCCAGCGCGATCAGGCCCTCGATCTGCATCTCGTACAGATGCGTGTGTGCTGCCACCGCGACCTTGAGCTTGTTGGCGATCGGCAGGAAGAACAGGTTCGCCATGCCGATGCCGTAGACGGTGGCGGTGAACGCCGCGGCGATGCCGTGGCCGAGCTTGGACGGATCATTCAGGTTCTGCATCACCGCCATCAGCCCGAGCACCGCGCCGATGATGCCCAGCGTCGGGGAGTAGATGCCCATGCCCTCGAACACCTTGGCGGCGCGCGTATCGGCTGCCTCGCGCGTGTGCAGGTCCAGCTCGAGCGTGCTCCTGATCGTCTCCGGATCGCTGCCGTCCACCACCAGCTGCAATCCCTTGCGCAGGAACGGGTCGGGCTCGGGCTCGATCAGGCTCTCCAGGCCCAGCAGCCCCTGGCGGCGCGAGATGTGGCTTAGCTCGACGATCTTCTTCACCAGCCGTGCCGGCTCGTACGGCGGCGGCCGGAACACCCACGGCAGCATCGAAAACGCGCGCCGCATCACCTCCAGCGGCGTCTGCACGCAGATCGCGGCCACCGTGCCGACGATCACGATCATGAACGCCGCCGAGGACACCAGCGCATGCACGCCGGCGCCCTTCAAGATCGCGCCCAGCACGATCGCCACCGCCGCGAGCACCAGGCCGAGGATGCTCAACACGTCCAATCGCCTGGCCATCGCTAGTGGTACCACTCGGCCAGCAGCGCCTTGAGCCGCAGCAGCGCCTGCCCGTGCAGCTGGCACACGCGCGACTCGGTCACCTTCAGCACCGCGCCGATCTCCTTGAGGTTCAGTTCCTGCTCGTAATACAGCGACAGCACCAGCCGCTCGCGCTCCGGCAGCGCGCGCACCGCCGTGGCCACCGCCTGGCGGCGCGACTCCTCGAGCGCCAACCCTTCCGGATCGGGCGAGCCGTCCGGCAGACGATCGAGCGCCGAGCCCTCGCCGTCGTCGCCTTCATGCAGCCGCAGCAGCTGGCAGCCGAGCGCGTCGCGCAGGGTCTGCTGATATTCCGCCAGCGACACCCCCATCTGCGCGGCCACGTCGCTCTCGGTCGCCTCCGCGCCCAGACGCGATTCCACCTCGCGCAGCGCCAGCGCCGCGGCGCGTGCCTTGCGGTGTACCGAGCGCGGCGCCCAGTCGAGCTTGCGCAGCGCATCGAGCATCGCGCCGCGGATGCGGATGCCGGCGTAGGTCTCGAAGCTCGCGCCGCGCCCGCTGGCATAGTTCTGCGCCGCCTCGAGCAGCCCCATCATCCCGGCCTGCATCAGGTCGGCGACCTCCACCTGCGGCGGCAGCCGTCCGGCCAGGTGATAGGCGATGCGCTTGACCAGGTCGGCGTGCTTGCGCACCAGCGCGTCCAGATCCGGCACCGGCTGCAGGTGGGTGTAGGCGCGCACTCCCTGGTTCATTCGCGCACCCCCCGGTTCATTTCAGCACCTTCAGCTGCGGCGCCGGCCGCGCCAGCATGCGCTCGAAGAAGAATTCCAGCCGCCCGCTCGGGCCCGACGGCAGCGGCCAGCGCGCAGCGACGCGCGCCAGCTGCTTGAACGCCAGCGCCGAGGGGCTGGATGGAAACAGCTCCAGCACCGAGCGCTGTGCCTGCACCGCCTTCTGCAGCGCGCCGTCGTCCGGAATCTCCCCGACGAACTCGAGCATGACCTCCAGATACCGGTCGGTCACGCGCTGCAAACGGCGAAACACGCTGTCTCCCTGGCCGGGAGTGCGCGTCATGTTGGCGAGCACACGGAACTGTCGCAGGCCGTGCTGGCGGCTGAGCACCTTGATCATCGCGTACGTGTCGGTCAGCGAGGCGGGCTCGTCGCGCAGCACCACCAGTACCTGCTGCGCCGACTGGCACAGCTGCAGCACCGCGGCCGAGATCCCCGCCGCGGTGTCGACGATCAGCACCTCGAGCGGCTCGGGCAGCGTGCCGAAGGCACGGATGATGCCGGCCTGCTCGCTACTGGACAGGGCCGCCATGCGCGCGACCCCGGAGGCCGCCGGCACCACACGTACGCCCGCGGCCGTCTCGACGATCACCTCCTCGAGCGAGCGCTCCCCGCGCACCACGTGCTCGAGCGTGCAGCGCGGCGTGAGCCCCAGCAGCACGTCGACGTTGGCCAGGCCCAGGTCGCCGTCGAGCAGCATCGTGCGCCGCCCGGCCTGGGCCAGCGCAGTCGCCAGGTTGATGGCCACCGAGGTCTTGCCGGTGCCGCCCTTGCCGCCGGTGACGGCGATGACCTGCACCGGCGGCGGCGAGAGCGCGTGCGCGCGCAACTCAGGCTGCGGCATGAACGCCACCCCCGTAACGACGCGCCAGCAGATCATCGTCGGCGCAGCCCTGCGCCAGGCGCGCAAGCTCCACCGCGCGCGCCACCAACTGGTGCGCACGCGCCGGCCGCAGGTCCTCCGGAATGCGCGCGCCCTCGCAGGCGTACGCCACCGGCAGCTGCGAGCGCGCCAGCGCCGAGAGGACTCCGCCGAGGCTCACGGCCTCGTCGATGCGCGTGAGCGCACAGCAGCTGGACACCTCCGGCCCGAAATGCGCCACGGCATCGTCGACCACGCCGCTCTGGGCGCTGGCCGGCAGCACCAGCATCATCGTGAGGCCCGCGCACTGCTCGCGCAGCGCGCGGTAGTAGGCCGCCGCCGCGCCGTCGCGTCCGACGACGCCCGGGGTGTCGATCAGGATGCAGCGGCCCGGCAGCGCCGCGATGCGCGCCGCCAATCGGTCCGCGCCGATGACGGTCTCGACCCGTACGCCGAGCAGCCGGCCGAGGCAGGCGAGCTGCTCGTGCGAGCCCAGGCGCTCATCGTCGGTGGAGAGGATCAGCAGGTTGGCCGCGTCCTGCTCGAGCACGTAGCGCGCCGCGAGCTTCGCGAGCGTGGTGGTCTTGCCCGAGCCGGGCGGACCGATCAGCGCCAGCGCGCCGCTGCGCTCGGCCGGCGGCGGGGCAATGCAAATGCGCCGCGCCAGCATCGCATAGGGCATGCGCTGCATCTGCTCGTCCGACAGACCGGCGGGCAGATCGCCGACGATCTGCAGCGCCAGCACGCGCTCCACCCCGAGCTTGGCCAGCTCGGACAGCGCGCGCGCCTTGAGCGGCTCGCGCCGCGTGAAATCATTCCACGCCAGCGCTGCGAGCTGCTGCTCGAGCAGCGCGCGCAGGCTGCGCAGTTCCTCGCCGACGGAGCTGGCCGAACCAACCGATCCGGCCGATCCGGCCACACTATCCAGGCTATCCAGGCTATCCAGGTTGTCGAGGCTGGTGGCGCGGGTCACGCTCGCGGGACTGGCCGACGGGGGCGCGGCGATGGTCTCGACCGCACCGTGCTCGAGCTCCTCCAGCACGGCGCGCTCGAGCTGCTTGAGCGCCGCAGTCTCGGCCAACGCGCCCTGCCCGCTGGCGAGCTCCACGTCGATGGCCGCGCACACCTCCACGCCCTCGGGCGTCCTGCGTGTGCTGAGGATGACCGCGTCCGGTCCCTGCTCCTCGCGGATGGCCTTGAGCGCGCTGCGCATGTCGGCCGATAAGTATCGCTTCATCTTCATGAGTGCCTGGCTCTCCCTGGCTGCTAGCGGCCGACCGCGGCCACCAGGCGCACGCGGCGGTTATCGGGAACTTCATTCCAGGCGAGCACGTGCAGGGCCGGAACGCCGGCGCGGGTGAAACGCGCCAGTGCCGAGCGCAGCTGCGGGGCCACCATCAATACCGCCGGCTCGCCGGCGGCCTCCTGGCGCGAGGCTGCCTCGGCCAGGCGCGTCTGCAGCCGCTCGGCCAGCCCCGGCTCGAGCGCGGCGCTGTTGCCGGACTGCGCCGACAGTCCGGACTGCAGCAGCTGCTCGAGCTCCGGCTCGAGCGTGACCACCGGCAGCTCCACGCCGTTGCCGGCGATGTCCTGCACGATCTGCCGTCCCAGCGCGATGCGCACCTGTGCCTGCAGCAACTGCGGGTCCTGGCTGCGGGGGGCGTGCTCGGCCAGCGTCTCCACGATCGTGCGCAGGTTGCGGATCGGCACGTGCTCGGCCAGCAACCCCTGCAGCACACGCACCACTACCCCCAACGCCAGCGTCTTGGGCACCAGGTCCTCGACCAGCCGCGGGGCGGTCTTGGCCAGGCCGTTGAGCAACTGTTGCACTTCCTCGTGACCGAGCAGCTCGTGCGCATGCGCCTGAATCACGCTGCTCAGATGCGTCGCGATTACGGTGCTGGCATCCACCACCGTGTAGCCGAGCGTCTGTGCATGCTCGCGCTTGGACGGCTCGATCCAGATCGCTTCCATGCCGAATGCCGGATCACGCGTCTCGATGCCGGGCGGCTTGCCGAACACACGGCCCGGATTGATCGCCAGCTCCCGGTCCGGATGCACCACCCCGTCAGCGATCGCCACCCCGGCGAGGCTGATGCGGTAGGCGGTGGGCGAGAGCTCGAGGTTGTCGCGGATGTGCACCGATTGCACCAGGAAGCCTAGGTCCTGCGACAGCTTGCGGCGCACCCCGCGGATGCGCGCCAGCAGCTCTCCGCCCTGCGACTTGTCCACCAGCGACACCAGCCGGTAGCCCACTTCCAGTCCGATCAGATCGACCGGCTGCACGTCCTCCCATGACAGCTCGCGCTGCTCGGGATTGACGCTGGGGACGGGCGCGGCCGCTGGGGCGCGCGCCGCAGCCTCCGCGCCCCTGGCCCGGCGCTTGAGCAACCAGGCGCCGGTTGCGCACCCGGCACCGAACAGCAGGAACGCCACGTTCGGCATGCCCGGAATCAAGCCCATGATCACCAGCAGCGCGCCGGCGACCGCGAGTCCGCGCGGCTGGGTCAGCAGCTGCTTGCGCAGCTCTCCGCCCAGATCCTGGGCGCGCGACATGCGGGTGACGATGATCGCGACCGCGGTGGACAGCAGCAGGGCCGGTATCTGTGCCACCAGGCCGTCGCCGATCGTCAGCAGCGTATACACGTGCGCCGCGTCGCTGAACGACATCCCGTGGCTGAGCGTGCCGATCGCAAGTCCGCCGATGATGTTGATGACCAGGATCAGGATGCCGGCGGTGGCATCGCCGCGCACGAACTTGCTGGCGCCGTCCATCGCGCCGTAGAAATCCGCTTCCGAGCGCACCTCGGTGCGGCGCACGCGTGCCTCGTCCTGGGTGATCAGACCGGCGTTCAGGTCCGAGTCGATCGCCATCTGCTTGCCCGGCATGGCATCCAACGTGAAGCGCGCGCTGACCTCGGAGATGCGCCCGGCGCCCTTGGTGACCACGACGAAATTGATGATCGTCAGGATCGCGAACACCACGATACCGACCGCGTAGTTGCCGCCGACCACGAAGTGCCCGAACGCCTGGATCACATGTCCGGCGGCACCGGTGCCGAGATTGCCGTGCAGCAGCACCACGCGCGTGGAGGCGACGTTCAGCGCCAGGCGCAGCAGCGTGGCCAGCAGCAGCACCGTCGGAAAAATGCCGAAGTCCAGCGGCCGCGCGACATTGACGACCGCCATCACCACCAGCAGCGACAGCGCGATGTTGAAGGTGAACAGCACGTCCAGTGCCAGCGGCGGCAGCGGCAGGATCACCATCGCCAGCACCGCCAGCAGCACCAGCGGGGCACCGGCGCCGCGTATCAGCAGCGAGCGCATCCCCGCGGCGCCCCAGGGGGCCATGCCGCTTGCCGCCGGCGCGGCAGCTGCCGCGGACGGACTATTGAGTGCCAGTTCAGCCATTCGCCGGAAGGGAGCAATTCCCGTGCCGTGGCCACGCGACAAATTGCCGGCGCATCAGTGCTTGCATCAAGCGGCCCCCGGCGTGCGACGAGCGTCACATAAATTGCTCATCGGGGCGGCCTGCGTCATTCGCCCGGCAGATCGATACGCGGCGGCTGCGGTACGACCGCGGCGTAGCGCCGCGCCGAGCGCAGCTGATAGACGTAGGTCAGTACCTTGGCCACCGCCGCGTACAGTCGCGTCGGAATTTCGTCACCGATCTCACAGCTGCCGTGCAGCGCCCGCGCCAGCGGCGGCGCCTCCACGATCGGCACGGCGTGCTCCTCGGCGATGCGCCGGATCGCCAGCGCAATCAGCTCCACGCCCTTGGCCACCACCACCGGGGCGCGATTGCGCCGCTCGTCATAACGCAGCGCGACCGCATAGTGGGTCGGGTTGGTCACCACCACGTCGGCTTTCGGCACCTGCTGCATCATGCGTCGGCGTGCGAGCTGCTGCTGCACCCGGCGCACGCGCGAGCGCGTCTCCGGGCTGCCTTCGGTTTCCTTGTGCTCGTCACGCACTTCCTGGCGCGTCATGCGCAGCCCCTTGTAGTACTGCCAGATCGCCAGCGGCACGTCGACCAGCGCGATCACCGCCAGCGCGCCGCCGAGCGCGATCAGCGCCTCTCCGGTCAGCAACAGCGCGTGGATCACGCCG
The DNA here is from genome assembly GCA_036267195.1 of Steroidobacteraceae bacterium. Lineage (GTDB taxonomy): Bacteria > Pseudomonadota > Gammaproteobacteria > Steroidobacterales > Steroidobacteraceae > FEN-1191. The sequence goes on from DATAWM010000034.1 coordinate 90,117, forward strand.
ACGCGGGTCGGCTCGATACCGAGTCCGGCGTAGCGGTGAAACTGCTTCATCAGCAGCACCACGGTGACCGCGGCGACGACCACGAAGCGCGCCAGCGCCTTGCCCAGCTCGATCAGCCCGCGCGTGGAGAACATGCGCTTGAGGCCGCTGATGGGGTCGAGGCGACTGAAATCCGGCGTCAGTGCCTGGCCGCTGAAGTTCCAGCCGCCGATCGCCAGCGGTGCCAGCACCGCGGCCGCCAGCAGCAGCCCGAGCAGCGGCGCGGCGGCGAGAAACCCCTGCACCGCCGCATGCTGCAGACGCAGCAGCATCTGGCCGCTGTCGGCGGCCTGAGCGTGCCCGAGCGTCAGGCCATCGCGCATAATCGAGAGCAGCTGCGCACCCACGCCCCCTCCCAGGCCGTACAGACCCAGTCCGCCGGTCAGCACCACCACGGCGGCGCCGAGATCGCGCGAGCGCGGCACCTGCCCGCGCTGGCGTGCGTCGTCGAGCCGCTTTTGTGATGGACTTTCGGTGCGTTCGCGATCGTCGGTATCGTTCTCGGCCATGGCGCGCGCCTACGGCACGCCAAGCAGCGCACGAATGAACTGGAACGCCGAGTTCAGCAGGTCGACCAGGCCGCTCTGCATGCTGGAAAGCCCCAGCAGCACCACCACCAGCCCGAACACCAGCGTGATCGGGAAGCCGACCGCGAACAGATTCAGCGCCGGCGCGGCCCGGCTCATCACGCCGAACCCGAGGTTGATCACCACCAGCGCGGTCATGCCCGCCAGCGCGATGCGCAGCGCGCCGAGAAACAGGTAACTGCCCCAGTTGGCCAGCGCATGCAGCGCCGCAGGCGAGAGGCCCGTCGGCCCGATCGGCAGCCCACGAAAGCTCGCGACCAGCGTCTGGATCAGCGCAATGTGGCCGTTGAGCGCCAGAAACGTCAACGAGCCGAGCAGCACGTAGAACTGTCCCAGCGCCGGTGTCGATACGCCGCGCAGCGGGTCGATATTGAAGGCGAAGCCCAGGCCCATGCCATTGGCCAGCAACTGGCCGCCGAGCGTGAGCGCATCGAACATCAGCTGCAGCGCGAATCCCATCGCAATGCCGATCACGATCTGCTGCGCGGTCGTAGTCAACCCGTCGGCCGACAGCAGCGTCAGTCCCGCCGGGCGCGGGATCACCGGCAGCACCAGCACCGTCAGCGCCAGCGCCAGCACGATGCGGATACGCGGCGGCACGTAGCTCGCACCGAACATCGGCGCGACCATCAGGCAGGAGCCGATGCGCACGAACGGCCAGAACACGGCCCCGATCCAGCTCTCGATCTCGGCGTAAGTGAAGACCGGCATGCACTGCTCGTCGGGCGAAAGGACGGCCTGCGGCGACCTCAGCCGATCAGCGACGGGATGCTCTGGATCAGCACCCGGGTGTAGCCGATCAGCTCCTTGAGCATCCAGGGACCCGCGATCACCATGACGGCGGCGATGCCCAGCAGCTTGGGGATGAACGACAACGTCATCTCGTTGATCTGGGTCGCGGCCTGGAACACGCTGACCAGCAGACCAATCACCAGCGCAGCCAGCAGCAGCGGCGCGGCCAGCATCAGCGCCATCTCCAGCGCGCGTTGGCCGATGGTCATCACGGTTTCAGGAGTCATGGCTACCTCGGGTCGCGGATGGATGGGCGGGTTGGCGGCGCGGTCGGTGAACTCGCCGTCAGTGATAGAAGCTCGAGGCCAGCGAGCCCATCACCAGCGTCCAGCCGTCGACCAGCACGAACAGCATGATCTTGAACGGCAGGGAGATCAGCACCGGCGAGAGCATCATCATGCCCATCGACATCAGTACGCTGGCGACCACCAGGTCGATGATCACGAACGGGATGAACAGCAGGAAGCCGATCTGGAACGCGGTCTTGAGCTCGCTGGTGACGAACGCCGGCACCAGCGTGGACAGGGGCACGTCCTGCGGCGTCGCAAACCCCTTGCCGCCGGAGATGCGCACGAACGAGGCCACGTCGCTCTCGCGCGTCTGCGACAGCATGAACGTCTTCAGCGGCGCGATTCCGCGGTCGAGCGCGGTGGTGGTATCGATGGTGCCGGCCATGTACGGTGTGACCGCATCGGTGCGGATCTGGTTGATCACCGGCGACATCACGAACAGCGTCAGGAACAGCGCCAGGCCAATCAGCACCTGGTTCGGTGGCGAGTTACCCGCACCCAGGGCCTGACGCAGGATCGACAGCACGATGATGATGCGCGTGAACGCGGTCATCATCAGCAGCAGCGCCGGCAACAGCGTGATCGCGGTCATCAGCGCCAGCAGCTCGATGGTCAGCGTGTAGGTCTGGCCGCCGCCGCTGCTCTGCACGGCGAACGCCGGAATGCCGGGCGTCGCCGCGGAAGCCGCGAGCGGCAGCACCAGCGTCCCCAGCAGCAGCGCGATGCGGCCGACCGGCGCGCACAGCCGGTGCCGTGGCCTCCCTGGTCGCCGCGGTGGTATCGGGCCGCTCATTTGCCGAGACTCTTCAGCAATAGGGCCTTGAACGACGGCCGTTGCAATACGTCGGCACCGGGTGCGACAGCGCCGGTCTCGCCCGCCTGGGTCGACGCGGGGTCGAGCACATGCAGTGTGCGGATGCAGCCGTTGGCGATACCGATCAGCAGTTGGCGATCGCCCACCCGGATCAACACCGCGCGCTCGCGCGGGCCCAGCGGCAGCTGCGCCAACACGTCCAGATTCGAGCTGCGCGCGCCGCCCGCGCCGCGCGCGCGGCGCGACACCCAGGCGGCGGCGAAGATCGCTGCAAGCACCAGCACCAGCGCCACCAACACACGCAGCAGGCCTCCGGTGGGACCGGGCAGTGCATCGTGCCCGGGCGCCGCAAACGGTACCGCGGCTGCGGCTGCGGCTCGGACCGCGCCGGCCGCGCCGAGCATCACGACGCCGACCAGCGATACGACACGTTGGGTTGCATTCAAAGTGGAGCGCTTCATGGAAGTGGCGCGCGTTACGCAGCAATGCGCATGCCACGCGGCCCGCTGTGCCGCTAAGTCGTTCTGCCGGCTAGATTTGCGCCCGATCAGCCGATGTGACGGCGGTCACATCGGGGTGGTTCGACGGATATTTGGCGGCCGGGAGCGTGGGCCGCTACCCGGCGAGCTCCGTCGCCATCCTCCACGCCCGCCGCTACCTCGAGGCTACGCCGATTAGCACCAAACGCCTGCCCAATTCATGTGCAGGAAACACCTTCACCTGACAGCCCTGAGATTCGCATTCGGCTTGCAGAGCCTCAACGGAGTACCCCGGAAGTCTCGGTCTCAAACTCAGAAACTTGTCCGTGTAATCTACAAACTCCAGCAGTATCAGGCGAACCTTCAGAACGGCAAGCTCCGCAAGCAGTTTCGACGCTGAATATCCGAAGTCGTGGCATAAGTGATGATATACCGCGAACAAGACGGCCAATTCGATCTTCGGCAGGAATTCTTCGCTTACCTGCCCCAGATGAAAAACGTAGTCCTCCAGTGTCGCGCAAGCGCACGTGATCGGCAGGGACGCGCTGCCTGCGAACTGGAAGAATCTTGATGAATTGAAGTCTTCATATTCGAGCGACAGCACCTCAGCGCCACATTCTTTCGCCATGAAGTACGAATGCAGACCATCGTTGGCGCCGATGTCGATGGCGGATTCTATTTTATTTTCGACAATGACATTCTCGAGCGTCCTCATCCTGGGATCCGAGTCGTATTGACTCTCGAAGTCCACAGTCGGGCGATACCCGATCCAGGGCCCTTTTCTTGTATAGGACTTAACGAAAATCCGATTGTATCGTTCTACCAGGGGCACATGACAATCATTGGCTGCGAGGTTATTGAACGCATGCCGCAGAATGTCGTCGATGCGAAACGGCTGCGGCCCGTGCACTTCTTCCGCGAGTTTCCTTCTCAGTCCTTTAAGGTAGGAAATGGGATACAGGTTCGCCAAGGTGCTGAATTCGATCATCTCGTTGCGGGCGGCGGCAGCGGCATCCGGCGCGTACACCGCGGAAATCGACCCGAAGTCGATGTGATAGAGCCTTCCATGATGAAAAATGCAATTCCACGGATGGCCGTCGATAAGAGAGACTTGAAGTGCGGCCAACTCGGCGAAGAGTTCTTCCATGAATTTGACGTATACGCCCAGCTGCGCGGAGTTCCAGCATGATACGTTGTTATGGAAGCGCGCCGGCTTTAGAACGACGACTTTGTCGACTATCTCCTGGTATAAGAATCGCTCTGGCAGTTGTTTCAGTGTCGATAGGGCCGTGGCGTTGCAGGTTCTTACGATGCCCAGTTTCTCAACGAGGTAGATCTTTGACGGGTCGGTTGACTTGGAATTCAGGATCTTCAGGACTTGCAGTTCCATATCGTCATCTGGCCCTTGCTCGACAGCGCCGACTTCGCTGCGAGACAGGATGTGTAACCGCTCGATAATACGCATCCGCCCATGTGGGGTCCATGCCACAGTCGATGGACTTTGGCGGGTTGCTTGTCGGCTTCCGGCGCGAAGACGACGCGGGAGGTCCTCCTAGCCGAGCGCCGCCTGCAGCATCTCCAGCTCGGTCTGCGATTCCAGCACGATGCGCACGAACGCGGAATCGCTCAGCCCCAGGGACACCGCGGCCGGCATTTTTGCCAGCGCGCTGTCGTCGGCGCTGTTGTCGGCCATCTGCGCGGCCACGTGTACCGCCACGATCAGCAGATCCTGCAGGTCCGGCGGTCCCTCGTGCCGGCGCTCGAGCTCGAGCTGTCCGGCCACGGCGGCGGCGATCTCATCCGGCAGCTTCCAGTTCTCGACCAGCGCCTGGCCGACGCTCGGATACCAGGGCCGCAGCACCGCCTCATCCAGCCGGCCCGCTGCGCCCCGGCTCTGCGGCGAGCGCGCGATGATGTACACCTTGCCGATGTTATGCAGCAGCCCGGCCAGCATCGCCTCATCGGTACGCACCCGACGAGATTCCTTGGCCATCGCGAAGGCCAGGGCGGCCACGCGGATGCCTTCCTGCCAGCACACCTCCAGCTCAGCACGGATCGGGGCGAGTTCGGCGGCGCGGCGCAGCTGCCCGTTAGCATAGGCCAGCGCCGCGACCCGGATGTGATCGTAGCCGATGCGGGTGATCGCGGCCTTCAGATCGGTGACCGCTGTCCCTCCACGGTGCAGCAGCGTGGAGTTGGCCATGGTCAGCACCCGCGCGGCCAGCCCGGCGTCGGCACTGATCACGCGCGCGATGCGCTCGCTGGTGACCGACTCGTCGCTGAGCACCTGCTGCACGCGTGCCGCCGCCTCCGGGAACGAAGGCAGCTCGACTTGTCCGGCCGACAGCTCCTTGGCCAGATCGCTGACGAACTTGAAGGTCGAGTCCTGGCCGTCGCTGGACGACGCCGACGCCGCTGCTGTCACTGACACGATGGTTCTCTCCGCCGCTACTTCCCCGCCGAGGTATCGGCAGCGCGCGGTAAATCTTGAGCCCGCCCCCCCCGCGTCCTGCCCGTCGGCCGCCTGGACGGTCGCGGCCGCCGCGCCGGCAGCTACTTGAGCTTGCGGATGCGCTCGGCCGGACTGATCACGTCGGTCAGACGGATGCCGAACTTGTCGTTGACCACCACCACCTCGCCGTGCGCGATCAGCGTGCCGTTGACGAAGATGTCCAGCGGCTCGCTGACGGCGCGCTCCAGCTCGATCACCGAGCCCTGGTTCAACTGCAGCAGGTTGCGGATGCTGATGCGGGTGCGACCAACCTCCATCGACAGTGTTACCGGGATATCCAGCACCACGTCGAGATTGAGCTCGCGGCTGGCGGACGCGTCCGGCGGCTCGGGCTTCAGATTGCCGAGCTCCGCGGGTTGCGGATCGATCGCTTTGGCTGTCATCGTACTCATTGTTTGGCTACCACCACGTTGTTCAATACCGGCGCCCTGCGCCGGGAGATGCGTTGCACCACCTTGACTGCCTGCTGTCCGCGCGAGGCCCCGTAGCTGCCGCGCACGACCGGAACTCCCTCGGCACAGAGCGTGACGTTGCCGTCGAAGTCGCACGGGATCACGTCGCCGGGCTTCAGATCCAGTAGCCGCCCGAGCGACACCGTCGCATGGCCGAGCATCGGCACCAGCTCCACCTCCGCCTCCTCGGTCTCCTCGCGCAGCGCCAGCACCCAGTTCTCGTCGCGCTCCAGCGGATCGATGTGCAGCCCCGAGTCGAGCAGCTCGCGAATCGGTTCGAGCATCGAGTACGGCATGGTCACGTGCAGTTCCCCGCCGCCCCCCTCCAGCTCGACCTTGAAGCCGGCCACCACCACGATCTCCGACGGGCTGACGATATTGGCGAAATGCGGGTTGACCTCGGAGTTCAGGTACTCGATCGTGATGTCCGAGCAGATGCTCCAGGCCTCGCGCAGGTCCGCGAACGCCTGGCGCATGACCATCTGGATGATGCGGCCCTCGGTGAGGGTGAACTCGCGCCCCTCGATCTTGGCGTAGCGGCCATTGCCGCCGAAGAAATTGTCGACGATCGCGAACACCAGCTTGGCGTCCAGCACCAGCAACGCCGTGCCGCGCAGCGGCTCGAGCCGGATCAGGTTCAGGCTCGAGGGCACGCTCAGGGTCTGAGTGTATTCGCTGAGCTTGAGTACCTGGATCGGCTCGACGCTCACCTCGGGGGTGCGGCGGATCATGTTGAACAGGCCGACGCGGAACTGGCGCGCGAAGCGGTCGTTGATCATCTCGAGCGTCGGCATGCGGCCGCGCACGATGCGCGTCTGCGTCGCCAGATCGTAGCGTTGCACCTCGCCCGGCGCCGGCGCCGCCGCCGGCGCGTCGGTTGGGACCGCGCCGTTGTCCACGCCCTGCAGCAGCGCGTCGATCTCGTCCTGGTTGAGAATCTCCGCGCCCATGCTTACTGGATCACGAAGCTGGTGAAATAGACCTGCTCGATCAGCTTGCCGTCGCCGCCCGCCTCGTTCAGCACCTTCTGCACCGCCGCGAGCGTCGCGGCGCGCAATTTCTCCTTGCCGTCGGTGGTCATCAGTGTCGCGTCGTCCTGGCTCGAGTACAGCAGGATCAGGTCGTTGCGCACGGCCGGCTCGTTGTTCTTCAGCGTCTCGAGTATCGCGGCGTCGCGCGACATCGCCTCAACGCTCACCTGCAGGTAGCGCGCGCTGCCGGCGCCGCCGAAGTTGACCACGAACGCCGGATCGAACTTGTAGTAAATCGGCGCGGCGCGCGCGGCGGCCGCGACCTGCGGTGCCTCGCCGTTTGCGGTTGCCGCCGCGGGGTGGGCACTGGAGCGCAGCGCCAACCAGGTGCCCGCGCCGCCGAGCGCGATCACCGCCACGGCGAGCACGATCCAGGGCAGCTTGCCGCGCTTGCGCGGCTTGATCGGTTGCACCTTCGGTGCGGCTTCTTTCTTGACGGGTTCTGCGGCCATAGGGGTGACCAGTAGGAGTGGGTGGAAGGGCTGGCGTTCAGCTCACGTTGCCAGTCGGTAGAGCAAGCGTTATGCCAGCCCTCACAGTGCCTGTGCCGACGGAAACCCGTCGTTGTCGTGGTGCGCATTCATACGTATTCGTCCACCAGCCCCAGCGCCCGCAGCGCGCCAATTGCGACCGGCTCGACAGTTTTCACTCCCGCCGACGGCGCACCGGCGCGGGCCTGCGGCTGCGATTGCGCGCCCGATCGCGGCTCTTGCTGCACCGTCGCCTGTCCGAGCGTGAGGCCGCCGGCGGCGAACATGGCCCGCAGCCGTGGCACCGCCTCGGCCAGCGCAGTGCGGGTGTCGGCGTGCATGGCGTTGAAGCTCACGTTTACCTGAGACTGCTGCAGATCGATGCGCACCTCGAGCGGGCCAAGGTGCTCGGGCGAGAGCTTCAGCGTCGCGCTTTGGATCTGGCTGCTCGCGAGCCAGTGCACCTGCGCGGCCAGCGCCTGCGGCCAGTTCGGATCCGACACCGGCACCGTCAGCGCGCGCGGGAGCGTCCCTGCGGCACCGGTCAGCGCCGCGGCACCCGTCAGCGCCACCGCACCGGCCAGGTGTTGTAGCAGCTGCGGCAACGCCGAGGCGGCCGTCGAGCCGCCGGTTCCGCTCACCGCCGGGCTCGATGCTGGCGCCTGCCCCTGCGATTGGGTCTGCGCACCGATCGCCCCCGCGAGCGCACCCGTCCCGGCTGGGCCCAGCGGGCCCGTGGCCGCGGCCTGGCTGGCGGCTGTGTTCGCCGCATCGCTGCCGCCGGTTGCAGCACTGGCGGCAACCGTGCCGGCAGTGGCCGCCGCCGCGCCGGCAATGCTGCGCGCGAGCGCACCGGCTCCGCCGGCGGTCGCAGCACCCGCAGCGCCCATCGCACCCGAAGCGCCCGTCGCACCGCTGCCGCTGCCGCCGCCGCTACTCACACCGGTGACCGCGGCATCCGCCCCCGCGTCCGCGTCCGCGTTGTCCGCATCGGCAGGCGTGGCCGCACTGCCCGACGTATCGCTCACGGCCGGTGCGGCGCCGAGCCATGCCGCCAGCGCCGCCAGCTCGCCCGCGGTCAGCCCCGAGCCGCCATCACCCTGTACCTGCTGCGTCTTGCTCTTGCTTGCGCTCTTGCCGGACGCGCCCTGGGCAGCGGCGCCACCGGTCGGGTGCCCCGACGCCAGTGCATCATTCCCGCTCGCGGCGCCTGCTCCCGACTGCGACTCATCGTCCGCATCCGCATCCTGGAGGAGGGCAGCGACATCGCCCGCCGCCTGCGTCCCCGCAAACTGCTGGCTCACGACCTGGGTCCCCTCCGCCTGCACAGGCACGCCGGCAGAGCCGGTGCCCTTCAGGCCCGCTGCCCCCGCTGCCCCCGCGGCGCCACCGCCACCGGAGCGGCCGCGCGCGCCGACACGATGCGCCGCGCCGGGGTTGTCAGTCGCCGCGCCGGAACTTTGCGCACGGGGCGGCGCATTGGCTGTTTGGCCCTCGCGGACAGCAGCGGCCGTGCCGCGGCTGCTCGAACCGCCCGTGGCGGCCGGCGCCGCCTGACCGTCGCCATTGCCGTGCGCTCCGGTATCGGTCTGGTCGCGGGACGCGGCGGCGAGCGCCGAGGAAAAATGCTGCTGAGGATCGGCCCCGACAGCGGTGCTGGCGCCGCTTGCGCCCGCGGCGCCGCTCCCGCCCGATCCGGACGCGACCGGCACGCTCGAGCGCATCGGCGAGGTGCCGCCGGCCCGGGCAGACATCAGCGCGCGCCTCCGAGCCGCTGCGCGCGCTCGTCGATTTCGCTCTGCACGCGGCGCGCCTCGAGCTGCTGGTCCTCGGTACGGGCGCTGGCGATCACCTTGCCCACCGCGTTCTTGCGCACCGCGGCCTGCCGCCACTGTGCCCGCGCCTGCTCGCAGTCGCGGCCGAGCTGCTCGATTACCCCGTGCTGCTGCTGCACCGCCTCTCCCAGGCGTGCAATGAAGGTCTGGTAATCACGCATTCCGCGCACACCGATGCCCGCCTTGGCGCGCGTTCGGAACGCGCTTTGATATTCGCTCAGATACCGCTTGAGCTCCTGGCAGCGGCGCTCGGCCTCCTGCAGTCGTGCCTGCATTCCGGCCAGCCGCACCGCGCACTCGCGCTCGGTCTCGCTCATCAGCGCGTGTACCGGCTCCAGGCGTTTTGATCGCTTCACTGGCGTTGTTCTCCCGTGATCCTTGCTTCAATGGCGCGCATGCGCCCTACTTGTCGAGCGCCGACTTCGGCTTGGGGGCTGGTGCGTCGGCAGGACCATCGGCCATCGTGGCGGCCAGCTGTGCCACGCTCGCGGCCAGGTTCACGCGCTCATGCATGTCCTGGCGCAGGTACGTCTCGATCTGCGGCCAGCGCGCGATCGCGCCATCGATGCGCGGATCGCTGCCGCGCTGGTAGGCGCCGATCGCGATCAGATCGCGGTTGTGCTCGTAGACAGCAGCCGTCTGCCGCAGCCGCCGCGCCAGCGCGAGCTCCTGTGCGGACACGATGTCGTGCATCACACGGCTGACCGAGGCCTCGATATCGATCGCCGGATAGCGGCCGCCCTCGGCGATGCGTCGCGCCAGCACCACGTGCCCGTCCAGGATCGCGCGCGCGGCATCGACGATCGGGTCGTTCTGATCGTCGCCTTCCGCCAGCACGGTGTAGAACGCGGTGATCGAGCCCTCCCCGGCCACCCCGTTGCCGGCGCGCTCGACCAGCTGCGGCAGCCGCGCGAACACAGAGGGGGGGTAGCCCTTGGTGGCGGGCGCCTCACCGATCGCCAGCGCGATCTCGCGCTGCGCCTGCGCGAAACGCGTCAGCGAGTCCATGATCAGCAGCACGTTGCGGCCGCGGTCGCGGAAGTACTCGGCGATCGCGGTCGCGAGCCACGCGCCGTGCAGCCGCATCAGCGGCGGATAATCGGCCGGTGTCGCCACCACGACCGAGCGTGCCAGCCCTGCCTTACCCAGGATGCGCTCGATGAACTCCTTCACCTCGCGGCCGCGCTCGCCGATCAGTCCGACCACGATCACATCCGCGGCCGTGTAGCGCGCCATCATGCCCAGCAGCACGCTCTTGCCGACGCCGCTGCCGGCGAACAGGCCGATGCGCTGGCCGCGTCCGACCGTGAGCAGACCGTTGATGGCGCGCACCCCGACGTCCAGCGCCTGCGTGATCGGCTGTCGCAGCAGCGGATTGATCGGCCGTCCGGTCAGCCGAATGCTGGTCTCGGTCTCGACCGGACCGTGGCCGTCGAGCGGGCGGCAGGCGCCGTCGACCACGCGGCCGAGCAGTGCCGGACCGACGCGCACGGTGCCCGCCTGGCCGCGCGGCAACACGCGCGCGTCGGGCTTCATGCCGTGCAGGTCGCCGGTCGGCATCAGGAACAGCCGCTCTCCGGAGAAACCGACCACCTCGGCCTCGATGTGGGTATCGCCGGCGCTGACGATCTCGCAGCGATCGCCGATCGCGGCCTGGCAGCCCTCCGCCTCCAGCGTCAGACCGACCATGCGCGTCAAGCGCCCGGCCACCGGCAGCGGCGGCACGCGCGCGAGCCGCCGCTCGTATGCGGCCAGCGCCCGCGTCCAGCGCGCCGCATGGGTCTGGGCCAGCGTACTCATGCCGCAGGGGACTGCGGCGCCGGCGCGCCCGGGTCCGCGGCTGCGCCGGCCGATGCGTCGGGCGCGCTCACCGTGCCGCGCTCATCGCCGAGCACGGCCGCAATCGCCGCGCCCAGGCGATGCTCGAGCTGCGCATCGATGGTCGAGCTGCTGCTGGTCACGCGGCAGCCGCCGCGCGCGAGCACCGGGTCCTCCACGATGCTCCACGCGCGCTCGCCGGCGGCGGCAGGCAGGCGCGTGCGCACCAGCTCGGCATCGTCGGGGTGCAGCTGCACGCGCACCTCGCGTGCACTTGCCGGCAGTAGCGCCAACGTCTCGCGCACCACCGCGACGATCTCATCGGGGTGCATCTTGAGCTCGCGCCGCACGATCTGGCGCGCGATCGCACCGGCCAGTGTCGCGAGCTGGCGCTGCACCTCGTGGTCGAGGTCGGCCAGCGGCTTGACCATGAACTCGAGGATCCCCTGCAGCTGCTGCACCCGCCGTTCGATCTCGGCGGCGGCCGCGCGCGAGTGCTGCTCGGCCGCCACCAGCCCGGCCTCGCGTCCCTGCTCGTGGCCGCGCTCCCACGCCTCGCGCTCGATCGGCGTGAGATCCGCCTCGCGCCGGCGCAGCGGCAGCACCGGGCCGCCGAGCGACGGCAGCTCCCAGGTCGACGCGCGCGCCGTCTCAGACATAGGTTTCGCCGCCCTTGCCGCCCAGAGCCAGGCGCCCCTCGTCGGCCATGCGCCGCGCGGTGACCAGAATTTCCTTCTGCGCCGCCTCGACCTCCGAGAGCCGCACCGGTCCGCGCGCCTCCAGGTCATCCTTCATCATCTGGGCGGCGCGCTCCGACATGTTCTTGAAGAACTTCTGCTTCAGTTCCTCGTCCGCCGCCTTGAGCGCGATGATCAGCTTGTCGCCCGGCACCTCGCGCAGCAGCTCCTGCATGCCGCGGTCATCGACCTCGAGCAGGTCCTCGAACACGAACATCAGGTCCTGCAGCTTCTGGCTGAGCGCCTCGTCGGTCTTGGCGATCTGCGCGATCAGCGGTCCCTCCTGCGCGCTGCCAACCAGGTTGAGGATCTCGGCCGCGGCCTTCGGGCCGCCGAAACCTGCAGCCGAGTTGCCGGCACTGGTGCTGGCGAACTGCTTCTCCAACACTTCATCCAGCTCGCTGAGCGCATTGGGGTGCACGCCGCCGAGGGTGGCGATCCGCATCAGCACGTCGGCCCGCGTCGCCTCCGGCAGCTGCATCAGCACCTGCGCGGCGTGCTCGGACTCCAGGTACGACAGCACGATCGCGATGATCTGCGGATGCTCGTGGCGCAGCATCCCGGCGACCGCGCGCGGCTCCATCCACTTCAGCGCCTCCAGTCCGCGGCTGCTGCGGCCGCTGAGGATGCGCTCGATGATGGCGGTCGCCTTCTCCGGCCCCAGCGCCCCGATGAGCACGTTGCGGATGTAGTCGTCGGTGCCCACGCCGAGCGAGGTCTGCTGTTCGACGTTGACGGCGAAGCTCGACAGCACGCTCGAGACCTCCTGGCGCGATACGCCGGTCAGCTGCGCCATCGCCGCGCCGACCCGCTGTACGTCGCGGCTGTCGAGGTACTTGAGCACCTGCGCCGCATCCTGCTCGCCCAGCGCGAGCAGCAGGATCGCCGCGCGATCCACGCCGGCGCGAGCCGCCTGCGCCTCGCTCATGGCTGCGTGATCCTCATTGCTCTGCGACCCAGGTCTTGACGACCTGCGCGACGCGCTTGGGATCCTGTGTCACGAGGTTGCGCGCCTGCACGATCTGCTGTTCATAGGCGAGCTGGTGGCCGGGCGGATGCGTCCCCGCGTCCGTCCCGCCGCCGGCACCGTCACTGCTGCCGGTCGCGTCCACGCCAATCTGTGCCGTCACCGGCTGGCCGACAGCATGGCTCGCCAGGTTCTTGATCAGCGGGCGCAGCACTCCCAGCGCCAGTGCCACCAGCACCAGCGCCCCAAGCACCAGGCGCGCGGCACCCTGCACCCACGGCCGCTGCCACAGCGGCACCACGACGGGCGCGAGCACCTCGGTCTGCTCCAGGAACGGCTCGTTGACGACGTTGACGCTGTCGCCGCGCGCCTGATCGAACCCGACCGAATCCTTGACCAGACGCGTGATGTTGTCGAGCTCCGCCTGGCTGAGCGGCCGTTGCGTGACCTTGCCGTCCTTGCCCGTCTGGCGCACGTTGTCGACCAGCACCGCCACCGTCAGGCGCTTGATGCGGCCGGCCGGCTGGCGCGAGTAGCTGACCGTGCGGTCGATCTCGTAATTGCGTGTGCTCTGTTTGGAAGTGTCCTCGGGCACCGCTCCGGCCGTGGAGGACGCGCTGGACGTGTCGGCCGCGGTGCCCGCGGCGGTGGCGCCGGTGGCCACTGCCGCCGCTCCCGCAACCGCAGCAGCAGCGGGGGCGCGCGCAGCGGGCTTGGCGGCCGGCGCAATCGTGCCGCCCGCAGGCGGTTGATTGGTGAGCGCGCCCGGCACGCCGCCGCTGCCGCTGCCCGGTACGCTCACCTGCTCGGAGGTCTGCTCACTGCGCACCACGGCGCTGTTGGGCTGATATTGCTCGCTCGCCTGCTCGGTAGCGTCTGAGTCGAGGTCCACCGTGACCTGCGCGCTGACCCGTCCGGGACCGACCAGCGGCGTGAGCAGCTCCTCGATGTGCTGCGAGTAGCTGTCCTCGATGCGATGCTCGGCGTCGAACTGCGCCGAGGCGACCGCTGCATCGCCGCTCTTCGGGGACGACAGCAGCCGTCCCTCCTGATCCACCACGGTAACGTTATCGGCATCGAGCTCCGGCACGCTCGAGGCCACCAGGTGCACGATCGCCGACACCTGCTCGGGTGCGAGCCTGCGCCCGGCACGCAGCTGCAGCAGCACCGAGGCACTCGCCGGACGGCGGTCGCTGATGAAGGCCGACTGCTGCGGCAGCGCCAGCTGCACGCGCGCCGCCTGCACCGCCTGCAGCGATGCGATGGTCTGCTGCAGCTCGCTCTCGAGAGCATACTGATAGCGGGCGTTCTCCATGAACTGGCTGACGCCGAAGCCGGGGTCCTTGCTGATCAGTGCAAACCCGTCGGTCTTGCCTGCGGGCAGCCCCTGCGCGGCGAGCTGCAGCCGCGCGTCGTGCACGCGCTCGGCCGGCACCATCACCGCGCCGTTGGCGTCGTCGAGCTTGTACTGGATGCCGGCGGTCTGCAGTGCCTGCACCACGCTGCTCTCGTCGGCATCGGACAGACTGCCGTACAGCAGACTCCAGTCCGGGCCTTTCCACCACATCACCACCGTCACGCCGACCGCCACCGCCCCGGCGATGCCCAGCAGCAGCAGCAGCGGCCGCAGGTTCAAGCCCAGTCCGTTCGCGAAAGCTGTTGCCGAATTAGTCGCCATGCACCCTTACCATCGCTTGTCAGATCGACATGTTCATGATGTCTTGGTAGACGCTGATCAGGCGGTTTCTCACTTGAGCCAACGCCTGGAACGACACCGAGGCCTTCTGTGTCTCGATCATCACGCTCGCAAGATCCACGCCCGGCACGCCGCGCTCCCACGCGTTGCCGAGTGCGTCGGCCTTCTGCTGGGTCGAGTTGACCGCGTCGATGCCCTGCTTGAGCATCTGCGCGAATCCTGTTCCCTGGCTGCCTCCGGCCGCCGCAGCGGCGCCGCTATCGGCGCTCGCGCCCAGCGCGCCGGAGGCGCCGGCCGCGCCGCGCAGGTCCGCGAGCGCACCGGCGTTGCCGTTGAAGCCGGGACCCGCCTGCGCCGACAGCGAGCGGATCTGCGAGAGCACCTGGTCGATCGACATCCCGCTCATGTGCGACTCCCATCGGCGGCACAGGCCGCAAGCTCTGCGATCCCGCCGAGCTGCACGCCGGCCGCGCGCAGCCGCGCCAACTTGTAGCGCAGCGTGCGCGGACTGATCCCGAGGTGCGCGGCGGCGCGGTCACGGCACTCGTGCGTGCGCAGCGCCTGCAGGATCAGCTTCTGCTCGATCAGCGCCAGCGACTCGGCCAGTGCTCCGTCGCTGGGCGCAGCGGGCGCGGCAACCGCCGCCTCTGCGTCGTCCGCAACCTCGCCCCCCATCGGTTCGAACACGATGTGCGCCTCGCGGATCAGGTCGCCGTCGCACAGCACCAGTGCTCGCTGCATGACGTTCTCGAGCTCGCGTACGTTGCCGGGCCACGCATAGGTCAGCAGCCGCTGCGCGGCCTGCGGATGCAGCGCCGGAATGCGCCCGCCGGGGCGGCTGTGCACTCCCAGCAGCCGCATGGCCAGCGGCAGCACGTCCTCGCGCCGCCGGCGCAACGGCAGCGGTTCGAGCGGAAACACGTTGAGACGATAATAGAGATCCTCGCGGAAACGCCCGCCGGCGACTTCCGCGCGCAGCCGCCGGTTGGTGGTGGCGATCACGCGCACGTCCAGCGTGACCGCAGCGCGCGCGCCGAGCGGCTCGACTTCGCGCTCCTGCAGCACCCGCAGCAGCTTCGCCTGCAGCGACAGCGGAATCTCGGTGACTTCGTCCAGCAGCAGCGTGCCGCCCTGCGCCTGCTCGAATTTGCCCTCATGCGCCGCGTGCGCGCCTGTGAAGGCGCCGCGCTCCCAGCCGAACAGCAGCGCCTCGAGCATGTTCTCGGGAATGGCCGCACAGTTGACCGCCACGAAGCCGTTGGCGGCGCGCGGCGAGTGATGGTGGATGTAGCGCGCCAGGACTTCTTTGCCGGTGCCCGATTCCCCGGCGATCAGCACCGTGCACTCGCTGCGCGCCACGCGCCGCGCCAGCTCCATCAATCGGCACGACACGGCGGCGCAGGCGACCGGATCGTAGACGCCGGGCACATGCCGGCGTACCGGTGCGCCCGGGCCTGAGGGAGTCGCCTCACCGGCGGCGGGATGCTCTGCTGATGCTGATGCGGACAAGACCACGGCCTTCAGTTCGATTTGCCGAAGGACCTATCAGCAATTTGCATGCCGACGGCAAAGCGTGATGCCAGTCACAGCGCCCCCTCGTGGTCGCGGCGCAGGCCGTCAACTTCCCGACACCGTCGGGTCGCTCGAGTACTTGCGCAGCTTCTCCACCAACGTCGTGCGGCGCAGCCCCAGCAGCCGCGCGGCCTGCGCCACCGTGCCGCCGGCCGACTGCATCGCCCGCTCGATCAAGCGCTGCTCGAGGGATTCGAGATAGTTGCGCAGGTCGAAGCCGTTCGGGATTTGCTCCAGCAGCTGATCTGCCAGCGCCGGGTCCATCGCCGCGGGCTCGCCCGCAGTCATTTCGGAGTCATCGACTGCACCGTGGTTCTCGGCCGTGCCGCTGTCCTCGCCCGCATCCTGCTCATCGCCGGGTAGCTGGACCTCCTCATCCCGGCTGGCGCCCGCGCCGCGGCCCGTGATCCAGGCCGACAGTGCCGGATCGAGCAGTGCCGCGGCCGACACCGAGGCGATCAGCGTCTCGGGCGTCGGGGTGTCGCGCGCACTCTCCCAGTCGGCCGGCCGGTAGCGCGCCGGCAGGTCGGCGACCGTCACCGCGCGCCGGCCACATTGCACGGCCATGCGCTCGATCAGGTTGCCGAGCTCGCGCACGTTGCCGGGCCAGCGATAGGACTGCAGTGCGGCGAGCGCCGCGGCGCTGAACTGCACTTGCGGCCGGCCGGCCTCGGCGATGCGCTCGGCCAGCGCGCCGATCAGTTCCGGCAGATCCGCGCCGCGCTCACGCAGCGCCGGCATCTCGATCGGCACCACGTTGAGGCGGTAATACAGATCCTCGCGGAACGTGCCCTTGACGATCGCCTCCTCCAGATTGCGATGGGTGGCTGCGATGATGCGCACGTCGCAGCGCTGCGAGACACAGCTGCCGACGCGCTCGAACACCCGCTCCTGCAGCACCCGCAGCAGCTTGACCTGCATGGCCGGGTTCATGTCGCCGATCTCGTCCAGGAACACGGTGCCGCCCTCGGCCATCTCGAAGCGTCCCTTGCGCGCCGTCAGCGCGCCGGTGAAAGCGCCCTTCTCGTGCCCGAACAGCTCGCTCTCCAGCAGCTCCGAGGGAATCGCGCCGCAGTTGATCGGCACGAACGCGCGCCGCCGTCGCGGGGAAGCCGCGTGCACCGCCCGCGCGACCACTTCCTTGCCGGTACCCGATTCCCCGAGGATCAGCACGTTGCTGTCGAACGCAGCCACCTGGCGGATCAATTCGTTGACGTGGCGGATCGCCGCCGACGTCCCGGTCGGCCAGATCGCGGCCGATGAGTCCTGATTGCTGCGTACCTCGGCGCTGCCGAGCGCCAAAGCGGCCGTTTCAGCCATGTGTTGTTATTCCCTCGCTGTCCCTGGAACAACAGCCTAGGGGCCGCCTTATGGAAAGGGATGGGCTTTCGTCACATCGGATCTGAGCACGGCGTCGCAAATTGCCCACACCGGGGCTCAACCGGCTAAAGAATTCCCCGCGCCGGCCGGGGTCGACGACTACCCGGGCCGATGCCGGGGCCTACGTGGGATGCCGATACGAATTGCAGGGTCCCCAGAGCCTGCGCCAGGGGGCGAAGCGGTCCAGTGCGTCGTTGATCTTGCGGACGTATTCGGTGGGGGTACGCCCCTGCACCACACGCAGTCCCTCGGCGAGCAATTGCTGGCGCAACTGCGCATCGTCGAGCTCGAGCACGTGTGCAGCCGCCTCATGCGCGTCCAGCGGCTCGAACAGCAGCGCGGCCGAGCCCAGCTGCTCGCGCGCCCCGTCGAAGTCGGCGCAGATGACCGGACAGCGCAGCGCCATTGCCTCGAGCGGCGGCAGGTTGTCCGGACCCATCGTCGAGGCAAAAATCATCGCAAAGGCGTTCAGGTATAGTTGCTGCAGCAGCCCGGCGTCGACGAAGCCGGTGAAGACCACGCTGTCCTGTAACCCGCGTTGCGCCACGTAGCGCTCCACGTGGGCGCGATTGCCCTTGTCGCTGCCGCTGAATACCAGCTTGAGGCGTCTGCCGGAGCCATGCAGCAGCGAGAGCA
Organism: Steroidobacteraceae bacterium; assembly: GCA_036267195.1. Lineage (GTDB taxonomy): Bacteria > Pseudomonadota > Gammaproteobacteria > Steroidobacterales > Steroidobacteraceae > FEN-1191. The sequence continues at coordinate 108,224 of DATAWM010000034.1, forward strand.
TGTCGACCAGCGTGATGTGATTCTTGTGCGGCCAGAACTGCGCCGGGTAGAGCAGATACTGCGAAGGCGTCAGCGCCCAGGCGTGAATCACGCCGCTGTCCGCGACCATCTCCTGCAGCGCCGCGGCGTCGACCGGCAGCGGAATTTCCCGGATGTTCTGCGGTGCCACCTGGTAGAAGCCGCTGACGGCGCGTGCGCCGGCGGCGTTGCCGGTGACCACGATGCTCGCGCGCGGCAGCACGTGACGGTAATGCTGCTCGCGCTGCTCGAAAGTCCAGCCGCTCAGTGACAGCTCCGGGAACCAGGGCATCTGCCGATGGCCCAGATCCCACACGGTGGCGGCGAACGGGACCTCCACCGGCTCGTAGTAGCCCGACATGAACCACACGAAATCGATCTGGTTCTTCACCACCAGCGCCTGCACCACTCCTTTGTGCGGCTCCGGCTGGACGTAGGAGCACTCGTGGTTGCTGCGCATGCGCTTCAGACCGGCGAGCAGCAGCTGCTGGAACGTGTAGCCGCCGCCGTCCGTCGGTCGCGAAAACGGGTTATCGACGAACAGCACCCTCACGCGGCATCCTCCCGGCGATGGTCCGCCGGGGCGCCCCTGCGGGCGACGATGACCCCGAGCCAGCTGGTGAGATCCAGCTCTCCCGACATCCAACGTTCGGCGTGCAGCACCTGCAGCCCCGACGCCTGCAGCATCAGCTCGAGTTCCGGCAGGAACAGGTACCGCATCCGGTGCGTTTCCTCAAACTCGAAAGTTTCGCCGGTCGAACGGCGCTTCACCAGCACGGTGTAGCGAACATCCACGATGTTCCGGTTTGGCTGCAGCGTGGGCTCGGCAATCCGGGTAACGACCAGATCCTCGTCCTCCAGACGCTTGACCCGCGTCGACGGAGGAACCGTCAACACGCCGGGGCCGTACCAGAAATCGAATACGAACAGACCGCCGGACTTCAGATGAGCGCCAGCCGTCGCGAACATCGCGGCCAGATCCTCATTGGAGCTCTGATAGCTGGCGACGTGAAAGAGCGAGATGACGGCATCGAAGGCCTCTGCCAGGCGCGCCGAGCGCGCATCACCGGTCTCGAACCGCAGGCGCGCGCGCAGGTCGGCAGGCACGCTCTCTCGGGCCCGCTCCACCATGGCCGCACTGCTGTCGACGCCATGCACGCGATAGCCGAGCCGGGCGAGCTGGTCGGCGTGTTTGCCGGTCCCGCAGCCCAGCTCCAGCAGGGCACCCGCTTCGAGCCCGTGCCGCTTCAGCAGGGACTGTACGTAGCGCGACTCGCCGGGATAGTCCTTATCGCGATAGAGCAGGTCATAATAGGCGGCATAGGCCTCGAAGACGCCGGTCATTCCAGGACGCTCCTGACCGCTTCGGCCACCCGCCGCATCTGCGGCTGCGTGAGCGCCAGGCCGCTCGGAACGTAGAAGCCCCTGCGGTACAGCCGCTCTGCGACCGGGTAGGTCTCGCCGGCGAAGAGACCCAGGTTCCTGAGCACCGGCTGCTGATGCATCGGACAGAAGAACGGCCGGCAGCCCACCCCGAGGGCGGCGAGCCGCCCGATGGCCTCCGCGGCGTCCAGACTCACCGCTTCGTCCAGCACCAGGCCGTATACCCAGTAGATGTTCTCCGCGTAGTCGGTGCGCGCCAGTGGCAGCTGCAGCCCGGTTACACCCGACAGCGACTGGTCGTAGCTTTGGCCCATCTGCCGTTTGCGCTGCGTGAACTCATCCAGACGCTCCAGCTGCGCCACCCCCACTGCGGCCTGCAGGTTGCTCATGCGCAGATTCCAGCCCAGCCGCTCGTGCACGAATCTCTTCCCTTCCTGGAAGCACAGATTGCGCAAGCTGCGGCAGCGCTCGGCCAGCTCATCATCGTTCGTCACGATCATGCCGCCCTCGCCGGTCGTGACGAGCTTGTTGGGGTAGAAGCTGAAGATGCTGATGTCGCCGAAGCTGCCGCAGGGCCGGCCACGATAGGTCTGCCCATGCATCTGCGCCGCGTCCTCCAGCACGTACAGCCCGTGCCGCCGCGCGATATCCAGCACCGGATCGACATCGGCCGGCAGACCGTAGACGTGCACCAGCATGATGGCCTTGGTGCGTGCGGTGATCCTGCCCTCGATCTGGCTCACGTCCATGTTCCAGGTGCGCGCGTCGCTGTCGACCAGCACGGGCCGCGCGCCGCTGCGCACGATCTGGCCGATGCAGGAAATGATGGTGAACGCCGGCATGATGACCTCATCGCCCGGGCCTATGCCGAGCGCCTCGATCGCCGCGTCCAGAGCCGCGGTGCCGTTGCACACGGCCACGCCCCACTTGCGATTCACCCGCCTGGAGAGAGCCTGCTCGAACTGCCTGACGAATGGTCCCTCGGAGGAGATCCAGCCGTCATCGAGGCATTGCTGCAGATACCTGCCCTCGTTGCCGTCGAGCAGCGGTTGGTTGACCGCGATGAACTCATCGCGCGGCATGGACTCGATGCGCGCCATGGATCAGTCGCGCAGACGGATCCGGCCGCGCGCCACCGGCTCGAGCATCGTCTTGTCCCCGTCGCCCGCGTACGGACCCTGCTTGACCTCGATGACCTCGGTATCTTCGAGCATCTCGAAGCCATGGCCGCCGGCGGCCAGCAGGATGACGTCGCCGGCGCACAGGATCCTGCTCTCCACGTACGTATGCTCATCGGTGTAGAAGTCTGCCCGCATGCGCCCGGATTTGACGAACAGCACCTCGCGCGTGAACACGACCGCGCGCGGCACCGCGTTGTGTATGTGCGCGGCGATGCGATAGCCGGCCGGGCGGTTCATGTAGCCGAGCTGCTGCGAGTAATCGTTCGGAGTCAGGAACGTGATTCCCGGGCGCACGTAGGCCGCCCGGATGATGACGGCAAGCTCTATCGTACCGTACCGTACGGTGTCGATCAGGACCGTGTCCTGACAGGTCATGTTCTGCGGGTTAACTGACATGGATGTGCTCCAGTGCGAGGCCGGCGTGCAGCCGCTCGTACATCTGCTCGTAGGCGCTTTCCAGGTTGCGTGTGTAGCGCCGCACATCGAACAGCGGACCGTGCAGCCGGTTGTGCTCGAGCCGGCCGCGGATCTGCGCCAATCGGGCGGGGTCCGTCGCCAGGCTCACGAGCAGCGATTCGTATTCGGCGGCCGTGCGGGTCACCAGCTCCGGTAACCCGACGGTGATGAGCAGGCTGGCCGCGACGCGGGCAGCGAATGATTCACCAGCCTGGGTAACCACTGGCAGCCCGGCCCACAGCGAGTCGCTCGCGGTGGTGTGGGCATTGCACGGCAGCGTGTCGATAAACAGGTCCGCCGCGCGGTGGCGCGCCAGATGCTCCGGCAGCGCCATCTTCGGCGCGAACACCAGCCGCGTGGCCGCGACACCCCTGGCCTGGGCGGCCGCCCGCAGGTTGGTGGCGGCGGCCTGGCCGCCGTCCAGCAGCCACAGCACGCTGCCCTCGACGCGCCTGAGCACGCGCATCCAGACATCGAACATCTCCGGGGTGATCTTGTAGACGTTGTTGAAGCAGCAGAACACGAATCCCTGCGGTGGCAGCCCGAGCTGCGCACGGGACCAGCGGCGCTCGGCGATCAGGCGTCCTCGGCCATTGACCTGGTAGCAGTCGGGCAGGTAGACGATCTTCTCCGCGTAGTACCGCCGGCTGTCCTCCGGGATCAGCGTGCGGTCCGCGACCAGGTAGTCGATGTACGGTGCACCCATCGTGCACGGGAAGCCGAGATAGTTGACCTGCAGCGGGGCGGCGCGATGGGCGAAGATGCCGCAGCGGCTGTGCTGCGTGAAGCCCTTCAGGTCGACCGCGATGTCGATCCCCAGCTCGCGCGACAGGCGCGCGATGTCCAGATCGGAACGCTCGCGCATGTCGATGAAGCGATCGAATGCCCCGCGCAGGCTGTGCGTGACGTCATCATCCGGACGCGAGCCGAAGCGGAAAGCGACGGTTTCGAATTTGCTCCGGTCGTGCCCGGCGAACAGCTCCACGGCCAGGATCACGGTCGCATGACGGTAGAAATCCGCGGAGTAGTAGCCGATCCGGATCCGGCCGCTGCGTTCCCGCCGGCCGATCGGCGGCAGCGGTCGGCTGGCAGGCAGGGTGTGCTCGGCCCAACGCTCGGCAGTGCGCCGCTGCAGGGCGGGTGAATCGATGAGGGTCAAGACATTGAAGGGTGTCGCGATGCCCTTCCCCTCCCCCGCCTCCAGCTTCGATATCTCGGCACCCAGGCCGCTCCAGTCGCACACCTGCATCTTCGCGCCCAGCCAGATCCCGTACAGCCCCGGCGTCGTCGGACTCAACTGTAAGGCCCGCGCGTAGCTGCTCAGCGACTCCTCCACGCGTCCCAGCTCGTGCAGAATGGCGCCGCGATAGTTGTAGGTCTCGGCATGGTCCGGTCTGGCCGCGAGCGCGTGGTCGTAGCTCTGCAGGGCCCGCTCGAGCTGCCCGCGCTCGCGCAGCAGGTTGCCCAGGTGGTAGTGCGCTTGTGCATACTGCGGATCGGCTGCCACGGCGCGCTCGAAGCTCTCCAGCGCCGCCGCCGGCTCTCCGGCCAGTTGCAGCGCCATGCCGAGCCCGTTGTGGGCCTGCGCATCGGCAGGCTCGAGGCGCAGGACCCGGCGATAGCTGTCCATGGCTGCATCGAACGAGCCGGACTGCCACAGCGCGCTGCCCTGATTCCGCAGCGCGTCCGCATCGTTCGGGTCCAGGGCGAGCGCGCGACCGTAGCTCGCCAGCGCCTCCTCGAGGCGGCCGATCTGCTGCAGCGTGACGCCGCGATTGTTGTACGCGCCGGCGTGCTGCGGGTCGAGCGCCACGGCCCGGTCGAAGTCGCGCAGTGCCTCGTCCAGCCGCCCCATTCCCCGCAGCGCCACGCCGCGGTTGTTGTACGCGGCGGCGTAATCGGGTTTCAACGCCAGCGCCCGATCGTAGCCGGCGAGTGCCTCGTCGTGACGTCCGAGCGCGTACCAGGTGAGGGCGCGGTTGTAGTGCGCATCGGCATAATCACACCGTAGCGCCAGCGCCCGCTCATAGCTGTGCAGCGCCTGCTCGGGCCGTCCCAGCTCGCGCAGCGCGTTACCGTAGTTGTTGTGTGCCGTAGCGTCGTGCGCGGCCACGCCTGCCGCCTGCCCCAGCAGCGCCGCCGCCTCGTCGGCGCGGCGCGTCTGCGCGGCGATGACCCCGAGCAGCGTCAGCGCGCCGAAGTGTCGGGGTTGCGAGCGCAGCAGCAGGCGGCATAGGGGCTCCGCGCGCCTCCACTCCCCGCGGCCGTAGAGCGCCCAGGCCTGCTGCAGGGGCAGCGGCACGGACGCCGGGCCGCCGGGCGGCTTGCGCGAGTGTTGTGCATGACGCTTGCCCACGGGAATTCCTCTGGCCGTCAGAGCAGGCTGATGCCGAGCGTGTTCATCAGCGTGAGCTCTGGCTGATCACCCCGGAACTCCGCCTGGCTGGCGGGATGACTGTGATAGTTGCCGATGATTTCGGGCACACGCGCGACCTTTTTTTTCAGGTGCTGCGTGACCACCTGCCACCAGCCGACGTCGCCGGCAACCTTGAGAACCGTTCCGTCCGACAGTCTCCAGGGATAGCGCGGGGCGCCGATGTGCGCGTCCATGCGCCACAGCGTGGCGGGGCCCAAGGTCCCGCGCAGGTCCGTGCCCAGACGCGTGCAGGTGCCGTGCCGCGGCGGCCAGTCGCGCACGAACGGCAGCCGCTCGGCCGGAAAGCAGCGTTCGACCGCGTCGGTCTCCTGTTGCGAGTAACACACGCGCCAGTCTCCCGCCGCCAGCGCAGCGCCCTCGCGCAGCAGCGCTCCTTCCAGCCGTTCGACGGCGTCGGGCGCGAGCCGGTCATCGAGGTTCAGGTTCATCACGAACGGCGTGGCGACCAGCGCCAGGGCGACATTCCACGCCTGGTAGATGCTCAGCTGCTCGTGCACCACCACCTTTCGGCCCGCAACCGAAAGCGGCGGCTCGTCGGCATCGTCGAACACGTACACCCGCTCGACCGGCACGCTCTGGCAGGCGAGATTGGCGGCGTGTCCCTCGAGCAGCCGCGCACGTTCCGGATCGCCGTGCCACACCGCGCACACGACGCTGGTGCGCGCCAGACGCCGCACGTCGCGGCGCGTGAATACCCAGTTTCCACCGAGGTCGCCGACGAAATCATAGCCGCGGTCCGCCAGCACGCCGCCGATCCTCTGGTCCGCCTGGCCGTTGTGCACGCTGAGCACGCGGATCGCGAACCGGCCCGGATCGAGTCCCTCGATCACCGCGAGCTCGCTCCCGCCGGTGTCGATCGAGCAATAGTCGATCTGCAGCAGTGAATGCTGCTCCAGCAGCGAAGACAGATCCCTGACCGGAACCGTCCCGTCGGTTCCACTGTCCCGGCCGCCCACTCGCGCCTGCTCGCAGATGCAGCGGCGCTGTGCGACCAGCTGCGAGAAGTCGTCGGGCCGCGGCTCGACACACAGGCCTCTCCAGCCCAGGGAGCGCTCGAAGAACAGCGAGTTGCTGAGCCTGCGTCCGTCCCTTGCGCCGACGTCGACGAATACGCCGTCGCGTCTGCCGCGGAAGAAATTCTCGAACAGGAACTGGTCCAGATGCGCGTGGGCGAAGGACTGCATTGCTGGAAGAGCGCTCGCCGTCATGACGATGGTGGGTGATGGAAAAAGTTAATTAACCATAACCCGGGGCGCCGTACGGTCCTGTGCCCCGCTTCACAAAACCCGCCGCGGACGGCGCGCCGCTGATGCGCAGTTAGGACGTCGCGGGGTCGCGGGACTTGCGCGCGTCGGCGACATCCTGCCGGTGGCGCAGAAAGGCCAGGCGCTGGATGAGCTCGGCCACGGGGTCGGGAAGATCCTCGAAACGGGCCTTCACCAGTGCGCCGTCCACGCCGCTGATGATGCTCACCAGCTCCAGCGGCTGCGGCAGCGAGCCGTGCAGGTGGATCCGCAGCACGCCGCGATCGCCGGTTGCAGGCACGACCCCGACCGCGGTCCAGGATGCGCCCTGGGCATTGAACCGGATGGTGGTGCCCGGCGGCATGCGCTCCTTGAGCACCAGCCTGCCCAGCAGCTGCAGTACCAGGTTCAGCTTGAAATCCAGCCGCGCCAGCTCGCCCGCGAGCGGGCCCGCGTCCTCGCCATGGTCGCGTATCGGCTTTTCCTCCAGCGCGACGCAGGCCTGCAGCAGCAGCAGGTTCGACTCCTCCAGCCCGACCAGCTCGAAGCGGTTCAGCGGATACTCGCGCGAGCACCACTGCACCGGTAACACATCGTGGTAGGCGAGCTCGTTGTAGAGCACCACGGTATCGACGCTCACGGTATCGGCGCTGTCAGTCACGCTGGACATTTTACCTACCCCCCGCCGCGCCAGCGAGCGCTGTCTCACAAACACGTCGCGGCGCAGCTGCCGTGGCGCGTGGCGCGGCTCAGGTGCCCTGCGGGGGCTGCGCACGTACCTGCGGGCCGATCGCGATCCAGGCGCTGCGGATCTCGCCCATCAGCCCCGCCACCTCGTTGATGTAGCCCAGTTGGCTCTCGGCATTGGCGCGCAGCAGCTGGCGCAGCATGTACTCGTACAGCTCGCTCAGGTTCTGCGCCAGCGGACCGCCCTGCGCAAGATTGAGGCTGCCGCGCAGCTCTGCGATGATGCGCATGCACTGTGTGAGCGCTTGCGCCTTGCGTGCGATATCGCCGCGCTGGTTGCGTTCGAGACAGCCGCGGGCAATCGCCAGCCGCTCGGTGGCACCGTCCATCAGCATCAGCACCAGGCGATGCGGATCGGCGGCGGCCACACCGCCATGGGCCGAAATGCTCTGATAGGCGGCCAGTTTGTGATTGGGGGCTAGGGCCACGACGCCTTCTCCGTCTGCGCTTGCTCGATGGCCAATATAGCGGCCGCCGGGGCGCCAACTTGAGCCGGCTCGGCGGCCGGCGCGCAGCGCGCGCGTCAGGCGCTCTGGCTGCCTTGCACTTTCGGTAGGTCGTCGAAAGCCTGGCTCAGATAGGCCGACGTGGTCTGCAGCGAGGACAGCAGGGTGTTGAGCGCCGAATACTGCTGCGTCAGGCTCGCGCTGAGCGCCGCCATCTGAGTACTGAGGGTATTGCTCTGCTGGGTCAGCGAGTTTTCCTGGGATGTCAATGACTGGCTCGCCGCGCCGATCGAACCGCCGCTGGACAGATCGTTGCTGATCTGACTGTTGAGCGCCGCGGCGACGCCGCTCGAGCCGCCAAAGAGCTGGCTCACCGCGCTCAGGTTGGTCGATAGCGCGTTCGACAGCGTCGTGCTGTTGACGCTCAGGGTGCCGTCGCTGTTGGTGGTGATGCCGATGCTGGCGAGCGTATTGTAGAGCGGCGAGCCGGTATTGACGATGCTGTAGAGCGCCTCGTTGGTCTGGTTCTGGATGTTCGTGAGCAAGGGGTTGCCCATCAGCGTGCCGGCGGTCTGCGTGGAGGCATCGTAGCCGCCGAGCGATGAGTACGTGCCCAGCAACGTGTTGTACGCCGACACGAAACTGGCGATGTTGCCCTGGATCGTCGAGGTGTCGTTCGACACCGTCAATGTCACGCCGCCGCTGCCGGTCGTGCCGAGCAGGTCGAGCGTGACGCCGCTGAGGGCGCCGGTCAGGGTATTGCTGGCGCTCGTGCCGCTGACGCCCGCGATGGTGTAGCTGGCATCCTGTGCCGCGGTCTGCTGCGTGTAATTGGCCGTATTGCCGGCACCGTAGGTGAGCACGGCGAGGCCGTCGCCGCCGTCGGTCTCGGTGACCTGGATGGTGTTGGCGGCGCCCGTGAGCGTCGAGGACAGCACCAGGTAGGCGCCGTCGCTTCCCTCGAGCACCGCCGCGGTGATGCCAGGGTTGCCGCTGGCCGCATTGATGGCCGATGCGATCCCGTCGAGCGTGTCGTCGCTGCTGTCGATCGCGACGTTGAAGCTCGTCCCGCCGAGCGACAGGCCCAGAGTGCCGGTGCCAACCGCCGCCGTGGCGCCGCCCGAGACCACACTCGAACGCAGCTGCTGCGCCTGGGCCAGCGCCGACACCACCACGGTATAGGTACCGGCCGTGGCGTCCGAGTCCGCCGTTACGGTCAAGACGGAGGAGTCACTGCTGCTGGCCGTCAAAGCATTGAAGGCGCCCGGCGTATCCAGCGGGCTCAGCGATGACTGAAACGTCGATAGCGCGCTCTGGAGCGTGCCGACCGCGGAAATCTTGGCGGTCACGGCCTCCGTCTGGTTGGTGATGAGCGTCTCTTGCGGCCCCTGGGCCGCTGCCACGAGCTGCGATACCAGCGAGCTCACGTTGATCACGGAGCCGCCTGCCGCGTCCGCGCTGCTGCTACCGGCGACCGAAACGACCGGCCCGATGGTGGTGCCGGTGCCGCCGGTGCTGCTGACGCTGCTGGTCATGGACTCATCGCCTCATCGCCCGTCATCGGCCCGTTGCCGGAACGCGGCAAGGCGGGCGCCGCGAGGCGCCCGCCCTGTTCCCTCAAGAGCCCAGCTGGTCACTCACTGCGCTGCCGTTACGGCAGCTTCTGCAGCAGTGTCAGCACGTTCTGCGGAATCGTGTTGGCCTGCGCCACCATCGCCGTGCTCGCCTGCTGCAGGATCTGCGCCTGGGACAGCTGCGAGGTGGCCAGCGCGTAGTCGGTATCCTGCACGTTGCTGCGCGCGCTGCTCAGGTTGGTCATGTCGGTTGCCAGACCCGAGGCGGCCGCCTGGAAGCGGTTCTGGTAGGCGCCGATCTGCGCCCCCGTGGCCGCCACCTGCTGCAGCGCCGCATCGATCGAGATCAGCGCCAGGTTGGAGTCATCCACCGTGTTGACGTCGAGCGTGCTCAGCGTATTCGTCGCGGTGATGGCCGTGGCGCCGGCATTGGTGTAGGTGCCGATGGTGTCGGCGCTGTCGATGCCCAGATCCACAGCCGCCTGCGTGCCGTCGGCGACGGTCAGTGCATTGCCGTTGGAGTCCGTCGCCGCGGTTACCGAGCTCTCGATGATATCTCCCTGGTTGGCGCCGGTCGTCGCGCTGAAGGTGATGCCGGTGTTGCCGCTGTTGACCGTCGCGACGATGCCGCCCACCGAGCTGACGGCCTGGTTGATGCCGGACGCTATGCTCTTGAGGTCCGCGCTGGCGGTGCCCGTCAGGGCGATCGCACCGGTCGTGTACTCCGTGCCATTGACTTTCACCTGGAGGGTGACACTGTCGCCTTCGATGCTGCTCTGGGCGAAGTCCGTGGCCACCCCTCCCGATCCGGCAGTGTAGGCGCCGGTCGTGCCGGCGGCTGCCACGCCGTAGGTGCCGCCGGTGGCCAGCGTGACCGTATCGCCGCCTGAGCCGCTGACCTGGCCGGTATAGACGGTGCCGAGGTTGTCCGCCTGCGCGCTCGCAACGGACGAGACGGAGATGGTCTGCCCCGCGTTGGCGCCGACCTGGAAGGTGGCGCCCTGAAAGGTGCCGTCCAGCAGGTTCACGCCATTGAACGACGTGGTCTGGGCGACGTTGTTGATGTCCGCCATCAGCTGCTGGAACTGCTGATCGAGGTCGGTCCGATCGCTCGAGCTGTTGGTGGCGTTGAGTGACTCGACCGCCAGGTCGCGCATGCTCTGCAGGTCGTTGGTGATCTCGGTCAGCGCGCCCGAGGCGGTCTGCGCGAGCGACACGCCGTCGTTGGCGTTCTGCTGCGCCTGGTTCATGCCATTGATCTGCGAGGTCATGCCCTGCACGATCGCGTAACCAGCGGCATCGTCGGCCGGCGTGTTGATGCGCAGGCCCGTGGACAGCTGCTGCAGCGACGTCGCCAGCGAGTTGCCCGAAGATGTCAGAGCGTTCTGCGCGACCAACGCATCAACGTTCGTATTGAGGACTAGTGACATTGCCTGTTGCTCCTGATGTTTCGTTCAGGCGCCGGACACCGGTCCGTCGCGCTGTTACCTGCCGGGCGACCCCTGGGCCGCTCCCTGTTCTGGGCTGTTATCGGTGCCTGGCGCATGAACTTGAACGCTTGACCCCGTAATTGGCGGAACTGTCGAGCGCATCACACTCGCCGCCCGTCCGCTGCCCGCTGCCCGTGGCGGCCGGCGGCGGCTACGACAGGTACTTGAACAGCGACAGCTGGCCAAGCTGCGCATAGGACTCTTCCGCGGCCTGCAGGGCCAGGTATTCCTGGCTGTATTGCGAGGTCGCCGCCGCGTAGTTCAGCGAATCCAGATTCGAGATCTCGGTGGTGACCGTGGTGCTCTGGCTGGTCAGCGAGTTGTTGACGCTGCCGATCAGCGAAATCCTGGAGCCTACGTTGGTGGTGACGGTCGACACCTGGCTGAGTGCCTGGTCGATCTGCTGCAGCGATTCGGCCAGCGACGAGCTGAGCTGGGCGCGCGAGGCGGCGCCGCTGCCGGCGTTGTTCAACGAGCTGACCAGGCTATCGAGCGTGTTGAAGATGCTCTGCGTGCTGGACGGGGCTACCGTGAACGTATCGCCGGCGGCCGGTGCGCCGCTGAGGCCGATCTCCACACCGTTGAAGGTGATATTGCCGCCGGTGCTGCTGTCGTAGGTGCCATCCGGGACGACGACGTCGCCCGTGGTCTCATCGGTCACCGTGTATTGCGTCGGACTGGAAAAGCTAATCGTGTACGGGTCCGGCGTCCATTGCGATGCATCGGTCACGCTGCCGGCATCGATGACACCGGTCCCGGTATTGCTCGTGCTCGCGGCGGTCGTGAAGGTGCCATTCCCGCTCGGAATGTTCATGTAAACGCTCGAGCCCGGATCGCCGGTCTGCACCGAGGTGCCGCCGTCGAGTGGCACGCTGCTTGCGCCGCTGTCGCCGACGTAGCTGACCGAGCCGCTGCTGCCGCGGACGAACGGCTGGGTGCCGACGGAATAGCCCGCGAACAGGTACTGGCCTTGCGCGTTCTGGCCATTGGCCGTGCCCAGTAGCTGTTGCTCGAGCTGCTGGATCTGGGTCGCGATCGACTGCAGGTCGCTGGTGTTGTTGGTGGCGCTATTGGCCTGCACCACCAGATCCCGGATCGACTGCAGCGTGGTGGTGGAGCTGGACAGCGCCGTCTGCTCGAGCGTCAGGTTGGCATTGGCGCTCTGGCCGTTGCTGATGTACTGCTGGTACTGGGTGTTGGTGTTGTTGAGCTGCAGCAACTGTACCGCGCCCACGGGATTGTCGGCCGGGGTGTTGATGCTCAACCCGGTCGACAGCTGGTTTTCGGTGATCGACAGCGCACTCTCGTCCTGGAGAATGCCGTTGACGGCCATGTCGTTCAGCATCGAGGTGGATATGCGCATGGCAGCTTATCCGGCCGTGGTCGATGCGACCGCGCCCAGTAATGAATTGAACAAGGCGGTGGAGGCCGAAATCATCTGCGCCGCGGCCTGGTAAGCCTGCTCGTACTGCACCATGTTGGCGGCCTCCTGGTCCAGATTGACTCCCTGAACGCTTTGCTGCGCGGTCTGCGCGCTGGTCATGGCGCTCTGCTGCGCCGTGGCGCCGTTCTGGGCCTGGCTGGTCTGGTTGCCCACCGTACCGACATAGCTGTTGACGGCGTCGCTGAGGGAGGTGGCGCCGCCGTTCAGAACGTTGACGTTCATGATATTGGCCAGCAACAGCGCATTGCTGTTGTCGCCGGTACCGTTGGCATTGTCGTCGACCGCGAAACTGTCGCCGCCCGCCGGCGTACCGGTCAGCGTGACGTTGATGCCGTCGAAGCTGATCGTGGAGCCTGCGCCGTAGGCCGGCGGCGTAACCGGATTGCCGGCCGCGTCGGTAACGGTGGCCGCGACGGCGTTGCCATCCGCATCGGTCACCGTGAAGGCCGTCGGGCTGGTGAAACCAATGGTGTAATCGCCCTGCGTCCAGGCGGACAGGTCCGGTACCGTGGCCGTCTGGATGCTGGCGGTGCCGGTATTGCCGGCCGTGGCGCTGGTCACCAGCGGACCGGCGGCAGCGATCTTGCCCGGGTCGGTGGTGAGCAGCTGCAGCCCGGCGACCGCATTGCCGGTCGGCTCCACCAGGAACTCATCGCCGGCCTTCGCGGTGCCGGTCACGGTCATCGTCAAGCCGGCACCGGTCAGGGTCGTGGTCGGCGGGCTGCCGCTCGCGGTCAGGGTCGTGGCGGCACCGCTGGCGGTATCGATCAGGCTCCAGTTGCTACCATCGTACTTCAGGTAGTAGTTGCTGGTCGTCAGGGCGCCCAGGTTGCTCACGGCCGCGGTAATGCTGGCACTACCCGTATTGGTGTCGCTGGGCAGCACCTCGGGGCCACCCACCGCCAGCAACGCCTGCCCCGGAGCGCCGGACAGATCGAGCCCGGCCTCGTTCTGGGTATTGACCAGGTTGGTCAGGGTGGTGGCCGCCTGGCCGAGTGCGTTCTGGCCCGGTATCAGCATCTGCTCCTGAAACTGCAGCAATCCGCCCAGCGAGCCGCCGGTCACGGCGTTGGTGACATTGACGCTGCTGGAGCCGCTCTGCAGCGACAGCTGCAGCTGCCCGGAATTGAACTGATCCGGAGTCGCCGTCAACTTCGCCGCGGTGGTACCGACCACCAGCGCCTGGCCGCTGCCGATGAACACGCTGACGGTGCCGTCACTCTGGGTGACGGTGCTGACGCCCACGTCCTGCGACAGCTGATTGATGAGACTATCGCGTTGATCCAGCAGCTGATTGGGCGTCTGCCCGCTGCCGTTGTTCTGCGCCGCCATGATCTGCTGGTTGAGACTGGCGATGCTCTGCCCCAGGGAGGTGATCGTGCTGGCCGTCGAGGTGATCTGGCTGTTGACCTGGGAGCTGAGCTGGCTGAAGGTGCTCTGGTAGCTTTGGAACTGGCTGATCAGCGTTTGCGCCTGGGTGAGCACCGCCTGCCGCGTCGCGGTCTGCGACGGCGAGCCCGCCATGGTCTGAACGGCATCACTGAAGCTCTGCAGCGTCGCCGACAGCCCGGTGTTCGGGTCGCCGAACATATTGTTGATGTTGGCGGCGAGCGTGCTGACGGTGTTGAACTGGTTGTAGCTGCTGGTCGCCGAGTTGGTCTGCTCGGCCAGGGCGTCGCTGTAGGAGCGGGTGACGCTGCCGACCGACACACCGTTGCCGATCCAGCCGCTGCCGGTGCTGCTGGAAGGGGCCGTGACCAGATTGGCGGTCTCTTCGCTGTAGCCGGCGGTGTTGACGTTCGAAATGTTGTTGCTGATCGTATCGAGCGCCGTCTGGAAGGCGAGCAGCCCGGATACGCTGGTGGATAACATATCACCCATTACGCTGTCCCCTCAGTCACGCCGGTTCTCCACCGGAGGTTATCGGCACACCCGCCTGAAGCTTGAGCGCCGGGCTCGTGGCGGCGCGCAACGTCTTGACCGAGGCAGCCGTGGCCACGAGCTTGCGCGCATAGTCCGGATCCGAGGCGTAGCCGCCGCGCTGCAACGCGCCGGCGAAGGCGCCGATGTCATCGCCGGTCCCGAGTGCTTGCCGATAGCTCGAATTGCGCTGGAGCAAGCTCACATAATCATTCACGCCCTGCTGCAGTGAGCTGTAGACGCGGAAGGACTGCGGCACGCTCGCGGCAACGCCCTGGCTGTACTCGGTGGTCGCCGCGCTGGCCGATTCGCCGCTCCAGCCCGTGCCGGCCTTGACGCCGAACAGGTTGTTGCTCGAGCCGCCGCTGCCGCCCGGAACGTGCTGCCCCCAACCCGTCTCCAACGCCGCCTGCGCAATGACGCTGTCGGAGGACACGCCCAGTTGAGCCGCCGCGCGCTGCGCGTAGGGCTCGACGCGCTGGATGAAGCTGATGCGCGCTCGGTCCGAGACTGCACCGGCAGCGCTCGGCGTGGCGCCGCCGGCCGCCTTGGCCGCACCGCTGCGCGTGAGTTGCTGCACCAGCATGTCGGCCAGACCCAGGCCCTTGCCCTGCGACATCTGCAGCGCGAGCTGCTGGTCGTACATGTCCTGGTACAGATCGGTCTCCTGGCTGTCGCCCAGGCCGTCGCCGAGCTTCGCGGCGCGCATCGACTTGAGCATCATGTCGGTGAACAGGCTCTCGAACTGGCGTGCGGCCTCGCGGATCGCCTGCGGGTCATTGGCCTTCACGTCCTTCTTCAGCGTAGTGAGGCCGCTGAAGTCGGCGTAGAAGGTCGCAGGAAGAGTGCTGTCCATTATCGCCCGTCTGTCCGTGCGGTCCGCGTGTGCGTCCGGGCCGTCAGATCACGATCAGCTGCGCGTGCAGCGCGCCGGCCTGTTCCAGCGCCTCGAGGATCGCCACCAGATCGCCGGGTGCGGCGCCGACCTCGTTCACCGCGCGCACGATCTCCTCCAGATTGACCCCGGCGTTGAACATGAACATGTGGCCGTCGGTGGGCTGCGAGGACACCGCGATGCTCGAGCGCGGCGTGGCCACGGTGGTGCCATTGGAACGCGCGTTGGGCTGGCTGACGTCGGTGCGCTCGCTGATGGTGACCGACAGCGAGCCGTGCGCAACCGCGGCCGGCATCACCCGCACCTGCGAGCTGATCACGATGGTGCCGGTGCGTGAGTTGATGATCACGCGCGCGGGGGCCTGATCCGGCTCGACCTGCATCTGCTGCAGCGTACCGATGAAGGCCACGCGATCGGTCGGATCGGTCGGCGCCTGCACCTTGACCGAGACCGCGTCGATCGCCTGCGCGCTGCCGGGACCAAGCAGGTTGTTCAGATCGGTGGTCAGCCGCGCGGCGGTGGTGAAGTCCGGGGTGTTGAGGTTCAGCACCACGTACGGCTGGCTGTCGAAGCTGTTCGGCACCTGCCGCTCCACCGTGGCGCCGTTGGGAATGCGGCCGGCGCTCGGTACGTTCAGGATCACGCGCGAGCCGTCCTTGCCTTCCACGCCGAAGCCGCTCACCAGCACACTGCCCTGCGCGATCGCATACACCTCGCCGTCGGCGCCGCGCAGCGGCGTCATCAGCAGCGCGCCGCCGCGCAGGCTCAGCGCGTTGCCGATCGAAGCCACGGTGATGTCGATGGTCTGGCCGCTCTTGGAGAACGGCGGCAGGTCGGCGGTGATGCTGACCGCGGCGACGTTCTTCAGCTGCATCTGCGATACCAGGTTCGCCGGAATGGTCACGCCGAACTTGGCCAGCATGTTCTGGATGCTCTGCACCGTGAAGGGCGCCTGCGTGGTCTGGTCGCCGGTGCCATTCAGGCCCACCACCAGCCCGTAGCCGACCAGCTGGTTGCTGCGCACGCCGGCGACCGAGGCGATGTCCTCGACGCGCTCGGCCTGTGCGCGGTTGGGTAGCGAGGCAACAATCAGCAGCGCGGCGCCGAGCAGTGCCAACCAGCGCATCAGCTGCAGCCACCGTGCCCCGGATCGCTTGTCCATGCGCGCGCCCCGGCTCAAAACGGCAACCATTTGGAATCGAAGAACCGCGCCAGCCAGCCCTTGCTGTTGGCGTCGTTGAGCGTGCCCTGCTCGCCGTAGGCAATGGTCGCGTCGGCCACCATGGTCGAGGGTATGGTGTTGTCCGGACTGATGTCGACCGGGCGCACGATGCCCTGCAGGCGCACGTACTCGCGGCCCTGGTTGATCGTGATCCACTTCTGTCCGCGCACCAGCAGGTTGCCGTTGGCGAGCCGCTTGGTGACCGTCACCGAGATCGAGCCGGTGAGCTGGTTGCTCTGCGAGCTGTCGCCCTCGCCGTCAAAGGTGCTGGCATCGTTGAGGGAGTTGTTCAGCAGGTTGCGCCCATGCAGCGTCAGCGATCCGCCCAGCAGCGTCGGGGCGGCCATGGCCTCGGTGGTGGTCTTCTTGGTGGTGGTCACCGCGCTCTTGGCGGCGTTGGTGTTCTCCTGCAGCACGACCGTGAGCACGTCGCCGACGCGGCGCGCCACCGCGTCGTCGAACAAGGTCTCCTCCTGGCCGTCCTGGAAGATGGCGCCGTTGGCGTGCGCCACGGCCGGGACTTCCTCGGGCAGCGTGGCGGCGAAGTTCTCGTCCGGCCGCGGCAGGCTGGTGCAGCCGCCCAGGACCAGTGCGCCCGCCAGCAGCCATGCGCCGGCGACACCGGTCAGGGCCGGTCGCGCCGCAATTCGAATCGGATAAAACAAGGTCAGGCTCCTTCGGCTCACAGGTTGCTATCCAGGTACTGCAGCATCTGATCGTTGGTCTCGATCGCCTTGGTGTTCATCTCATAGGCGCGCTGGGTCTCGATCATGTCCACCATCTCCTCGACCACGTCGACGTTCGAGCTTTCCACCGAGCCCTGCTGCAGCGTGCCCAGGCCGTTCACGCCGGGCTGTCCGGTCTGCGCGGTGCCGCTGGCGGCCGACTGCAGCAGCAGGTTCTCGCCGTTGGGCTGCAGCCCGGCGGGATTGACGAAGTTGGCCAGCTGCAGCGTGCCGATCGTCGAGGGAGAGGACTGGCCGGCCAGCTGCACCTGCACGGTACCGTCGCTGCCGATGGTGACGCTCTGCGCGCCCTGCGGGATGGTGACTGCCGGCTGCACCGGGTAGCCGCTGGCGGTCACCAGCTGCCCGGTGGCGCTGGGCTGGAAGCTGCCATCGCGCGTGTACGCGAGCGAGCCGTCCGGCATCAGCACCTGGAAGAAGCCGCTACCGTTGATGGAAACGTCGAAGGTATTGCCGGTCTGGTTGATGTTGCCCTGGGTGTAGACCTTCTCGGTCGCGACCAGGTTGACGCCGGTGCCCAGCTCGATGCCGGTCGGCGCCTGGGTATTCTGCGTGGTATCGGCGCCCACCTGCGAGACGTTCTGGTACAGCAGGTCCTGGAACACCGCGCGGCTCTTCTTGAAGCCGGTGGTATTGACGTTGGCCAGATTGTTCGAGATCACCGCCATCTCGGTCTGCTGCGCGTCCAGGCCGGTCTTGGCGACCCAAAGTGCTGAGTCCATCGCTGTGAATTCCTATCTTCGAAACCTGAGCCGGTGCGCTAGCTGCTCTGCAGCAGCTTGGAGCTCGAAGAGGCATTGTCTTCGGCGGCTTTCATGGCCTTGACCTGGACCTCGTAGCTGCGTGCCAGCTCGATCATGTTGGCCATGGTCTCGGCGATGTTGACGTTGCTGGACTCGAGCGTGCCCGGCACCAGCGTCACGGTGGCGTCGGAGGCCACCGGATCGGTGCTGGTGCTGCGGAACAAGCCGTCCGCGCCGCGCGCGAGCTGGCCGGCCGGCGGGTTCACCAGCTTGATGCGGCCGACCGCCGACACCGAGGTCGCCGGCTGCCCCTGTGCCACGATCGACACCGAGCCGTCGCCGCCGATCGTGATCGAGTTCTGCGGCGGCACCGTGATCGGGCCCGAATCGCCCAGCACCGGATTGCCGGTCGCCGTCATCAGCAGGCCGCTCGGATCCACGTGCAGGTCGCCCGCGCGCGTATACGCCTCGGTGCCGTCGCTCGCCTGCACCGCGATCCAGCCCGGGCCCTTGATGGCCACGTCCAATGGGCGCCCGGTGGTCTGCAGCACCCCGGAGCTGGAATCCCAGCCGACGCTGTCATCGGTGGCATAGGCGCGCGAAGGCAGCCCCGCGCCCACCACCTGCTGGGTCTGAAACGCCGACAGGTCGGCGCGAAAGCCGACGGTGCTGGCGTTGGCCAGATTGGCATTGTTCGCGGCCTGGGCGTTGAGGATTTCCTTCGCGCCCGACATGGCCACGTACACCAGACGATCCATTGCTGCCGTGCCTTTTGAGTTGCCGTGTGGGGGTTGCTACGGGGTGCCGCTGCGCTTGCCGCTGCCGCGCCTCAACCCTGCTGCGGAATGCCGATGACCGTCTGCGTAATCTGGTTCTCGGTCGAGACCATCTCCGCATTGGCCTGGAAGGCGCGCTGGGCCGTGATCATGTTCACCAGCTGCGTGGTGATGTCGACGTTCGAGTCCTCGAGCGAGCCGGACTCGATATTGCCGACACCGGCGCCGCCGGCCTGGCCGTAGACCGGTTGACCCGAGGCGTAGGTGGCCACCCAGTTGGTGTTGCCCACCTGCTGCAGGCCCTGCTGATCGGGAAAGTTCGCGATCGCCACCTGTCCGAGCGACACCGACTGGCCGTTGGTGTAGTTCGCCTGCACCACTCCGGTCGCGCTCACCGACACACTGCTGAACTGGCCGGTGGTGTAGCCGTTCTGCGTGACCGAGGTCACGCCGAAGTTGCTGCCGAATTGCGTGGTATCGCCCAGGTCGAAGCTCAGGTTCATCGCCGTGGCCCCGGTGGTCGGGGTATACGGCCCGAAGCTCACCGCCTCAGGGTTGGTGCCGCCGGCCGTATCGGTGACACCGGTGAGCGCACCGCTGGAACTGTAGGTCAGCTGCACCGGCGTGTACGTCGCCGGCGTGGTAGCCGGGGTCACCGGCGGATTGACCATGCTGCCGTCGATGGTCTCGTACACGTCCCAGTTGCTGCCGCTGGTGTTGACGAAGTACATGCTGGCGGTATGCGCCGCGCCGAGCGAGTCGTACACCGTCAGCGAGGTGGACTGGTTGTAGCTGTTCGCATCGGTCGGATCGAAGGTCGCGTCCGCCGGCGGGCTGGCGCCGGCCGGCAGGTTGAACACCATCGAGCCGGTGGTGGTCGCGGCCGGAGCGCTGTCGCCGCTCGGGATCTGCAGATTCGCGAGCGAGGTGGTATTGAAGCCGCCGTTGGTGGTCGGCGCGTACACCTGCAGGTACTGGCCCGCGGCGTTGACCACGTAACCGCTGTTGTTGGTGGTGAACGAGCCGGCCTGGGTGTATTGATCGGAGCCGTTGGCGCTCACGGTGAAGAAGCCATTGCCGTTCAGCGCCAGATCCAGGCTGTTGCCGGTGGTCTCGATATCACCCTGCGCGAACTGCTGCTGCACCTGGGTGAGCGCCACGCCGTTGCCGACCTGCGTGCTGCTGCTGCCCTGCGATGAAGCCGAGAACAGCTCGGCGAATTCGGAATCGGACGATTTGAAGCCGGTGGTCGACGCGTTGGCGATGTTGTTCGCGGTCACGTTCAGATCACTCTGTGCCGCATCGAGGCCGCTGAGTGCAATACCAAATGACATGCCTGCTGCTCCTAAGGAAAGGGGTTAAATCAGTCGATCTGCTGCACGCTGCTGAGCGGTATCGCGCCCAGCTGCGGCGTATTGAGGGTGACGCCGGTGCCGGAGGCATCCAGCGTCACGCTCGAGACGGTGCCGTTGATCAGCGTAGTGGCCGCCTCGGCGGTGCCGGCGACCTCGGCGGTGGCGGTCACGTTGTAGGTGCCGCTGGGCGCCGCCGCGCCGTTGGCGGCGGTGCCGTTCCAGCTGAAGCTCTGCAGGCCGGCGGCGGGAGACACGGCCATCTGGTTGACGATGGCACCGCTCGAGTTGGTGATCGTCACCGTCACGCCGGTGGTGCCCGAGGGCACCTGCACGGCGCCGGACAGCGTGCCGCCGGCGCTGTAGCTGGCCGAGCCGGCCGCGCTGAGCACGCTCTGACCGACCAGCGCGGCGCTGGAGATCGCCTGCGATGACAGCATCGAGGTGGACAGTGTCGACACCGAAGTGTTCAGCTGCGAGATGCCTTCGACCGTGCTCAGCTCCGACAGCTGGTCGAGAAACTCGTTGCTGTCGGTGGGGTTGAGCGGGTCCTGGTTCTGCAGCTGCGCGGTCATCAGCGTCAGGAAATCGTTCATGGTCAGGCCGCCGAGGGCGCCGCTGCCGGACCCGGAGCCGGTGCCGGACGTGCCCGACGTCGATGAGCCGCTGCCGGTAGTCGGGTTCACTGGGCTGGTCATGAGTTATTCCTCGAAACGGACAATGTGAGGCGTGTGACGTGTGTTAGGGATGGGCGACGGCGTCGCAAGGCTACCGGCCAGCTCAGCTCTGCCCCAGCTTCAGGGTGTCGAGCATCATGTCGCGGGCCGTGTTCAGGACCTCGACGTTGTTCTGGTACGAGCGCGAGGCCGAGATCATGTCGGTCATCTCCTCGACCACGTTGACGCTGGGCGCATATACGTAACCCTGCGCATCGGCGAGCGGATTGCCGGGGTCGTAGCGCGAGGCCGGTGCCGCCTGGCTCTCGGCGATACCGGTGACCTCGACGCTCGCGGTGGCCGGATCACTGTCGGGGCCACTGTCCAGCACGGCCTGGAACACCGGATGCTTGGCACGGTAGACGCTGTTCGGATCGCTGCTGACGCTGTCGGCGTTGGCCAGGTTGCTGGCGACGGTGTTGAGCCGAACCGATTCGGCGCTCATGCCCGAGCCTGCGATATCGAAGATCTGGAAGCTGGACATCTTCAGTTCGCCTCCTTACGAGCTGGAGCTGATCGCGGTCATCAGATCGCGCAGCTTGGTGTTCAGGAACGTGAGACTGGCCTGGTAGCGCACGCTGTTGGCCGCAAAGGCGGATTCCTCCAGCTGCTCATCGACGGTATTGCCATCCAGCGACGGGGCGAGCGGCACGCGATACTTGAGAAAGGAGCCGTAGTTATCGCCCGCAGCGCCGGCGCCGGCGCTGGTCACGGCCGCCGCGGCACCGGTGGACGCGGCTGCGGCGTCGCCGCTCGCAGCGCCAGTGGTATCGGTCGCGGCGGCGAGCGCGGGTGCACCGGCGCTGGTCAGGTCGGCCGCATTGGTGATCGCGAGCGCGAGGGCGCCGGGCGAGCCCTGGCCGCTGGCCGCAGCCAGTGCGGCCTTGAAATCCAGGTCGCGCGCCTTGTAGTTGGGCGTGTCCACATTGGCCAGATTCGCGGCCAGCACATCGGTGCGCCGCGCTTCCAGCGCCAGCGCCGTCGTGTGTATGCCCAGATAGCTGTCCAAAGATTGCATGGTCCCTCGCGCCGATGTCGATCGAGTCGATCGCGTTGCGGCGGGAAGGAGCAAGGCCTATGCCAGAGCGCCGCAGCGGCCCCCCGGGCCCGGGATTCTGTGACGCGGTCGGCCCCCGCCGTGCCTGGCAGCCGCGCGGCGCACGCGCGCAGCGGCAAGGCGTTGCCGCCGGCGCACGTGATCGGCAAGTGCCGGCCGCCCGCGCGCGCCGGCGTGGCACTGCTGCCGCTGCACCGGCCGCGCCGGGGGCGCGCTCGAGCGCCATGAAACCGTCACCGGCTCGCTGGCACAGTGCTTGCTCCGACCCGCGCCATGAATACACGCCTTTGCGCAGCGTCTGCGCTCGCGATCACAGCAGCCGCTATTGCGGCCATCGGTGCAGCAGCACTTGCCGACACCGGCCCGGCGCTTGCCGTCAGCGGTGCCGCGCTCACTCGCGCCAGCTCTGCGGCCGCCGGCACCGATCCGGCAGCTGCCGGCACTGATCTGCGCTCGATTGCCCGGGCAGCCGAAGGCGCAGTCCGCGCGCAAGCCGGGGCGGCGCAGAGCGGCTTGTCACTGACACTGGCACCGCTGGATCCGCGTCTGCGCCTGCCCGCCTGCAGCCGGCCGCTCGAGGCCTTCATCACCGGCGGCGGGCAGGTCCAATACCAGACCACCGTCGGCGTGCGTTGCACGGGCAGCGTGCACTGGACCATCTATACCAGCGTCACGGTGGAATCGCTGGCGCAGGTGCTGATCGCGCGCTACGCGTTGCCGCGCGATGCCGCCCTCGCCGCCGCGGATTTCCAGGTGCAGACGCGGCGCGTGCCGGGTCTGCTCAGCGGCTATCTCACCGATCCGGCCGCGCTCGCCGGGCAGCGGCTCGCGCGCCCGCTGCGGGCGGGCGATGCGCTCGGCATCGATGCGCTCGCGCCCGCCTTTCTGATCCATCGTGGCCAGCAGGTGGTGCTGGTGGCGCATTCGCCCGGCATCGACGTGCGCATGGCCGGCATCGCGCTGGCCGATGGGCGCATCGCCGACCGTATCCAGGTGCGCAACCTGTCCTCGCAGCGCGTCGTCGAGGGGGTGGTGCGTTCCGACAGCGAGGTCGAAGCGCCGTTATGACGCATCGGAAGCGCCTAAAGTTTGACGCCGGCGTGCCGATAGAACGCCACAGGAGTGCTGGGAGAGCATAGTCGTGGCGAACCGCATCAAAGAGCTGGACGGGTCCTCGATCACCCCCGACAGCGGCAAGCCGCTCGAGGCCGTTCGCGGCAGCAGCGCCGTCGGATCCGCCGGCGGCGGCGCGTCGGGCTCATCCGGCTCGTCCGGCTCGGCGTCCGATAGCGTCTACATCACCCAGTCCGCGCGCACGCTGGCGGGGCTGTCGCAGGCCGTGCAGGACTCCCCGGACGTCGATTCCGCCCGCGTCGCGACGCTGCAGCAGTCGATCGGCGCCGGCCTGTACAACGTCGATCCCGACCGCATCGCCGGCCTGATGCTGCAGCTGGAGCAGGACCTGAACGGGACGGCGTCGCAATGAGCGGCGTGCAGCGCGACCAGATACAACCGCATCTGCAGCGCATCCTGGCCGAGGAGTCACGGCTGCTGGCCGAGCTCGAAGGCCTGTTGCAGCAGGAAACCGACATCCTGCGCGGCGATGACGTTGCGGCCATCCACCGGATCGGCGGCGCACGCGCGCGCTGCGTGGAGCAGTTGACGCGGCTGGACGGTGAGCGCGTCGATGCCTGCCGCATGCTGTCGTTCGGCAGCGCTCACGGCGCGCTGGAAAAGCTGTTCGCCTGGGCCGACCCCGGCGCCTCACTGCGCGGCCAGTGGCTCTCGAACCTGCAGATCGCACGCCGCTGCAGGGACCTCAACGACCGCAACGGCGCGATCGTCACCGTCAAGCTCGGTCAGGTACGCCAGCTGCTCGGCAAGCTGCGCGGCACGCACGCGCCGTCGGTCTACGGCCCCAAGGGCACACGCTACGGCCGGCTCGACGCGCGCAATCTCGGCCGCGCCTGAGCGCGCGCCGCGCGCGGCGCGCGCTGACGGTCCTGATCCCGCATCTCTCCCAACCTCGATCAGGAATCGGTACCGACCTGAACGATGGGCACCTGTAAAGACAGCAGGTCAGCCGGCCGCTCCATCATGATG
>DATAWM010000035.1:0-37100 GCA_036267195.1 Steroidobacteraceae bacterium
CAACGGCACTGGCGGCATGCCGCCGTTCCGTTGCGCACGAACCTCGTAGCGATAGTAGTATTGCAGTTCATCGCAGTTCCGCCCGGCCTTGCGGCTCGGGAGCGGTGACGATGCCGTATCATTACAGGGGGACGACCGTGCATCATTCATGGCGCCATTTGGTTTCCACGATTGAATACCAGCGATGGGCCGTCGGATGCGTGCTGGCCGCAGCGATCATGTTCGGCACGACCGCACAGGCGCAGGCACAGAATTTCTTCGATAGCGGGCCGGTGAGCTTCACGGCCGATCAGGCCGCCCGTGGCCAGGTCGCATACAACACGAACTGCGGGTCCTGCCATGGCGGCCATCTCGATGACGGCCAGTTCGCCCCGGCCGTCAAGGGCGCGGCCTTCAAGACGCAGTGGTCGAACCAGAGCTCGGCCGCGCTGTTCTCGCTGATCAGGACCACGATGCCGCCGACGGCGCCGGGAAATCTGAGCAACCAGACCTACGCCGACATCGAAGCCTACCTGCTTGCGGCCAATGGCGCCGCACCGGGCAGCAGCGAGCTGGCGGCGGCTCCAGCCCCGTCCTCGTCCCAGGGGCTTGATCTGGCACGCCAGGGCCCCCCGCGAGCCGGACAACCCCGGCCGCGCGGCTTCACGCTCGGCAACGATGCGATCTACCAGGCCGCACTGGCGCAGCGGCAGTCGGTGCTCGGCGGCCTCACGGACGTCACCGATGCGATGCTGCGCCACCCGCCGGATTCTGATTGGCTCGTCTGGCGCCGCACCTACGATAACATCGGCTTCAGCCCGCTCAAGCAGATCAACAAGCGCGACATTCGCGACCTGCGCGCCGCCTGGAGCCTGAGCCTGCCCGTCAGCGCCAACGAAGGCACACCGCTGGAACACGACGGGGTGCTGTTCGTCGAGAGCGGCAACACGATCGATGCGCTCGACGGCACCAATGGGGACGTGCTGTGGCAGTACGTGCGAGCGCTGCCGGAAGGGCTGCAGAACGGGCAGACGGCGCGCATGAAGAACATGGCCATCTACCGGAACATGCTGTATGCGCCCACGCCCGACGGCCATATCGTCGCGCTGGACGTGAAGAGCGGCAAAGTGATCTGGGACCAGGAGGTCATCACCGCCGCGCAGGGCATGCACGCCGGCGAAGTCGACGGCAATGCGTATCACATGTCCGGCGGCCCGCTCGTGGCCCATGGCAAGGTGATCGTCGGGGTGAGCCTGGGCGTCTACAACCGCGGCGGCGATTATGTCGTCGGCCTGGATGCGCAGACCGGCCAGGAGATCTGGCGCTTCCATACCATCGAGCAGGCCCCCCCGGGTGAGGACAGCTGGAACGGCGCGCCGGTGGACCAGCGCTTCGGATCCGGGGTCTGGGAGTCGGGTAGCTACGACCCGGATCTGAACCTGGTCTATCTCGGGACCGGCAACACCTACGACGTCGACACGTTGCTGCAGCCGCACACGCAGCCGGGCAAGTCCAATGACGGGCTGTATACCGAGTCCACGCTGGCGCTGAATCCCGATACCGGCAAGCTCGCCTGGTACTACCAGCACATGAACCGCGACGTGTGGGACCTGGACTGGGTGTTCGAGCAGTCGCTGATCACGCTGCCGATCGACGGCAAGCCGACCAAGCTGGTGGTGACGGGCGGGAAGATAGCGATCTTCGACGCGCTCAGGCGCGGCGACGGCCACTATGAATTCTCCCGCGATCTGGGGATTCAGAACCTGGTCAGCTCCATCGACCCGAAGACCGGCCGGAAGATCATCCGACCTGACGCGGAGCCGGTAGCGAACAGGTCCGCCTTGGTGTGTCCCACCGGGATGGGGGCGCGCAGCTGGCCGGCCACCTCCTTTGACCCGGGCAGCGCCATCCTGTACGTGCCGCTGCTGCGCAACCTGTGCTCCAACACCAGGTGGGTGCCGCGTGCTCCTGCAGCGGTCGCCGAGGGCGGGGCCGGGGGCGGCGGCGGCGGCTTTGCGCTCAAGCCGGGCGCCGACGGCAACTTCGGCGGTATCGAGGCGCTTGATCTGAAGAGCGGCAAGGTGCTATGGAACCATCTGCAGCGCTCACCGATCGCCAGCTCCATGCTCGCCACGGCCGGCGGAGTGGTGTTCAGCGGCTCCCGGGACCGCTACTTTCGCGCGCTGGATGCCTCCAGCGGCAAGATGCTGTGGCAGACCCGGCTCAATGCGTCACCCAGCTCCTCGCCCATCACCTATAGCGTCGCCGGCCGGCAATATGTGGCGGTCATCACCGGGGGTGGCGGCCCGCTGGATGCGTTCTCGGGTTTCCTGATACCCGAGCTGCATACGCCGACGGGCGGCATCACGCTGTGGGTGTTCGAGCTGCCGGATACGGGTCACTCGCCGTAGCCGGGCTGATCCTCGGCAGGCAGCGGGACGCCGGGGGTTCGCCCCGGCGTCCAGCGCTGCAGGGCCGTGTCGCGCCAGCCGCGAAACAGCCGACCCCGCTCGGCCGTCAACACGAATACCAGACCACCCAGGCTGCACACGGCCGTGCCCACGGCGAGCGGCAGTGTCGAGCTGCTGAATTGCCGTCCGATCAGCGCGGCCAGCAACGCCCCGCCCAACATGCTGATGAATCCCTGCAGTGAGGCGGCGATGCCGGCGACCGCTCCCATCGGCTCCATGGCCAGGGTACTGAAGTTGGCGGCTGTCAGACCGATGCATGCGAGCGTCACCGCCTGCAGCACGCTGAAGCTGACCAGACCTTCGACTCCCAGCGCAGAAAGCAGTACATGCAATCCCGCTACGGCCAGCAGCAGCAGCAGTCCGCAATGCGAGATGACGCGCATGCCCAGACGCTCGACCAGCCGGGAATTCAGATACGACGTTACGCCCATCGAGCCGGCGCAAATCGAGAACACCGCGGGCAGGAGCCGCGGACGGCGAAAGATCTCTGACAGAATCTGTTGCACCATGCCCAGATAGGCCAGCAGCGCGCCCATCACGCAGGTCCCCGCCAGCGTGTAGCACAGCGCCGAGCGGTTGCCGAGCACCAGGCCTGCGGCATGCGCGATGCGGCCGCGACTGAGGCGCAGGCGATACTCGGGATGCAGTGTCTCGGGCAGGCGCAGCAGCAGCCAGCACCAGACCAGTACCGCGAAGCCCCCGATCATCACGAACACGTAGCGCCACGAGGCGGCCAGCAGCACCAGCTGCCCGAGGCTCGGGGCGACGACCGGAGAGGTCAGGAATACGATGTATGAGAGCGACATCACCCGGGCCATCACCGGCCCGGAATAGCGGTCGCGGATCACCGAGCGGGTGACCACGAGGCTCGCCGCCGCCGCACCATGCACGAACCGCACGCCGAGCAGCACGTTGAAGCTGGTCGTGGTACTGCACAACAGCGCCGCCAGCACGTACAGGCCGAGCCCGATCAGCAGGATCCGGCGCCGTCCATAGCGGTCCGAGAACAGGCCCCAGACGAGCTGACCGCAGCCCAGCCCCGCCATGTAGGCGAGCACGACCCACTGCAGCCGATTGGCCTGGGTCAGGCCAAGGGCCTGCCCGATCGTCGACAGCGCCGGCAGCATCGCGTCGATGGCGATGGCCTGGCAGGCCATCAGCGCCGCGATCAGCACCACGAATTCGGTGAAGGGAATGCGCGTGGTCGGCGCAGGCAGCCGCTCGGACATGGCTCAGGAGCGAGGTGCAGCCATGGGATGGTGGCTAGAACCGCCGCCGAAAGAACAGCCACACGCGGATCATGTGCACCAGCGCGCACACCGAGATCGTCAGCAGCACCGCGATCACCGGTGCGAGGGGGCGGGGGACCATCTGCAGCAGCATCAGCTCCACTGCGGCACATACGGCCCAGCGGTTGATGTAGAGCGGTAGCGAGCCGGACAGCTGCCGATTGTAGCGCAGCGCAGCCGCGCGCTCCATCATGCTGCCGTGCTCGGCGTCACGGTAGGATCCGAACGGCCAGAAGTACGCGATCAACCGCTTCACTGCGCCACCCGCCGCCGCATTGGACTGCCGACGTCAACTGCCTGCGAAGCATTGTGTGGCGCTTTCACGCAAAAAACTATCGTCCGCCGCCCTATCGCGAGCCGGCGCGTTGCGGCAGTGCGGCGTGGCGGCGGCACGCCCGCTCAGTGCAGCGCGAACTCCGGCGCCGCCAGCGGCCGCTCCAGCAGCGGCCCGAGCGGCGCGACCTGATCGCGGATCTGCGCCGCATCGCCGATCAGTACGATGTCGATGTCGTCGCTGGAGGGGAAGGCAGTGTCGACGACCTGCGCGACCTGCGCGCGGTCGACACACTGCAAAGCGGGGTCGAACTCATCGATGTAGCTGTGCGGCAGGCCGTACAGATCCAGGTCGGCGAGCGCCGCGGCCCAGTCCGAGGCGGTCTCGAACCCGAGCGGGTACTGCCCGAGGATGTAGCTGCGCGCCGAGGCCACGGCCTGCTCTGCCGGACCGTCGCGCTTGAGCGCGTCCAGCGTCTGCAGCGCGATGTCGAGCGCGCCGCGGGTGGCGGCGGTCTGGGTGAAGGAGCTGATCGCGAACTCGCCCGGCACGCTGCCGCGCCGGAAGCTTGAATAGGCCGAGTAGGTCAAACCGGTCTTGGTGCGCAGCGCCTGCATCAGCATCGAGCCGAAACTGCCGCCGAACGCGGTGTTGGTCACATCCAGCGCCGCGCGCAGCGGATAGGCCCGCGCCACCCCGACGTTGGCGATCCAGAAGTAGGTCTGCTCGGAGCCCGGCGAGTCGAGCAGCAGCACCCGCCGTCCGGTCACACGCTCGGGCGGCGAGAGCGGGCCGAGCGGCACCCCGGCTCGGCGCCAGGACGCGAACGCGCCCGTCACCGCCTGCTTCAGCCACGCCGGATCGAAATCGCCCGCGAACACCAGCGTGAGCCGGTCGGCGCCGAACTGATCGCGGTAGGCCGCCAGCACGTGCGCGCGCCGGATGGCTGCGAGGCTGGTCTCGCTGCCGCCGATCGGCTTGCCGTACGGGTGCTGCCCGAACAGCAGCGCGCGCCCGTAAGTACCGATCAGGCTCTGCGGCTCGGAATCCTTGGCCGCGCGGATGCTCTCGATGCGCCGCTGGCGCACCTTGTCGAGCTCGGTCGCATCGAAGTGCGGCCGTTGCAGCGCGTCGGTGAGCAGCTCGAGCATCAGCTCGCGGTCCTGCGCCAGGAACTGCCCATGCACGATGGTCGCCTCGCGGTGCGCCTCTGCATCCAGGCTACCGCCCGCGCCCTCGACCGCGTCAGCGAATGCATAGGCATCGCGGCTGCCCGCGCCATAGGTCAGCAGCTCCGCGGTCAGCGACGCGACGCCCTCGCGCCCCGCGGGATCGAGCTGCCCGCCGCCACGTACCAGCGCTTCGAACGCGATCAGCGGCACCTCGTGGCGCGGCAGCAGGATAAGCCGCACGCCGTTGGCCAGGGTGAGGCGCTGATGCGGCGGGATCTTCACCGGGACGGCTCGAAGCCGCGCGGCTGCAGCACTCCGACGGTGCGCCGCGCCGGGTTGAACACCGCGCGCGCGACCGCCAGGATCTCCTCGCGCGTGACGCCCTCGTAGGCCTCGGGCGCGCTGAACAGCCGCCGATGATCGCCGTGCATGACCGCGTACTCGCCCAGCAGCCGCGCCTTGCCGTCGATAGTGGACACCCCGCGCCAGAAATCCGCGGCGGCGATGTTCTTGGCACGCCGCAGCTCCAGCTCGTTCACGCCCTCCTGTACCAGCCGCTCGAGCTCGGCGTCGAGCGCCTGCTCGAACTTGCCGGCCGGCTCCCCCGCAGGCAGCGTTGCCTGCAGATGGAACAGGTTGGCGTCGAAGCCCTGCGGCCAACCGCCGCCGATCGCCACCGCCAGCCGCTGTTCCTCGACCAGCGCGCGATTGAGCCGCGAGGCATCCCCGCCGACCAGTATCGTCTGCAGCAGGTTCAGTGCCGGCTCGCGCGCATCGGCGGCGGCAATCGCGTGATAGGCGTACTGCACCAGTGGATTGTGGCCCGGACGCGGCAGCAGCAGCCGCCGCTCGCCCTGCTGCTCGGGCTCGCGCGTGAGCACCGCCGGTGGCACAGCCCCGGACGCCATCGCACCGAAGTAGCGCTGCGCCAGCGGCAGCGCGCGTTCCGGCTCGACGTCGCCCACCAGCACCAGGGTGCAATTGTTGGGCGAGTAGTAGGTGCGGTAAAAAGTCTGCAGGTCCGCCATGGTCCACGACAGGATGTCGGACGGCCAGCCGATCGTGGGAATACGGTACGGATGGGCCAGGAACGCCAGCGCCTGTACCTGCTCCTCCAGCGAGGCCGCATTGCTGTCATCCACCCGCAGCCGCCGCTCCGAGTACACCACCTTGCGCTCGTTCTCCACCACCGCCGGCACCAGCTCCAGGTTCGCCAGCCGGTCGCCTTCCAGCTCCAGCACCAGCTCCAGCGCGGAGCTCGGAAACCAGTCCTGGTACACCGTGACGTCCTGCGAGGTATAGGCGTTGTTGCTGCCGCCGCGCGCCTCCATCAGCCGATCGAAGTCGCCCTGCGGATGGCGCGCGGTGCCGTTGAACATCATGTGCTCGAAGAAGTGCGCCAGGCCGGTCGTGCCGGCGCCCTCGTTGCGGCTGCCCACGTGCACCCAGTTGTAGAGCGCCACGTTGGGGATGTTGTGGTCCGGCCAGACGATGACCTGCAGTCCGTTGGCGAGAGCCGTGCCGCTCACCGCCTGCGCCGCGTCAGCGAACGTTCCCTGCCGCTGGCGGGCCAGCGCCACCGACGCGGCCATCCCGGACGCTAGCGTATGCGCATCCTTGGGTGCTCCCCCCAGCCACTTCGAGCCGCGTGTATCGTCCGGGTCCATATAGGAGCCCATCCTTGCCGCAAAAGAAAGGCGCCGCAAGCTGGGGAGAGCCGCGGCGCCTGAAGGCGAACACCGGGGAACGTTGTCCGCAAAGGTTAGGGGAAAACCTTACGGCGGAGTAAAAGCAAGGCCCGTGCCAGGGTAAAATCCTCTTTACCTTCAAGTACTTGTCAGCACAGACAAATTCTCGGCGCCCGGGCGCTGACAATTTCTGTCACGGATTGACGTCGAATCCGACGCCGATTTGACGCGTGTTGACCCTCGGATGCTGCGTTGCAATCCTACGGTTAGGCAGTTAGGTGCTGACGCGCAGGCATGGCCGCGCATGCCGCTTGAGCGTGGCGCACAGCCCCGACGCGGCGGCCGGGGAAGACAGGTGCACCTGCAGCCGGTAGACGTGGCCGCTGCGGGAGGGAGCGGCGACATAGTGCGGCGTGAGCGTTCGCAGCGCCTGGAAGCGCACCGACAGCATCTTCCATTCGGATTCGGCCCGGGCCCTGCTGCGGAAGGCTCCGAGCTGCACCACGCGACCCGCGGCCGCTGTACCAGTGCGCGCGGCCGCCGTGTGGGTGCGCGCATGCGCATGCGGGTGCGCGGAGCGGGTGCTGGCGAGGTGGGCGGTCTTTCCGGCCGCGCCCGCGGCAGGCGCGCTCAGCGCGGCCGCCGGACCGGAGGGCGGTGCCGCCGTGGTCGCACTGGCGGCCGGTACCGCTGCGGCCGTACCGGCGGCTCCCGCCGCCGTCGCGCTGCCGGTGCTCGCGAGCGCCGCCCCGCCGCTCACCCCGGCCTGGGCGAAGTTCTCGATGCGGATCTTCGCTTCCTGCACCCACTTGCTGTCCGGATGCGCCGTGACGAACTGCTGGTAGGCATCGCGCGTATCGGCAGCGCTGGCGATCTGCCAGTCGCGTTGCGCGGTGAGCTCCTTGATGCGCGTCTGCGCCTGCGCCGCCTCGGGGCTGCGCGGGTGCTGCTGCAGAAATGCCTGGTAGGCCTCGGTGCTGTTCGCCAGCGTCGCCTGCTTCCAATCCGCGCTCTCGTGGCTGCATCCGGCCAGCAGCAGCATCCCGAGCGCGAGCCCGACCCCGAGCGCGAGCCCGATCCCGCCGCCGCGCCGATCACCGATCCCTGCCTGCATCAGCTGTCCTCCAGCATCCTCGAATGATTGTAGCAGCCTGCGGACACGACAGCGTCGCGGACGGCGCCCTTGTGATCGGCGCGCACTCTACGCAATAGTAGGGGCAGCGCACCGCAGCGCCGGAGGGATCACTGTCATGAGCGACACACCGCGGCGTCGACTGCTCGATCGTATCGGCGCTGCGCCGTCATTGCTCGCTGCCGGTACGCAGGTGGCCGGTGATATCGAGACGGGTGGCGCGCTGATGGTCAACGGCGCGGTCCGCGGCAACGGCCGCATCGGCGGGGAGCTGTCGATGAGCGCCGAGGCGCACTGGGAGGGTGATCTGGTAGCACAGCGTGCGGTCATTGCCGGGCGCATCACCGGCAGCATCACCGTGCGCGACCGGATCGAGATTGCGGCGACCGCGGTGATACACGGCCGGGTCAGCGCGCGCATGATCGCGATCGCACGCGGGGCCACGGTCGACGGCGACGTCACGGTCACCGGCAGCGAGCCGCTGGTGGAATTCGACGAGCGCCGCAGCTCCGACCAGCGCAGCGGCTCCGACGGCGCGCCGTGACGGCGCGCGAGAGCGGCGGCCGGCGCACGCGCGTCTCGCGCCGCGCGGCCGGGCGACTATAATCCGCCGGCGCCGCTGCACGGATGTTCGCTTGAGCCCAGCACGCCTGATCCATCTGGTCGCCCATCGCGGCAATGCGCGCGAGTTTCCCGAAAACACGATTCCGGCCTTTGCCTCCGCGCTGAGCATGGGGCTGCGCTTCCTGGAGCTGGACGTGCACCTGTCGGCCGACGGGGTGCCGGTGGTGATGCACGATCACCACCTGCAGCGCACAACCGGCCACTCCGGCAGCGTGCTGGAGCTGCGCGCGCAGCAGCTGCTGCAGATCGATGCGCACGAGCCGCAGCGCTTCGGCGAGCGCTTCCGCGGCACCCGCATCCCGCTGCTCACCGACGTGCTGGCGCTGCTGGAGGGACGCCCCGAAGTCACGCTGTTCGTGGAAATCAAGCGCGCGAGCCTGGCCCACTTCGGCCACGACCAGGTGGTCTCACGCGTGCTCGAAGTGCTGCGGCCGGTGCGCACGCAGTGCGTGGTGATCTCCTTTGACCTGGCGGCGGTGTACCGCGCCCGCCAGCTCGGCGGCCTGGCGGTCGGCTGGGTACTCAGCGACTACGATGCGCACAGCCGCCTCAAGTACGAGGCCGTGCAGCCCGAGTTCCTGTTCTGCGACCACGCCAAGCTGCCGCCGCACGGGGCGCTGTGGCGCGGTCCGTGGCGCTGGGCCGTCTACGAGATCGAGTCGCTGCCGCTGGCGCTGGAGCTGGCCGCCCGCGGCGCCGATTACATCGAGACCATGGCAGTGCACGAGATGAGCGAGGCGCTGCGGGCCATGCAGGACGCTGCACCGGGCACGTGAGCACGTGAGCACGACGGTCGACGTCGCCGTGGTCGGAGCGGGCATTCACGGCGCGGGGGTGGCGCAGGCCGCGGCCGCAGCCGGGCACTCGGTGCTGCTGCTCGAGCGCAGCGCGATCGCGGCGGGCACCTCGAGCCGCTCGAGCAAGCTGATCCATGGCGGCCTGCGCTACCTGGAGAGCGGCCAGGTTCATCTGGTGCGCGAGAGCCTGCATGAGCGTGCGTTGCTGCTGCGGCTCGCCCCGCAGCTGGTGCAGCTGCGGCGCTTCTACGTGCCGATCTACCGGCAGACACGGCGCCGGCCCTGGCAGCTGCGCGTGGGTCTGTCGGCGTATGCACTGCTGGCGGGCTTCGGCCGCGGCGCCGGCTTCGGCACGGTGCCCAGGAGCGGCTGGGAGCAGCTCGACGGGCTCGCGACCGAGGGGCTGCAGGCGGTTTTCTATTATCACGACGCCCAGACCGACGATCGTGCGCTGACGCGCGCGGTGGTGCAGTCGGCGCAGAGCCTCGGAGCGCAGCTGATCTGTCCGGCGGCCTTCGTCAGCGCAACACTGCTGCACGATGGCGTGCAGATCCACTACGCCACACCGCAGCCGGCGCAGTGCCGCGCCCGGGTACTGGTCAATGCCGCCGGGGCATGGGCCGATACGCTCGCGCGCGCGATCTCTCCGGCGATCGCCGTGCCCGCGCTCCAGCGCGTGCAGGGCGCGCACCTGGTATTGCCGGTCAGCCTCGAGCGCGGCTGCTACTACCTGGAGAGCCCACGCGACGGCCGCGCGGTGTTCGCCCTGCCCTGGCACAAGCAGCTGCTGCTGGGTACCACCGAGACGCGCGTGCGCGCCGATCCCGACCACGTCGCGCCCACCGCGGCCGAGATCCACTATCTGCTCGGGGTGCTCAAACACTACTTTCCGCGCTGGCGCGAGCTGGCGGCCAGCGACGTGCGCTCGAGCTTCGCGGGGCTGCGGGTGCTGCCGGCCGGCCGCGGCCACGCCTTCCACCGCTCGCGAGAGACGCGGCTGATAGTGGACCGAGAGCACCAGCCGCGGGTGCTCTCGGTGTACGGCGGCAAGCTCACCACCTGGCGCTTCACCGCTCAGCGCGCGCTCGCGTGCGTGGCGGCGTCGCTGCCGCGGCGGCGGGCGCGGGCGCGAACCGATCAGCTGCCGCTGCCGCCGGCCGACGGCCGACGGCGATGACGCGGACGCACGTGACTGAGCCGCGCGCGGACGGCCGGCGCGGCGCGGTGCTCGCGCTCGATCAGGGTAGTCATGCCAGCCGCGCCTGCGTCATCGACCAGGATCGCAGCGTGCTCGCCGAGGCGCAGGTGCCGATCCGTACCGTGCACGGCGCCGCCGGCGAGGTGGAGCACGACGCGGAGGAGATCGTCGCCTCGCTGCGCAGCGCCGCCGGCACCGCCATCGCTGCTGCTGTCGCTGCCGCCGCGCGCAGCGGCCAGACCGGGCTGACCATCGCCGCGGCGGGGCTCGCGACCCAGCGCTCGACGCTGGTGTGCTTCGATCGGCATCGCGGTACGGCGCTGTCCGCGGCGATTTCCTGGCAGGACCGGCGCAATGCCGCGTGGCTGGCCTCGTTCGAGGTACACGCCGGGCTCGTGCGCTCGCTGACGGGGCTGCCGCTGTCACCGCACTACGGCGCCGGCAAGATGCGCTGGTGCCTGGAGCACCTGCCGGCCGTGCAGCAGGCCCACCGCCTCGGAGCGCTGCAGATTGCCCCGCTGGCCGCGTATCTCGCAGCGCGGCTCACCGGCCAGAGCGCGCGGGTGGATCCCGCCAATGCGTCGCGCACGCTGCTGTGGGACAGCTCGACGCATGATTGGTCGGCGCCGCTGCTGCGGCTGTTCGGCATCGAGTCGGCCCTGCTGCCGCCCTGCAGCGCGACGCGCGCCAACTACGGCACACTGCGGCTCGGGGCGCCCGGCGTCGTGGAGTCGGCCGGCGTCGTGAAGTCAGCCGGCGCCATGGACAATATTGCGCTGCGGGCGGTGACCGGTGACCAGTCCGCGATTCCGTTTGCATTCGGTGCGCCCGACAGCCGGGCGATCTACATCAACCTGGGCACCGGCGCCTTCATTCAGCGGCCGGTGCTGCAGCGGCCGGCCAACCCGGCGCCGCTGCTGGCCAGTGTGCTGGCGCTCGAGCGGCGCCGCGCCTGGTACTGCCTGGAAGGCACCGTGAACGGGGCCGGCAGCGCCGCCGAGGCGTTCGCGGCGCAGACGCGCGCCGACCCGGCGTCGCTGTGGCGCGAGCTCGAGCAGCTGCCCGCCACGGTCGGGCTGCCGATCTATGTCAACGGCATCGGCGGACTGGGCTCGCCCTACTGGCGCGCGGCGCAGCCGTCCTACTTCATCGGCGAGGGCACGCTGCTCGAGCGCTTCGCGGCGGTGATCGAGAGCATCGTGCTGCTGCTCGCGATCAACTTCGACTGCATGCGCCGCTGGGGCGGCGAGCCCGAGCACGTGCTGGTCAGCGGCGGATTGTCACGCTCGGACTGGCTGTGCCGGCGCCTGGCCGCCTGTCTCGGCGTGCCGGTGCTGCGCACCGTGCAGGAAACCACGCTGCTGGGTGTCGGCGCACTGGCCGCGCCGCGGCTGTTTAATCCGGCGGCCGCGCCGCTGGCGCTGCGCCGCTTCGAGCCGCAGCAATCCTCGGCCGCGGAGCGCACGGGGCTCGCGGCACGTCGCGAGCGCCTCGAAGCGCGGCTGCGTGAGCCGGCCTGAGCGCCTCAGCCGAACGCCTCGAATTGTTCGAGTACAAACGAGTCCGCTGCCGTCGGCAACCCCAGGCGCGGCAGGAAGCCGCAATGACCGCCGTACCGGCTGCACCACACCGCAAGGCTGGGCGAGAACGCGAGCCGGTGCACGTCCGCGATCGGAATGAGCGGATCGTCCTCGGCCAGCAGCACGCTGCAGCGGGTCCGCAGTCCTGTCAGCCGCTCACCGGTGATCGCATAGCCTTGCAGATAGGCCTCGAGGTCGGCGAATTGGGTCTGCGAGCGCACCAGCCCCGCGGTCATGCGGCGCAAATCGGACAGGCGCAGCAGCTCGCTGAAATCGTGCACGCCGGGCCAGGCCCGCTGCTTGGCCCGCAGCGAGCGCGACCAGCGCCGCACCAGGTTT
This sequence comes from Steroidobacteraceae bacterium, assembly GCA_036267195.1. Taxonomy (GTDB): domain Bacteria; phylum Pseudomonadota; class Gammaproteobacteria; order Steroidobacterales; family Steroidobacteraceae; genus FEN-1191. Next base: position 12,544 of record DATAWM010000035.1, read on the forward strand.
CGCCGGTACAGCGGCGGGCCGTGCTCCAGCGCCAGCAGCGTTGCGGCCGGCTCGAGCACCGGCGAGACCGCCACGACGCCGCGCACCGCCGCCGGCAGGCCGGCATCCGCGGCGGCGCGCAGCATGAAATTGCCGCCGAGTGAGAAGCCGGCCAGGTACAGCGGTGTCGCGTCGAAGCACTGTGCGATCGCGCGCAGCGCGCCGACCACATCGGACAGGCGACAGCTGTGGAAGATCTCGCGGTTGAGCGCCTGGCTGCCGCCGTGATCGCGCAAGTTGAGCCGCAGCACGTGGTAGCCGCTGCGGTACAGCAGCGCCGCCAGCGACAGCACGCTGCTCGACTGCGCGCTGCCCTCCCAGCCGTGCAGCAGCACGGCCAGCCGCCGCGCGCCGGCAGCGCGGCTGTGGAAGGCCTGCAGCCGCACGCCGTCTGCGCAGTCCAGCAGCAGCGGCTGCGCGGCCGCCAGCAGCGCGGCGGCGCGGCGGCGCGCCAGCAGCGCGATCGGCGGCAGGCTACCCAGCAGCGACTGCAGGTGGCCGCTGCGCAGCAGCGCCGATGGCCGCAGGTCGAATAGCCGCAGATCGAGGCGATGGGCGCCCAGCGGCGCGAGCACGGCAGCATTGGCGGCCGCGGCAACGCCGGCCGCGGCAACGGCGGCGGCGGCGGCCGCCGGCAATGGCGCTGCCGGACTCAGTGCGTCGCCTGCCAATGCAGCTCGACGCGGTTGTTGGCGGCCGCGGCGCGATTCCAGTCGCCTGCTGTCAGCGAGTCGCTGATCGCCGGGTATGGGGCCGCGACCTCATCGGCCCCGCCGGTGCTGATCTGGATGTCCAGCCGTCCACCGGCATTGGCGCGCGCGGTGGCGATCATGTCGGCAAAGGCGATCGACTGGCGCTCGCTGGAATCGTCGTCGCGGGGATTGCCGATCTGATCGCACTTGGAATATGGCATCGCGTCGGCGGGCAGTGCCGGCGCACCGCCCGGACCGCTGACCATGCAGTAGCGTCCGGGGATGCTGCGGATCTGCACCACTCCCTGGAAGCCGCGGGCATTCAGGCGCGACAGCAGCTGCGAGACCTGCTCGAGCCGCGCTCCTGCCAGCGGCGTATCCCCGAACGGCACCGGCTCGACCATTGATGTGACATGCGCTGCGGTCGCCCCGCCGGTACTGACGGCGCCGGCACTGGCGGCGTCGGCGTCGGCGCCGATCACAGCGCTGGCGTCCGTGCCGTCCGTCGCGTCCGGTGCCGCAGCTGCCGCCGCTGCTGCGGCGCGCGCGGCCGCGGCGGCGGCCGCCGCCGCTTGCAGAGCCTCGACGCCGCGCTGCGTTTGCCCGAGCTGCTGCTGTGATGCGTCCAGCCGTGCCATCAATGCCGCGGTATCGCTGCTCTGCCGCCACCACAGCAGCGCAAAGACCGCGGCGGCGAGCACGCCGGCCGCGACCAGCCACGGTGCCGCGGAACGCGCCGGCAGGCGCGGCACCGGCGCGCGCGCCCCATCACCCTGCGGCTGGGGAATGGCATCCTGCAGCAACAGGCGCACGTCGCCGATGATGCGGTCGCTCTGGCTCTCCACCGTATCGACCACGAAACGGCGCAGTTCGCGGCCGTGGTGCGCGAGCATCGCCTCCATGATGGTGCGCAGCTCCGGCGGCATCGTCGGCAGGTCCGGCCGGCCGCCGGCGCGCCGCTCGGGAGCGTGCCAGCCCGACTCCTGCTCGCGCTCCTGCGCGGGCTGGCGCGGCACGGGCGGCTGGTGCGGCGGCACGGGCCGATCCAGCGCGCGCTGCTCGCGCGTGAGATCCAGCGGCGGCTCCTCGTCGGTGGGCAGCGCGGGTACCTGCACCGTGGCCACCTCGCTCTCGGGCTTGTGCTCGGGACGCAGATTGAGCTGCTCGAGCGCCTTGGAGACGTCGGCGTGCTTGATCTGCTTGGGCAGCACGCCGATCGCACCGAGCGCGCGCGCCTGGCTCAGGTACAGCTCGCCCGCCTGCGAGGTGTACATCATGATCGGAATGGTCGCGGTACGCGGGTTGGTCTTGATCGCCTCGAGCGCCTGGAAACCGTCCATGCCCGGCATCAGGTGATCCATGAAGATCACGTCCGGCCGCTGCTGTGCCAGGTAATCGATCGCCTGCTCGGCCGATTCGACCGCGTCGACCGCGAGGTCGTTGCGCTCCAGGATGCGGGTCAGGAAGGCGCGCGCCGACTTGGAGTCATCGACCACCAAAGCCCGTCGTGCCGTCATGTGCTGCCCGCTTGTCCCACTGGGTGGCGTGATCTTAGCGCAAGCGCGCGGCGCGCGATCCTGACTCCAGTCGGCAACAGTTGCCGTGCATCTGCACTCGCGCTAAGGGGCGGCCTGAGCGTCCTGCAACGTGACCATGTTATCAGCACCCGCATGCAGGACCTTGGATTGCAACCGCGCGCTGGCCCTCAGTCGCGCACCCCGACGCCGCGGCTCAGCAGCGTGAGGCTCAGGAGAAACAGTGCCACCGTGAGCCCCGCCGTCAGCGCGAACGCCACCGGCACGTTGATGTCGGAGACGCCCAGAAAGCCGTAGCGAAACGCGTTGACCATGTACAGGATCGGATTGGCGAGCGACACCTTCTGCGCCCAGCCCGGCAGCATCGATACCGAGTAGAACACGCCGCCGAAATAGGTCAGCGGAGTGAGCACGAACAGCGGCACCAGGTTCACCTGGTCGAAATTGCGCGCGAAGATCGCGTTGATCAGCCCGGCCAGCGAGAACGCCGTGGAGGTCAGCAGCGCCGCCACCACGATGGCGATCGGATGCTCGATCGGCAGGCGCGCGAACAGCAGCGACACGGCGGTGACCACCAGCGCCACCAGCAGGCCGCGGATGACGCCGCCGCAGGTGTAGCCGAGCACGATGATCCAGTTCGGCAGCGGCGAGACCAGCAGCTCCTCGATGTGCTTGCCGAATTTCGCGCCGAAGAACGACGACACGGTATTGGCATAGGCATTGTTTATCAGCCACATCATGATCATGCCGGGGGCCAGGAACTGCATGTAGCTGAAGCCGCCGATGACCCCGACGCGGCGGCCGATCAGGCCGCCGAAAATCACGAAGTACAGGACCGCGTTGACCCCCGAGGGCACCAGGGTCTGGCCCCAGATGCGCACGATGCGGCCGTACTCGCGGATGACGATGGTGCGAAAACCAATCCAGCCGATCCTGGCCAGCGACGGCACGGAGGCGCCGGCACCGTGCTCGGCCAGCGGCGGCGGGGGGGCATCGCCATCGGCCGGGCTAAGCATCGTGATTCTCGACCAGCCGCATGAAGATCTCCTCCAGACGATTGACCTTGTTGCGCATGCTCAGCACGTTGACACCCAGCGTCGACAGATGCGCGAACAGCTCGTTGAGATTCTGCTCCTTGGAGATCTCCACTTCGAGCGTATGGGGATCGATGAGGCGCATCGCGAAGCCCGGCACCAGCGGCGGCTGCGCCGTGTGCTCGCGGGTGTTGAGCACGAACGTCTCGGAATTCAGGCGCCGCAGCAGATTGCTCATGCGGTCGCGCTCGATGATGGCACCGCCGTCGATGATGGCGATGTTGCGGCACAGATTCTCGGCTTCCTCCAGGTAATGCGTGGTCAGGATGATCGTGGTGCCGCGCTCGTTGATCTCGCGCAGGAACTCCCACATGCTGCGCCGGATCTCGATGTCGACGCCGGCCGTGGGCTCATCGAGGATCAGCAGCCGCGGCTCGTGCATCAGCGCGCGCGCGATCATCAGCCGCCGCTTCATGCCGCCCGACAGGCCGCGCGCGGCACCGCTGCGCTTCTCCCACAGCTGCAGCTGCCTGAGGTAGCGTTCGGCCCGCTGCCGTGCCTCGCGCCGCGGCACCCCGTAGAAGCCGGCCTGGTTGACCACGATCGTCATCGGGCTCTCGAACTGATTGAAATTGATCTCCTGGGGCACGACGCCGATGCAGGACTTGGCGCGTTCCAGCTGCGCGTCGATGTCGTAGCCAAAGATGCTGGCGGCGCCACCGCTCTTGGTGACCAGCGAGGTGACGATGCCGATCAGCGTGGTCTTGCCGGCGCCGTTGGGGCCGAGCAGCGCGAAGAAATCGCCCTGTTCGACGTCCAGGTCGACGCCGCGCAGCGCCTGGACGCCGTTGTGATAGGTCTTGGTGAGCGCACGGGTGGATAACGCAAGCATGGCTCGCTGACTCGATCGGTAAGAGGTGCCGGTGAGCCGCGCAAGTTAGCACAGCGGCGTGCCATTATGCGCGCGAGCGGCCGCAGGCCGCGGCCATCAGCTGCAGCCCGCGCAGCTGTACCGCTCGCAGCTGTGCGTCCGGGCCGCCGCATGCACCGCGCAACAGCTGCCGCCACACCAGCGGCTGCTGCTCCCAGCGCGGTATGATCCAGGGCGCGCCCCCTTCGGCCAGCGCGTCCAGATCCTCCAGCCGGCTGTCGGCGATGCGCTCGGCCGAGCGCGCATCCATGCCGAGCAGCACGCGCGCACTCAGGCGGTTGGCACGCGCCAGGTGCCAGGCGAGCAGCAGCGTGCGGCGCACGAGCGCGATACCGTCCGGGCCGGCGAAGTAGCCGCGGTACATGGGCAGATCGCGCACGGCGCCCGTGCACGGCCGCTCCCAGCGCTCGGGCGCACCGAAGCCGGCATCCACCAGCAGGTACGGGCAGGCCGCCAGTCGCCGCAGCGCGCGCGGCTCGAGCCGCCGCCAATCCTCCCTTAGCAGCGCCACCAGGTGCGGCAGGCGATGCTCGCTGCCCGCACTGCCCACCGCGCTGCCTGCACCGCCCGCGATGGCGCGCAGCATCTCGAGCATGCGCTGGTTGATCTCGGCGATCGGCTGCAGCAGCGCGCCGTCCCAGTTGCCGGCCAGCGGCACCGGCAGTGCTTCCTCGAGCATGGCATTCCTCCACGATCCGGCCACATTTCCACGGTCGGCGCTCTTCCGGCGCGCACCCGTATCTGCGATATTGATGCTACTTCGTTACTGGTAACGTTTTCCACTCCTTCGGAGCCTGCCATGCGGATCTATGACAATCGCTACGAGCGCGAACGGCTGCGTTTCCAGGTTGCGATGCGTTTCATCCGGCTGGAGGCCCGCACCCGCACGATCCGGCTGTGGACCGGCCTGACCGACGACCGCATCCGCAAGCTGTACCGCTCGTATCTGGCCGGCGGCGAACAGCAGCCGCCGCGGCACCGCGGCCGCTCCCCGCACCGGGTGGGCACCTTCCTGAGCACCGTGCGCCTGCGGCAGCACACCTCAATGCTGGCGGGCCTGTACCGCCTGTCGGGGGCGGTGCCCGCGCCAGCGTCCGCACCAGCGGCGGCGGCGGCGTTCACGCTGGCGCTGCCGTCGCCGGCCCGCGGGGAGCTGCTGTGCCAGGCGTACGAGGTGTACCGCGCGCTGGCGCCCGAGCCGCTGCTGGGGTTCGAGCACGCCGTCTTTCTGCTGACGACGCTGGCGCGTGCCAACGAGCTGGTTTACGGCAGCTGCCGCGACTGCCGCGCGCTCGTGGTGGTGGACCGCTGGTCGCTGCGGCCGGCACGCTGCGCGGTCTGCGCCGCGGAGGCGCAGACCGCCGAAGAATCAGTGGCAGCCTGACAACGCCGCAGTTGCCGGTCAGGCGGGTGGTCTGCTAAGAGTGCCAGCCGATGCCATCCTCTTCCCCCCCGTTCGACCCGGGCGCCCATCTGCAGCGCCGCACCGAGGAGCGCTCCCGGCCCGACTGGCTGCAGGCCGCGCAGGCGGATCCGCAGACGCGCTATCTGGCAGCGCGTGCCACCGCGCACCTGATCCGGCCCGGCCCCGAGGCGCGCATCGCCTTCGTCGGCCGGGAAGAGCTGGCGGCGCTGGCGCAGGACGAGTCACAGCAGGTGCTGCTGGGCTGGTTCCGCGGACAGCGCTGCGTGCTGCTCGATCTGCCGCCCGAGACGGCGTTCCAGCCGGACGGCACCGTCTACGAGGAACTGCGGCCGCTGCTGCCGCAGGTGCCGGAGGACGAGGCCCATCTGCTGACCTACGCGCGCGCGCTGCTGATATGGCGTTCGCGCCATCGTCACTGCGGCGTGTGTGGCGCGCCCACCCGGCCGCGCAACGCCGGCCACGTGATCGTCTGCACCGTCTGCGGGACCCAGGTGTTTCCGCGCATCGATCCGGCCATCATCGTACTGGTGACCGACGGGACGCGCGCGCTGCTCGGGCGGCAGCCCTCATGGCCGCAAGGCCGCTACTCCACGCTCGCCGGGTTCGTCGAGGCCGGGGAGAGCCTGGAGGATGCGGTCGCGCGCGAGGTGCACGAGGAAACCGGCGCCGTGGTGCAATCGGTGCGCTATTTCGCCTCCCAGCCCTGGCCGTTCCCGGCGTCGTTGATGCTGGGTTTTCATGCGCATGCAACCCAGAGCGAGATCAAGCTGGACGGCGAGCTCGAGGATGCACGCTGGTTCGATCTGGCCGAGCTGCGCGCCGGACGCGCAGCGCTGCTGCCGCCGCCGCATACCATCGCGCGGCGGCTGCTCGAAGCCTGGTTCCAGAGCGGGGAAGATCGACAATCGACCTGATGGCCCTCCAGCCCCCATCGTCCTAGCGCCGGCGCGACCGATGCGCCGCGCGGCGCGTCTTCCTGGCAGCCGATCGCTTGCCGGCGCGCACGGGGGCCTTGGCGCGTGCCCGGCTCGAGGCCTTCGATCTGGCGCGCGCCCCGGCGCCGCGCCCGGCGGTACGCCGGCCAGCAGCGGTTGCGCGCCGAGCGGTCTTGCCGGCCGCTCGTTTCGCGGCGCCACGGCGCGCCGTGCTCTTCCTGGCGCTCTTTCGGGCTGCTTTTCCGGCTGCCCGCCTCGGCACCTTCTTCTTCGCGGCCTTCTTCGCGGCCTTCTTCGCGGGCGCCTTCTTCGCGGCAGCCTTCTTGGCCGGCGCTTTCGATGCCACTGACGTGTTGGCGGCAACGCGCGCCGGTGCGGACGGGGCCGCGTGCGCCGACGGCGGCGGCTGGACCGCGGCCGGCTTGGCAGCAGGCTGCTTAGCCGGCGCCTTGGCCGGTGCGGCGCCCTTCGCCGCGTGTACGGCGAACAGCACGCCGCTGGGGTCGAGCAGCTGCGCAATGCGGGCACCGCCGGGCACATCCATCGGGCCGATGGCCACCCTGCCGCCGGCATCGCGCGCGGCGGCGGCGGCCGCCTCGACGTCGGCGGTCTCGATATAAGACAGCCAGTATGGTGCCGGCGTCTGTGCCGACAACTTGTAGATGCCGCCGTGCTGTACGCCGTCGCGGCCGAAGATCAGATAGGTCCCGGCAGGACCCATGTCGTGGCGCTGCAGCACCTGCCAGCCGAACAGCTCGCCATAGAAGCGAAACGCGGCCTCGTAGTCGCTGGTGGCCAGCTCCTGCCAGGCGAACTCGCCAGGCCGTGCTTGGCCACGGGCCGGCGAGCCGGACTGCTGCGGCTTGTAGGCGCCGAACGAGGCTCCCTGCGGATCGGCCAGCACTGCGTAGCGCCCCACATTGTCGATGTTGGTCGGCGAGCGCAGCACTTTGCCGCCCAGCCGCTCGACCGCCACCGCGGTGGCATCGACGTCATCGGTACCGACGAAGGGCAGCCAGTGCGGCCGCGCGCCGGCCTCGCGGGCATCCTCTGCCAGGCGCGTCAGGCCGCCGACCTGTCTGCCGTCCGCGGCGAAGGTCGAGTAACTGGAACCGGCCTGGGGGAAGGGCTGCGTGCGCCAACCGATCACCTTTGGGTAGAACGCGCCGGCGGCAGCCGTGTCGACGGTCATCAGCTCCTGCCAGATAAATCGCCCGTGAACGCTCGGCTGTGCCATGAGACTCCCCTTGACCTCGAACCTGTTGATGTTATCGCAACGATGAATCGCGAAGATAACTGAAGCAGTCAGACCCCGATAGTGGAGGCTTGCAAGTTGATGCATGTTTATGCAAAATGGTGGGAATTTATGCATAGCCCATGCCGAACATGCTGACCGACCGACACCAGTTCGACCGCCGCAACGCCATCCTGCGCATCCTGCGCAGCGGAGTGGTGCGCCGCCAAAGCGACCTGGCGCAGCTGCTGCGGCGGGACGGCTTCGCGGTCACACAGTCCTCGGTCAGCCGTGACCTCGCCGAGCTCGGCGTGCTCAAGGCTTCGGGCCGCTACCTGCTGCCGCCGGACGAGATCTCGCGCGCCAACGGCGACTTCGGCGCGCTGTCGCAGTTCGTGCGCGCGGTGCTGCCGGCCGGCGCCTCGATCACGGTGATCCGCACCATGATCGGCGCGGCGCCGAGCGTCGCGGTCGCGCTGGACAAGGCCGAGTGGCCCGAGGTGGTCGGTACGATCTCCGGCGACGACACCATCTTCGTGGCTACCGCGGACGCGCGCGCGCAGCAGCGCCTGATCGAGCGGCTCAATTCCCTGTTCCACACCTGAAAGAGCATTCGACGCATGCAGGCATCGACCCCGATCGTGCTGGCCTATTCCGGCGGCCTGGACACCTCGTTCCTGGTGCCGTGGATCGCCGAGCACCACCACCGTCCGGTCATCACCGTGACGGTCGACACCGGCGGCATCGACCATGATGCCGCGCGCACGCTGCGCGAGCGGGCGCTGGCACTCGGGGCGGTGGCGCACCACCAGGTCGATGCGCGCGCGGACTACTTCGAGCAGGTGCTGCGCTTCCTGATCATGGGCAACGTGCGGCGCGGACAGCTCTATCCGCTGTGCGTCGGCGCAGAGAGGGTGATGCAGGCGCAGACCATCGCGCGCATGGCGCGCACGCTCGGCTCCTCCACGGTCGCGCACGGCTGCACCGCGGCCGGCAACGACCAGGTGCGCTTCGAGGTCGCGCTGCGCACGCTCGCGAGCGAGCTTACAATCGTGGCGCCGGTGCGCGACCGCGCCTTCAAGCGCAGCGAGGAGCTGGAATACCTGCAGCAGCGCGGCCTGCCGGTACCCCCGCACGGGGCGGCCTATTCGATCAACCGCGGCCTGTGGGGCGTGACCATCGGCGGCAAGGAGACGCTGACCTCTCTGGGCAGCATTCCCGAGAGTGCCTGGGTGCTCTCACGCGATGCATTCACGCGCCCGGCGGGTAGCGCACGCCATCGCATCGGCTTCGAGCGCGGCCGTCCCAGCGCGCTGGACGGGCGGCCCCTGGATCCGGTCGAGCTGATCGAGCAGCTCGAGCAGCTGGCCGCGCCGTTCGGGATCGGCCGCGGCATCCACCTGGGCGACACCATCATCGGCACCAAGGGGCGCGTGGCGTTCGAGGCGCCCGCTGCCGAGGTGCTGCTCACGGCGCACCGCGAGCTGGAGAAGCTGGTGCTCACGCCGCGTCAGCAGCGCATCAAGGACAGCGTGGCCGGCCCGTACGGCGATCTGGTGCACGAGGGCCAGCTGCTCGATCCGGTGTGCCGCGACATCGAGGCGCTGCTGCTGTCCTCGCAGCAGCGCGTCAGCGGCGAGGTGCAGGTGCTGCTGCGGCCGGGTTCGCTGTTCATCGAAGGAGTCGAGTCGCCCTACTCGCTGATGGCCGCCTCCAAGGGCGTGTACGGCGAGGCCGCCGGAGAGTGGAGCGCGACCGATGCGCTCGGCTTCTCGCGGATCGTCGCGCTCACCGGCATGTTCCACCGCCGCGCCGGCGAGCAGGCTGAGCAAGCCGCGGCCGCAGGAAAGCGGTCATGAGACGGTCATGAGAACCGTATTCGCCGACAAGGTCGCCTCGGTCACGCAGGCCTGCGCGCTCGGACAGGAGCTGCGGCTCTCCAGCGAGATTCCCGCCGAGGAAGGCGTGGTGATCGTCGCCGAGGTCCTCACCAACAAATCCACCTACAACACGCTCGAGCTCTCCAGCGGCCGCATGGCCAAGGTCGGCAAGGGTGACATCGTGGTCGGTGCGCTCGGGCCGCGGCGGGCGCTGTTCGGCTACTCCGGCCACGTGCCGGAGGCGCTCAAGCCCGGCGATGTGATCCAGATGCTCAACATCGGCGGCGTCATGGGCATCTGCGACTCGGCCACGCCCGACAAGGGCAAGCCGTTCGACTGCCGCGTGCTCGGCGTGGTGCTGCAGTTTCCCTACCTCGGCGAGCGCATCGGCGTGCCGGCGCGGGTGGGCTACCGGCCGCTGGATTTCAACGCGACGCTGGACACGCGCGGCGTACCGGTGATCGCGCTCGCCGGCACCTGCATGGAGGCCGGCAAGACCGCGGCAGCGGCCGCGATCGTCGCGCGCATGCGCCACCGCGGCCTGACGGTGGATGCGTTCAAGGCCACCGGCGTGTCGCTGCGGCGCGATGTGCTGGCATTCGAGGACGCCGGCGCGCGCCGCACGATGATCTTCACCGACCTCGGCGTGGTGACGACCACATCGCGCACCGGGCCGGCGCTCACGCGCACGATGCTGACCGAGCTGGCTGCCGGGCAGCCCGATGCGATCGTGTTCGAGCTCGGCGACGGGCTGCTCGGCACCTATGGGGTCGATGCGATCCTGGAATGCGCCGACATCCGCCGCGCGCTCACCGGCGTGGTGCTGTCGGCCAATGACCCGGTGGCCGCCTGGGGCGGGGTGAAACTGCTGCGCGAGCGCTTCCACATCGAGCCGTGCGTGGTCACCGGCCCATCGACCGACAACCAGGTTGGCGTCGAGATCATCGAGCAGCAGATGGGGGTGGCAGCATTCAATGCCCTGAGCGACGCCCCGGGGCTCGGTGATGCGGCCATCGCCGCGATCGGGCTGGCCGATGCGACCCGGATCGCCGCGGGAGCGATCGAATGAGCGCCGCCGCGCGCTCCATCCCCGCGGTCGTGCTCGGCGGCAGCGGCTATGTCGCCGGCGAACTGCTGCGCCTGCTCGCCGGCCATCCTCATTTCAGCCTCGCCGGCGTCCTGTCCGACAGCAAACCCGGCGAAGCCGTGGCGGGGAGCTTCGGTCACCTGGCTGCCGCCTATCCCGACACGCGCTTCAGCTCGCAGCATGAGATCGAGGCCATCGTTGCACGCGAGCGCGAGCTCGCCATCTTCTGCGCGGCCCCGCACGGCACGGCCGCCGCATTGATCGATGCGCTGCTCAGCCGCTCGCAGTCCGCCTTCGGACGCGCCCAGGCGGCCCATGTGGTCGACATCTCCGCGGACTTTCGCTACCGCAGCGCCGCGGCGTACGAGAGCGTCTACCATCACGCCCACGGCGCTGCGGGGCGCCTGGGCGAGTTCACCTGTGCGCTGCCCGAGCACCTCGCGCACGCACCGACGGCGCACGTGGCGCACCCCGGCTGCTTCGCGACCGCGACGCTGCTGGCCTCGGTGCCGCTGCTCAAGCTCGGACTGATCGAGCCGGAGCTGTTCGTCGCGGCGATCACCGGCAGCACCGGCTCGGGCCGCAAGCCGGTCGACGGCACGCACCATCCGCTGCGGCACGGCGATGTATACACCTACGGCGTGCTCACGCACCGGCACGTGCCGGAGATCATCGCCTGCGCGCGCTGCGCCAGCGGCGTGGAGGCGCGCTTCGCGTTCGTGCCGCACTCCGGCCCGTTCGCGCGCGGCATCCACGCGACGGTGCAGGCGCGGCTGCGCACGCCGCGCGACAGCGAGGAGATCCTCGCCGCGCTGCGCGAGTTCTACGCGGACGCGCCGTTCGTGCAGGTACGCAGTGCCGCGCCGCGCATCAAGGAGGTCGCGGCGAGCAACTATGCGCAGCTCTCGGCGGTGAGCGACGGCCGCACCGTGGCCGTGCTGTGCGCGATCGACAACCTGAACAAGGGCGCGGCCGGCGGCGCCGTGCAATGGATGAACCGGCTTCACGACCTGCCCGAGACCGCGGGCCTGACCGCCCCGGCGGCGGGCTGGACCTGAGCCGCACTCCCCACTCTGCAGCGGAAAACCTCAGCATGAACGCACGACCCTCCGAGAGCACCGCCGCGGCGAGCCCGCAGGCGATTGCAGCACAGGCCGCCGCGCCGGCGGCGCTGCCCGACTACCTCGCGCCGGTGTTCTCGCAGTACCCGCTGCCGATCGTGTCCGCGGAGGGTGTGTGGCTCACCACGCGCGACGGGCGGCGCGTGCTCGATCTGTACGGCGGCCACGCGGTCGCCGCGCTCGGCTATGGCCATCCGGGCTGGACCACGGCGCTGACCGCACAGGCACGCACGCTCAGTTTCCAGAGCAATGCCGTGCCGCTGGACGTGCGGCTGCGGGCCGCGCAGCGGCTGATCCGCTTTTCGGGCCTGGATTTCTCGAGCGTGTTCTTCGTCAACAGCGGCGCCGAGGCCAATGAGAATGCGCTGAAGATGGCCTTTACCTGCACGCAGCGCACGCATGTGGCCGCCATCGAGCACTCGTTCCATGGCCGCACCGCGGCGGCGGGGGCGGTGACCTGGGGCGCCGCGGCCAAGTGGTACGCCTTTCCGCGCGCACCGTTCGACGTGAGCTTCATCCCGCGGCGGGACACCGACGCGATCGCCGCCCACGTCACCGAACGCACCGCGGCGGTGATCGTGGAGCCGGTGCAGGGCGTCGGCGGCGCATTCCACCTGGGCGCGCCGTTTCTGGCGGCGCTGCGCGCGCGCTGCGACGAGGTGGGTGCGCTGCTGATCTGCGACGAGGTCCAGTGCGGCATGGGCCGCGCCGGGGAGGCCTTCGCGGCCAAGCTGTACGGCGTGCAGCCCGACATGATCACCACCGCCAAGGCGCTCGGCGCGGGCTTTCCGTGCGGGGCGCTGCTGATGGCACCGCGGGTCGCCGCGGCGGTCAAGCTCGATGCGCTCGGCACCACCTTCGGCGGCGGCCCGATGGCCTGCGCCGTCATCGAGGCCGTGATCGAGGCGATCGAGTCCGAGCAGCTGCTCGAGCGCGTGCGCGCGCGCTCGCAGCAGATCCGCAGCCGCTGCCTGGTCGGTCCGGTCGTGGCGCACCAGGGCGAGGGGCTGCTGTTGGGGCTGCGTACCACGCGGCCGGCCAAGCAGGTGCACGCCGCGCTGCTGGAGCGCGGCATCCTCACCGGCACCAGCGCCGATCCGCACATCCTGCGACTGCTGCCGCCGTACGTACTGGCCGCCGAGCACGTCGAGCTGCTGCGCGGCGCGCTGCTCGACATCGGTGCCTGATCCCATGCAGCGTTTCCTGGACTTGGCCGATCTGTCACCCGAGGAGGTGCGGGGGCTGCTCACGCTCGCGCACCGGCTCGAGACCCAGCCCGAGCCGACCGCGCTGGCCGGCAAGATCCTCGGGCTGCTGTTCATGAACCCCTCGCTGCGCTCGCTCGCCTCCTGCCAGGCGGGCATGGCGCGGCTCGGCGGCTCCTCGTTCGTGATCACACCCGGCAGCGGCACCTGGCAGCTCGAAACCCGCAGCGGCGCGGTGATGGACGGCAACGTCGCCGAGCATATCCGCGAGGGCCTGCCGGTACTGGCCTCCTACTGTGATGCGCTCGGCATCCGCTCCTTCGCCGACGGCAAGGACCTGGCGGCCGACCTCGGCGAGGAGAAATTCAGCGCGATGGCGAGCCTGGTGGACAAACCGCTGATCAACCTGGAGTCGGCGGCCAACCATCCATGCCAGGCCCTGGCCGACTGGAAGACGCTCGATGAGCTGGGGATCGAGCGCCGGGGCAAGTTCGTGCTCGCCTGGGCCTATCACCCGCGCGCACTGCCGCTGGCGGTGCCGGCGGCCACGGTGCACATGGCGGCGATGCGCGGCATGGACGTGACCGTACTGCGCCCGGAAGGCTTTGCGCTGCCGCCGGCCATCATGGAGAAGGCACGGCGGGCCGCCGGCGGCGGCACGGTACGCGAGAGCGCAGACCGGCGCGAGGCGTTGGCCGACGCGCACGTGGTGTATGTGAAGGAATGGGCCAGCACGGCGCACTATGGCGATGAGGTCTTCGATGCGCGCGCGCGGCACGGCCTGACCGACTGGTGCCTGACCGAGGAGTGGTTCGCCGGCGCGCGCGCCGACTGCCGGCTGATGCACTGTCTGCCGGTGCGGCGCAACGTGGCCATCGCCGATGCCCTGCTCGACGGGCCGCGCGCCGCTGTGCTGCGCCAGGCCTATAACCGCCTGCCCGTACAGATGGCGGTTCTGTACCGATTGCTCAAGTCAGCGGAGTGAACCAGCGACATGATTCTGCACCGTTCCGAACAGGCCGCCAGCGTGCGCGCGCTGCGCAGCGCAGCGCCCTATATTCGCCTCTACAAGGGCAAGATCTTCGTCGTCAAGGCGGGCGGCGCGGTGTTCGGCGACCCCGCGCTGATGCGCGCGCTGGTCGAACAGATCGCGATCCTGCACCACCTCGGCATTCGCGTGGTGGTGGTGCACGGCGGCGGCCCACAGCTGACCGAGCTGACCGCGGCGCTCGGTGTGCCCACGCGCATGGTCCAGGGACGCCGCATTACCGACGAGAAGTCGATCGATGCAACCTCGATGGTGCTCAACGGACTCATCAACACACGCATTCTCGCGATCTGCCGCGAGCTGGAGATCGACGCGGTGGGCATCAGCGGCGTCGATGCCGGCCTGGTGCGCGCGCACCGGCGCCCGCCGGTGCAGCTCGCGCCGGCCACCGAGCCGGTGGACTTCGGCTTCGTCGGCGACATCGACCTGATCGACAGCCGCGTGCTGCGCAAGCACCTGGACAACGGGCTGATGCCGGTGGTGAGCCCGCTGTCCTCGGACGACAAGGGCACGCTGCTGAATATCAACGCCGATACCGTCGCGGCCGCGATCGGAGCGGCGATGGGCGCCGAGAAGCTGATCCTGTGCACCGGAGCGCCGGGCATCCTCGAGCGCGTCGATGATCCGAGCTCGATCGTCTCGTACACGGACCTGGCGGGCCTGGCGCGCCTGCGCGAGCAGGGGAGCCTCGCCGACGGCATGCTGCCCAAGGCACGCGCGATCGAGGACGCGCTGCGCGGCGGGGTGCGCCGCGTGCACGTGATCTCCTACCGCGCGCCCGACAGCATCCTCGCCGAGGTATTCACCAACGAGGGCACCGGCACACTGGTGGTGACCGACGTCAATGCGCTGACCCCCGCCGAGCAGCAGGTCGGCACATGACGTCCCGGCGGCCCTGGAGGCGCCGGCCGTGACGCGGCTGTGGGACAAGGGCGCACCGCTCGATGCGCGTGTGCTCGAATACACCGCGGGGGAGGACTACGCGCTCGATGAGCGCCTGGTGCGCTACGACGTACGTGCCTCGCTCGCGCACGCGCAGATGCTGCACGCGCAGAAACTGTTGGGCGATGAGGACCTGGTGCAGATCCGTGCGGGCCTTGCGGCGCTGGGCGAGGAGCACGAGCGCGGGCTGTGGCACGTGGAGCTGGCTGACGAGGACGGCCAGACCGCGCTCGAGCGGCGGCTGACCGAGCGCATCGGCGCGGCCGGCGGGCGTATCCACCTCGGGCGCTCGCGCAACGACCAGGTGCTCACCGCGCTGCGGTTGTATCTGCGTGACGCCATCGACACGCTGGTGGCCGGCGTGGAGCGCACCATCGGCGCGCTCGAGCGGCTGGCCGACCGGCAGGGATCGGTCGAGCTGCCCGGCTACACCCACATGCAGCAGGCCATGCCCAGCTCGGTGGCGCTGTGGGCCGGCGGCTACGCCGCCGAGCTCGCCGACGACGCGCGTGGCTTGAAGAGCGTGCACCGGCGCATCGAGAAGAATCCGCTCGGCTCGGCCGCCGGCTACGGCGCGCCGGGGTTGCCGCTGGATCGGTCGATGACCACGCGGCTGCTGGACTTCGACCTGCCGCAGGAGCCGGTCACCTCGGTGCAGCTCTCGCGCGGCAAGGCTGAATCGCACCTGCTGTTCGAGCTGGCTCTGACGATGCAGGATCTCGCCCGCCTCGCCTCCGACCTGCTGCTGTTCTACACCCGGGAGTTCGGCTTCATCGAGCTGGCCGACGCGTTCACGACCGGCTCCTCGATCATGCCGCAGAAGCGCAACCCCGACGTGTTCGAGCTGATGCGCGCCCGCAGCGCGACCGCACTGGCGTGCCTGACCGAGGCGCTGTCGCTGTGCGCGAAGCTGCCTTCCGGCTACCAGCGCGACCTGCAGCTGTTGAAGTTCCCGCTGTTCCGCGGCATCGATATCTCTGTCCAGACACTGGACATCGCCGCGGCCGCGCTGGATGCGCTCGCCTTCCGCCCCGACCGCATCCGCATCGATCCGGCCGTGCATGCCGCGGAACAGGCCTACGCACTGGTCATCGAGGAAGGTATACCATTTCGCGAGGCCTACCGGCGCGTGGCCGAGCGCCTCGGCCGCAAGGACCGGGAGTAAGGAGTGTTCGTCGTGCCCATCCAATCCAGCGCCGACGCCGCCGGCGTACCGCGCGGCCTGCTCGACTATACCCATTGGATCTACGGGCTGTACGCCCTGTCCGTGCTGCTGGCGCTGGCCGGCGCGCACACCGTGGCGCTGCGCTTTGCGTTCGGCCTGCCGTCGATCGTCGCGGTGATCCTGAACTACGCGCGCCGCTCGGAGGTGCGCGGCAGCTGGCTCGAGTCGCACTTCCGCTGGCAGATCCATACCTTCTGGTATTCCTGGCTGTGGATCATCGTCATCTCGGTGGTCGCGGTGCCGCTGCTGATCGTGCTGGTGGGCGTCGTGATCGAGGTGCTGGGCCTGGCCATCATCGGCATCTGGGTCATCTACCGCATCGCCCGCGGCTGGCTGGCGCTCAAGGAAGGCCGCGCGATGCCGGTGCCGCCCTGATGCGCGCGGGCCGCCGGATGCCCGCTGCCAGCCTGATGCCCGTGCGCGGCCGGCGCGCCGGCGCCACGCTGCTGCTCGCGGCGCTGCTGCTCTCGCCGCTGCTGGCCGGCTGCGGCCAGAAGGGTCCGCTGTACCTGCCGGCCAAGCCCAAGGCCAAGGTCCCGGCGGGGGCACCGGCGGCCGCATCACAGGCCCCGGCATCACGGGCGCCGGCTGCCCCGAGCTCGGTGGCGGCCCCGGTCGCACCAGCGCCGCCGCAACCCTGATCCGGCCATGCCCGCGGCCCCCGATCTCGTCCTCGTCGACGGTTCCTCCTATCTGTATCGGGCCTTTCATGCGCTGCCGCCGCTGACCAATTCCGCCGGCGAGCCGACCGGCGCGGTGCACGGCGTGCTGTCGATGCTGCTGAAGCTGATGCGCGAGTACACGCCGCCGCATGTCGGGGTGGTGTTCGACGCCGCGGGCCGGACCTTTCGCGACGACCTGTTTGCCGAGTACAAGGCGCATCGCGCGCCGATGCCCGATGATCTGCGCGCTCAGATCGAGCCGCTGCTCACCGCCGTGGAGGCGCTCGGGCTGCCGGTGCTGCGCGTCCCGGGCGTGGAGGCCGACGACGTGATCGGCACGCTGGCCTGCCGCGCCGTGAAGGCCGGCCAGCGCGTGGTCATCTCCACCGGCGACAAGGACATGGCGCAGCTGGTGTGTGACGGCATCACGCTGGTCAACACGATGAGCGGCGCGGTGCTCGACCGCGCCGGCGTCAAGGCGAAGTTCGACGTGTTCCCCGAGCAGATCATCGACTACCTGGCGCTGGTGGGCGACGCCTCCGACAACATTCCCGGCATCGAAAAAGTGGGACCCAAGACCGCGGCCCGATGGCTCAACCAGTACGGCACACTCGACGCGCTGCTCGAGCACCGCGCTCAGATCGAGGGCAAGGTCGGCGACAACCTGCGCGCCGGCCTGAGCGTGCTGGCACTGGCGCGCGCGCTCGCGACCATCCACTGCGAGCTGGCGCTGCCGCTGGACGAGTCGGCGCTGGTGCGGCGGCCGCCGGACCTCTCGCGCCTGCGCGCGATCTACCGGCGGCTCGAGTTGCGCTCGCTGCTGCAGCAACTGGAGGCCGGTGCCGCCAGTGCGGGTGCCGGTGCCGGTGCCGCCGGCACGGCCGACAGCGGCGTTGCGGCCGGTGTCGCGGACGCGGGCACGGCCGCTGCGCCGGCGGAGCCGGCCGCCGCCGTCAGCGACCTGCTGCTCGCGACCGACCCGGAAGCGGCAGCGCTGGCGCGCATTGCCCGCCAGTACGAGACCATCACCGATTGGGAGGCGCTGTCGCGCTGGCTGGAGACACTCAAGAGCGCCGAGCTGTTTGCGTTCGATACCGAGACGACCAGCCTCGACTACATGAGCGCGCAGATCGTCGGGGTGTCGTTCTGCGTCGCGCCCGAACATGCGGCCTATGTGCCGCTGGCACATTCCTATGCGGGTGCGCCCGCGCAGCTCGAGCGCGCACGCGTGCTCGAGGCGCTGCGGCCGCTGCTGGAGGACCCGGCCCACGGCAAGCTGGGCCAGCATCTGAAATTCGACGCGCACGTGCTGGCCAACTACGACATCCATCTGGCCGGCCAGCGCTACGACACCATGCTCGAGTCCTACGTGCTCAACAGCACTGCGACGCGGCACGACATGGATTCGATGGCGGCGCGCTACCTGGGGCTGCGCACGATCCACTTCGAGGACGTGGCCGGCAAGGGCGCCAAGCAGATCTGTTTCGATCAGGTCAGCATCGAGCGCGCCGCCGAGTACGCGGCTGAGGACGCCGACATCACGCTGCGGCTGCACCACGTTCTGTGGCCCAAGCTCGAGCGCGTGCCCGCGCTCGCGCGCGTGTACCAGGAAATCGAACAGCCGCTGGTGCCGGTACTGCAGCGCATGGAGCGCCACGGCGTGCTGATCGACCGGGCGATGCTGCACACGCAGAGCAATGAGATCGCGGCGCGCCTGCTCGAGATCCAGGCGCAGGCGCACGCCGAGGCCGGCGCGCCCTTCAACCTGGAATCGCCCAAGCAGCTGCAGCAGATCCTGTTCGAGCGCTTGGGCCTGCCGGTGCTGCGCAAGACCCCGGGCGGCACCCCCTCGACCGCGGAGGACGTGCTGGAGGAGCTGGCCGACAGCTACCGGCTGCCGCAGGTGATCCTGGATTATCGCGCCCTGGCGAAGCTGCGCTCCACTTACACCGAGCGGCTGCCGGAGCAGATCAATGCGTCCACCGGCCGCGTGCATACCTGCTATCACCAGGCCGTCGCGGCCACCGGCCGCCTGTCATCGAGCGACCCGAACCTGCAGAACATTCCGGTGCGCAGCCTCGAGGGCCGGCGCATCCGCCAGGCCTTCATTGCGCCCCCGGGCTACCGGCTGCTGGCGGCGGATTATTCGCAGATCGAGCTGCGCATCATGGCGCACCTGTCGGGCGACGCGGGCTTGCTGCGCGCCTTCGCCGAGGATCGCGACATCCACCTGGCCACCGCGGCCGAGGTGTTCGGCGTGCCGCCGGCCGAGGTGTCGGGGGAGCAGCGCCGCTCGGCCAAGGCCATCAACTTCGGCCTGATCTACGGCATGTCCGCCTTCGGGCTCGCCCGCCAGCTCGGCGTACCACGTGGGGCGGCGCAGAGTTATGTCGACCTGTACTTCGCGCGCTACCCGGGGGTGCGGCAGTACATGGAGCGCACGCGCGAGCAGGCCCGGCGCGACGGCTACGTCGAGACGGTGTTCGGGCGGCGGCTGTTCCTGCCGGAGATCGGCTCGCGCAACCGCCAGCTGCAGCAATACGCCGAGCGCAGCGCGATCAACGCGCCGATGCAGGGCACCGCCGCCGACATCATCAAGCGTGCCATGCTCGCGGTCGACGCCTGGCGCGAGTCCGCGCAGCCGCCAGTGAGCCTGATCATGCAGGTGCACGATGAGCTGGTGTTCGAGGTGCGCGAGGATTACCTGCCGCAGGCGGCACGGGAAATTGGTGCGCTGATGAGCGGCGCCGCGCAGCTGGCCGTACCGCTGAAGGTCGACGTCGGCCAGGGGGCGAACTGGGACGAGGCGCATTAGCGGCAGCGGCGGCATTGACGCAACCGTTGTGACCGCAAACCATTGATCGCACGAAGAAAAAGAATTTGCCGGCGCGGGGGAACTCCGGCCGGGTCGGTGCCTCTAACCTAGGTGAGTGCGATGCACTCCCCGCTTCCCTCCCTAAGCGGGTTAGTCTAGTGCGTAGAGACCCGCACCGGACCAAGCTGGCCCCGGTGGTTCTACGGAACTGCCGGGGCTTTTTCTTGTCCGGCGTCCGCCAGCCAGGCCGCAAGCCGCGCGCGCGCCTCCTCGATCCCGGTGCCGTCGCGCACCGAAAACAGCTGCACTGCGGCTCGTCCGGACAGCTGTGCCTGCGTGCGCGCCAGCAGCGCGCGCCCCTCGCTGCGCCGGAGCTGATCCGCCTTGGACAGCAGTACGTGCACCGCCCGCTGGTGCTGCTCTGCCCAGGCCAGCAGCTGCTCATCACTGTCCTGTACGCCGCGGCGCGCGTCGATCACCAGCATCAGCCCCTTGAGCGAGAGGCGCGGCGCCAGCGCCTCGATCAGCCGCGCCCAGTCGTGGCGCTGCTCCCGCGGGCCCTCGGCATAACCGTAGCCGGGCAGATCGATCAGCCGGGCCTGCGGGGAGAGCTCGAAGAAATTCAGCAGCCGCGTGCGGCCGGGCAGCTTGCTGGTGCGCGCGAGCGCGTGCCGCCCGGTGATGGCATTGATGGCGCTGGACTTACCGGCGTTGGAGCGGCCCGCGATGGCCACTTCGGCGCCGCGGTCGGCCGGGAACTGGCTGGGCGCCGCGGCGCTCAGCAGCAATTGCGCATGCTGATAGATGCTCAAGCCAGTCTCGCACGCCGGGCGGCGGGGCGCCGCCGCGCTAGTGTACAATTGTCCCATTCCGATGCCGCGCTGATAGAGAAAGAGAAACTGTCGATCGACGGGAGCTGACCGCAAATGATGTCGATGATGCGTTGGATTGTATTGCTCTTGGCCGTGGGCGCGGCGCCGGCGGCGCTGGCCGCCGGCTCTGCCGAGGCCGGCGCCACCAAGGCCGCGACTTGCACCGCCTGCCATGGGGCCAACGGCAACAGCACGAACCAGCAGTGGCCGGTGCTCGCCGGACAGAATGCGGCCTATATCGAGTCACAGCTCCAGCACTTCCACGACAAGACCCGCGTCGATCCGTCCGGACTGATGCCGCCCCAGGCCGTCAAGCTGAGCAAGCAGGATATCGAGGACCTCTCCACCTATTTCTCGCTGCAGACGCCCAACGGCCTCGAAGCCGATCCATCCTACTGGCAGGACGGCGAGAAGCTCTATCGCGCCGGCGATCCGCAGCGCCAGATCCCGGCCTGCATGGCCTGCCACGGCCCTGTCGGCCGCGGCGTGCCGGCCGCCGGCTACCCGCAGCTGCGCGCGCAGCACGCCGTGTACATCGTGCAGCAGCTGACCCAGTACGCCGCCGGGATGCGCTACACGCA
The DNA here is from genome assembly GCA_036267195.1 of Steroidobacteraceae bacterium. Lineage (GTDB taxonomy): Bacteria > Pseudomonadota > Gammaproteobacteria > Steroidobacterales > Steroidobacteraceae > FEN-1191. The sequence goes on from DATAWM010000035.1 coordinate 33,808, forward strand.
TGATGCCAAGGGCACCAGCAACGGCGGCCCCGACTCCCAGATCATGCATACCATCGCGAGCCGCCTGACCCCGCAGGACATGCGCGACCTGGCCTCGTACGTGCAGGGGATGCGCTGACACTGCAGGGATGGGTTAACATCCGGCCATGAAGCGCTATCTGACGCTGATCGTACTGGCCCTGAGCCTCGCCGCCTGCGCGCGCGCGAGCGGCCCGTCGGCCGCGCCGGCGACCGCGAGCACGGACGCCGCCAACACCGCAGCCGAGGCCCCGGCGGCCGCGCCGGCCGCATCTGCCACCGCGGCCCCGGTGAGCGCCGGGGATCTGGCGGCGCAGGCCAAGCAGGAGCAGGAGGGCACGGACTCGGGGACCACCGACAGCAGCGAGGTCTCGCTCGAGCGCGTCGCAGCCCTGCCGGCGGCAGGCCGGCTGCCAGCCGGCAAGTGGATACCCGGCACCAACTACACCGTGCTGCTGCCGGCTCAGCCGTCCGACGCGCCGCCCGGCCAGGTGCAGGTGGTCGAGATGTTCTGGTACGGCTGCCCGCACTGCTATGCGCTCGATCCGTTTCTTACGAGTTGGCTCAAGACCAAACCCGCCTACATCGACTTCGTGCGCGTTCCGGTGATGTGGGGCGACGTGCACCGCGCGCACGCGCGGCTGTTCTACACGCTGATGGCCCTGGGCAAGCTGGATGCGCTGCACACCAAGGTGTTCGACGAGATCCACCAGAAGGGCGACGAGCTCTACGTGCAGGGCGACCCGAAAACCACGCTGCAGTCGCAGCTGCGCTTCGCCGAGGCCAACGGCATCAGCGCCGCGGCGTTCACCAATGCCTATGACTCGTTCGGCGTACAGACCGACCTGCAGAAGGCCGACGCGCTGGGGCGGCGCTACCAGATCGACTCGGTTCCGACCATCGTGATCGACGGCAAGTACAAGACCGACGTCGGCATGGCGGGCGGGGAAGCCCAGCTGATCGAACTGATCAACGACCTGGCGGCCAGCGAGAAGCACACCTCGGGCTGACGGCCCGGCGGACCGGTTTTCCGCTGAGCGGACCGCCACGGTGGTTGGCGGTGGTTGCGTTCGCGCCCATCGCCCGCGTACGGTAATCTTATCGGCTCGCGCAGCGCCCGTAGCTCAGCTGGATAGAGTACTGCCCTCCGAAGGCAGGGGTCGTGGGTTCGAATCCCGCCGGGCGCGCCAACTTTCTCAATGTCCATGCCGGTCATGTCCATTCCCAGCCTATGGGAGTCCGTTGCCTACCTCGCGTCTTTAGTAGCAAGGCTCTCGGCAAGGTTCGATGCAATCGGAACCCGGAACCGCTCCCCCTGATAGGCTTTCACCATCAAAACGATCCAAAGCACCATCCCGCCCAGACTCAGGGCGCCCAATAGCAGTCTGCTGAAAGAGAAGAATCCAAGACCGGCCGCCCGAAAGCCCGTTACCAATATATTAGTTAGGATGATGTAGGCGAGGTTCACCCCTCCGAAGACGACAACGGACTGCGTCGCGTGAAAGCGCACAAATGGGCGCTTGTCAATTAGAAAGAAAATCAGTCCCGTGACCCACCCACGTAACACAGAAGACCGGTAATATTTTCGTTCACTGCGAATTCTCCTCTCGAAAGTCCTGTTGTCCTGGAAGAGAACGCTCAAGGGAATTCTGCATGGCAGGGCCCAGCTCCCGGGAATATAGAGTGGTCTGGAGCCGCGCCGGACGGGCGACGGCCTGATCACGGAGCGTACTTCCAGCCGGTCTCGATGATCTGCTTCTGATTTACTTTGGCCAGACCTTCCCTATTCATCTTAGTGTTCTGCGCGCTATCGAACCCCGCGGCGGTGGGCTTATCCACTTCGTATTCGACGTAGTTGGAAACCTTGGATCCGTACGTTCTCTGCAGGAACGCGAGAAAGGAATCGTGGAATTTTGCATTGAGGCACTGCAGTGTGTTCTTCCAGCCAGTCTCGATGTCTTCGACTTGTTCTGTTTGGCCACGTCTTCCACACGCTGCTTCTGACTCTGCGCAGCTTCGAACCCCGCGGCGGTAGGGTCAAACTTCCAGCACCGGTTAGGTTGGCTAAAAGGACCTTTCTTGAAAGCGTATTTTTGCTGGAGGAGCTCCGTAAACGGGAGTTCGTTCACGTCGAACGTGCTGCCACCTCCGCCCGTCCCTCCCCGCGCCGCGAAAACTTCGCTGAAATAGACAACCGAATAGCTGGGGTCAGAGGAGCAGAAGGAGTAATGATCAAATGCTCCGGCGGACGATGCTGCTGCTTGAGCGGGTGCTGACGCCGCAGCCTGGCCGGGTATGTCGTCATTGGGATTGAACCTCCAACCGGTCTCCACAACCTGTTTTTCTCTTTCCTGAATTCGTCTTCCTTCTGCTTTTCCATCGCTTGCGCGGCACTGAGCCCAAGGGCACCGTTGCATACGCCCTGGGGCAGGGATTTCCGGAGGAATTCGTCCCAGTCGACGGTTACGTGCAACCCTTCGTCCGGTTCCGGGAAGACCTCGCTGAAATAGGTAATCGGCTCGCTTGCGTTTGTGGAGTAACTGGTGCTCGGGTTAGCGTAGTGACCGGTGGAGCAGAACACGTAACGGGCGTTTCGCCCCGCCTCTGCTGGGCCGGGCGCAGCATTGGGAGCTGGGTTGGCCGGACTAGCTTCACTGGATGCAGGACTGCTCGTCTGCAAACCGCATCTTTCCTGTCGACACCGAAGCGCGCCGTGACGATCTTCGTGGTCGACGCGTCACCGGGCCCCCCATCACGAATCGCACGTTTCAAGCAACTGTGGAAGTTGTCCAACAAGGAAGCCCAGTTCGCCGATCTGCTGCTGCGGGGCCTCACCGTAAAGGAGGCGACGCAGATGCTGGATATGACATTCGTGAGGAACGAGCGCATCACGGTGCCAGCGGGCACCTGCGCAGGTGCACCATAGAAACTCCTTCACCCGTACCAGAGCGATGCCGCTTGGCTCGGCGCCGGTCAGCGCCTTCAGCGCAACCGAGACGTCTGATAAGAGGAAATCTCGATCAGGCTGCCGTCCGGATCGCGGCAATAAACCGATTGAATTGGGCCTTGCGCGCCCTGCTTTTTTACCGGCCCCAACTCGATCGCAACGCCGCATGCCTTCAGGTGCTCGGCGACCGCATCGGGCAAGACGTCGGTCAGAAAGCAAAGATCGTCGCTTCCTGCGCCGGCGTGTTCGGCGGTGAACCAGTCCGTGATGCTGGCGTCGACTGGACGCAGGTTGACCTTCTGCATGCCGAACTTCAGCGCCGTTCGCT
>DATAWM010000036.1:0-4406 GCA_036267195.1 Steroidobacteraceae bacterium
CGCACATCATGATGTGCGCGCGCAGTGGCGCCCGATAGCTCTTCAGCGATGCCCGGTGCCCCCATGGTGAGTCTCGATTGTGCCGGCCGCGTGCTCGCGCTGCAGCCCCCGGTGGTGATGGGTGTGCTGAACGTCACGCCCGACTCATTTTCGGACGGCGGCCTGCACCTCGATCCCGCCGCGGCGCTGGCGGCGGGGCAGCGCATGGTGGCCGAGGGCGCCGCGATCATCGACATCGGCGCAGAGTCGACGCGGCCGGGCGCCGCGCCGGTTTCGACCGAGGAGGAGCTGCGCCGCGTGCTGCCGGTGGTGGAGCGCGCGGCGGCGCGGCTGGACGCCGTGATCTGCGTCGATACCTCCAATCCCGAGGTCATGCGCCGCGCCTACGACAGCGGCGCACAGATGATCAATGACGTGCGCGGCCTGCGCACCGATGGTGCGCTGGAAGTTCTGGCGGGCAGTCGCATGGCGCTGTGCCTGATGCACATGCGTGGCGAGCCGGCCACCATGCAGCAGCAGCCGCAGTACGACGACGTCGTCGCCGAGGTACGCGACTACCTGGCGGCGCGCGTGCGGGTGTGCGTCGACGCCGGCATCGCGCCCGGGCGGCTGTGCGTGGACCCGGGGTTCGGTTTCGGCAAGCTGCTGGGGCACAATCTGCTGCTGCTGCGGCGGCTCGGAGAGCTCGCGGCGCTGGGCGTGCCGCTGGCGGTGGGTCTGTCGCGCAAGTCGATGGCCGCGGCGCTGAGCGGCGGCGGCGGCGCGCGCGCGCCGGGCGAGCGACTGGCGGCCAGCCTCGCGCTGGCGAGCATCGCGGTGCTGCACGGCGCACGCATCGTGCGCGCGCACGACGTGGCCGCGACCGTGGATGCGGTGCGGGTGGCGAGCGCGGTGGCCGCGGCGTAGGCGGCGTAGGCGGCGTAGGCGCCGGCTGCAACCTCAGGAGATGCGAGTGGGACGAATCTATTTCGGCACCGACGGAATCCGCGGCCGCGTCGGCAGCGAGCCGATGACGGTCGATTTCGCGCTGCGGCTGGCGAGCGCGGCGGCGCGGGTGCTGGCGCCCAGCGGCAGTAGCGTGCTGATCGGCAAGGACACGCGGCTGTCGGGCTACCTGTTCGAGGCGGCACTGGAGGCCGGCTTCGTCGCCAGCGGCGTCGATGTGCTGCTGACCGGGCCGCTGCCCACGCCGGCCATCGCCCACATGACGCGGCACCTGGCCTGCAGCCTGGGGGTCGTGATCAGTGCTTCGCACAATCCGTACGAGGACAACGGCATCAAGTTCTTCGACCGCCAGGGCCTGAAGCTCTCCGATGAGATCGAGGATCGCATCGAGGCGCAGCTGTCGGCCGTGCCGCTGACTCGCGCCTCGCGCGAGCTCGGCCGTGCGCGCCGGCTGGACACCTCGCGGCTGCATTACCAGGAATTCTGTGCCGGGATCCTGCCCGCGGGCATGAACCTGGCCGGCCTGAAGCTGGTGGTCGACTGCGCCAATGGCGCGGCCTACAAGGTTGCGCCGCGCATTCTGGCGGATCTGGAGGCCGAGATCGTGCCGATCGGCTGCTCGCCCAACGGCCGCAACATCAACGATGGCTGCGGCTCCACTCAGCCCGAGCTGCTGCAGTTGACCGTGTCCGGTGTACGCGCGCACGCCGGTGTTGCGCTCGACGGCGACGGGGACCGCGTCGTGATGGTCGATCACCTCGGCCGGCTGGTGGATGGGGATCAGCTGCTGTACGTGATCGCAGCCGATGCGCATGCCGCCGGCACGCTGCGCGGCCCCGTGGTCGGCACGGTCATGAGCAACTTCGGCCTCGAGCTGGCGCTGCGCCGCCTCGGCATCGAGTTCAAGCGGGTGCCGGTCGGCGACCGGCACGTGCTCGCCAAGCTGATGGAGTGTGGCGGCACGCTCGGCGGGGAGACCTCCGGGCACATCCTGACGCTCGACCGCACCACCACCGGAGACGGGCTGGTCACGGCGCTGACGGTATTGGCTATCATGAAGCGCAGCGGACGGCCGCTGGCCGAGCTGGCCGCCGGTATGGAGAAGCTGCCGCAGGCGCTGCTGAACGTGCAGGTCGCGCGGCGCTTCGATCCGGTCGCCGTGCCGGCGATCTGCGCGGCCGTGCGGCGCATCGAGCAGCACCTGGCCGGGGAGGGGCGTGTGGTGCTGCGTGCCTCCGGCACCGAGGCGGTGATCCGCGTCATGGTGGAAGGCCGCGACGGCGCCGAGGTGCGCAGCTGTGCCGACGAGCTGGCGGAGGTGGTCCGCAGCGCCGCGCCGGCCTGAAACGCGTATTCTGTGCCGCCCGCGGTGCACGCGCGCCGCGCGCGGCGCGTTGTGCGCCGGCAGGGCCTGTTGCGAGGGGGGAGTCATGCGACGCAAGCTGGTGGCCGGCAATTGGAAGATGCACGGGTCGCGTGCCAACAACGCTCCGCTGATCGAGGCAATTCTCGGCGCCGCGACGGCGGACACGGAGTGCGTGGTGTGCCCGCCGTTCGTCTACCTGGCGGAGATTGCGCGCATGCTGCGCGACGCGGCGGTGCGGCTCGGCGCGCAGAATGTGTGCGCCGATACGCAGGGTGCCTACACCGGCGAGGTCTCCGCGGCGATGCTGCGGGACGTGGGTTGCCACTACGTCATCGTGGGGCACTCTGAGCGCCGCGGCCTGTACGGCGAGGACGATCCGCTGGTGGCGCGCAAGTTCGCTGCGGCGCAGTCGCACGGGCTCACGCCGATCCTGTGCGTCGGGGAGCAGCTGGCCGAGCGCGAGGCGGGTCGCACCACTGAGGTGGTCGCCCGCCAGCTCGATGCGGTGCTGGCGCTCAGCGGCAGCGCCGGCCTGGGGCGCGCGGTGATCGCCTACGAGCCGGTCTGGGCGATCGGCACCGGCCGCACGGCCTCGCCGCAGCAGGCCGAGGAGGTGCACCGCTTCATTCGCCAACGGTTGGCGCAGCAGGATGCTAAAATTGCCGCCGGCTTGCAGATTGTGTACGGCGGCAGCGTCAAGGCGGGTAATGCCCGCGAGCTGTTTGGCCAGGCCGACGTCGACGGCGGCCTGATCGGCGGCGCGTCGCTCAAAGCCGAGGAATTCTTGAGCATCATGGCGGCCGCGCGCGGCTGAGCGACGGCGCGACCTGAAGCGGCTTAGGACCGCAGGACTTTCGATGTTACACACACTGCTGTTGATCATTAATTTCTTCTGCGCTGCGGGCATCGTCGCACTGGTACTGCTCCAGCGCGGCAAGGGCGCCGAGGCGGGCGCCGGCTTCGGTGCGGGCGCTTCCGGCACCGTGTTCGGCGCGCGTGGCGCCACCACGGCGTTGTCACGCGCCACGGCCATCCTGGCGGCCGTGTTCATGTTGACCAGTCTGTCGCTGTCTTATATGAGCTCGCACGCCACCTCCACGTCGTCGTCCAGCAGCCTGCTGGATCGGCTGGCGCAGCCGACTGCGCCCGCGCACGCCGTGTCAGCGCCCGCGGCAGCAGGCACGGCGCAGGGCGCCGCCGCCGGCGCGGCAGCAGGCGCTGCGGCAGGCGCTGCGTCCGGAGCATCGAGCGCGCCGCCGGCATCGCCGCCGAAGCACTGAGCCGGCAGGCAGGAGCGAACTTGCGGCGCGCGCGCCGCGAATGAATGTTGACGACTCGATTGACGCGCCGACGTGGTGGAACTGGTAGACACACTAGCTTGAGGGGCTAGCGCCGCGAGGTGTGGGGGTTCGAATCCCCCCGTCGGCACCACAAAATTCACATCAGCTGTTACAATAGGCGGATCGGGGCGGAGCGTTGCCACTTAAGGCCGTCCGCCCCTTTTATTACACGGTGTGGGATGCTTGCGAACTACCTGCCGGTATTGATTTTCCTGGGGCTGGCGACGGCGCTGGCCGCGGTGCTGCTGAGCCTGGGCGGCGTACTGGGACGGCTGGGGGCCAGGCATCGCGGTGATCCGGCAAAGGTCTCGGCGTATGAGTGCGGCTTCGAGGCCTTCGAAGACTCGCGCCTGAAGTTCGACGTGCGCTACTACCTGGTCGCGATCCTGTTCATCATTTTCGACCTGGAAATTGCGTTCCTGTTTCCCTGGGCGGTGGCGCTGCCGCGCATCGGCGGTTTCGGCCTGAGCGCGATGGGGTTGTTCCTGTTGATCCTGGTGGTCGGATTCGCCTACGAGTGGAAGAAGGGGGCGCTCGAGTGGGACTAGCGGCGCAGGACACCGGTGGAATTTCGCAGCCTGGCGGGTTCTCGCAGCGCGGGTTCCTGACCACCCAGGTCGACAACCTGGTGAGCTGGGCGCGTACCGGCTCGCTGTGGCCGATGACCTTCGGGTTGGCCTGCTGCGCCGTGGAGATGATGCACGCCGGCGCGTCGCGCTACGACCTGGATCGGTTCGGCGTGGTGTTCCGGCCTA
>DATAWM010000037.1:0-114287 GCA_036267195.1 Steroidobacteraceae bacterium
CGAGCTGCGTCCGCGCCCACAGTTGTGCCCAGGTCGCGCCAGCGCCGAAGCTGGGTTTCGCCAGGCCTGCGACAGGCTCGGCAAAGTCCCGCCTGACCACAGCAGGCTCGACGGCGGGCGATGGCCCGCGCCGTCGCCCTGAACGCTCGGCGGATTGGAAGCTGAAGAGGCGATGCGCCAGGGCCAGGGCGCCGCAGGCAACCCCGAGCCACAACACCTTGTTCCACAGCAGATCACCCGCGATCGGCGGCGTCAGCGCGTTGCGCTCGCTCGCGGTCCAGTAGCGCGTGGCCGCGCCGAAGGCTGACGTGCCGAAAGGCTCCCAAAGCGCCGCGACATGCTCGAGCCCGGGCTTGCTGAGGACTACCGCGAACACCGATCTCAGTACCAAGAGGGCGATGAGGCCGACGTAGGTCCACATCATCGACCGGGTGAGCGTGGTGAGCGTGAAGAACAGCGCCGAGGACAGGAAGAGGATCGGCAGCGCCAGCACCACATAGGCGTAGACGTAGTCGCCCAACATCAGCGGCCCGAGCGTCTCCTTGTCGACCCAGGGCGCCAACGAGCCTAGCCACAGGCCGATCGGCACCGCGAGGAAGGCCAGCGCCGCCGCGCAGAAGGCGCCGGCGAACCGCCCGTAGAGATACTCGAACTTGCGGATCGGTGTGGTTCGAACGATGGCGCCGAAGCCCGTGTCGTCGTCGCGCACGATCACGTTGGCGACGAAGGCCACGACCACGAACATGTAGAGGACCGCGAAGATGAGGCAGGACTGCGCGATGACGAAGGCGGCGTTCTTGTGGATGTTGTCGGTCGAGCCGAGCTGGATGTTGCTCGACGCCACCGAGCCGAACGCCAAAAGGGCAAACAGCAGCAGCGCGATCCAAAAGATCGGTTGACGCAGCTGGTAGCGGAATTCGAAACCCGAGATCTTGGCGAACATGGGCGGCGCCGCCCGTCAGGCGGCGTGGCGGGCGGTGAAGAGGGTCGAGAAGTAGACGTCCTCGACCCCGCCTTGTTCAGGCACGAACCCTTCGCCCGGATCTTCGTCTGAGAGCACATGCACGACCACTCGCCCGGCGGACAGGCGGGTTGAGATCACCTCGTGCTTGACGCGGCAGGCCTCCAGCTCCTCGCGCCCGATCGCCTTGGTCCAGATGCGGCCCTTCAGGGCCGCGATCAGCGCCGCCGGTTCGCCTTCCCGCACGATGCGGCCGTCCACGATGATTGCCATGCGTGGGCAGAGGTCCGAAACGTCCGCGACGATGTGGGTCGAGAGGATGACGACGACATTCTCGCCGATCTCGGCCAGCAGATTGAGAAACCGCAGGCGTTCTTCCGGGTCGAGACCGGCGGTCGGCTCGTCGACGATGATCAGCGACGGACTGCCGATCAGTGCCTGGGCGATGCCGAAGCGCTGGCGCATGCCGCCGGAGAACCCCGACAGGGCCTTATGACGCACGGTCCAAAGGTTGGTCTGCTGGAGCAGGTGCTCGACCGTCGCCCGCCGGACCTTCCTGTTCGCGAGCCCCTTCAGCGTCGCCAGGTGGTCGAGCATCTCCAAGGCCGAGACGCGCGGATAGACGCCAAAATCCTGGGGCAAGTAGCCCAGCTTGCGCCGCAGCGTCAGGGGATCGGCCAGCACGTCGATATCGTCGAAGCGAACCGATCCCGATGTCGGCGCCTGCAGCGTCGCCACCGTGCGCATCAGGGTCGACTTGCCCGCGCCGTTCGGACCCAGGAGTCCGTAAAGCCCCTGCGGGATGTGGAGCGAGACTGCGTCCAGCGCCTTGACGCCGTTCGGATAGACGTGGGTCAGCTTGTCGATTGTGAGCGTCGGCATGTCGATCTCGGCGCCTGACGGTCGCCCCTCCCTTTTCTGCACGAATGTAACGGAAAACGGGGACATCCCCATGTCCTGATCAAAATTGTCAATCTAGCGTGGCCCCGTTCTACACGGAGATAGGAGCGCAGTTCGATCGGACATGGCTGAACGGTCATGGTTGCGTTTGATGCTTCTGCGAGCGGTGGGGCGGCCATTTTTGTCGCTAGTAGTCGCGCCTTCGGATAATCAACAAGGCAGCCCCGAAGAACAAGAGCGCGAGAATGCAGGGCGTGGCGATTGCCAACCAGGGGATCTGTTGCGCGACCAGTGGCAATGGCACCCCGATACCTCGGAAGATGTTGATGGGCCGCGGAACCTTGCCGGCAGTGGCAAGGACGAACAACAGCGCCACGATAACTACGCTGCCCCTGTACCGCCAACCTTCATCGCAAAAGGTGGAAATACATGCCGAGATAGCATAGACAGCCAGAGAGGAGGAGACGATCACAGCGAAATACCCGAGCCCAACGTCGGCGTTCATCGCAAGCCTCGGAATGACGAAGCTGAACAAGGTCAGCAGAGCCAGCGTCTCGAGCACGCCGATGACGGTCCGAACTGCAAATAGCCGGATGCGTGTCACCGGCAACGACAGTGTGAACAGCGTGGACCCTTCTCCACCTTTCTCGGAACCGCCCGGACGGAGCAAAGCCGTCTGAATTCCGGAGCCGGCCAGCGTGATCGCAGTGATAAAGCACAGAACCACGCTTATGGGAAGCAGGACCAACATGAGCTGCTGCGGGTGATGGATCGGTCCGCTGCTAAATACCGCCAGGGGGGCACCGAAAGCAAGCACGCACATGAGCACCATCCAAACCATCTTCCACCGGGTCTCCAACCATGCCTTCAACCAGAGCATTTGCTGTTCCCCACGTGCTCTAGAAAGAGCTCTTTGAGCGTGACTGGGAAGCGCTCGATCGCCACACCCGGCAGCCTTCGGAGCTGGGCGACGACGGCCTCGACATCGCGGTTCACGAGTATCGAGAGCATGCGGCCGTTGCGACGTACACTTACAACCCCGTCTATCCGCCCGACGTCGCTCGGCGGCTCGTCTGAACATACGAGGCTGAGTCGTTGGTAGTGCATTTTGAGGTCGTCGAGGTCCCCGCTGAGCAGCGTCTTGCCACCGTCGATGATCGCGACGTGATCAGCAATTTGCTCCACATCTGGGAGCTGGTGCGAAGAGAAGAAGATCGTAGTGGCCTGCTCGGCAGCGATGGCGACCAGCTCTCTGAGCACCAGCTCGACGCCTGGCGGGTCCAGACCATCCATGGGCTCATCGAGAACCAGCAGCTCCGCGCCGTGCGAGATGGCCAGCAACAGCATCAGCTTGGAGCGCATGCCTTTCGATAGCTGCGAAATTCGCTTGCCGCGGGGCAGCTCGAACAAGTTTAGATACCGCTGCTCCAAATCGTGTTGCCAACCAGGAAAGAACGGGCGCGTAAAGCGAATAAGGCCGTCCACCGTCATGTATGGATACAAATCCTTGTCTTCCGTGACGAATCCGATGCGGCGGCGAATGCCGATGCCGGTGCTGGGATCCGCCACGGGCTGCCCGAATATGCGCGCGGAGCCGCGGTCCGCCTTGATCAACCCAAGCAGATGCTTGATCGTTGTGGTTTTTCCGGCGCCGTTGCGCCCGAGAAAGCCGAACACGCTGCCAGCCGGCACTCGCAGATCAAGCCCGTCGAGCGCCGCGTGGCTACCGAAGGACTTCCTGAGGCCCTCGATTTCGATTACTGCCTCGCTCATGCCACCTCCGTATCGTTGTTCTTTCGGACCACGGTCAGTTCGTTCTCGATGATCCGGCGAATCTCCTCTTCGGAGAGGCCGAGCGCCGCCAGGCGTTCGATTGCGGAGCCGACGAGCTTTCCGGCCTTGGCCATGACCTGACTGCGCTCGACTACGGACCGCCCGACGTAGGCGCCGGAGCCTTGTCTGAGTTCGACGACGCTTTCGTGTTGGAGCTCTCGGTACGCGCGAACCACCGTATTTGGATTGATCACGAGGTCTTCCGCCAAGCTACGGATCGTCGGGAGTCTCTCACCGGCTCGAAGGGCACCGGTTTCGACGCCGTGCCTGATCTGCTGCATCAATTGCAGATAGACGGGAATGCCCGAGGAATGGTTAAGGTGGAAGATCACTAATTGTGCTACTCTGCTAGCACACTACACGCCTGGGGGGCTTCGGGTCAAGAAGATGCGGCGCGGGTCGCAGCGCGGGCGCGTACTGGCAGTGGATCTGACGGCGCCACCGCAGTTGTCGGGACTTTCCCCTAAAACGATGCCGTCCGTGGTTTATGCAGAGCGCTTACTGTTGAGAGGCTCTCACGCCCACACGTCGATAGAACGCGATGGAGTGGCAGCAGAGGCCTGAGGTTGCACGGATGCGAGGCGGTGCGCGCGATCCTGCGCGGCGCTCAGCTGGGCCGATAGGCGCTGAATTTCCGCTTGTCCCTTGGTGGTCTTGGCGGAGACGCAAGTGGTCCAATCGTCGAGCTGTTGCTTGTCCTGTCGAATTTGGCCATTTAACGAACCGATGCTCGCGCCCGAGGTAGCGCTGGGGCTTGGCGGTTTGATAGTTCCAATCGCGTTGGAGATGAGGCCCACTGACATCCGGCCAGCATCATGGGCGGCCTATTGTCGGCCTACCGACCCGATCGCAGTTTTTCAATATGCGGGGGCTCATTCGGTGGCCACAGTTGCGGATAGCGGCCTAAGACCGGGATCCCGCCCGGTCGATCCGAATATGTAAAACTTTGCTGGTTCGGCCATCCGGGCTCACGGATGTTGGCGGCCGGCACGCCCGCCGCAACTGGCTTCGGGATCGTGTTCGACCCGGCGCGATAGCACAGGCTAAAGCGTGCGGACGTTTCCGGCGCCGGGGCCGTGACTGGAAGCCGGCGTATCGGCTACTGTACGCCCCATGAAAAAAATCGGCTTTCTTTCCTTCGGACACTGGACGCCTTCCTCCCAATCGCAGACGCGCTCGGCGGCCGATGCATTGCTGCAATCCATCGAGCTTGCGGTGGCAGCCGAGGCCCTGGGGGCCGATGGCGCCTTTTTCCGCGTCCATCACTTCGCGCGCCAGCTCTCCTCCCCGTTCCCGCTGCTGGCCGCCGTGGGCGCCAGGACCCGCCGTATCGAGATCGGCACTGCCGTGATCGATATGCGTTATGAGAATCCGATGTACATGGCCGAGGATGCGGGTGCGGCGGACCTGATCGCCGGCGGGCGCCTGCACTTGGGGATCAGCCGTGGCTCGCCCGAGCAGGTGATCGATGGTTGGCGCTACTTCGGCTACCAGCCCGCCGAGGGCGAGAGTGATGCCGATATGGGCCGCCGTCACGCGCAGGTGCTGCTAGACGTTCTGCGAGGCGAGGGCTTTGCGCAGCCGAGTCCGCGGCCGATGTTCCCCAACCCCCCGGGTCTGCTGAGGCCAGAGCCTCATTCGCAGGGACTGCGCGAGCGCATCTGGTGGGGCGCTGCCTCCAATGCCACTGCGGTGTGGGCAGCGAAGCTCGGCATGCACCTGCAAAGCTCCACGCTGAAGGATGACGAGACCGGGGAGCCGTTCCACATCCAGCAGGCCGCCCAGATCCGTGCCTATCGCGCCGCCTGGAAGGAGGCCGGTCATAAGCGGGAACCGAGGGTCTCGGTCAGCCGCAGCATCTTCGCGCTCGTGAATGATCAGGATCGGGCTTATTTCGGGCGCGGCAGCAACGAAGAGGACCAGATCGGCTTCATCGACGAGAAGACGCGCGCGATCTTCGGCCGCAGCTACGCCGCGGAGCCCGATGTCCTCATCGAGCAGCTGCGGCAGGACCAGGCCATCGCGGAGGCCGATACGCTGCTGCTCACGGTGCCGAACCAGCTGGGTGTCGCCTACAACGAACACGTCATCGAGGCGATTCTCACCCACGTCGCGCCTGCGCTCGGGTGGCGCTGACACCCAATGCCCACACAGGAGATACCATGCGTGTCGCACAATGTGTACTCACTTTCGCGGTAGGCGCGCTCGTCGGGGCCACGAGCGCCTCCGCGCAACCACCCGCGACGCCGCCGACTGTGCCACTGATCACCAAGGTCTTTGCTTCATCCGGAAATGTCGCAGCCTTGATCGCCAAGGCGAAACGTGATCACAAGCCTGGACAAGCCAGCGTGATCGAGCCGCTGCTGCAGCTTGCCCCGTATGACGCCAATCTCGAATACCGTACGTCGGTCGGTCCTGCTGCCGTCCACGTACATCAGGACGAATTTTTTTACGTGATCGATGGTAGCGGAATATTAGTTACCGGCGGTAAGCTCACGCACGCTGTGCAAATGAATGCCGAGAATATCCGCGGCGATTCGATCGAAGGGGGCACTGCCACGCCGGTAGCAAAAGGCGACTTCATTGTTGTGCCGGAAAACACCCCGCACTGGTTCAGCGCCATAAACGGCCACATCATCGATATGTCATTGCACGTCCCGGGCTCCCGAGTCCAGTGAAGTTTCCGCGATATGTCGTTGCATTGTTTGCGCTTTTGGCTGCTCTGTCGGTCAGAGCCTCACAGGCGAGCGAACCCAAACCCACACCTTCAGAGCTGTTTAACCTTCGGAACATGTGCAGCAATGCTGCCCAGAAAGCCTTTCAGATTCACTGGAGCCATCCGCCGGGCGGTATCAAACTCTTGGGATTCACCAATCACTACGACGAAAAAACCAATCGCTGCTACCTGCTCGTGACCTACAGGGAAGGCAAATTGACGTGGTTCGATGTCAGCGATACTCGGACCGGTAAAACGCAAGCACACATCAGAGTCGGGTCACCGGAATCGGATGCACCGACTACCCCGCATATCGGAGATTGAGTCTCTCGCATCGACCCTTCTGGGGCATACGCGGCTGGCCAGGGCGCTGGGCGGCGCTGACATCTTTGCCGTTGCGGTGCAACTGCTGTAGCAGGCACCGAAAATTACTGCTTGCAGAACCTGCGCCGGATGTCGCACGATCCCGTAGTAGTAGAAGACGCCGCGCGCTGCACCGTTTGCGAGGCGCCATACGTGAAGGGGAGTCGTATGCTGGGGACGCCGTATCCCAAAAAGCAGATGCACCGCATCGCTTATACCAGGCTCACCGGAGAGCAGATCACCGCCAAGCTTGATCCGGTCGCCGGGCGGGGGCCGAAAAGCGTCTCGCCGCTCGCAACGGACTTCGCCGGAAAGTCGATGAATATCGTCACCGACGGCGGTCCCGCGCTCAGCTACAGATTCGCCAGCAACACCAGGCTGTCGGTGGCCGAGGACGGCGGCACCGCGATCGAGGCCGGATTCGGCGCGCTGGATATGGACCATATCTGCCTGTTCAGCCACATGATTCCCGGGACGCAGCGCGGCTATGCGGTGATTGTCGACCGAGATAGCCGGCTGGCCACCGTCATCGAGCTGTGGTTCAGCGGCTACGAGGACACCCGCGAAGTCCAGCGTCAGGTCTATTACGGCTATGTCGATGCCGGCGGCCAGGCGCCCACGACGCGCCACGGTTTCACCGACCGTCTGGAAGGGCGGGGCTATCACTGGCGGCAGGACACCGGCATGCAGACGCTGGAATACTACCCCTCGGCCGGTTATTCCCATTTCGTGGAACTGTCACGCACGGGCGGCGAGATCGGCTTCAGCGCCCCGTCCGATTACGTCAAGCTCGACGACGGCTTCTTCGTCTACACCCGCACGGAATGCGAGTTTTCGGGGACCTTCACGGCCTATGTGATCGACGTGAACCGCACCCGGCAGATGGGCGTACGGCTCGGCTTCGATGAGGGCGACGAGCTGCATTACTACCTCTTCCGGGGCGATGGCGACATCGTGGGACAGATCGCCCGTTTCGAGAAATTTGCCGACTATTCCGGCGACCCGATCCCCGCTGCCCCGGGCACGGACGGCAAGCCGATCAAGGGTGGGCGGCGCGTGTACCGGCCGTTCAGGACCATGGAGAAACTGACCAAGGAGGAAGTGGCCAAGGTCGTCAGGGAGCATTCCAATGCCTTCCCGGCCCGCGTCACGACCGGCGGCGCCGCCGGCATGGCCGGCAACGCCCTGCCCGCGAATGACTTCCTGGCGGGCAAGACCTTCATCCTGCGTTACGACAATGGGCCGGTGATGGAATACAAGGTCGACAGCGCGGACGAACTCAACTGGCGCAAGGACGGCAAGGGCGACTGGACCAAAGCGCGCTACCAGGCCTATGAGACGGCGCCGGGTTTGTTCCTGTTCGGGCATCTGCTGGAAGGGGCGCCCAACCACGATGGCCACATCATTGCAGCGGATTTCCACCAGGGGCTGGTGACCTGCTACAACGGCTTTCTCAACACGCCCTATTTCGCCAATGAGGCCGGTGCGCGCACCCTTTTCGGCGTGCTGGAGATGGACGGCATTCAGCCGCCCATGTACCGCCGCCACACCAGAACCACCGAAATGCTCGGCCGCTGCATCACCTACAGCTATGCCCCGGGGCTCACGTCGATGCATCTGTATTCCACGCCCAACACGGTGTCCTGGATCATCTTCACGCCGGATGGGCATGGCGGCATGGAATGGAGCGGGCCGGGCGACTTCGTGAAGATCCGCGACGGCATCTATTTCATGTACTGGCTGGAGGAGGCCTGCAACGGTACGCTGGGCACCGTCCTGCTCAACCTGAACATCATGCATGACGCTGGCATTGGCTATAACTGCGGCTCACGGGGTCTCAATATGAGTCAGATCGGTGCCGTGGTCCGGCATGCGGGCAAGTTCGAGGTCGACAAATACTTCCAGATCAAGACGTAAGGTGGACGACATGAGCAAGGACAGCGCCAATACCTCCACGCGCCGCTCGTTCCTGAAAAGTGGCGCGCTTCTGGCCGTGCCGGTCGCCGCCGCCTCGGTTCCCGGCGTGGTGCTTGCCGACGACGGGTTGAAGGCTCGTGTCAAACGCCTGCAGGACGAGGCCGCGATCCGCGAGCTGCATCAATCCTGGCTGCGGCAGGTCAATGCCGGCGAGCGCGCCGCGCGGCTCGACGGCGCGGTGCGTCGGATCACCGACGATCACGCCGGTGCACCGGACAAGATCGAAATCGCTGCGGATGGCCGCAGCGCCGTCGGGCTTTTCGATTGCGCCGTCGAGGTGGAAACCCCGCTGGCCAGGGATTGCACGCTGGCACAGATGGCTCATGCGCAGGGTAACGGCACCTTTCGTCGGGCCGAGCGCCGGACGCTGACGGTCGACTACACAAAGGCCAACGGCACCTGGAAGATCGCGAAAGCCTCGTTAACGACGCTTTAGCGCGAGGCGAACTGCCCCCTATCCATCCAAGCCTCAGGCACTTCCCTGAACATCCTATGAAGCGCATCTCTTTCGTATGTCTCTGCTTCGCGCTGCTCGCGTTGGTGACGCCAGCGCTCAGTCGTGCGGCGGTGTCGTGTACTCGAGCGGGGCTGCAGCAAGCCGTCGAGCTCTACCTCGCCACGCAGACCAAGGGCAACATCTCCGGACTTCCGCTGGCGATGGGCATCGGCTATTGGGAGAACGCTGCCCCTGCCGACATTAACAAGGGATTCATTACCAAGGCGATGAAGATTGATCATCATCGCAGCATCTTCGATACGGCCACCTGTCAGTCGTTTACCGAGGTGATCGTGACCAGCAGGGCGGCGCCCTACATCTTCGGCACGCGCCTGCGCGTCAACCACGACAAGATCGCCGAGATTGAGATCCTGTGGACTACGACCGGTTACTGGCTGTTCGACGCCGACTCGTACCTGAAGCATGCCTCCGCGGAAAACTGGGGGCCGATCCCCGTCCAGAAGCGGGATTCGCGGGCGACGCTGGTGGCTGCGGCCAACGCCTATCTCGATGCCTTCCTGGAAAAGAAACTCGACCTGGTGCCGTGGGGTCAGCCCTGTGAGCGACTCGAGGGCGGTGCCTATACGGGCAAGGGCTCCCCATCGGACAGCTGCCAGGTGGGCGTTCCGGGCGGGGTCGATATTGTCAATCGTCGTTTCATCGTGGATCCGGTGTTCGGCACGGTACAGGTGTTCTGCACGTTTGGCGCGGTAGGCCCTGGCGGCCGTCCCGGCCCGGCCGACAGTCATCTATTCCGCGTGGAGAACGGCAAGCTGCGTTACGTGCACACGATCACTCACTTGCTGATGTCGGACTTCCGCGGTAACCGCCCAGCTCATTGATCTACCGCGGCTGCTGGGGCGCGGTCCGGGTATGGCGGTCGTTCAATTTCTCATGCTATCCATAATTGCGCGGCGAGACCACCATGACCGACACGATTGCACTGGTGACGGGAGCCAACAAGGGAATCGGAAGGGAGATCTGCAGGCAGCTCGGCACCAAAGGAGTTCTCGTCCTGATGGGAGCTCGCGACCGCGAGCGCGGAGAGTCCGCCGCGGCAGAGCTCCGCGCCCAAAGCCTTGCCGTCGAATTCGCCGAAATGGACGTGACCTCGCAAGCCAGCGTGGACCGTGCTGCCGCCGAGGTGGAGCGTCGCTACGGTCGGCTCGACGTCCTGGTGAACAATGCGGGGATCGCGCTCGATTGGATCCCCGGTTCGGAGTTGAGCGTCGAGGCGCTGCGGCAGACGTTCGAAGTGAACGTCTTCGGCGTCTTCCGGGTGACGAAAGCGCTGCTGCCGCTGCTCAAGAAATCCAAGCACGGGCGGATCGTCAACATGTCGAGCGGACTCGGCTCGCTCAATCGGAATGCGGACCCCCGCTCGTCGCTCACGATTCGCAACATGTTGCTCGCCTACTGCTCGTCCAAGGCTGCGCTCAACATGATCACCATTCAACTCGCGAATGAGTTGAAGAACGTAGGCATTAAAGTCAATTCGGCGAATCCGGGTTTCACCGCGACAGACATGAATCAGCACCGCGGCGTGAGAACGGTCGAACAAGGCGCGGCGACCCCGGTCCGCCTGGCGCTGCTTCCCGACGACGGGCCTACCGGTGGAGTCTTCAGCGACGACGGCCCGGAACCGTGGTAACGGTACTCGTTACGCTTTCTGCGCTCAATCGGCGCGACGGGGACGATCGATTACCACACGGCGGCTCTTTCGGTCCAAATGCTCAGACCAGGAGGTGTACTGCTCTCGACGGCCGGGCCGGTCTCGGCGGAACAATGCGCTGCAGCCCACGTGCGCTGCGTTCCCATCCAGGTCCTCGAGGAGATCGGGACGCCGATTGAGGGCTCATCACTGGGCAGCAGGGGGGGCGACCAGGATGAAGGTCGCGACCGGCCTGCCGTCCGTCCCTGTGGTTGTCATTGCGCTAACACGGACACGCGGCTTCAATCCCGCCGCACTGATATCGGCCATCTTGGTTATGCGGGTGTCAGCCGGAATCAAGACATGGCGTGTCGCGGTTTGGCCATAGTCGATATCTATCTTCTCGCCCGTGGCCGTGCGGGTGACACTCTTGACATGTCCATTGGTCATCGTCAGCCCGGAATTGTTCATCGGAAAGTTCACATTAGGCCCGTTGTCAGCCAGATGAACCTCTGTGGCCGTGCCCGTGTCCGGGACCGAGGCGTTCTGGTTGGATGTACCAAGATAGGCGCCGGGCTTGATATCGCTTGCGCTAGTCGGTCGGCTTACCAGCACCCTCGTCTGCGGTGTGATCGTAATAGCGATGTCACCTTTCGCCGTCGTGAGGACGAGCTTATCCGCGGCGATAGACTTGACGGTTCCGACGATGCGTACGCCTCGAGGCGCTTGTTGCGCACCGGCGACCTGTGTAATGAGCGTTACGAGGGCGACTGCGGCAGCGTGGCGAAAGCGCATGGTATTTCTCGCGTGAATATGGAGCCGAATCGTAGCATTGAATGGCGCCGGAGGCTCTTGGTGACCGTGAAATCCGTTCCTTCAACAGCAACTCATGAGTGCTGACGCGCCCGGCGACCTGCGGCTCGGTGTCTGCGGCGGTGTGGCGATGCGCTCGGATCCGCCTTTCAATGCAAGGGAATGCGGTAGATGTTTCTGCGCACCTCGGATTTGACGTATGCGTAGACCGAGGGGTCCTGGCCTACAGAAAGCGCGGACTCGGGTTGAGATATGATTCGCGCATCCGTTGCCGCCGGCATAATCGGTTCAGTCGGCACCCCACCAGCATCCACGTGCACTGCAATGGTTCGACCGGGAGTAGTGGGGTGCTCCGCCAATCCTATTTCGATGTAGAGCAACTTGCCATCGCGTGACCAACGCGAAGGAAACCAGCCCGTGCCAATGAGGTGCTGGGTGTGATCTTGCAGTGAGATCAACCACGCGCCGGCGTGCCCTCCCGCGCTCGCTCTGTCAATACTCACAAACCTGCCGTCGGGCGATACCGATTGTAAATTGAGGATGGGATAAGAGAGGATCTGAGCCTCATTGTTGCCATCCACATCGATTCGGTGCAGAAAGTTAGCCTGCCCGCCGAGGCTGCGGAACAGCACTTTGCCGCCGCCAAACTTGGCCTGATCGCCACCGCGGACCAGCAACTTCGGGGGCGCATGTCTGTCCAACGGTGTCAGCCATATTTGCGAGACGCCATCTCGCAACGTGGTGAATACAACCTGCTGCTCCTCTGGATCGATGTCATATTCTGTGACATTGAATTCTGGCAGAGCTATCGCGCGACTGCCTGTTTCTATATCAAGTCGCGTAAGCTTCACGCCTGCAACAGAATTGTTGGCAGACAGGAAATAGATTCGACGTGCGTCGGTCGACAGCCAGGGAGAGGATGCGTTGTCCTCGGTTGTGAGGGCGCGAGCGCCCGCGGCATCGTGCAGCCAGAGCACGTCCTGTCGAGTTCCGATGGAAGTCAGCAGAGAGTGGCCATCCGGCGTGGCGAAAACGGTTTCTTCCTCGGTTGGTCCAAAGGTGATCTGTTGAGGCTCACCGCGAGGAAACCGTTGGCGCCAGAGATGAGAGTGCCCGCCGATATAGGCGGAAAAAAACATCCATGCGCCATCCGTGGACCAGGCGGCGGCACGACATGACCCCAACGGACCGACCGCGAATCCACTGGACTTGCCACTGAACGGCACAAGGCGGCACTGTTGAAAGGATCCGGTTCCGTCCATTTCCACAATCAGTACGGAGCGGCGGTCAGGCGACAAATACGAGAAATGCGCCATGCCACGTTCGTGCGCCGGCCAATAGATGTTGCGGTGGTTTGCCCGATCATCCGTTGCCGTGACGATTCCCAGGTGAACACCGGTTTTGAATTCCGAGAACATGACCTCATGCGGCCCAAGGTAGGTGAGACCCGAGGCGTTGGGTAGCAACTCAGTAGGCTCGCCTCCGGTAACCGGCACCGTCCATGTATCCCACGACTCCAGGCGCTTATCGACCACCGTGTAGGCGATACGGGTGCCATCGGGAGTGAAGGCGGGCGCGAACAGCAGTCCGGATGCGTTGGTGAGTCGCACATAGTCCCCATCGGGAAGCGCTTTCAGCCAGATTTGCCCAGTGCCCAGCATCCAGGATCCATTTCGAATGAAGGCCAGCGTCCGGCCGTCGGGCGAGAGCACAGGTGCCGTGGCGGAGTCCGCCACGTCCGTCAGCGCTTGATACTCAGCCGGAGAGGTTACCGGCTGACGAATGACCACCCGGCTCCAAATGACCGCCGAGACCGCCAGCACGGTACCCGCTACCCATAGGGGCCAGCGCCATCGCTTCCACTTCCCGGCAGGCGATTCGACGTCGTTCGCATGCTGCGGCGCCGAGTCCTCGAGCGCATTGGCGGATTCTTGAGGTGCCGGTGTCGTGGCCTCCCGACCCGGCCAATGCTGGTCGCGCGGCAGGACCCTGACGCGGGCGACAAATTTGAACCCTCTGCCGGGCACCGTGAGGATGAATCGCCTCTCTCCGGCGGACTCGCCGAGCACTTTCCGCAATTTCAGGATGCATTGGTTGAGGTTGTTCTCGGCGACGATGGTCCTCGGCCAGATTTCGTCCATCAGAACGGATTTCTCGACGGTTTCTCCCGATCGTTCAACCAGATAGCGCAGGGTGGCGAATGCCCGGGACGGCAGATTGATGGTCTCGCCCGCCGGGTTGACGAGCGTCTGTTGGGTTGTGTCTAGGCAGAAACCTTCGAACTGGTAGTCGGGAGTGCCGATCTGATCCATTAAAGTGGACCCGACCCGTGGGTGTCCGGCGGAGCGATGCAAGTGTCCGCGTAGGTGGCGGCATCCGCAGAGAACAATTCAGGAAAATTCATAAATTACTGTAGTGTTTTCAAAGCCCTGTCGCCAGGCTGCGTTCGCCACGATCGTCGATTGTGGAATCAACCACGAACCAGGGGAACTCAAAATGACAGCAATCATATCGGCAGATGTCCGGTCAGAACAGCCAGCGCTTTCAGCACAGCTGGCGGTGATATGAGCAGGCTCGGGTATGTTCGAGGCCGCATCATCGCTGGCCTGCTCGGACGGCCGATCCCACGACAGGCGAGTGCGGGCTGTCGGATTGACGCGCCGCAGCAATCCCCGGGCCGCCCATCGCCGAGCAAGGCGGTTTGCTCCCAGCCGGACCTCCAAAACATCACCAAGGATAGTTCAATGCGTCCCAGCTCAATGCGTCTCAGACATATGGTTTCCCTCGCGGCCGCGGCAGTTCTGCTCTCATCCACGGCCTTCGCGGGGGAATGGTCGGGTTTCTACATCGGCGGCGTAGCCAGCGCTGATTTTGCTCATGCAGGTTTTGCGCTGCCCGGGGACACCGGCGATAGGCTTCTCCAGCACAGCGCCAACGGGACCAGCTTCGTAGGCGGTGGGCTCGTCGGTTACAACTTTCAAGTCGGTAATGCGGTCATTGGCGCTGAAGCAGACCTCATGAGCAGCCCCGGTACGCGGAGCGTGACAGCCTGCACCGTGCCGGATGGATGCTTTACATCGGCACATGATTCCTTTACTACGTTCAATGATCTGCACACCAGCACGAGCGAGCGGTACCGGGTGCGCTTCGGGATGATTGCGTACGACACCCTGTTCTATGGTGCCGCCGGCTACAGTCATACGACGTCCGTTCTCTCGCTGATCGGTGATTGTTTCGACCCCGCTGATCCGACCGTGCCCACGGTGTACAACTTCGTGCGCGCGAAGTCCCTTGACGGCCTCAACCTCGCAGTCGGCGCGGAGCATTCCATCGGTAAGCACCTGTTCGTCCGCGGGGAATACCTATACGAGGATTTTGGCAACCAGACCTGGAGCGGCCAGGCTCCTGAATGGAACGACCGGCGAATCTCGCTCAATGACAGCCAGTTGCGCCTGGCGGTCGGCCTGCGGCTCTGAGGGATCTGCCTTCGAGCCGACATTAACGGAGGTCAGGCGCCCTCGGCGAGGACGCCTGACCTCCCGCGGCGTGAGCCCTGCCTAACTTACCGGGGAGGGTGCCAGCCCCCAGATCTGATCAGCGTACTCCTTGATCGTGCGGTCGCTTGAGAACTTCCCACTGCAGGCGACATTAACGATGGCTTTGCGCGTCCAAGCCGCTGAGTCTTGGTAGAGGTTGGTCAGTTGCCGGTGCGCGCGCCCATAGTCGGTCAGATCGGCCAGGTGCCGGAAACGATCCCCGTCTCGAAGCAGGGTGTCGCGGATCGGGTTAAAAACGCCGGGCTCGGAACGACTGAAGTGGTCGGAAAAGATGAGGTCGAGAGCGTCACGCGTTTCCGGCTCATTGGCATAGTGCCAATGAGGGTCGTACCACCCGGCACTGTCCGCCACTTGCTGAGCCGTTAATCCAAACAGGAACAGGTTCTCGGCGCCGGCCTCTTCGGCCATCTCTATCGTTGCTCCGTCCCATGTGCCGATGGTAAGGGCGCCGTTCATCATGAACTTCATATTGCTCGTGCCGCTCGCTTCGAACCCGGCAGTGGAAATCTGCTGCGAAATGTCACACGCAGGAATCAGCTGCTCGGCCATGCTGACGTTGTACTCGGGCAGAAATAACACCTGCAAACGGTCGCTAATCAAAGGATCAGAGGCAATAGTTGCCGCAATATTGTTGATGAGCTTGATGATCAGCTTCGCGAGTCGGTACGCGGGGGCCGCTTTCCCGGCGAATAAAAACACGTGCGGGGTCATCTCCTGTTGCGGGTGGGCTCGCAACCGGTTGTAGAGCACGACGATGTGCAACGCGTTCAGCAGCTGGCGCTTGTACTCGTGGATCCGCTTGACCTGGCAATCGAATATGGCCTCGGGGTTCACGATGTAGTCCGACCGCGCTTTCAGCCAGCTTGCAAATGCTGACTTGGCAGCTCTCTTGGCGTCGCGAAACTCCTCGTGGAATGCCGTGTCATCGACGAAGTGGAGCATATCGCGTAGCGCAGACAGATCCGTAATCCATTCCGGCCCAATCGTGCGCGTGATCAGCTCGGAGAGGAAAGGATTAGCCTGTTGCAGCCAGCGGCGCGGAGTCACTCCGTTGGTCTTGTTGCTGAACCGTGCTGGGAACGCCTCGTTGAAGTCCGGCAGCACCCGCGACTTGAGCAGCTCCGAGTGGATCGCGGCGACCCCGTTGGTGCTGTGGGAGCCGACCACTGCCAGATGCGCCATCCGCACTCTGCGGATCGGCCCTTCTTCGATCAGGCTCATCCGCTGGGCGCGTGCGCCGTCACCGGGAAAGCGATGTCTGACATCATCGAGGAAGCGATGATTGATCTCATAGATGATCTCAAGATGTCGTGGAATCAATATCTCGAACATTTCGACGGGCCAACGCTCGAGCGCCTCGGGCAGCAGCGTGTGGTTGGTATAGGCGAGGCAGCGCACGGTCAGATCCCATGCCTCGTCCCACGGCAGCCGCGCCTCGTCGACCAGCACACGCATGAGCTCGGCCACCGACAGCGCCGGGTGCGTGTCGTTCATCTGTATCGCTACGCGCTCCGGTAGAGTTGACCATTCCGCCCCGTCCTCACGGAAGCGGGTGATGATGTCCTGCACCGAACAGCTCACCAGGAAGTACTGTTGCAGGAAGCGCAGCGCCCGCCCGGCGAGCGTGGAATCGTCGGGATAGAGCACGCGCGTAACCGACTCGGCGGCGACGTTTTGCAGGACCGCTCCGGCAAAATCGCCCTGCGAGAATCCGGCGAAGTCAAGCGAGTTCGGTGCCGCTGCCGCCCAAAGACGCAGCGTATTGATGCAATGGCCGCCGTATCCTACGACTGGCCGGTCATAGGCGATGCCGAGCAGGCTCGAGGGGCGGTTGCGCCGTACGGTGATTCCGGCACCCTGAAGCTCGAAGGAGCTGTTGAGCGGTACTACATAGGTCCGATTCGGTCGCTTCACTTCCCAGGGATCGACATTGCGCAGCCAGTCGTCGGGGTGTTCGATCTGCCAGCCGTCCTGAAGCGACTGGCGAAAGATCCCGTACTCGTAGCGCAGCCCATAGCCAATGGCTGGGTACTGCAAGGTGGCCAGAGAATCGAGGAAGCATGCCGCGAGGCGCCCCAAACCTCCATTGCCGAGACCGGCGTCGGGCTCTTCTTCTATGAGCGCATTAAGATCCCAGCCCTCCTGCTGCATCGCAAAGCGCACCGTCGGCTCGGCGGCGAGATTCATCATGTTGTTGCGTAGCGTGCGGCCGAGCAGGAATTCCATTGACAGGTAGTGCACACGTTTGACCCTGGCTTCGGCACGCGCCTCGCGGGTTCGCGCCCAACGGTGCGCTACGAGGTCGCGGATGAAACGCGCCGTCGCTTCGAACCTGACGCGCAGCTGCGCGTCCTGCGGGCGGACCAAGTGGCCGCAAAGGACGTACCGGTCTATCCATGACTCCTCTCGCCCCTCCAGTCCCAGCCGCTGCAGACGACGATGGAGTGCGGTATCCGCTATCCGCCGCGGATCGGTGTTGCCTGGCATTGTGCGTACCTCGCGCGAGGCCATCGCGCCTCAGAGATGTCACGCAAGCCTAGCCGGGTCGGCCTCATTGCCAAGCGAATGGGTCGAAGAATTGGGTTCTTTCTTGAGAGTTGCGTCACTCTCTGGTCTTGGGCTCGGTGTCGTCTGGATTTTTGAGGCGGTCCCCCGGCGGTAGGCTGCCGCCAACACAATACCCTCGCCCGAGACTTTCTTCGCATCGAAATAGTCATCGCTCAGGACCACCAGGTCGCCGAGCTTGCCGGTCTCGATCGAGCCGAGCCGATTGCCCTCGCGGAAGAATCAGCCGTTGTCCGCCGTGTACATGCGCAGGGCCTGCTCGCGCGTGACCTGCTCGCCGGCGTTGATGAGGGCGCCCGTGCAGTCCTTGCCCGTGACCATGTAGTAGATGTCGAACCTCGGATCGAGCATCGCGATGTCGCCCGCGTCCGAGCCGGCGCCGACGTGGATACTGCTCGCGAGGATCGTGCGATAGGGCGGCCCCGCGGGCTGCCCGGCTGGCGTGCCGTCGGCGCCATGCAGATACTTCCAGCCGTGCAGGGCCATACCGACGCCGGAGTGTGATCTTAGGGTTTTGCTCTATGTTGAGATAGATTGCGTCCGGATCTCCTTTTACCAAATTGTGCAGATATGCAGCCGTCCCGTGGCTCAGATAGCCGTTTTTTCGCAATGACGCGGCTAGGGCGAATGGGGAAGGTTTGCCGACGCAGTAGCGAGTAATTTCTTTTTCATAATTTTTTGATTTGAGCTGAATCGGTAGCACGTGTCGGCGCAGGACGAGAAAGTCAATAAACTCCGCGAGCTTGGTGTGTTTTGCGAGTAGCCCCTCCCGGCGAAACCGATAAAAAAGCTCGCCGAGGCCAGTGCGGGTGTAGATCCGGCTTGGGACCGAGGCGACAGTCGCCGCAATTTGGGTTTCAGCCCTGACTAGCTTGGTTCGGAATGCCATGGGTATCCAACACGTCTTGCCGATAGGTATATATACCTATCGGCAAGACGTTTGGGGCAGAGCCGCGCCTGGATGGGAGAGATGGCGGTGAAGGATTTGATCTTGATAAATGTAAGCTTCGTGTTACAATAAGACCACTTAAAGGAACATGTACGTTACACATGCCAACACCTCACCGACCCTCCGTCATCGTCAGAAGCAGTCTCCGTAAGCTCGGGCAGGATCTTCGAGACGCTAGACGTCGTCGCAGCTTGCCGGCTGGCGTCGTAGCGGACCGTGCCTTCACCAGCCGCCCATCCCTTAGTCGGGTCGAGAAAGGTGACCCGACCGTCAGCATCGGGATATACGCGGCTGTTCTCCAGGCGCTCGGGCTTCTCGAAGGGCTGACTCAGTTAGCTGATCCCAGTCACGACTCTGCGGGCCTTGCCTTGGCTAACGAAAAGCTCCCGCAGCGAGTGCGCTTGCGCCGCGCACCCGAGGACACGCGTGCCTGATATTGAGGTCCATATCGATTTTGCCCCCGGGATGAAGAGGGTAGGTACCCTCCGCCGACATGCGCGATCGGGAGGCGAGGCGATTAGTTTCGAGTATCACAGCGACTGGCTTGAGGACGTAGCCCGCTTCTCCCTTGAGCCAGCGTTGACCCTCGGCCGAGGCGCCTTTGGACCGGCCGCAGGCTTATCGATCTTCGGCTCGATTGGCGATTCTGTACCTGATACGTGGGGTCGCCGTTTGATGCAGCGGGCCGAACGTCGCCGCGCAGATCGCGACGGCCGCGCACCTCGCGCTCTACAAGAATTCGACTACCTACTTGGCGTTTCCGACGTATCTCGTCTCGGTGCACTGCGCTTTCGAAGCGTCGCAGGAGAGGTCTTTCAATCACCGACGGCCACCGGCGTCCCCGGCCTTATTGACCTCGGGCGGCTCTTGGGAGTTACCGAACGGATCCTTCGCGACGAAGAGACCGACGAAGATTTACAGATGATCTTCGCGCCGGGCTCATCGCTTGGTGGCGCGCGGCCGAAGGCGTCAGTGATCGATCAAAATGGATTACTTGCGATTGCCAAGTTCCCAAAGGAAACAGACGAATATAGTATCGAGCTTTGGGAATCCATTGCGCTTACCCTAGCGAAGAACGCGGGCATTCAAACGCCGTTCTTTGAGTTGCGCCGCGTGGCTGGGCGGTCAGTATTGCTGTCTCGGCGCTTCGATCGTACAGCCGGAACCCGGATTCCGTTCCTGTCAGCGCTTTCTATGTTAGCACTGAGGGACGGTCAGCACGGGAGTTATCCCGAATTGGTTGATGTTCTAACGTCATACGGTGCTCATGCAAGAGATGATGCGCATGAGTTATATCGCCGCATGGTCCTGAACGTCTTGATATCAAACGTTGACGATCATTTGCGGAATCACGGATTCCTATGGGTAAGTAGGCAAGGTTGGGTGCTTTCGCCCGCATATGACCTTAATCCAACACCCGCAGACGTGCGTCCCCGTATTCTGACGACGAACATTAGCCTAGACGAAGCGACGTGCGATATCGAACTCGCGTTATCAACCGCTGAGTTCTTTGGCCTTAGCATAAGTGAGGCGAAGGCCATAGCAAGGGAAGTGGCGACAGTCACTGCCACTTGGCATGACGTTGCGGCCGCTGCCGGTGCCCCGGCCGCTGAGATTCGCCGCATGGCAAGTGCCTTTGAACACGAAGATTTAAAGCGTGCGCTAGCGTTTTGACGCGAGCGTTTGTTTAGGGGAGTTACCAGTGCTTCCTCGCCGACTGTCGGATTCAGAATCCGTTCGCTGTCGGAGCAAATTGGCCCTTGACACAGGGGTCCTGGATGCCGACCAGTCAAGTGCATTTCTTTTAAAAGACCAGAGGCCTTTTGAGTCTGGCGGTTAGATTTGAGCAGGCAAGATGATATGGCCTGACCTGTCAATTGGCACGAAAACGCTTCTCATCGATTCGATGCTGTCCTCGGAGCGTAACGGACAGACGGACAACGCGACGCGCAGGAATGCCGAAGCGACGATGGATCATGCTGATATCCGCGGATTGGTTACCGCATTTCATCTGTCCGTCGCGGGACTGCCTGCCGTCTAGCTACGGAGATCATCCCGTGTGGGAAGCTCACATATCCTGCTCGAGGGTTCCCCTCATCGGACCTGCACGTCGCGTTGCTACTCTGCCCGCAGTTTTCAAGTTTATGCTCGGATGGGTTTCTCTCCTGGGTAGTGATGGATGCGGAGTCAGGCCGTGATCGGCACGTGGCGCGCAATGTCCCAGAGAAAGCCCGTGAGTTCGCGAGCAATGGCGACGATAATCTTGTTCTGGTGGAGCTTGCGTGACTGAAGCTTCCGATATCGATGACCCAGGCGCAGCTGCGCTTTCCAGGCGATATTGCGCACGGGCTTGCTCTGGCCTTCTTGCCGACGGGTTATGGTGTTGCTCAATCTGGCAGGAAAACGCTAGTTCCAGGCCGCCTCCACCAGTACCCTGCGGGCGTGTGCGTTGCCGGTCTTTGTGATATCGCCCCGGTGATGCCGCTGGCCAGTGGAGTACTCCGAAGGCACCAGGCCCAGATAGCCCATCAGCTCTTTAGGGTGGGCGAATCGGGTGAAGTCGCCGATCTCGGCGACCAGGATGACCGCGGTGGGGAAATCTACTCTACGTAGACAGGCGAGTGCCGATACGAGAGGCTGCATGCGCCACTGTTCGCATTGGGAGCGCAGCGCCTCGGTGAGCCGCTCGACGCGATCACGCGTATCGAGGACGGTCTGGCGATAATCGGCGAAGGCGATGTTCTGGGCGGGATGAGCGAAGCTGATCTTGGATAGATACAGTTCGCCGCTCGGCGACCAAGGCTTACTGCCACGAAGAGGCCGGCCGTGCCGCAGTAAGAATGCTTTGAGCTGCTGGCGCGCCTTCAAGCAAGCTCTGACCGCATCCTGTCGGGCGCGGGAGAGGTCTCGAATGGCCTCATCACGCGCTGTCGATGTACCAGCTCGGCCAGCGGAACCGGCTCGCGCTTGCGGAGCGCCTCGGCGCCCGCCTTATCGAGCTCGACTTTGCGGTGCTTCGCCGCCTCACCGCCGCGGTCCGGTACGTGAAGGTCTTGGCGTCGCGATAGACGATCTGCTTGCCGACGCGTTGTCGCACGATCGCGGTGTACCGGAAGGTCCCATCGGCCCGTTTGCGCGCCTTGATCGTTGCCATGCCTGCCAGGGGTTGCCATGCCTGCCAGGGGTTGCCATGCCTGCCAGGGTGAAATTGGAGGAGACAAAGCATCTTGTCTCCTCTGCAAACGGTAAACTCCACCAAATGCCCAACAATCTCGCAGAAACACCGCAGTCTGAAAAGCCTGCGAAAACAGGCATTCCAGAGCCATTTTTCCGGGAAACCTTCGACCGAAAAGTCTCCGTCGCTCCCATGATGGACTGGACCGACCGTCACTGCCGCTACTTCCTGCGCGGCTTCTCCCCGCGCGTGCTGCTGTACACCGAGATGATCACTGCCGCGGCGGTGGTGCACGGGGAGCGCGCACGGCTGCTGCGCTTCAGCCCCGAGGAGCGGCCGCTGGCGCTGCAGCTCGGCGGCAGCGACCCGGTGCTGCTGGCGCAGGCGGCGCGCGCCGGCGAGCAGCACGGCTATGACGAGATCAACCTGAACTGCGGCTGTCCGAGCGACCGGGTGCACGCGGGGGCCTTCGGCGCCTGCCTGATGCTCGAGCCGGCGCGCGTGGCCGAGGCGGTCGCCGCGATGCGCGCGGCGGTCACGATTCCGGTGACGGTGAAGATGCGCATTGGCGTGCTGCCCGGTCGCGGCGGCAGCAGGCCGCTGGGGGAGTTCGGGGAGGGCGAGTATGCGCGGCTGCGCGCCTTCACTGCTGCGGTCACGAGCACGGGCTGCCGGCATTTCATCGTGCATGCGCGCGAGGCGGTGCTCGGCGGGTTGTCGCCGAAGGAGAACCGCGAGGTGCCGCCGCTGCGCTTCGACGTCGTGCAGCGGCTCAAGCATGACTATCCGCAGCTGTGGATCGGCGTCAACGGCGGGCTGCGCACCCTCGCGCAATGCCGCGAGGCGCTCGCCTGGTCGGACGGCGTCATGCTCGGCCGCGAGGTGTATCACCGTCCCTACGCGCTCGCCGAGCTGCACGCGGAGCTTTACCGAGACGGTTGGGTCGTGCCGTCGCCGCAGGCCGTGCTGGAACGCATGGCCGGCTATGCCGAGCGGGAAGTGGCCGACGGCACGCGCCTGAGCACGATCACGCGCCACATGCTCGGTCTGGCCGCAGGTCAGCCCGGCGCCCGGCGCTATCGGCACTGGCTGTCGCAGGGCGCGCTTGCAGGCTCGGACGCGGCCGGGTTGTTGCGGCAGGCGATGGTGTACTGCGGGGCCTGACGGCGCTCCGACGTGGCGGCCGGCCGCCGCCCGGTATATCCTTCGGCTACGTGCAGTTGAATGAACTTTGCACCAATGCACTTAGGCCCGTCGTACTAAGCTAAGGAAAGCATGGGCAAAGATATCGAGCTTGCGATCCTGTTCGCCGACGTGGTCGGCTCCACGCGCCTGTTCGAGGCCATGGGCGACCTGCGCGCGCGCGACATGATCGCCACCTGCATCGAGGTGATGCGCGAGGCCACCGAGCAACACAACGGCACGGTGATCAAGACCATCGGCGATGAGGTGATGTCGACCTTCCCGAGCGCGGACGATGCGCTGAACGCGGCCGGGCAAATGCAGCGACAGATCACCACGCACAGCGGGCTGCGCGTGGAGGGCCAGCCGGTCTCGATCCGCATCGGCTGCCACTTCGGCCCGGTGGTGCTGGAGGCGCGCGACGTGTTCGGCGCGAGCGTGCACACGGCCAACCGCATGACCAGCCAGGCCAAGGCCGGCCAGATCATCACCACGGTTGCGGTGATCGAGCGGCTCTCGCCGGAATGGCGCGCCTCGGTACGGCAGATCGACGTCGCCACCATCCGCGGCCAGGGCGGGGAGATCGCCCTTTACGAGGTGCTGTGGCAGACCGAGGACGTGACCAGCATGCTGCCGGCGATCGCGCTGACGGGGCGGGACACGCGCCGGGCGCGGCGGCTGCGGCTCACGCTGCAGGAGCGCGAATTCGTGCTCGACGAGCGCCGCACCCAAGTGGCGATCGGCCGCGCCGACGACAACGACGTGGTGGTGCGTGGCAACCTGATCTCCCGGCTACATGCGCGCATCGAATTTGCCCGCAACCGCTTCACGCTCACCGACCAGAGCACCAACGGCACCTTCGTGCAGATCAACGGAGAGGAGTCGTTCCTGCGCCGCGACAGCATGCCGATCAAGGGCACCGGCCTGATCGGCCTCGGCCGCATTCCCGACCGCGACTCCCCGTTGACGCTGCGCTTCGTGTGCGAGGAAGACTGAGCGACGCGTGCCGCCCTGGCAGTGCGCCCTCGCGCCGCGCGGCGCTTCAGTCCTTGGCAGTCTGCAGCCGCCGCGCCACTTCGTCGACCTGCTCGAGCATCGCGGCGGGCAGGCGTGAGCCATATCCCAGCAGGTACTGACGGTATTCGGCGATCTCCTGGCGCCACGCCTCGATCGGTACGGCATTGAGCTCCGTCATCGTCTCGGCGCTGATATCCAGCCCCTCGGTGTGGATGTCCCCGGGCCGCGGCATGTAGCCGATCGGCGTGTCGATCGCGCCGACGCGGTTCTCGCAGCGCTCGAGCATCCAGGTCACCACTCGCAGGTTATCGCCGAAGCCGGGCCAGAGGAACTTGCCGGCGGCGTTCTGGCGGAACCAGTTGACGTGGAAGATGCGCGGCGCGTGCTTGAGCTTCGCGCCGACGTTGAGCCAATGCGCCCAGTAATCGCCGTAGTTGTAGCCGCAGAACGGCTTCATTGCCATCGGGTCACGGCGTACCACGCCGACCTTGCCGGTCGCGGCCGCGGTGGTCTCGGAGGCGACCGAGGCGCCGACCAGCACCCCGTGCGCCCAATTGCGGGCCTCGTACACCAGCGGCGCGAGCGCGCGGCGCCGCCCGCCGAAGATCAGCGCCGAGATCGGCACGCCGTGGGGATCCTCGGCGGCCTTGGTGTAGGCCGGATTCTGCGAGGCGGCGACCGTGAAGCGCGCGTTCGGGTGCGCTGCCGGGCCCTTGGCCGCGTCATAGGGCTGGCCGTGCCAGTCGGTCACCGGCACGCCCTCGCCGCGGCCTTCCCACCATGGCTCATTGTCGGCCGTCAGGCCGACATTGGTGAAGATCGTGTCGTGGCGAATGGTCTCGTAGGCGTTGCGGTTGGTCTTGGTGTTGGTGCCGGGCACGACCCCGAAGTAGCCGGCCTCCGGATTGATCGCCCACAGCCGCCCGTCGGGTCCGGGCTGCAACCAGGCGATGTCGTCACCGATCGTGGAGACCTTCCAGCCCGGGAGCGAGTCGGGGGGGATCAACATCGACAGGTTGGTCTTGCCGCAGGCGGACGGAAAGGCCGCCGCGACATAATAGGTCTGGCCGCGCGGGCTCTGCAGCGCGACCAGCAGCATGTGCTCGGCCAGCCAGCCCTCGTCACGCGCCTGCCAGCTGGCGATGCGCAGCGCGTGGCACTTCTTGCCCAGCAGCGCATTGCCGCCGTAGCCCGAGCCGATGCTCTGGATCGACAGCTCCTCGGGAAAATGCATGATGAAGCGCCGCTCGGGGCTCAGGTCCCCGGTGGAGTGCAGGCCGCGCACGAACGTGCCGTCCGTGGCGATGCGCTCGAGCGCCGCACGGCCCGTGCGCGTCATGATCGCCATGTTCAGCACCACGTAGGCGCTGTCGGTGATCTCCACCCCGCAGCGCGAGTAGGGCGAGTCGATCGGCCCCATGCAGTACGGCACGACATAAAGCGTGCGGCCCTTCATGCAGCCGCGGAACAGCTCGCGCATCTTGGTCTTGGCTTCGGCCGGATCCATCCAGTTGTTGTTCGGGCCGGCGTCCTCCTTCGAGCGCGTGCAGATATAAGTCAAATGCTCCACGCGGGCGACGTCGCTCGGATCGGAGCGATACAGGTAGCAGCCCGGGAAAGTGCCCTGGTTCAGCTCGTGCAGCTGGCCCTTGGTGATCAGCTCACGGCGCAGCCGCCGAAACTCGGCCCGCGACCCATCGCACCAGTACACCCGTTCCGGCTGCGTGAGCGCCTGCACCTCTTCCACCCAATCCGCGACATTTCTGGCTATTTCCGACAGAGAAGCGAGGGTATGGGGAGCTGTCGCCATGGCGTATCCTCGATGGGGCCTGAGGTCGAAGGGGAGCCGGATTATACCGGTGAGTCTATAAGTTGCGGGAGATTTGCAGAATTTTGAGAGATTCGAGAGCCATCCTCCGGGCCCGGGGCCCGCAACGATGGGCCGTGGCCCATACTATTGTAAATGCCTGAAATCGACGCCGTCCTGGGTGCCCGCGGACCTCTCATGCGCGCCCTACCGGGCTTCAAGCCACGCCCGGCGCAACAGCACATGGCCGTCCGTATCGACGCGGCTCTGCATGCACGTGAAATCCTGCTGGTGGAGGCCGGAACGGGCACCGGTAAGACCTACGCGTACCTCGTGCCGGCGCTGCTGTCGGGCCTGCGTGTGCTGATCTCCACCGGCACCCGCACGCTCCAGGATCAGCTGTTTCATCGTGATCTGCCGCTCCTTTCCGCCGCCGTCGGCCGGCCCGCGCGCGTCGCGCTGCTGAAGGGCCGCTCGAATTATCTCTGCCGTGCGCGCCTGGCTGACGTCGGACGGCAGGCCGAGCTGCTGCCCGCAGTGGCCGACTCGGCCGCAGGAATCGAGGCCGACACGCCCGCCGACGCAATCCTGGCGCGCGCGCAGCAATGGGCGCAGGTCACCCGCAGCGGCGATCTGGCCGAGCTGCCCGACTTCGGCGAGGAGCACCCGCTGCGCGGCCAGCTCAGCTCCACGCGTGAGAGCTGCAGCGGCAGCCATTGCAGCGAGTTCGCGTGCTGCCACGTGTTCGCCGCGCGCCGCGCCGCGCTCGATGCCGACATCGTGGTGGTCAACCATCACCTGCTGCTGGCGGACATGGCGCTCAAGGAGGATGGCTTCGGCGATCTGCTGCCCAGCGTGGACGCGGTGATCCTCGACGAGGCCCACCAGCTGCCGGACCTGGCGAGCGAGTTCTTCGGCGTCAGCCTGAGCGCGCGCCAGATCGAGCTGCTGCTGGCGGATCTGGTCGCAGCACTGCGTGCCGCCGGGGTGGGCGCGCGCGAGGCCGCCGCGGTGCGCGGCCGGCTGGCAGCGCCGCTGCTGCGCGCACTGCAGGAGGCACGCGGGGCGATCGGCTCCGGGGAGCGACAGCTCGCCTGGCGTGATCTGTCCGTCGCCGCGCTGCGTGGAGTGCGGCAGCTCGAGGATGGGCTGGTGCAGCTGCACGAGCAGCTCGCGGCGCTGTCGGCCACGCAGCCGGCGCTGCAACCGTGCGCCGCGCGTGCCCAGGCGCAGGCCGCGGCCCTGCGGCAGATCATCGATGAGGACACCCCCGGGGCACGCACGCTGTGGAGTGACGCGCGCGGGTTCGGGCTGCGGCTGCTGCCGTATGACATCTCGGGACGCTTTCGCGCCTTCATGGACCAGGGCCGGGCGGCGTGGGTTTTCACCTCGGCAACACTGGCGGTCGCACAGGATTTCTCCCATTTCGCCAGCCGCCTGGGACTCGCCTCGGCGGCCTCGCTGTGCCTGCCCAGCCCGTTCGACTATGAGCGCCAGGCGCTGCTGTACCTGCCGGCCGGATTGCCGCAGCCCGCCGAGGCGCGCTTCACGTCGGCGCTGATCGAGGCCGCGTTGCCGTTGATCGAGGCCGCCGGGGGCGGCGCCTTCGTGCTGTTCACCAGTTTGCGGGCCCTGCGGCAGGCCGCCGTGCAGCTCGCACCGCTGTTGCCCGACTCGCTGCCGCTGCTGATACAGGGCAGCGCGCCGCGCGAATTGTTGCTGCGTCGGTTCCGCGCCAGCGGCAACGCCGTGCTCCTCGGCAGCGCGAGCTTCTGGGAGGGCGTCGATGTGCAGGGACCGGCGCTGCGGCTGGTGATCATCGACAAGCTGCCGTTCGCCTCCCCGGAGGACCCGGTGGTGCGCGCCCGCATCGAGCACCTGCAGTCCCAGGGCGCCAATCCATTCACCGACTACCAGCTGCCCGAGGCCGTGCTCGCGCTCAAGCAGGGGGTCGGGCGCCTGATCCGCAGCGAGCACGATGCCGGTGTGGTGATGATCGGGGACCCGCGCCTGACCGGCCGCGGCTACGGCCGCCTGTTTCGTGCCAGCCTGCCGCCGATGAGCGTGACGCACGACGCCGCCGCGGCCTGTGCCCGCCTGGCGGCGCTGGCCCCCGCGCTGGCCCCAGCCCCGCGCCAGGCGCTGCCGTCATGAGGCTGCTGGCGCTCGATACCGCCACCGATCTGTGCTCGGCCGCCTTGTGGATCGACGGGGAGGTGCGCACGCGCGAGGCGCTGGCGCCGCGGGCCCACGGCGAGCTGATCCTGCCGATGGTCGAGGAACTGCTCGCCGGGGCCTCACTGTCCCTCGGTGCACTCGACGCGATCGCGTTCGGCCGCGGCCCGGGCGCGTTCACCGGGCTGCGCCTGGCGGCCGGGATTGCGCAGGGATTGGCGCTGTCCGTACAGCTGCCGCTGCTTCCGGTATCGGACCTGCGCGCGGTGGCAGCGCAGGCATTGGCAGCGCAGGCACCGGCCGCATCGGCACCGGCCACGCCGCCCCGCCGCGCGCTGGTCTGCCAGGACGCGCGCATGGAGGAGGTCTACTGGGCGTGCTTCGAGCGCGGGGTGGGCGCACTGCACCTGGTCGGTGATGAGGCGGTCGCCGCGCCGCTCGCCGTCGGCTTGCCGGCGAGCTGGATTGGAACAGCCGACGCCGGCGGGATCGTGGCGGCGGGTTCAGGGCTGGCGGCCTACCCGCTGCTGCGGGTGCGCCTCGCCGCCGCCGTAAGCGCGTGGCTGCCCGATTTGTATCCGCGTGCCCGCGAGATCGCCGAGCTGGCGGCCGAGGATGGTCTGGCCTGCGCGGTGGCGCCCGAGGTCGCGCTGCCGGTGTATCTGCGTGACCGCGTCACGGCGCCGGCCGCGGCGGCACCGGCCGCACCGGCTGCACAGGCTGCACAGGCTGCACAGGCTGCACTAACGGTACAGGCTGCGCCGACTTCACGGAACTGACACAATTCCCCCGCCCGTCACATGGCTGCAATGTATGGTCCCTAAGGTGGCGCCCATCTGCGGACAATGGCATGACTGCAAAGCAAATTCTGGTCGTCGAAGATGAGCAGCCGATCCGCGAGATGATCGCCTTCGGGCTCAAGCGCGCCGGCTTCGAGGTGCGCGAGGCCGGCGATTACCGCACCGCGCGGGCCGCCCTGGCCGACCAGCGCCCCGACCTGATCCTGATCGATTGGATGCTGCCCGACACCAGCGGGCTGGAGCTCACGCGCGCACTCAAGCGCGAGCGCGACACGCGCGATCTGCCGGTGATCATGTTGACCGCGCGGGCCGAGGAAGCCGACAAGGTCGCCGGACTGGACAGCGGCGCGGATGACTACATGATCAAGCCATTCTCGCCGCGCGAGTTGGTGGCGCGCGTCAATGCGGTGCTGCGCCGGGGCGGCGGCGCCGACGAGGCCGACACGGTGCGCTTCGAGGCGCTGGCGCTCGATCGCGCGGCGCACCGCGTGACCGCCGCCGAGCGCTCGGTGGCGCTGGGCCCGACGGAGTACCGCCTGCTGGAATTCTTCATGACGCACCCGGAGCGCGTTTACAGCCGCGAACAGCTGCTCGACCGCGTCTGGGGCGGCAACGTCTACGTCGAGGAGCGCACGATCGACGTGCATATCCGGCGGTTGCGCCGGGCGCTCCAAGCGCACGGCTACGATCGCTGGGTGCAGACGGTACGCGGTACCGGCTATCGGTTTTCGATGCGAGCCGAGCCCGGCGGCTAGAGGCGGCGGCGATGAACACCTCGTCCGCCTGGTGGCCGCAAAGCCTGCGCCTGCTGTTGGCGGTGCTGATCGGCGGCGGGGTGGGGCTGCTGGTGGGCGCGCTGTGGCTGGCGCTGGCCGTCACGCTGGCGCTGCTGCTGGCGCTGCAGATCCGGCAGCTGTCGCGGCTGCTGCGCTGGCTGAAGGGCGGCCGGGTGGAGCTGGCGCCGGATCTGGCGGGCCCGTGGGGTGAGCTGGTAGGGAAGATCCTGCGGCTGTACCGACGCAAGCAGTTCCACCGCCAGCGGCTGCTACGACTGCTGCGCGAGCTGCGGCGCTCCACTGCGGCGATGCCCGACGGCGTCGTGGTGCTCAATCCACAGACTGAGATCCTATGGTTCAACCGCACCGCAGCGCGCCT
Organism: Steroidobacteraceae bacterium; assembly: GCA_036267195.1. Lineage (GTDB taxonomy): Bacteria > Pseudomonadota > Gammaproteobacteria > Steroidobacterales > Steroidobacteraceae > FEN-1191. Next base: position 30,093 of record DATAWM010000037.1, read on the forward strand.
GCTGGGCTTTCGCGGCAAGGGGGATATCGGCCTGCGCATCGAGAATCTGGTGCGCCAGCCCGAGTTCGTGCGCTACCTGCGCAGCGGCCAGTACGCGACGCCGGTGAGCGTGCGCACCACCGCCGGACCCGAGCTGCATCTGTCGCTGCAGATCGTGCCCTACGGCGATGGCCAGCTGCTCGCACTGGTGCGCGACGTGACCCGCGAGGCGCGCCTGGAGGCTATGCGCCGCGACTTCGTCGCCAACGCCTCGCACGAGCTGCGCTCGCCGCTGACGGTCATCGCAGGCTACCTGGAAACCCTGGCGCAGGAGCCGGGGTCGGAGGCGATGCAGGGACCGCTGCAGGAGATGCGGCGGCAGGCCGCGCGGATGAATCGCATCGTGCAGGACCTGCTCGAGCTGTCGCGGCTGGAGTCCTCGGCGCACGATGCGCCCTCACGCCCGATCGACGTGGCGGAGCTGGTGGGGCAGCTGCGCCGCGACGTGCTGGCCCGCATCCCGCCGCGGGGCCGGCCGCGGCTGACAGTGCAGCTACGCGTCGATTCGCGCGCGCGGCTGCTGGGGGAGGAGACCCAGATCCACTCGGCCTTCGCCAACCTGGTCGACAACGCCGTGCAGTACACCCCCGGCGGCGGTTCGGTGCAGCTGCGCTGGTGGACCGATTCCGACGGCGGGCACTTCTCCGTCACCGACACCGGCATCGGCATCGCGGGCGAGCACCTGCCGCGACTGACCGAGCGCTTCTACCGGGTCGATCCCGGCCGCAGCCGTAGCACCGGCGGCTCGGGCCTGGGGCTGGCGATCGTGAAGCACGTGCTGCAGCGGCACGGCGCCCAGCTCTCGATCGAGAGCGAGGAAGGGCGCGGCAGCTGCTTCTGCTGTCACTTCCCACCCGCGAGGCTCCAGCACGCTACCGCGCTCGCGGACGGGGCCGGCGGGCCGGGGAGCCCGGCGAGCGCACCGGCCGACGAGGCCGATGTCGATGCGACGGCGCAGCACCCGGCCTCAAGTCGCTGATACGGCGTGGCACCTGCCTGAGCGGCCCGTCCGTGGGCGGGCAGGCAAATATCCTACGAAGGGGCGAATATTTTTATGTGACTGCGGCGCGCATCGCTTTCAACGTTGATAGCTTGCGCTATAGTTGATTGGCGCAGCGGTACTGCGCGGGAGCGCCAAGCGGATCATGGAAGCAGCCGATCTGTCCCACCATACCTCGACCCGGTTCAATGCCGAGCTCGAGCGCGTGCGCAGCAAGGTGCTGGCGATGGGCGGTTTCGTCGAGGAGCAGCTGGTCCGCGGTCTCACCGCCCTGGCCGAGGGCGACAGCCTGCTCGGTCGCGCCGTGGCGCTGGACGACAACAAGGTCAACGGCATGGAGGTGTCGATCGACGAGGAGTGCTGGCGCATCCTCGCGACCCGTGCCCCGGCCGCCGGCGACCTGCGCATGATCGTCGCGACCATCAAGGCCATTACCGACCTGGAGCGCATCGGCGACGAATGCGAGAAGATCGGGCAGATCGCGGCCCGGCTGGCCGGGCTCGAGCGTCCGTCGGACCGTTACCGCGACGTGCGGCAGCTCGGCGGTGCGGTGCAGACCATGGTGCGCGACACGCTGGATGCGTTCGCGCGCCTGGATGCCGAGGCCGCGTTCAGGGCCTGCCGCGAGGATCGCGCGGTGGACCAGCAGTATGAGTCCATCCAGCGCCAGTGCATCGAGCTGATGACCGCCGATCCGCGCGCGATCCGGCGCGCCCTCGAGGTCATGTGGGTGGTGCGCTCGCTCGAGCGCATCGGCGATCATGCCAAGAACATCTGCGAGTACGTGATCTACATGGTCCACGGCAAGGACGTGCGCCACACCTCGCTGGACAGTGCCGAGCGCGAACTCGCCGAGCGCGCTCACCGCAGCTGATGTCGCCAAGCTGATGTCCCGCGGGCTGAATCTGCTGGGCTTCATCGCCTGCCTGGGGATGCTCGCCTATGCCTGGTATGCCCAGGCGGTGCTCGGGCTCGAGCCCTGTCCGCTGTGCATCTTCCAGCGCATTGGCATCGGCGTGCTCGGGCTGCTGTTCGTGCTGGCCGCGCTGCATAACCCCAAGCGCTGGGGCGCGCGCATCTACGGGGTTCTGCTGGTGCTGGCCGCGCTCGGCACCATCGGCGTGGCGGCGCGGCACGTGTGGATCCAGAGCCAGCCGCCCGGCACCGTGGCGAGCTGCGGCGCGTCGCTGTCCTACATGATGCAGGTCTTCCCGGTGGGCGATGTGATCCGCAAGGTCCTGACCGGCTCGGGCGAGTGCGCCAAGGTCACCTGGCGGCTGCTCGGGCTGACGATGCCGGCATGGGTACTGATCGCAGCCGTCATGCTCGGCGCGCTGGCGCTGTACGCGAACTTCCCCGAGCGCCGCCGCGGAGCCTGGGCGCGCCCGTAAGCGCGCACGCTGGCCGCCGCCCGGGCTTCCACGAAATCCCATCAGCAGCGGCCGACCAGGGGACCGGCACCTCTCCGGAGACATGTGTGACGCCACCGGACGCCGCCACGGCGCGCGCGCCCCGGGCTACGGCAGCAGGTTGCGCAGCGCCTGCAGGTAGATCGCGTGCAGCCCGTCGATGTCCTCGACGCGCACGCACTCGTTGACCTTGTGAATGCTGGCGTTGACGACCCCGAGCTCCACCACCTCCACGCCCATCGGGGCGATGAAGCGGCCGTCGGAGGTGCCCCCGCCGGTGGACAGCTGCGGCTCGCGTCCCGTGACCGTGCGTACCGCGGCACTGACCGCGCTCGAGAGCCGTCCGGGCGGCGTGTAGAACGGCTCGCCGGACAGGTACCACTCCAGCGTGTAGTTGACCTCGTGGCGCTGCAGGATCTCCTCGACCGTGCGCTTGAGCACATCGAGCTGCTGCACCGGGGAATAGCGCAGGTTGAAGCGGGCCTTGAGCTCCCCGGGTATCACGTTCGGTGCCCCGGTGCCGGCGTTGAGGTTGGAGACCTGGAAGGTGGTGGGCTGGAAGTGCTCGTTACCCTGGTCCCAGACGCGACTGGCCAGCTCGGCCAGCGCCGGGGCAAAGTTATGCACCGGGTTCCTGGCGAACTGCGGGTAGGCGATGTGCCCCTGCACGCCGTGCACGGTCAGCCGGCCCGACAGCGAGCCGCGGCGGCCGATCTTGATGGTGTCGCCCAGCACCTGCTCGCTGGAGGGCTCCCCGACGATGCACCAGTCGATGTGCTCGCCGCGCTCGCGCAGCGTCTCGACCACGCGGCGCGTCCCGTCGACCGACGGGCCCTCCTCGTCGCTGGTGATCAGGTACACCAGCGTGCCGGAGTGAGCGGGACGCTCGGCGATGAACGACTCGGTGGCGGTCAGCATCGCCGCCAGGCCGCTCTTCATGTCGGCGGCGCCGCGCCCATACAGCAGCCCGTCGCGGATCGAGGGCGTAAACGGATCCGAGCGCCACTCCTCGAGCGGTCCGGTCGGCACCACGTCGGTGTGGCCGGCAAAGCACAGCATCGGTGCGCCCTGGCCGCGCCGCGCCCAGAGGTTGTCGACGTTGCCGTAGCGCAGCCGCTCGACCTGGAAGCCGAGCGCCTCCAGCCGGGCGGCCATGACCTGCTGGCAGCCCTCGTCAGCGGGAGTTACCGAGGGGCGGGCGATCAGATCCTGGGTCAGTTCGAGGGTCGCGGGCATGGCGGGGGGTGGCGAGGGGGTTCGGTGTGGCAAAACTTCGGTCGGGTGAGATCCTGCTAAGCTGCGCGCCTTATACGGTGCGGGGGCGCCATCGGCAAGTGCCGCGGCGGCGCCACTGACACGAAATTGTCACCATTGACCGTATACCATCGCACGATGAGCACGGACGGATTAACTCATCACATTTCGAGCCGCTACAACGAGGAGCTGGAGCGCGTGCGCGGCAGCGTGCTGGAGATGGGCGGCCTGGTCGAGCGGCAGCTGTCGCAGGCGCTGCGGGGCATCACCGAGGCCGATGCCGGCGTGATCGCGCGCGTGGCCGAGCAGGAGCTGCGTGTCAATCAGCTCGAGCGGCAGATCGACGAGGACTGCGGCCGGATCCTGGCGACACGGGGACCGGCCGCCTCGGACCTGCGGCTGATCATCATGATCCTCAAGACCATCACCGACCTGGAGCGCATCGGCGATGAGGACGAGAAGATCGCGGCCATCGCGGCACGGCTGGCCACACGCGAGCGGCCGCACAGCGGCTACCGCGAGCTGCGCAATCTCGGCGGGCTGGTGCTCGGGATGGTGCACGACACCCTGGACGCCTTCGCGCGGCTGGACACCGGCCTGGCGCTGCAGGTCCTGCGCCGCGACCGCACGGTCGACGAGGAGTACGAGGGCATCCACCGCCAGAGCATCACCTTCATGATGGAGGATCCGCGCTCGATTCGCCGTGCGCTCGACGTCATGTGGGTGGTACGCTCCCTCGAGCGCATCGGCGACCATTCGAAGAATATCTGTGAGTACGTGATTTACCTCGTGCACGGCAAGGACGTGCGCCACGTTCGCATCGAGCAGATCGAGCAGGAGCTGCTGGCGGCCGGGACGCCATCGGCCCGAACCACGGCATGAATCCAAGGTGATCAACGCGACCCAATCCGACGGTGGGCAGCCCGGCTCGAGCCCGGACACCCAGCTCATCGATACCACGGTGATCCCGATGCGCCCGAGCGGCCGTGGTCTGCAGGTGGCGGTGGATGAGACCCGGCGCTCCGCGGCGCTCAACGCGCCGGTGAAGGCGCGCGCCGACGCGCTGAGCTTCTACTACGGCGAGTACCGGGCGCTCAAGGATCTGAACATGGAGATCCGCGAGAAGCAGGTGACCGCGCTGATCGGCCCGTCCGGCTGCGGCAAGAGCACCTTCCTGCGCTGCTTCAACCGCATGCACGACCTGACGCCGGGCACGCGCTACCAGGGGCACATCATGCTGCTGCCCGAGGAGATCGACCTGGTGGCGCGCAATGTCGACCCGATCGAGGTGCGCATGCGCATCGGCATGGTGTTCCAGAAGCCCAATCCGTTCCCCAAGTCGGTGTTCGAGAACGTGGCCTACGGGCTGCGCATCCGCGGAGTGCGCTCGCATATCCGCCTGCAGGAAGAGGTCGAGAAGGCGCTGCACGGGGCGGCGCTGTGGGATGAGGTCAAGGACCGGCTGGGCAGCTCGGCGATGGCGCTGTCCGGCGGCCAGCAGCAGCGCCTGTGTATCGCGCGCGCGCTCGCCACCAACCCCGAGATCCTGCTGTTCGACGAACCGACCTCGGCGCTCGACCCGATCGCCACCGCCCGCATCGAGGAGCTGATCGCCGCGCTGCGCGAGCGCGTCACGGTGCTGATCGTCACGCACAACATGCAGCAGGCCGCGCGCGTCTCGGACTACACCGCCTTCATGTACCTGGGCGAGCTGATCGAGTTCGACGAGACCTCGAAGATCTTCACCAACCCGGGCAAGAAGGCCACCGAGGACTACATCACCGGGCGCTACGGCTGAGCGGCGCTGCCCGCTCAGTCGGTCGCGGCGGCGCGCAGCAGCTCGTTGATCGAGGTCTTGGCGCGGGTCTGCGCATCCACGCGCTTGACGATCACGGCGCAGTAGAGGCTGTGCGTACCGTCCTTGGCCGGCAGCGAGCCGGATACCACCACCGAACCGGGCGGTACCTCGCCCTGCAGCGTCTTGCCGGTGGCGCGATCGTAGATGCGGGTGCTGGCGCCGATGAACACGCCCATCGAGATCACCGAGCCGGCGCCGACCACCACCCCCTCGACGATCTCCGAGCGCGCGCCGATGAAGCAGTCGTCCTCGATGATGGTCGGGGCGGCCTGCAGCGGCTCGAGCACCCCGCCGATGCCCACACCGCCGGACAGGTGCACATTGCGGCCGATTTGGGCGCAGGAGCCCACCGTCGCCCAGGTATCGACCATCGTGCCGGCGCCCACGTGGGCGCCGATGTTGACGTACGAGGGCATCAGTACCGCGCCGGGGGCGATATAGGCGCCGTGGCGCACCAGCGCGTTCGGCACCACACGCACGCCGGCTGCGGCGAGCTGCGCCGCGTCGGCGGCGGCGTACTTGAGCGGCACCTTGTCGTAGAAGTGCGTGTAGCCGGCATCGATGACGTGGTTGTCCGTGATCCGGAAATACAGCAGCACGGCCTTCTTGAGCCAGGTGTGCACCTGCCAGCGGCCGTCGATCTTCTCCGCGACGCGGCACTGCCCGCTGTCCAGTGCCGCCACCGCCTGCACGATGGCCGCGCGCGTGGCGGCGTCGACGCTGTCGGCGGATAGCGACTGGCGGTGCTCGTACGCCGCCTCGATCGTTTGCTGCAATGCCGGCAAGTGCGTGGCCGGCGGCGGCGTGACCGTCGTGCTCATGGGCGGATCCTCATGGGCTGGTCATGGTGCCTGCCAACACCGGTTCAGTCCAGCCGCCCGTGGGACCTTTCGGTAAGATAGGCTCATGATGGAAGACGTGCTTGCCCGCCGATTCCTATAGCCTGTCTCGAATGAGGTTGGCTAGGGTCGCCCGATGCAAATGAATCCTGCACTCAAGCCCGGTGGCAGCGGCGGGTTGAGCCATGGCCTCAATGGCCATGCGCTGTGCCTCGACGTCGATGGAACGATCCTGGACCTGGCCCCCAGCCCCGACGCGGTGGAAGTGCCGGGCTGGATGGTGCCGCTGCTGCAGCGGCTGTCCGACCGGCTCGACGGCGCCGTGGCCTTCGTCAGCGGCCGCTCGATCGCCGCGATCGACCGGCTGTTCGAGCCGCTGAAGCTGCCGGCGATCGGCGTGCACGGCGGGGAGAGGCGCACGCCCGACGGCCGCATGCTGGTCGATGACGAGCTCGCCGGCGAGCTGGCCGCGGCCAAGCCGCTGTTGCAGCAGCGCGTCGCGAGGTTGCGCGGAGTGTTGCTCGAGGACAAGCGCAGTGCCATCGCCCTGCATTATCGCAGCGTGCCGGAGCGCGGCCGCGAGGTGCTCAAGCTCGCCGAGCTGGTGGTCGCCGGCATGGGCTCGGAGTTCGCGGTGCTGGTGGGCAAGTGCGTGGTGGAGATTCGCCCGCGCCACATGACCAAGGGGGCGGCGCTGCAGCGGCTGATGGAGAGCGCGCCGTTTCGCGGCCGCATCCCGATCTTCGCCGGCGATGACAGCACCGATGAGGATGCGTTCGAGGTCGTCAACCGCCTCGGCGGCATCAGCGTGCGGGTCGGGGAGGCCGCCCGCACGGCCGCCACCTGCCGGCTGTCCGACCCCGAGGAGCTGCGCCGCTGGCTGCTCGAGCTGGCGCAGACCTGAGTGCACGCAGCCCCTCCAGTGGATTCTTCAGTGCCCCGAACCGCCACGAGATCACCGCCGACTTGAGCACGACGACGCTGGACCTGGGCCTGACCGGCAATTGCCAGGTGGCCTCACTGATCGATCGTCACGGCACGCACGTGTGGACCTGCATGCCGCGCCTGGATGGGGACCCCGCCTTCTGCCAGCTGCTGGCCGGCTCGGCCGCCGACACTCGCGCCGACGGGCGCTGGGCGGTGGAGCTGCTCGATCAGGCCTCCTGCACCCAGGCCTACGAGCGCAACACCGCGATCCTGGAGACCACCATAACCGACACGCAGGGCGGGGCGGTCCAGATCATCGATTTCTGCCCGCGGCTGCGCCAGTACGAGCGCAACTTCCGTCCCGCGATGCTGGTGCGCATCCTGCGGCGGCTGGCCGGGCGGCCGCGGCTGCGCATGATCCTCGCCCCGAGCGACGAATACGGCGCGCGCGCGCGCCCCACGGTCGCCGGCTCGCACCACATCCGCTACCTGGGGCGCGACCACGACCTGCGCCTGACCACCGATGCCAGCATCGCCGCGATCCAGGAGCGGCGCGTGTTCGTGCTGGAGGATTCGCTGTCGTTCATCCTGGGGCCGGACGAGACCATCGGCGAGTCGGTGCCGCTGCTGTGCCAGCGATTGCTGGACGCAACGCGCGACTACTGGAACGACTGGGTACGCAGTCTCGCCGTGCCGTACGAGTGGCAGGAGGCGGTGATCCGCGCGGCCATCACCCTGAAGCTGTGCAGCTACGAGGATACCGGCGCGATCATCGCGGCCATCACCACCTCGATTCCGGAGAGCCCGGACAGCGGCCGCAACTGGGACTACCGCTTCTGCTGGATCCGCGACACCTACTTCACCGTCCAGGCGCTCAACCGGCTGGGAACCACCCGCACGATGGAGGGCTACCTGCGCTTCATCCAGAATCTCACCGCCACCCCGCCGCTGCGGCTGCAGCCCTGCTACAGCATCGACGGCGGGCTGCAGCTCGATGAGACCATCGTGCCGCACCTGCCCGGCTACCGCGACATGGGGCCGGTGCGGGTCGGCAACGCGGCCTGCTGCCAGCTGCAGCACGACGTCTACGGCGCGGCGATCCTGGCGGTGACGCAGAGCTTCTTCGATGAGCGGCTGGTCCGCCGCGGCACCGAGGCGCTGTTCGCCACCCTCGAGCCGCTGGGCGAGCAGGCAGTGGCGGTGTTCGGCCAGGAGGATGCGGGCATTTGGGAATATCGCGGCCGCACCGCGGTGCACACCTTCTCGGCCGCGGTGTGCTGGGCCGCCGCCGACCGGCTCGCTCGCATCGCCACGCGCCTGAAGCTGCCCGAGCGCGCGCACTACTGGCGTACCCACGCACGCCGCATGGCGGAGCAGACGCGCGCGGCCGCCTGGTCGAGCACGCTGCAGAGCTTCACCACCACCTTCCACGGTGACAGCGTCGACGCCAGTTTGCTGCTGCTGGCCGAGCTCGGCGTGGTGGATTGGACCGATCCGATGTACGTCAGCACCGTCGAGCGCATCGGCGCGACACTGCGCCGCGGCCCGTTCCTGCAACGCTATGCCGAGCCCGACGACTTCGGGGTACCCGACGTGGCCTTCAGCGTGTGCACGTTCTGGTACATCAACGCGCTCTGGGGCATCGGCCAGCGCACCCAGGCGCGCGAGCTGTTCGAGCAGATGCTCGCTCGCCGCAACGCCCTCGGCCTGATGTCCGAGGACCTCGCGCCCGACACCGGCGAGATGTGGGGCAACTACCCGCAGACCTACAGCATGGTGGGCATCATCAACTGCGCGATGCGCCTGTCGCGCTCGTGGGAGGATGCGCTGTAGCGCGCGATCGAGCGCGCTGAGCGCCTTCATCGATGGGGTCGATAGGATCGAGTGCTAGACTGGGCTATCCCCCGAAGCTGTAGGTGCCGTGATGGCCGAACGTGTCTTTCTTGCGGGAGCGGCTGGCGTCATCGGCCGCAAGCTCTGCCCGATGCTGCTCGCCGATGGCTGCGAGGTGGTTGGCACGACGCGCTTCGCGGACAAGGTGCCGCTGCTGCGTGCGCTGGGCGTTACCCCGGTGATCGTCGACGTGTTCGATGCCGAGGCGCTGCGCGCCGCGGTGATTGGCGCGAGGCCGGGCGTCGTCGTGCATCAGCTCACGGATCTGCCGCCCGGCCTCGACCCGGCGCGGATGGCGGCGGCGCTGCCGCGGAATGCGCGGATTCGCGAGATCGGCACGCGCCACCTGCTTGCGGCCGCGGTGGCGGCCGGCGCGCACCGGTTCGTTGCCCAGAGCATTTCGTTCGTCTACGCCCCCGGTCCGCTACCGTATCGGGAGGACGCGCCGCTGGCGACGGGGGGCGAGATGGACGATACGGTCCGCGGCGTCATCAGCCTCGAGCAGCAGGTGCTGCACGGGCCGCTCGAGGGCATCGTGCTGCGCTTTGGCAAGCTCTACGGCCCTGGAACCGGCTTCAACACCCCGGCGAGCGGCGGCCCGGTGCACGTCGATGCTGCCGCGGACGCGGCCCGGCGTGCGCTGACGCGCGGCGCGCCGGGCATCTACAACGTCGCCGAAGGCGACGGCACGGTTGACAGCGGCAAGGCGGCCGAGGCGTTCGGCTGGCGCGCCGATTTCCGCTGCGGCTGAGCACGCGCCGGCCGGGCTGCGTGCATCGCAGCGCAGGCGTGTATCGGCTACTCCAGGGCTCGGGTTGCCGTGCTCAATGCGTGGCTCGCGCCGTGGCCGCCAGATCGATCCGTGACTCGTCCCCACGCAGGTCCATCACGGTCCCGAAGGGCTTCGACAGCTCGGCCAGACGCTTGAGGATGTAGGTGGCTCTCGGGCCCGTGGCAGGCGCGGGCAGGCCGCGTGTGTCGAGGAACTGATTGTTGTCGTAGGGATCGTGCGCGTCCGGCTGGCCTTCGCCCAGGGTGTTCAGCACGATCGGCCGCAGCGTGACGGATCGCAGCACCCCGCCCTGGAAGCGCACGGTTGCGACCGCACTTTCCCAGCTCATCGGCTCATCGATGTAGGTCAGCGTCGGCGGTAAGTTGTAAATGAAGTTGCCGAGATCGTAGAAGATCGGCCGGCCGTGATAGATCTCCACCCCATGCAGCAGCGGGGCGCCGTGCATGACCACGATGTCCGCGCCGGCATCAATCTCCGCGTGTGTCCAGCGCTGCAGCCACGGGTCCGGCGCGAGCCGCTGCGGCATGCCCTCGGAGAACAGCGTGGAGAAGGCCTCGTTGCCGAACACGTGATTGTGCTGGTACACCACCACCACGTCGGCGTGCCGCCGGGCCTCGCGGATGCTCTGCAGGATGCGTCCGGCATCCTGCCGATCGGGCACGTTGGCCGGCGCCCCGGGCAGATCGGCGTTGCCCTCGTTGGGCCTGTCGCCGGCCTCGATGCGCAGCTCGTTCACGCCCGGCCGGTCGACCATGGCGCGGGCGTCCGCGGCCAGCAGTCCCGACGCGCTCGCCACCAGGGCCACCGTGCCAGCCGGGGTGTGCAGATAGGCCGGGGTAGCCGCCTGCGCGAGCGTTTCGCCCGTGCCGGCATGCACGAGGTGGCGCCGGTCGGCCTCGCGGATCGTGTTGCGGATACCGCTCACCTGCATATCGAAGGCGTGATTGTCGGCCAGCGCCAGCAGGTTGAAGCCGAAGCTCGCGAGCGCATCGAGCGCCGCGGGCGGTGCCAGAAAACCCCGGCCTGCGTGCACCCTCTGGCCGGGCTCGGCGACGGTACCTTCCAGATCGGTGAATGCCACGTCGCCCTTCAGCAACGCACGGATGGCCGGTACCGCGGCCGGCGCGGTGACGCGGATGTCCGAGCGGATCATCGACTGCCCGGCGAGCGTGATGGTCATCGTGGGCGGCTGCGCGCGGGCCGGAGCGGGCAATGCCAAGGCCAGGGCCAACGCCGGTGCCAGCATGGCGCAGGCGAGCCTGTCCCCCGCGAGGGTTCGGCTGACCTGCACTGGGGCTACATTCATGCACTGGGCCTCTGTGTCCACGCGATCTCGCTCTGCCTGGCACCCCGAAGCGTCCTCTCGCCGGATCTTACCCAGCACCGGGGTGAAGGTCACACTGCAGCGGGTGGCCGCACGATGATCGCCGCATCGCGCAGCTCGACCCATGTGGGGGCGTGATCGCTGGTGGCAGAATGCATGCTTTGCTGGCATTATGAAAGCATGGCTGTCCAGATCACCATCCGTGACGTGCCGGAAAAAGTGCGCGATGAGCTCGCCGCTCGCGCAGCCTCACAGGGCAGGTCCATGCAGGAGTTTCTGCGGGTGGCGCTCGAGCGGTTGGCCGTACGGCCCACGGCGGATGCCTGGCTGCAGCAGGTTCGCAGACGCAAGCGCGTGACACAAACCAGGATTGCTTCAAAACAAATTCTCAAGAATTGCGACGCTGACCGGCGGTGAGCGTCGTCGTCGATTCATCGGCCATCGTCGCCGCGCTTATCGATAGCGGCCCCGATGGCGCCTGGGCCGAACAGCTCATCGAGGAACACGCCCTTTTTGCGCCCGATCTCGTACGCGTGGAGGCGACGAATGTGCTTCGTCGGCTGGAACGCGGCAAGCGGATAACGACGCCGGAGGCCAATGCAGCGCAGGAAGATCTGATGCAGCTCGAGATAGAGCTGTTTCCGTTCGAACCATTCAGCGATCGCGTCTGGGAGCTGCGTCACACGGTGACGAGCTACGACGCGTGGTACGTTGCTGTCGCCGAGGAGCTTGGATTTCCGCTGGCTACTCTGGACGGACGCCTGGCAAAGGCGAACGGGCCGAAGTGCGAAGTCCTGACGCGGGGTTCGAGGTAGATTGTTGCCAGGGCGGCTGGCGTGCGCCGTGCGCAAAGCGTCGCCGGCAGAAGCCGCAGGTTCATCCGGCGCATGGCCGCGCGCTCCAGGGTAGGGTCGTCCGGCATGCCGGCTGCGCCATCCCGGCGGCTGCGGGCAAGCGAGGCCGCGGGCGGCTCATCGACCAAACTCCTTGTCGATGCTTGCAGGCTCCGTGTAATCTAATTACGCGGGCGAAGCAAGCAACTTTGCATGCGCGAGGATAATGTCCGGGGGTTACAGGAGGGGCGGATGGCCGGAAACGGCACGTTTCCTCTGAGTTCCCTTTTCGGCTGGGCCACCGTGTGGTCTCGGTCCAAGGAGAACATCAATGGTTTCGAGCAGCGCAGAAGTGTCTCACGACGTCGGCGCGCAGGAGCTGATCGACGCCGCTCGCGCGCTGCGGCCGCAGATCATCGCCGAGGCACCGCAGGCCGAGAAACGCACGTTCTTCTCCGAGGACCTGCACCGCAAGTTTCTCGATGCCCGGCTGTACGACATCTACGTGCCGAAGCGCTACGGCGGTCTCGAGCTGGACATGAGGGCCTTCGTCAACGTCGTCAAGGAGGTCAGCCGCGGCGACATGTCGACCGGCTGGTGCTTCGGCCTGTCGGCGAACCATGCCGTCATGGCAGCCTCCGTGTTCTCGCAGAACGTGCAGAACACGCTGTTCCGCAACGGCTTCCGTGCGTCTTCGACCATCAACGGCGTGGCGACCGCGCGCAAGGTCGACGGCGGCTGGAAGCTCAACGGCACCGTCCGGTACTGCTCCGGCTCGCCGTATTCCAATTTCTATATCGGTATCGCCAGCATCGTCGGGGACGACCCGGCGACGCCGGCGCAGCCGGGGGTGTTCGTCGCTCCGGCCAGCGCCTACACGCGCCTGGATGATTGGGGTGCGGTGCTGGGGCTGAAGGGTTCCGGATCGCACAGCCTGAAATTCCAGGACGCCATCATCCCCGATGAGTACGTGATCCCGGGCTTCACCTGGATGGACGTGCCGGTGGAGCAGGGCACGGTGGGTTACCGGCTGCACGGCAATCCGTTGTATGCGTCACGCTGCGTCACATTCTTCACGATGTCGATTGCCGCCGTTTCGATCGGCGGCGGCCTGGCGGCGCTGGACGAATACGCCGACCAGATGCGCAAGCGCGAAGTCATCAACCTGTTTGACGGATCCGCGCAGTCGCGCATGGTCGAGCCCTACTACCAGGCCCACTATGGCGCGGCCTCCACCCAGCTCTACCAGGCGGAGCTGATGTTGGACACGGTCGCCGAGCGGCACCTGGAAATGGCGCGACTGAACGCGCAGGGCAAGCGGCCGTTCACCATCTACGACGACCTGCGGCTCTCGGGCGTGGCCCGCGAGATCATGATCAATGTCTGGGAGACGGTCGACCAGCATATCTTCCGTTCCATCGGCGCCAGCGTGATCCAGTACGGCAAGCGCTTCGAGCAGATCTTCCGCGATCTCGCCCAGGCCTCCAGTCACTACAATCCCTCGATACGCGATGCGAGCTTCCGCTCGCTGGCGCAGATGGAGCTGGACCCGAAGTCGCCGTTCAAGCGCAGCTGAGGCGCGCGCGCGCCCCGCCCGCGTTCAGCCGCCGCGTTGCTCCAGTGCCTCCAGCAGCCGCGCCTGCAGCTGCGCGGCGGCCTCGGCCGACAGCGGCTGCTGCGCGCGGTCGGTGAGGTAGAACACGTCCTCGGCGCGCTCCCCGAGGGTCGCGATCTTGGCGGCATGCAGGTCGACGCGCTCCTCCCACAGCACCTTGCCGACGTCACACAGCAGGCCGGGGCGGTCACCGGCGGTCAGCTCCAGCACCGAGCGGCCGTTGCGCTCGTCCACCACGATCGCGATCTGCGTGGCGGTCCGGAACACCCGCATCTGCCGCGGTGCACGCCGCGACACCGCCAGCGGCGCCTCCTCCGGACGCTGCAGTGAGCCCCACAGCGAGCCCTCGATCTCGCCGCGACGCTCGTCGTCGGCGATCGGCGTGCCGTCCTCCTCGAGCACGTGGTAGGAATCCAGCGAGAAGCCGTTGCCGGCCGGGGTGATGCTGGCATCGAGGATGTTCAGCCCGAGCTGGTCGAGCACCGCGGTGGCGCGCGCAAAGCCGTGGCGGCGGTGCGGCGCGTAGATCATCACGGCGGTGGTGCCGCGCTCGCTCGTCGGCTGGACCGACACCAGCGCCTCATCAACGTTCGCCTGCCCCTCGGCCAGCACGCCGGTGTGCCGCGCGATCTCCTCGGGTGAATGGCGCAGGAAGTACGCCGCCGGCAGCCGTGCCCAGGCGCGCTCGGTCGCCTCCGGCGACACGCCGCGGGCACGCAGCAGCGCGCGCGCGCCGGCCTGGTTCTCGCGTACCAGCTCGTCCTGGTCCACCGGCGTTTCCAGCCCCTGCCGCAGCGCCCGCTTCACCTGCCCATAGAATTCGTGGAACAGCGAGGCCTTCCACGAGTTCCACAGCTTCGGATTGGTGGCGCGCACGTCCGCGCAGGTGAGCACGTACAGGTAGTCCAGGTGCGCCTCGTCGCCGATCTTGCGCGCGAACTCGTTGACCACCTGCGGATCGCCGATGTCCTGCTTCTGCGCGGTCATCGACAGCAGCAGATGGTTCTTGACCAGCCAGGCCACCAGCCGCGCGTCGTAGCGCGACATGCCCTGCTCGAGACAGAACGCCTCGGCGTCGACGGCGCCGAGCTCGGAGTGATCGCCGCCGCGACCCTTGGCGACGTCGTGGAACAACGCGCCCAGATAGGCGATCTCCGGCCGCGGCAGCTGCTGCATGATCGGCGACACCAGCGGCAGCTCGTGATCGAACTCGTGCATCGCCAGGCGACGCAGGTTGCTGACCACGAACAGCGTGTGCGCATCGACCGTGTACGCATGGAACAGGTCGTACTGCATGCGCCCGACCACGCGGCCGAACGCCGGGATGTAGCGGCCGAGCACGCCGTAGTCGTTCATGCGCCGCAGCTCGTGTGTGACCCCGCGCGGGGCGCGCATGATGTCCAGGAACAGCCGGTGGTTGCGCGGGTTCTGGTGGAACTCCTCATCGATCAGCCACAGGTTGCGCACTACCGCGCGGATGGTGTTGGCGCGCACCCCGCGGATCTGCGGGTTTTGCTGCAGCAACACGAACAGCTCCAGCAGCGCCGAGGGCTGGCGCGGGAACACTTCCTCGTTGACGGCTTCCAGGTAGTCACTGCGCACCTGGAAGCGCGCGTTGAGCGGCTGCGGCGGCTGATCGCCCGACAGGATCGCTTCGCGGAACAGCTGCAGCAGCAGCTCGTTGAGCAGCGTCACATCGAGGATGGTGCGGTAGTAGCGCTGCATCAGCTGCTCGACCGCGAGCGTATAGGTGGCATTCTCGTAGCCGAAGGACTCGGCCAGCCTCACCTGGTAGTCGAACAGCAGCCGGTCCTCGTGCCGCCCCGTGAGCGCATGCAACCCGAAGCGCACCTTCCACAGGAAGGCCTGCGCCTGCTTGAGCCGCCGCAGCTCCGAGGGGGTCAGGAAGCCGTGGGTCACCAGCTCATCGAGCGACTCGGCGCCGAAGTGGCGCTTGGCGACCCAGCCGATGGTCTGGATGTCGCGCAGGCCGCCCGGGCCGGTCTTGACGTTGGGCTCGAGGTTATAGGCGGTGTCGTTGGCCTTGAGGCGCCGCTCCTGCTGCTCGCGCACCTTGGCTTCGAAGAACTCGCGCACCGGCCAGACGTGCTCGGGGGCGAGCGCGGCGCGCATCGCCGCCACCAGCGCGGCCGAGCCGGCCAGGTGGCGCGACTCCAGCAGCGTGGTCATCACCCCGACGTCGGCCGCGCACTGCTCGGCGCACTCGCCCACGGTGCGCACGCTGTTGCCCACCGCCAGCCCGATGTCCCACAGGAACGACATCAGCCGCTCTATGCCGGCGCGCTGATCCTCGGCCGCGGGGTCCGGCACCAGCACCAGGATGTCGACGTCCGAGCAGGGGTGCAGCTCGCCGCGCCCGTAGCCGCCGACCGCGACCAGCGCCAGCCGCTCGGCCAGCGGTGCCGGCAGCTGCTGCTGCCACAGCCAGCACAGCAGCGCGTCGATGAAGCGCGCGCGTGCATGCACCAGCGCCTCGACCGGCTCGTCCGCGACGAAGCGCGCCTGCAGCTCCTGCTGTGCCTGCTGCAGCAGCGCGCGGCACGGCTCGGCGCGGCCGTCGGATTGGGCCAGCAGCTGCGGTAGCTGCTCGAGCAGCGGCCAGGCCAGCGGCGCCGCCTCGCTCGGCCGCGCCTCATCGAGCACGGTGGAATCGGCTACGCCCATGGGTCCTCGAGCCGCGGCCTGCGCACGGCGCGGCTTGGGTGAGGGCGGTGGATCGATGCGCTGCGCCGTCGTTGCATCAATGCGGTTCGCGCTGTGCCTCGCGACGGCCCAGGGTGAGGACTTCGTGGCCCGTGGGGGTGACCAGCACCATGTGCTCCCACTGTGCCGACAGCGTGTGATCCTTGGTGACCACGGTCCAGCCGTCGGGCAGCACACGCACGTGGCGCTTGCCGGCGTTGATCATCGGCTCGATCGTGAACACCATGCCGGCCTGCAGCTCGATGCCGGTGCCCTGCTCGCCATAATGCAGCACCTGTGGGTCCTCGTGGTACACCCGCCCGATGCCGTGGCCGCAGTATTCGCGCACCACCGAGAAATGATGCTCGCGGTCGGCGAAGCTCTCGATCGCATGGCCGATGTCGCCCAGGTGCGCGCCGGGCCGCACCGCCTCGATCGCGCGCCACATCGCCTGCTTGCACACCTCGCTGAGCCGCTGCGCCAGCACCGGGGGCTGCCCGACGTAGTACATGCGGCTGGTATCGCCGTGGTAGCCGTCCTTGATGACCGCGACGTCGATGTTGATGATGTCGCCGGCCTTGAGCTTGCGATCGTTGGGAATGCCATGGCACACGACGTGGTTGACCGACGTGCACACGGTCTTCGGAAAGCCGCGGTAGCCGACGTTGGCCGGAATCGCGCCCTGCACGTTGACGATGTAATCGTGGCAGATGCGATCGAGCTCGTCGGTGCTGATGCCGGGCGCGACGTGATCGCCGATCATGTCGAGCACGTCGGCGGCGAGCGCCCCGGCGACGCGCAGCTTGTGCTGCTCGTCCGGGCTCTTCAGTGAAATCTGGGTGGTGTGAAGCATGATCGGCAGCTGTGCTCAACACATTGTTCGGGCTGGAACTTCATGGTATAAAGCGCAGCCTTTTTTAGCAACGTAATCACCACGCGCATCATCAAGCCGAAGACCGGGTGTCCCGGCAGGCTGCGGGACAGCATTGCGCTGTCCGCCGGCCCTTGGGATTGTCATCGGCGATGCGCGCGAGACCACAACCCGAACGAGGAGTTCGACCATGCCGAGCGTGTCGATGCGGCAGATGCTCGAGGCGGGTGTCCATTTCGGACACCAGACCCGCTTCTGGAACCCGAAGATGGAGCCGTTCATCTTCGGCGAGCGCAACAAGATCCACATCATCAACCTGGAGAAGACCCAGCCGCTGTTCACGCAGGGCGCGGCCTTCGTGCACCAGGTGGTGGCCGACGGGGGCACGGTGCTGTTCGTGGGCACCAAGCGCTCGGCGCGCGACGCCATCCAGAAGGAGGCGGTGCGCTGCGGCATGCCGTACGTCAACCAGCGCTGGCTTGGCGGGATGCTGACCAATTTCAAGACCATCCGCGCGTCGATCAAGCGGCTGGGCGAGCTCTCCGAGATGGCCAGCTCCGGCGCGCTCGACAAGCGCGGCAAGAAGGAGGCCACGCAGCTGCGGCGCGAGATGATCAAGCTCGAGCGCAGTCTCGGGGGCATCCAGCGCATGGAGGCGCTGCCCGATGCGCTGTTCGTGATCGACGTCGGCCACGAGCACATCGCCATCCATGAGGCCAGGAAGCTGGGCATTCCGGTGGTGGCGGTGGTGGATACCAACTGCTCGCCGGACGGCATCGATCACGTGATCCCCGGCAACGACGATGCGATGCGGGCGATCCAGCTGTACGCGGCGGCGGTGGCTGACGCGGTGCTGGAGGGCAAGTCGTCGGTGCCGCAGGTGGCCGTGGGCGAGGATGAGTTCATCGAGCTGGACGAGGAAGGCAATCCGCGCCGCCGCAGCGGCAAGCCCGGCCGCTCGAAGCCCTCTGCCGGCGTGCGCCGCAAGCCCCCCCCGCGCCGCCGCCCGGCGGCCCCGGCTGCGGCGGCCCCCGGTGCGGTTGCCCCGGCCGGCGCGACGGCCGCTGCCGCTGCACCCGACGGGACCCCTGCCGCGGAGGCAGCCGTGCTGGAGACCGAGCTGGACGACGGCAGCGACGTAGAAGTGGTGGGGACCGGAATAAGCCAGACCGCCGCCCCGGCGCCCATGAGCATCAAGCGCCGTCCCGGTCCGGCCGGCGGGGCTGCGCGCCGCCCGCGCGGAGCCTGACCGCATGAGTGTGACCGTGACACCCGAGGCGGTGCGGCAGCTGCGCGAGCGCACCGGGGCCGGCGTGATGGAGTGCAAGCGGGCGCTGGTGGACAGCAGCGGGGACCTGGATGCGGCGGCCGAGCTGATGCGCAAGCAGGGCGTGGCCAAGGCCGACAAGAAGGCGGCGCGGGTGGCCGCCGAGGGCGTGATCGTGGTCGAGCGCGCCGCCGACGGCCGTGCCGCGGCGATGGCGGAGATCAACTGCGAAACCGATTTCGTCGCCCGCGAGCAGGATTTTCGCCGCTTCGCCGCCGATGTGGCGCGGCTGACGCTCGCTCACCGTCCGGTGGACCTGGCCGCGCTGCTGGCGGCCGAGCTGGCCGCCGGGGAGAGCGTGGATGCGCACCGGCGAGCGCTGGTGGCCAAGATCGGGGAGAACATCAGCGTGCGCCGCTGCGTGGTGCTCGAGCGGACGGGCGCCCCCGGCGCGGCGCTCGGCGCCTACCTGCACGGCACGCGCATCGGGGTGCTGGTGGCGATCAGCGGCGGCAGTGCCGAGCTTGCCCATGACCTCGCCATGCATATCGCCGCGAGCAACCCGCGCTACATCAGCGCGGCCGACGTGCCGGCCGAGGTGATCGCCAAGGAGCGTGAGATCCTGGCCGGGCAGGCGCAGCAGGAGGGCCAGAAGGGCGCCAAGAGCCCCGAGATCATCGCCAAGATGGTCGAGGGACGGCTGCGCAAGGCGCTCAATGAGATCGTGCTGCTCGGCCAGCCGTTCGTGAAGGATCCCGACCAGAGCGTGGAGAAGCTGCTGAAGGCGGCCGGGGCCCGGGTGGAGCGCTTCGAGCGCTTCGAGGTCGGTGCCGGCATCGAGAAGAAGCAGGAGAACTTCGTCGCCGAGGTCATGGCGCAGGTCAACGCCGCCGGTTCCCCCTAGGCCGCGCGTCCCAATGCAACGACCCCGCCAGCTAGCGGGGTTTTTTTTGTGGCAGACTGAACCGGACGGTCCCGGTTCGGTCGGGATGGAAGGATCGCCCCCAGGGCCAGCGGTATGGCCGCAGGGTCGCTGCCGCAGGCGCTGTGCCATACGGAACGGACACGATGAACGACACCAACACCGCACCCGCCGCGCCCGCATCCACTGCGCCCGCATCCACTGCGCCCTGGAGCCGCATTCTGGTCAAGCTCTCGGGCGAGGCGCTGCTCGGCGCGGCCGACTACGGCATCGATCCGGCGGTGCTCAAGCGCATCGCCGGGGAGATCGGCGAGGTGCAGGCCCTGGGCGTGCAGATCGCGATCGTGGTGGGGGGCGGCAATCTGTTCCGCGGTGCGGGCCTGGCGCGCGCCGGCATGGACCGGGCCACCGCCGACCAGATGGGCATGCTCGCCACGGTGATGAACGCGCTGGCGCTGCAGGACGCGCTCGAGCAGCGCGGTGTGCCGGTGCGGGTGATGTCCGCGATTCGCATCAACCAGGTGTGCGAGGACTTCATCCGCCGCCGCGCGGTACGCCACCTGGAGAAGGGCCGCTGCGTGATCTTCGCGGCCGGTACCGGCAATCCATTCTTCACCACCGACACCGCCGCCAGCCTGCGCGCCGTGGAGATCGAGGCGCAGCTGCTGCTCAAGGCCACCAAGGTCAATGGCATCTATTCGGAGGATCCGGTGCATAATCCGGCCGCGCAGCGCTATGCGCGGCTGACGTTCGACCGCGTGCTCGATCAGCGGCTCAACGTCATGGATGCCACCGCCATCGTCATGTGCCGCGATTACCGCCTGCCGGTGCGGGTGTTCAACCTGGGCAGTGCCGGGGATCTGCTGCGCATCGTGCGCGGCGAGGACATCGGCACGCTGGTGACCAATGATTGACGCGGCGGCCACGGCGGCCGCGGACCGGGGGGTTGCAGCATGCTGGATGATCTGAAGAAGGACGCCACCGCGCGGATGCAAAAGTGCGTGCAGGCGTTCCAGGGCGATCTGAAGAAGCTGCGCACCGGGCGGGCGCATCCGAGCCTGATCGAGCATCTGAAGGTCGACTACTATGGCAGCGAGGTGCCGCTGCAGCAGGTGGCCAGCATCAGCATCGAGGATGCCCGTACGCTGGTGGTCTCGCCGTGGGAGAAGGGGATGGTGAGCGCGATCGAGCGCGCCATCCACAAATCCGACCTGGGGCTCACGCCCAACACCGCCGGCACCGTGATCCGCCTGCCGCTGCCGCCGCTGACCGAGGAGCGCCGCCGCGACATCACCAAGCTGGTGCGCCAGGACGCCGAGGGCGCGCGCGTGAGCGTGCGCAGCGTGCGCCGGGATACGCTGGCCGATATGAAGGAGATGCTCAAGGAGAAGCTGATCGCGCAGGACGACGAGCATCGCGGCCAGGAGGAGATCCAGAAGCTCACCGACCGCTTCATCGGCGAGATCGACCAGCTGCTGGCCGCCAAGGAAAAGGAAATCCTGCAGATTTGAGCAGCGCCTCCCCAGACCGCCCACCGAGCCTCAAACCGCGACATGTGGCCATCGTCATGGACGGCAACGGGCGCTGGGCGCGCGCACGCGGCAACCTGCGCGCCGACGGCCACCGCGCCGGTGTCGAGCCGGTGCGCATGGTGATCCGGCAGTGCGTGCAGCACGATATCGGCGCGCTCACGCTGTTTGCGTTCAGCAGCGAGAACTGGGGGCGGCCGCGCGAGGAGGTCATGGGGCTGATGGCGCTGTTCGTCGAGTCGCTGGAGGCGGAGATCCCCGATCTGCACGCCAACGGGGTGCGCCTGCGCTTCATCGGCGAGCGCGCCGAGCTGGACGCGCGCCTGCGCTCCTCGATGGCCGTGTCCGAGCAGACCACCGCGACCAATGCGCGGCTGTCGCTGCAGATCGCGCTCAGCTACGGCGGCCGCAGCGACATCCTCGGCGCCGTGCGGCGCCTGGCGCTGCAGGTCGAGCGCCGCGCGCTCTCGGCCGCGCAGATCGACGAGCCGACCTTCGCGGCCGCGCTGGCATTGGGGGGCCTGCCCGATCCGGACCTGTTCATCCGCACCGGCGGGGAGCAGCGCATCAGCAACTTCCTGTTGTGGAACCTTGCCTATACCGAGCTGTACTTCACCGACTGCCTGTGGCCGGACTTCGATGTGGCGGAATTCGAGGCTGCGCTGCAACATTACGCCGTGCGCCAGCGCCGCTTCGGCCTGACCGGTGAGCAGATCCAGGCCGGACAGGGCAGCGAGCCGGGCTGCGGACCGGACCGCTCCGGCCGCGCCGCGGTCCCGTGACGGGCTCGAAACGATGCGTTCCCGCTTGCTGACCGCCTTCGGGCTGGGCGTGTTGCTGATCGCGGCGGTGCTGTACGCCTCTACCGCGGTGACCACAGCGATCCTGGGGCTGATCCTGCTGATCGGGGGCTGGGAGTGGTCCGCGTTCCTGGCAGTCGCGATACCGTGGCGGCTGGCCTACGTGCTGGTGCTGGGCGCGCTGGGGGTATTGGGCCTGCGCTACACGCTCGACGGCACGCTTGCGGTCACACACTTGCTGCTGTCGATGCGGCTGGCGGTGGCGTGGTGGCTGGCGGCGCTGGTCTGGATCATCTGGGCCCCCACTCGCGTGGGGCGCGCCGCCGCGGCGCTGGCCGGAGTGCTGGCGCTGGTGCCGACCTGGGTGGCGCTGGTGCGCATCGACGCACGCTGGGTCCACGGCGCGCAATGGACGCTCTTCATCCTGGCGCTGGCCTTCGCCGCCGATACCGGTGCATTCTTTACCGGGCGGCGCTTCGGCCGCACGCGCCTGGCCCCGCGCGTCTCGCCCAACAAGACCTGGGAAGGGGTGCTCGGCGGCATGCTGCTGGCGCTGCTGATCGCCTGGGTCGGCACGGTCTGGTTCGAGCAGCCCGCGGCCGGCTTCGTGCCGCTGTGCCTGGCGGCGGCGGCCTTTTCCGTGGTCGGTGACTTGACAGAAAGTCTGCTCAAGCGTCATGTGCATCTGAAGGACAGCGGGCGGCTGTTCCCCGGGCACGGAGGCGTGCTTGATCGAATCGACAGTGTCACGGCAGCAACCCCGGTGATGGCGCTCGGGCTGATGTGGCTTGGAGCGGGCCGATGAGGCTGGGAGGCACGAGGGATGGCAGTGAGGCGGCAGGCATGATCGGCGTTGCGGTGCTCGGTTCGACCGGCTCGGTGGGTTGCGGCACGCTCGAGGTGCTCTCGCTGCATCCGGAGCGCTTTCGCGTGACCGCGCTCGCGGCCCGCAGTAACGCGGAGCGGCTGTTCGAGCAGGTGCAGCGCTTCGAGCCGGAGTGGGCCGCGCTCGAATCGCACGAGGCCGCGCAGGCCCTCACCCATAGGCTGCGCGATGCCGGCAGCCGCACCCGTGTGCTGGCCGGGGCCGATGCGATCGAGCAACTCGCGCGCGAGGGATCGGTGGACTACGTGATGGCCGCCATCAGCGGTGCGGCCGGATTGCGCTCGACGCTGGCGGCCGCCGCGGCCGGCAAGCGGCTGTTGCTGGCGAACAAGGAAAGCGCGGTGATGGCGGGGGCGCTGCTGCTGTCGGCGGTGCGTGCCTCCGGCGCGGTGCTGATCCCGATCGACAGCGAGCACAACGCAATCTTTCAGTGTCTGCCGCCGGGCTTCGTCGCCGGGGTGGCCCCGCGCGGGGTGCGCCGCCTGCTGCTGACCGCCTCGGGCGGCCCATTCCTGC
This sequence comes from Steroidobacteraceae bacterium, assembly GCA_036267195.1. Taxonomy (GTDB): domain Bacteria; phylum Pseudomonadota; class Gammaproteobacteria; order Steroidobacterales; family Steroidobacteraceae; genus FEN-1191. The sequence continues at coordinate 53,371 of DATAWM010000037.1, forward strand.
ACTGGAGCGCCGAGGCGATCGCCGCCGCGACCCCGGCCCAGGCCATCAAGCATCCGCGCTGGAACATGGGGCGCAAGATCTCGGTCGACTCGGCCACGCTGATGAACAAGGGTCTGGAGCTGATCGAGGCCGGCGTGCTGTTCGGCGTGCCGCAGCGGCAGATCGAGGTACTGGTCCACCCCCAGAGCATCGTGCACTCGCTGGTCGAATACGAGGATGGCTCGGTGCTGGCGCAGCTGGCCGGGCCGGACATGCGTGTGCCGATCGCCTGTGCACTGGCATGGCCCGAGCGCATGCATGCTGGTGTAGAATTCCTGGAGCTGATGCGCGCAGGCCGCTTGGACTTCATGGCGCCCGATCTCGAGCGCTTCCCGTGTCTGCGTCACGCGCAGGAGGCGGCGAGGCTCGGGGGGCTTGCCTGTGCCAGCCTGAACGCCGCCGATGAGGTCGCAGTGCAAGCCTTTCTCGACCGGCGACTGAACTTTGGTGATATCCCAGCTGTCATTGAGACGGTGATGGGCCGGGTGAGAGGGGGAACGATGACGGGACTCGATGCGGTTCTGGCAGCCGATGGCGAGGCAAGGGCGCTGGCCGATGAGGTCGTGGCGCAGCGTGCCGGCGGCCAGAGCGCCTACGCATGAGTCAAACGGTGCTGCTGGACCTGCTCGCCTTCATCGTCGCCTTCTGCCTGCTGGTGACGGTGCATGAGTTCGGGCACTTCTGGGTTGCGCGGCGGCTGGGGTTCAAGGTGCTGCGCTTCTCGGTGGGCTTTGGCAAGCCGCTGTGGCGGCGCGTCGGCGCCGACGGAACCGAGTACTGGATTGCTGCGCTGCCGCTGGGCGGTTACGTCAAGATGCTCGACGAGCGCGAGGGGCCGGTGCCGGCCGAGGATCTGCCGCGCTCCTTCACCCGCCGGCCGCACTGGCAGCGCATCGTGGTGCTGCTGGCCGGACCCGCCTTCAACATCATTTTTGCCGTGCTGGTGCTGACCGGGCTGCTGTTTGCCGGCGGTCTGAACCAGATCCGTCCGGTGCTCGGCCAGATCGACCCGGCCTCGCTGATCGGGCGCGCCGGACTGGTGTCGGGCGATGAGATCACCGCGATCGACTCCCAGCCGGTACATGCTCAAAGCGATGTGCAGCTCGACCTGCTCGAGGCCTTGAGCAGCAGCGGTCCGATCACGATCAGCGCCCGCTCGAGCGCGGGCGCGGTACGCACCGTAACGGTACCGATCACGGACGCGGCGCAGCGGCTGCACCTGACCGAGCCGGCGCTGATGGCCAGCGGCCTGGGGCTGCAGTTCTACCAGCCGCCGATCCCGCCGGTGGTCGACAAGGTGCTGGCCGGCGAGCCGGCGGCGCGTGCAGGGCTGCGGCACGGCGACGTGATCGTGGCGATCAACGGCGAGCCGGTGCATGACTTCTCCGCGCTGCGAAGGCGCGTGCAAACCCATCCGCTCGACAGCATCGCGCTGCGGTTTCGACGTGGCGGCAGCGAGGCGAGCGTGCGCCTGACGCCGCTGGCGCAGCGCCTGGATGGCAGGACGATCGGGGAGATCGGCGTCGTGCCGGTCGTGCCGGCCATGCCCTATCCGCCGGGCATGGTGCGGCACATCCCGCTGTCGCTGCCGACCGCGTTCGTGCGCGCCAACGTCGAGGCCTGGCAGATGACGGCGCTGCAGGGGCAGATGGTTTGGCGCATGTTGACCGACAAGGTATCGATCAAGAACCTCAGCAGCCCGCTGAGCATCGCCCAGTACGCCGGCGACGCGGCCGCCGAAGGACCGTCCTCGTTCCTGTCCTTCCTGGTGCTGCTCAGCCTGGCGCTGGGCTTCATGAATCTGCTGCCCATTCCGATTCTCGACGGCGGTCAGATCGTCCTGCAGGCGATCGAGTGGCTCAAGGGCGGGCCGCTGTCCGAGCGCGTCCAGGTCATCAGCCAGCAACTCGGTCTCGCGCTGCTGGTGCTGCTGATGGGCGTGGCGCTGTTCAGCGACATCAGTCAGCTCGGTTGACGCATCCTTGACCATCCGTACTAGACGCGCAGCGCTGCGCGCACTCGTCACCGCGCTCTCGTTGGCTGCGGTTCCGCTTGCCTTCGCACAATCTGCCTCGCCGGACGCCGCCGCGGGCGCGCCGGCCGCGGGCTTCCCGGCGGTGCCGATCGTGCCCGCGGTGCCGGGAATCCCCGGCGCGCCCGGCGCGCCGGGACTGCCGCCGCCAAACCTGCAGGCGGCCGGGGCGCCCAGCTCGCCGGCGGATTTCACCGTCAGGGACATCCGCATCGAAGGCCTGCAGCGCATCTCCGCGGGCACGGTCTACAACTACCTGCCGGTCAACATCGGCGATCACCTGGACGCGCAGCGCGTGCGCGAGGCCCTGCGGGCGCTGTACGGCACCGGCTTCTTCAGCGATGTGCAGATCCGCCGCGACGGCGACACGCTGGTGGTGGCGGTGACCGAGCGGCCCTCGATCGAGAGCGTCGACATCAAGGGCAACAAGGACATCAAGACCGAGGACCTGAACAAGTCGCTGCGCACCATCGGCCTGGCGGTCGGCAAGCCGTTCGACCGCTCGGCCCTCGACGGGGTCACCCAGGCGCTGACCGACCAGTACTACGCGCGCGGCAAGTACGCGGTGCAGATCGACTCCGACGTGGTGCCGCTGCCGAACAACCGGGTGCGCATCACCATCAACGTCAAGGAGGGCGACCGCGCCAAGATCCGCCAGATCGACCTGGTCGGCAATACCGTCTTTCCGGACAAGGCGATCCTCTCGACGCTGCAGCTGAAGACCCCGACCATCTTCACGTTCTTCAAGCAGAACGACCGCTATTCGCGCGAGACGCTGCAGGGGGATCTGGAGAAGGTCCAAAGCTACTTCCAGGACCGCGGCTACGCCAACGCCCACATCAACTCGGTGCAGGTCGCGATCGCGCCGGACAAGAAGGACATCTTCATCACGGTGAATCTCTCCGAGGGGGAGCTGTACCGGCTCGGCACCGTCAAACTGGCCGGCAACCTGATCGTCTCGGAAGCGGAGCTGCGCAAGCTGGTCACCGTGCACCAGGGCCAGATCTACTCCCAGCACGAGATCAGCAACACCGAGGACGCGATCAAGAACCGCCTCGGCGCCGAGGGCTTCTATTTCGCCAAGGTCGAACCGGTGCCGAGCATCGATGAGGCCACCAAGAGCGTCAACCTGACGCTGTTCGTCGATCCGGGCAACCGGGTATACGTGCGGCACATCAACTTCACCGGGACCGCGCGCGCCAACGATGAGCCGCTGCGCCGCGAGATGCGCCAGCTGGAGGCCGCGTGGCTGTCCAACCTCGCGCTCGACCGTTCCAAGGTGTTGCTGCAGCGGTTGCCGTACGTGGAGAGCGTCGACACCAGCACCGTGCCGGTGCCCGGCTCCCCCGACCAGGTGGACGTGAACATGGCCATCAAGGAGCGCTCCAGCGCGACCGTGGGCGGCGGGTTGGGCTACTCGGCCTACGAGGGCTTCATGCTCAACGCCAACCTCTCGGACAGCGATTTCCTCGGCAGCGGCGACCAGGTATCGATCAACCTGGACGCGGGGCTGTGGAACAAGGTCTACAGCGTCAGCGAGACCAATCCCTACACCACCGTGGACGGGCTGTCGCGCACCGTGGCGCTCAGCTACAGCGACTCGACGCAGTTGTACGAGGAATCCTCCAGCTTCGGCTCGCGTAATTTCACCGCCGCGCTGACCTACGGCTACCCGATCACCGACAACCAGGTGGTCAGCGCCGGCGTATCCCTGCAGGACGTGCAGCTGTCGACCTACCAGGGTCCGAGCGCCGCGCAGGCGGTGCGCTGGGTGGAGCAGAACGGGCGTTCCTACAGCGGCGAGCAGGTGTACACCTATATCAACTCGGACGGCACCACCACCACCAGCAGCGAGTCGATCCTGGGCTCGCGCTTCGATACGGCCGAACTGTCACTCAACTACATCTACAACTCGCTCAACCGCGGGCTGTTCGCCACGCGCGGCCTGCGCAACATCATCAACCTGACGTACGTGCCGCCGGGGCTGGACGTGCGCTACATGATCACGAGCGAGAAGTTCTCCGGCTACCTGCCGCTGTACCAGGGCTTCATTCTGTCGGAGAACATGCAGGTCGCCTACGGCAAGCCGCTGGGCAACACCATCGGGCTGCCGCCGTACAAACGCTTCTTCGCCGGCGGCCCCGATACGGTGCGCGGCTACCTGGAGGACACCCTCGGGCCGGTGGACAGCAACGGCAACCCTTACGGTGGCAACCTGATGACCATGGCGCAGACCGAGCTGGTATTCCCCACCCCGGCCAAGTGGGAGAGCAGCGCGCGGCTGAGCCTGTTCTTCGACATCGGCAATGTGTTCTCCACCGACGGAACCACCTTCGTGGGCAAGGACTTGAAGACACCGGTCACCTACGATTTCAGCTATCATCAGCTCAAGCAGTCGGTCGGTCTGTCGGTCGAGTGGCTGGCGCCGGTGGTGGGGTTGTTCCGTTTCAGCATCGGTGCGCCGCTCAATTCCAGCGACGGCAATAACGTTCGCTTCGAGGACCGTTCCGAGGATTTCCAGTTCACGGTCGGTCAATCATTCTAGGTAGGGACTTTGATATGCGAGGAGCAATGGCACGCATGAAGCGTCGTTCGAGCGGGGTGCTGGTCGCGGGGGTGCTCGCCCTGTTCGCCGTGTCCGCGCCGGCCTGGGCGGACCTGAAGATCGGCTTCGTCAATTACGCCCGGCTGATGCAGGAATCGCCGCAGGCCAAGGTGGTGCAGCAGACGCTGCGCAACGAGTTCGCCGGCAAGCAGAAGGAGCTGTCGACCGAGCAGCAGTCGCTCAAGGACAGGGAGGCCCAGCTGCAGCGCGACGGCGCCACCATGAGCGCCGACCAGCGCACGGCCGCCGAGCAGGTGCTGCGTGACGGCAACCGCGAGCTGTCCGAGAAGGTCAACGAGTACCAGGACGACTTCAACGCCCGTCAGAATCAGGAGCTCTCCAAGCTGCAGAAGGTGCTGGTCGAGCAGGTGCAGCGCTATGCGCAGGCGCAACGCTTCGACTTGGTGCTGGCCGACGGGGTGATCTGGGCCAATCCGAGCATCGACATCACGCAGCCGGTGCTGGCGGCGCTGCAGGCGAGTGGCGCGAGCAGCACCAGCGGCGCGGCCCGCAGCGGCACGAGCAAGAGTCGCAAGTGATGCGGCGGTGCGCGCCCGCGAGGCTGCGCGCACGGCTGCGGCCCATGAGCACCCCGCGGCAGCCGTGAGCATCGCGCTCGGGGAGCTGGCGGTGCGCTTCGGCTGCGCGTTGCGCGGCGATCCGCAGCTGCGCGTCGACCACGTCGCCGCGCTCGGCTCGGCCGATCCGCAGGCGCTGAGCTTCCTGGCCAACCCCCGGCTCACGCCGCAGCTCAGCGCCACGCGCGCCGGTGCAGTGGTGCTGGAGCCCTCCGTCGCGGACTGCTGCCCGGTGGCGGCACTGATCATCCCCAACCCGCATGCGCTGTTCGCCCGCATCGCGACGCTGCTGCATCCGGTCCCGCCGCCCTGCCCCGGGGTGCATGCGCGCGCGCTGGTGGATGCCGGCGCGAGCGTGGATGCCAGCGCCGAGATCGCGGCGCTGGCGGTGGTGGCGGCCGGGGCGCGGATCGGGCCACGCTGCCGCATCGGCCCCGGCTGCGTGATCGGAGCGGATGTGCAGCTCGGCGCCGACTGCCGCCTGGGTGCCCATGTCACGCTCGAGGCCGGCGTGCGCATCGGCGTGCGCGCGCTGATCCACCCCGGGGCGGTGATCGGCTCCGACGGCTTCGGGCTGGCGCGCGAGGACGGCCGCTGGCTCAAGGTGCCGCAGGTGGGCAGCGTGCTGATCGGCGACGACGTGGAGATCGGCGCCAATACCACCATCGACCGCGGGGCGATCGAGGACACGGTGATCGCCGACGGCGTCAAGCTCGACAACCTGATCCAGGTCGGCCACAACGTGCATATCGGCGCGCACACCGCCATCGCGGCCTGCACCGGCATCTCCGGCAGCACCCGCATCGGCGCACGCTGCATGATCGGCGGTGGAGTGGGCTTCAACGGCCATATCGAGATCTGCGATGATGTGGTCGTGGCAGGGATGTCCACCGTGACGCACGCGATCCGAGAGCCCGGCTACTACGGCAGCCTGATACCGGCCGAGCCGATGCGGCAGTGGAAGCGCGCGGTGGCAAAATTGAAGCAGCTGGGCGAGCGCGACGCGCTCGCTCGCGCGGGGAGCCGGGACGGGCGGGACGATGGGTGAGGATGATGGACGAGCGACGATGAGCGACGAGCAGACGATCAAGCTGCTGGACATCAGCGAAGTCATGCGGCGCCTGCCGCATCGCTATCCGTTCCTGCTGGTGGACCGCGTGCTTGAGTGCGTGCGCGGCCAGAGCGTGCGGGCGCTGAAGAACGTGACCTACAACGAGCCGTACTTTTCCGGCCACTTTCCCGGCCGCCCGGTGATGCCGGGGGTGCTCATCATCGAGGCGCTGGCGCAGGTGGCCGGGCTGCTGGCCTACCTCAGCGCCGATGTGATCGCCAACCCCAACGCTACCGTGTACTTCGTCGGCATCGACAAGGCCCGCTTCCGCAAGCCGGTCGTGCCGGGCGACCAGCTGATCCTGATCGCACGCTACGAGCGCAGCCTGCGCGGGATCTGGCAGCTGGCCACCACCGCCGAGGTCGACGGCGAGGAAGTGGCGCACGCGCAGATCATGGTGGCGCCGAATCTCAAGGAGGCCACGGCCGCCCCGGGGACGGCGCAGGCCGCGGCGGGCACGACGGCGGCGGCGCCCGGGGCAGGGACGCTGCCATGATCGACCCGCGCGCGATCGTGGCGGCCGGTGCGCAGCTGGCCGCCGATGTCGAGGTGGGTCCCTTCAGCATCATCGGCGCCAACGTCGTGGTCGGGGCAGGCAGCTGGATCGGGCCGCACGTGGTGCTCAAGGGCCACACCACGATCGGACGGGACAACCAGATCTTCCAGTTCTCCTCGATCGGCGAGGCTCCGCAGGACAAGAAGTACGCCGGGGAGCCGACGCGGCTGGTGATCGGTGACCGCAACGTCATCCGCGAGTACTGCACCATCAGCTGCGGCACCGCCGCCGACGAGGGCGTCACGCGCATCGGCGATGACAACCTGTTCATGGCCTACACGCACGTGGCGCATGACTGCGTGATCGGCAACCAGACCATCATGGTGAACCTGGCGCAGATCGCCGGCCACGTGCAGATCGGCGACTGGGTGATCCTGAGCGGCTACTGCGCCGTGCATCAGTACTGCAAGATCGGGTCGCACGCCTTCATCGCGCATCACACCGGCGTCACGCGCGATGTGCCGCCCTACGTGGTGGCGGTGGGCAATCCGGCCGTGCCGCACTCGATCAACAGCGAGGGCCTCAAGCGCCGCGGCTTCAGCGCCGATCAGATCAGGAACCTGCGCAACGCCTACCGCATCCTCTATCGCAGCGATCTGCCGCTGGCGGCGGCGATGGAGCAGATCGTGGAGCTGGCGGTGACGCAGCCGGAGCTCAAGCCGTTCGTCGATTTCATCGCCGTGGGCTCGGACCGCAGCCTGATCCGCTGACCTGATGCGCCGATGAACGCGGTGCGCGTTGCGATCGTTGCCGGGGAGAGCTCCGGCGATGCGCTCGGCGGCGCGCTGATCCAGGCGTTGCGCGCGCGGCTCGCGGCGATCGAGTTTCGCGGGGTCGCAGGCCCTGCGATGCGCGCGGCCGGTTGCCAGGCGCTGGCCGACGCGCACGAACTGGCGGTGATGGGGCTGATCGAGCCGCTGGCGCACCTGCCGCGGCTGCTGCGGCTGCGCTCGAAGCTGCTCGCCGAGCTGACGGCCTGGCAGCCGGACGTATTCATCGGCATCGATGCGCCGGCATTCAACCTGACGCTGGCCGGACGCTTCAAGGCACGCGGCATCGCCACGGTGCAGTACGTGAGCCCGCAGATCTGGGCCTGGCGGCAGGGGCGCGTGCGCAAGATCGCGCGCCGCTGCGACCTGGTGCTGTGCCTGCTGCCGTTCGAGCCGGCGTTCTACGCGCGCCACGCGGTGCGCGCCGAGTTCGTCGGCCATCCGCTGGCCGACCAGGTGCCGCTGGTGCCGGATCGCGCCGCCGCGCGCGCGGCGCTGGGGCTGCCCGCCGGCGTCCCGATGCTGGCGCTGCTGCCCGGCAGCCGGCTGGGGGAGGTGCAGCGGCTGGCCGCGCCGTTCATCGCCAGCGCCGTGGAACTCTCGCGGCGACACCCGGGCCTGCAGCTGGTCGCGGCGATGGCCAACGCCGCCGTGCGCGCCGAGTTCGAGCGCGCGCTGGCCGCGGCGGCAGTGCCGATCGCGGCGGCCGGTGCAGGCGGTGCAGGCCCGCAGCCGGTGACGGTGCGGGTGCTGGACGGCCAGGCCCGAGCGGCCCTGACGGCGGCGGATGCGGCGCTGGTGGCCAGCGGCACCGCCTCGCTCGAGGCGCTGCTGTGCCGCTGTCCGATGGTCGTGGCCTACCGCGTCAGCGCGCTCACCGCGGCGCTGGTGCGCACTCTGAGGCTGGTGCGGCTGGCACGCTTCTCGCTGCCGAACCTGCTGGCCGGCGAGGCGCTGGCGCCGGAGTTCTTTCAGGAGGCGGTGATCCCCGCTAATCTGTGTCCGGCGATCGAGCAGGCGCTGACCGACACCGGGCGGCGCGAGTACCTGCAGCGCCGGTTTCAGGCCATACACGAGTCGCTGCGGGCCGACGGCGCGGCGCAGGCCGCGCAGGCGGTACTGCGATTGCTCGAGGCGCGCGCAGCAGTCGGCGGGGAGGAGCGGGATTGGAGGCGCTGATAGCGGGAGTGGATGAGGCGGGGCGCGGTCCGCTGGCCGGCCCGGTGGTAGTGGCCGCCGTGATTCTCGATCCGCGCCGCGTGATCCGCGGGCTGCGCGACTCCAAGCAGCTCGACCCCGAGCGACGCGAGCTGCTGGCCGGCCGCATCCGCGAGCGCGCGCTCGGCGTGGCGGTCGCCGAGGTCGATCACCACGAGATCGATCTGTTCAACATCCTGCAGGCCACGCTGCTGGGGATGAAGCGGGCGCTGCTGGATCTGCCGGTGCGGCCCACGTGCATTCTGATCGATGGCAACTGCGCGCCGCGCCTGAATGATTGCTTCGCCGACTGCGAGGTGCGCACCATCATCGGCGGGGATGCCCTGGTCGGCTGCATCAGCGCCGCCTCGATCATCGCCAAGAGCTATCGTGATGCGCTGATGCGGCGCCTGGACGCACACTATCCCGGTTACGGCCTGGCGCAGCACTTCGGCTACGCCACACGCATGCACCTGCAGGCGCTGGTGCGCCTGGGGCCCTCGGCGATCCACCGCGAGAGCTTCAATCCGCTGCGCAGCTGGCTGTCAGGGGCGCTGCCGTTCGGCGTGCTCGGTGCCGGCGAGGAGCTGTGCGGCCCGGAGCTGGACGAGACGCCGCTGGCGCAGGCGCGCAGCGCATGAGCGCGGGCTTCGTTCACCTGCGGCTGCACACCGGGTACTCGCTGCGCGACAGCGTCGTACGTGTGCCCGAGCTGATGGAGGCGGTGGCCGCGGCGCACATGCCGGCCGTGGCACTGACCGATCACAGCAATCTGTTCGCGATGATCAAGTTCTACCGGGCGGCACTGGCGCGCGGGATACAGCCGATCATCGGCGTGGACCTGCTGCTGCGCGAGCCCGAGGAGCCCGCGCGCCCCTCGCGCTTGACGCTGCTGTGCCAGAACCTCGCCGGCTACCGCAATCTGTCGCGGCTGCTCAGCCGCGCCTATCTGCAGGGCCAGGGCAACGGCGAGGCGCTCATCGAGCGAGGCTGGCTCGATGCGGGCAACTGCGCCGGACTGATCGCGCTGTCCGGGGCGGCCGAGGGGGACATCGGCCGTGCGCTGCTGCGCGAGCGAGCGGCTGCGGCCGGGCAGGCGCTGGACGGGTGGCTCGCGCTGTTCGGCGAGCGCTTCTATATCGAGCTGCAGCGGCTCGGGCGTGCCGATGAGGCGGCGTATCTTCCGGCGGCGGTGGCATTGGCCGCGCGGCGCGGCGTGCCGCTGGTGGCCACCAACGACGTGCGCTTCCTGACACCCGCGGAGTTCGAGTCGCACGAGGCGCGGGTGTGCATTCATGACGGCGCGCTGCTGGCCGATGCCGCGCGGCCGCGGCGCTACACGCCGCAGCAGTATCTGCGCGGCGCCGAAGAGATGGCGCTGTTATTCCACGACCTGCCCGAGGCGCTGGCCAACAGTGTGCAGATCGCGCGGCGCTGCAGCCTTGCGCTCAAGCTGGGCGAGTCGCGGCTGCCCGACTACCCGGTGCCGGAGGGGGACAGCCCGAACCAGTATCTGCGAGCGCAGGCCGAGCGCGGCCTGCAGCTGCGCCAGGCCGCCTCGCCGCTGCCGCCGGAGACGGCCGAGCGCTACGATGCGCGCCTGGCCAGCGAGCTGGCGGTGATCTGCCCGATGGGCTTCGCCGGCTACTTCCTGATCGTCGCCGACTTCATCCGCTGGGCGCGCGAGCATGGCGTGCCGGTCGGTCCGGGGCGCGGCTCGGGCGCCGGCTCGCTGGTGGCCTACGCGCTGCGCATCACCGACATCGATCCGCTGCGTCACGACCTGCTGTTCGAGCGCTTCCTGAATCCCGAGCGCGTGTCGATGCCGGACTTCGACATCGACTTCTGCATGGAGGGCCGCGACCGGGTGATCGACTACGTGGCCGACAAGTACGGCCACGACCGGGTCTCGCAGATCATCACCTACGGCACCATGGCCGCCAAGGCGGTGGTGCGCGACGTCGGCCGGGTGCTGGGCCACCCGTACGGCTTCGTCGATCGGATCGCCAAGCTCATCCCGTTCGAGCTGGGCATCACGCTCGACGATGCGCTCGGCAAGGAGCCCGAGCTCAAGCGCCTCTACCGCGAGGACGAGGAGGTGCACAACCTGCTCGACCTGGCGCGCTCGCTCGAGGGCCTGACGCGCAACGCCGGCAAGCACGCCGGCGGCGTGGTGATCGCCCCGTCGGTGCTGACCGATTTCACGCCGCTGTACTGCGAGCCGGGCGGCGCCGGCGTGATCACCCAGTTCGACAAGGACGACGTCGAGGCGGCCGGGCTGGTCAAATTCGACTTCCTCGGCCTGCGCACGCTCACGATCCTCGACTGGGCGCTCGCCACCGTGAACGCAGCGCGCACGCGCGCCGGACAGGGGCCGCTGGAGCTGTCCGAGCTGCCGATGAATGACGCGGCCAGCTACGCGCTGCTGAAGTCCTGCCGTACCACCGCCGTCTTCCAGCTCGAGTCGCGCGGCATGAAGGATTTGATCCGGCGGCTGCAGCCGGACTGCTTCGAGGACATCGTCGCGGTGAACGCGCTGTTTCGTCCCGGTCCGCTGCAGTCGGGCATGGTCGATGACTTCATCGCCCGCAAGCATGCCCCGGCCGGCCAGGCGATCGACTACCTGCACCCGGATTTGAAGCCGGTGCTCTCCCCGACCTACGGGGTGATCCTCTACCAGGAGCAGGTCATGCAGATCGCGCAGGTGCTGGCCGGCTACACGCTCGGCGGTGCGGATCTGCTGCGCCGGGCGATGGGCAAGAAGAAGCCCGAGGAGATGGCCAAGCAGCGCTCGGTGTTCGTCGACGGCGCGCGCGCGCGCGGCGTGAGCGAGCGGCTGGCCGCGCACATCTTCGATCTGATGGAGAAGTTCGCCGGCTACGGCTTCAACAAGTCGCACTCCGCCGCCTACGCGCTGCTGTCCTACCAGACCGCGTACCTCAAGGCGCACTATCCGGCCGCGTTCATGGCCGCGGTGCTGTCGGCCGACATGGACCGCACCGACAAGATCGTCACGCTGATCGACGAGTGCGCGCAGATGGGGCTGACGGTGCAGCCGCCGGACGTCAATGCGTCGAGCTATGCCTTCGCGGTGGCAGACGAGGGCACCATTCGGTACGGCCTCGGTGCCATCAAGGGCGTGGGCCGCGCGGCGGTGGATGCGATCGTCGAGGAGCGCACCGCGCACGGACCCTATGCCAGCCTGAGCGACCTGTGCCGGCGCATCGACCTCGCGCGCGTGAGCCGCCGCACGCTGGAGGCGCTGGTGCGCGCCGGCAGCCTCGACTGCCTGGGGCTCAACCGCGCCACACTGATGACTAATCTCGAGACCGCCACGCAAGCCGGCGAGCAGGCCGCGCGCAGCCACGAGGCCGGGCAGGTGGACCTGTTCGGCTCGGGCGCGTCCGGTCCCGGCCCCGACGCCGGCGCCCCGGCCGTACCGGCGCGCGCATCGATGGGCGCGCCTGCGCCTGCGCCGGTGACGGTGCCGGAGTGGAGCGCCTCGCAGCGCCTGGCCGGGGAGCGCGAGACGCTGGGGCTGTATCTGTCGGGGCATCCGATCGCCCCGTACGAGGCGGATCTGCGCCACTTCGCCTCCGGCCGCATCGCCGAGTTCATGGCCGAGCGTGCGCCCACGCCCACGGAAGGGGGCCGCCCCTACGCGGACGCACGCACCGTGACGCTGGCGGGGCTGATTCTCGAGGTGCGCCGGCGCGCCGCGCGCGTGAGCTTCATACTCGATGACCGCAGCGGCCGCATCGAGGTCACGCTGTTCGAGGAGACCTACCAGCGCCATCGCGACCTGATCGTCAAGGACACCCTGGTGCAGGTCGAGGGCAGCCTGCGCTTCGATGACTTTAGCGACGCTTGGAGATTGGCGGCCAAGCAGATCGTGTCCCTGGCCGCCGTGCGCGAGCGGCTCGCGCGTGCCCTGGTCCTGACATGGCCGCAGCCGCCGGCCGCGCAGGCGGCGCTGGCCCCGGTGGAGGGGCTGCTGCGCGCGGCCCGCGGCGGACATTGCAGCGTGCTGCTGCGCTATTGCAACCGCGAGGCCCGCGGCACCGTGAGCTGCGCGGACGAGTGGAAGGTGCGGGTGACCCCGGAGCTGCTCGAGCAGCTCGAAGGGCTGCTCGGGGCCGGCGCGGTGCGGCTGGCCTATGCCAGTCCGGCGGCGGCGACCGCGGTGGCGCACTAGCCTGTTCGCTGCGGCGTCAACCCCGCAGGCGGTTGCGCCGTTGCTGGTGATCGGTAGGGAAGGGGCTGGCGGGTGCCGTCCCGCCTTGCGCTCCCCGGCACGAGCCCGTACGCTGGACGGGCATAGAACACCAAGAGTCGCCTGCTAGATGGCCGTCAGCTTTCTCGATTTTGAACAGCCAATCGCCGAACTTGAGGCCAAGATCGAAGAGCTCGGTCATGTCAGCTCGGACTCCGAGGTCAACATCGAGGAGGAGATTGCGCGGCTGCGCGCCAAGAGCCGCGCGCTGACCAAATCGATCTTCGCCAACCTGTCCCCCTGGCAGATCACTCAGCTTGCCCGCCACCAGCAGCGGCCCTACACGCTCGATTACATCGATGCGATCTTCACCGACTTCCATGAGCTGCATGGGGATCGGATGTACGCCGACGACATGGCGATCGTGGGCGGCCTGGCGCGCCTGGAGGGCGAGCCGGTGATGGTGATCGGCCACCAGAAGGGCCGCGACACCAAGGAGCGCGTGCGGCGCAATTACGGCATGCCCAAGCCGGAAGGCTACCGCAAGGCGCTGCGGCTGATGCGGCTGGCCGAGCGCTTCGGACTGCCGCTGGTCACGATGATCGACACGCCGGGGGCGTATCCGGGCGTCGGCTCCGAGGAGCGCGGCCAGAGCGAGGCGATCGCGCGCAATCTGTTCACGATGTCCACGCTGCAGGTCCCGATCGTCAGCGTGGTGATCGGCGAGGGCGGCTCGGGCGGGGCGCTGGCGATCGGGGTGTGCGACCGGCTGCTGATGCTGCAGTTCGGCACCTACTCGGTGATCTCCCCGGAAGGATGTGCCTCGATCCTGTGGAAGAGCGCCGAGAAGAAGGAGGTCGCGGCCGACGCGTTGAACCTGACCGCCGACCGCCTGCTCGGACTGGGCCTGGTGGATGAGGTGCTGGCCGAGCCGCTGGGCGGCGCGCACCGCGATCCGGCCGAGATGAGCCGCAGGCTCAGCGAGGGGCTGCTGCGTCATCTGCGTGAGCTGCAGGCACACGACATCCGCACGCTGCTCGAGCAGCGTGCGGCCCGCATCGCCGCCTTTGGGGTCTATACCGAGAGCCAGCCGTGACGAGGCGCCAGCCGCCTTGCCCGTTCCCGGCAAGCGCGGTCGACCCGGCGGCGGTGAGCGAGCCGCAGTCGCTGACGTCGGAGTGGCTGGGCGCGCGGCTCGAGGCGCTGATCGGCCCGCTGCGCGGGCGCACCCTGTGCGTGGCCTTTTCCGGCGGCCTGGACTCCAGCGTGCTGCTGGCCGCGCTCTCGCCCCTGCGCTCGCGGCGGCGCCTCTCGGTGCGCGCCCTGCACGTCAATCATCAGCTGCATCCGCACGCGCAGCGCTGGGCCGACGCGGCCGGCGCGCAGGCGCGCCGGCTGCGCGTGCCGTTCGAGCGCATCGATGCTCCGGTGGTGCGCCGCCGGGGTGAGTCGCTCGAGGCGGCCGCGCGCGCGGTGCGCTACCGCGCGCTCGGCAGCCATCTGCGCAGCGGGCAGCTGCTGCTCACCGCGCATCACCAGGAGGATCAGCTCGAGACGGTCCTGCTGGCGCTGCTTCGGGGCAGCGGCGTGCGCGGACTGTGCGCCATGGCCGCGGTCACGCCGTGGAGCGGCACGCTGCTGCTGCGGCCGCTGCTGCCGCTGGCTCGCGCCCAGCTCGAGCAGTACGCGCGTGCGCAGGCGCTGGCGTGGAGCGAGGATCCGAGCAATCAGGACGAGCGCTTCGACCGCAATTACCTGCGACAGCGCGTGCTGCCGCTGATCCGGCAGCGCTGGCCGGCGGCGGCGGCGACGGTGAGCCGCAGCGCCTCGCACCTGGCCGAGGCGCGCGCGCTGCTCGAACAGCTCTCGCTCGAGCAGCTCAGGGCGGCGCGCGACGGCGAGGCGCTGCGCGTCAGCGTGCTGTCGCGCCTGACGGCGGCGCAGCGGGGCAACGCACTGCGCCAGTGGATCGCCGAGCGCGGCCTGGCGGCGCCGGATCATCGGCGGCTGCGCGAGATCGCAGGCCCGATGCTGCACTCGCGCGCCGACGCGCTGCCGGTGGTGCGCTGGCAGGGCGGGGAGCTGCGCCGCCACGGCGATCGCCTGTTCGCGCTGCACGGCCCCGCGGCGCCGCCGGCCGCTCGCTTCTGGGACTGGCGCGCGCAGCCCTGGCTGACGCTGGAGGGCGGCGCTGCGCTCGGGCTGGTGCGCGAGCCGCATGGCGACGTGCGCCTCGGCGCGCTGCCGCCGCGGCTGCGGGTGAGCTTCCGCCAGGGCGGGGAGCGGCTGCAGGGGGCGCGCGGCCGCGTGGCACTCAAGACGCTGCTGCAGGCGCACGGCCTGCCGCCCTGGGAGCGCGAGGCGGTGCCGCTGCTCGGCGACGGCGAGCGCATCATCGCGGTGGCGGACCTGTGGCTCGATCCGGCCTATCGTGCCGGCGGGGCGGCAGGCGCGACCGGTGCGATCGGTGCGGTGGCTGCGGCGGGCGATGCCGGCCGCTTTCGCTGGCGGCGCGCCTCGAGCGATCGCGATTGAGGCGGGGGGGCCGATTTGATAGGCTGATCGCCCGTCGTCACTGGCGCGACTGTTCTTCAGGCGGCGGAACTCCTCGATGACTCGTTTCGTCTTCGTCACCGGCGGCGTCGTGTCCTCGTTGGGAAAGGGCATTGCTGCTGCCTCGCTGGGCGCAATCCTCGAGGGGCGCGGGCTCAAGCTCGCGATGGTCAAGCTCGACCCGTACATCAACGTCGACCCCGGCACGATGAGCCCGTTCCAGCACGGGGAGGTGTTCGTCACCGCCGACGGCACCGAGACGGACCTGGACCTCGGCCACTACGAGCGCTTCGTGCGCACCACCACCGGCCGCAACAGCAACTTCACCACCGGGCGCATCTATGAGCGCGTGATCGCCAAGGAGCGCCGCGGCGACTACCTCGGCGCCACCGTGCAGGTCATCCCGCACATCACCGACGAGATCAAGCGCAGCATCCTGCTCGGCGCCGGCGATGCCGACGTGTGCATGGTCGAGATCGGCGGCACCGTCGGCGACATCGAATCGCTGCCGTTCCTGGAGGCGATCCGCCAGCTCGGGGTCGAGCTCGGCCGCAGCCAGACGCTGTACATGCACCTGACGCTGGTGCCGATCGTCGGCGGCTCGGGCGAGATCAAGACCAAGCCGACGCAGCATTCGGTCAAGGAGCTGCGCGGCATCGGCATCCAGCCCGACGTGCTGCTGTGCCGCTGCCGCGAGATGCTGCCCGACGAGCAGCGGCGCAAGATCGCGCTGTTCACCAACGTCGAGGAGCGCGCGGTGATCTCGGCGATCGACGCCGACGACATCTACCGCATCCCGCTGCTGCTGCATGAGCAGGGGCTCGACGAGATCGTGGTCGACAAGCTGCGCATCGAGGCGCCGCCCGCGGATCTGTCGGCCTGGCGCCAGGTGGTCAACGCCAAGATGAACCCCGATGGGCAGGTCGACATCGCGATGGTCGGCAAGTACGTGCAGATCCGCGACTCCTACATCTCGCTGAACGAGGCGCTGATGCACGGGGGCCTGAAGACGCGCACACGCATCAAGGTGCACTACATCGAGTCGACCGATGTGGAGAAGGAGGGCACCGGGTGCCTGGCCGGCATGGACGCCATCCTGGTGCCGGGCGGATTCGGCGAGCGCGGCATCGAGGGCAAGATCCAGGCGGTGCGCTACGCGCGCGAGCACGGCGTGCCGTACCTGGGGATCTGCCTGGGGATGCAGGTCGCCATCATCGAGTACGGCCGCCACGTGCTGCACCTGGCGGCGGCCCAGAGCACCGAGTTCAACCGCGCAACGCCGCACCCGGTGATCGCGCTGATCACCGAGTGGCAGGATCGCGCGCTGGGCACGCAGCTGCGCAGCGAGGACTCGCAGATCGGCGGCTCGATGCGCCTGGGCGCGCAGGAGGTGCTGCTGCGGCCGGCAACGCGCGCGCGCGAGCTGTACGGGCGCGAGCTGATCGCCGAGCGCCACCGCCACCGCTTCGAGTTCAACAACAACTACATGGACGCCTATCAGCGCGCCGGGATGCTGTTCTCGGGCTTCTCGCGCGACGGGCTGGTGGAGATCAGCGAGCTGCCCTCGCATCCGTGGTTCGTCGCCACCCAATTCCATCCCGAGTTCAGCTCCACCCCGCGAGACGGCCATCCGCTGTTCACCGGCTTCGTGCGCGCCGCGCGCAGCTACCGCGCCGGGCAGCTGCCGGTCGCGGCGGGCGCTTGAAGCTCGCGGGCTTCGAGGTCGGGCTCGACCGGCCGCTGTTCCTGATCGCCGGCCCCTGTGTGATCGAATCCGAGGCGCTGGTGCAGGAGGTGGCCGGCGCGCTCAAGGAGATCACCGGCGCGCTGGGCATACCGCTGATCTTCAAGGCCTCGTTCGACAAGGCCAACCGTTCCTCGGGCGCAAGCTTCCGCGGCCCCGGCCTGGACGCGGGCCTGAAGGCGCTGCAGTCGGTGCAGCGGCTGTTCGCAGTGCCGGTACTCACCGACGTGCACGAGGACACGCCGATCGCGGAAGTGGCCGCCGTGGTCGACGTGCTGCAGACCCCGGCATTCCTGTGCCGTCAGACCAACTTCATCCTGCGGGTCGCCGCCGCCGGCCGGCCGGTGAACATCAAGAAGGGACAGTTCCTGTCCCCGTGGGAAATGCACAACGTGGTCGAGAAGGCGCGCTCCACCGGCAATGAGCAGATCCTGGTGTGCGAGCGCGGCGCGAGTTTCGGCTACCAGAACCTGGTGAGCGACATGCGCTCACTGGCGGTCATGCGCGCCACCGGCTGTCCGGTGGTGTTCGACGCGACCCATTCGGTGCAACTGCCGGGCGCGCGCGGCAACGCCTCGGGCGGGCAGCGCGAGTTCATTCCGGTGCTCGCGCGCGCCGCGGTCGCCGCCGGCATTGCCGGGCTGTTCATGGAAACCCATCCGCGGCCCGACACGGCGCTGTCGGACGGCCCCAACGCCTGGCCGCTCGGGCGCATGGCCGCGCTGCTGTCCACCATCACGCGACTGGATGCCGCGGTCAAGTCGCAGCCGCTGGAAGAATCGTTGCTGTGAGCCCCGCGCCAGCCGCACAACGGTGGTAGGCTAAGCGCCCGATGAAATGGCTCGCCGCTGCGCTACTCGCCGCCCTGTTGCTGCTGCAGTACCGGTTGTGGCTGTCGAATGACGGGGTGCGCGACGTGCTGCGTCTGAAGGATGCGGTGGCCACGCAGCAGGCCGAGAATGCGCAGCTCACCGAGCGCAACCGGCAGCTCGCCGCGGAAGTGCGCGACCTGAAGCAGGGCTACGCCGCCCTCGAAGAGCGTGCGCGCGCCGACCTCGGCATGATCGCGGGCAACGAGACCTACTACCAGATCGCGCCGCCGGCGTCCTCGACGGCCGCGAGCACCAGCGCTTCCGCACCGCCAACCGCACCGCCAACCGCGCCGTCGGACGTCGCCCGGGCGCTCGCCCGCGCCGCCGCGCCCGCGCGATGACGCCGATGCGCTACTGGCTGGTGATGCCGGCGGCCGGCTCGGGCCGCCGCTTCGGCGGCGCCAAGCAGTACGCCGCGCTTGGCGCGCGCACCGTGCTCGACACCGCGCTGCAGCTGTTCATCGAGGATCCGCGCTGCGCGGGCGGCAGCCTGGTGCTCTCGGCGCAGGATCCACACCGGCGCGAGCTCAGCGAGCGGCTCGCCCCGCGCTTCCAGGTCGTTGACGGCGGTGCCGAGCGCGCGCACTCGGTCTGCAACGGGCTGGCGGCGCTCGCCGAGCGCGCGCGCGAGGACGACTGGGTGCTGGTGCACGATGCCGCGCGTCCCTGCCTGAGCGCTGCGGATCTGTCGCGGCTGCTCGAGCACGCCGAGGGCGAGCCGGTCGGCGCGCTGCTGGCCGCGCCGATCGTCGATACGCTGCGGCGCGCGGCCCCGGCCGCGAGTGCAGCGGCCGCGCCGCGCAGCCTCGAGACGCTGCCGCGCGACTCGCTGTGGCTGGCGCAGACGCCGCAGATGTTCCGGCTCGCACCGCTGCGCCACGCGCTCGAGCGTGCCATCGAGCTGCAGCGCGCGCCCACCGATGAGGCGCAGGCGATGGAATGGCAGGGCCTGTCGGCGCGGCTGGTGGCAGCCCGCGACGGCAACTTGAAGGTCACCAGTGCCTCGGATCTGGCGCTCGCCGAGGCGATACTGGCGGCGCGGAGGAAGCTCGCATGCGGGTAGGGTCAGGATTCGACGTGCATGCCTTCGGTCCGGGCGACACGCTCGTGCTCGGCGGGGTGCGCATTCCCCACACCCGCGGCATCGTCGCGCACTCCGACGGCGATGTACTGCTGCACGCGCTGGTGGATGCGCTGCTCGGGGCCGCCGGCCTGGGCGACATCGGCCAGCACTTTCCCGACAGCGATCCGCAGTGGCGCGGCGCGGACAGCGGTCGGTTCGTCTCCCATGCCCTGCAGCTGCTCACCCGCCGCGGCCAGCGCGTGCTCAATGCCGACCTGACGCTGCTGGCGCAGACGCCGCGGATCGCCCCGTGGCGCGACGAGATCCGCCGCAGCATCGCCGTGAAGCTCGCGCTCACCGAATCGTGCGTGAACCTGAAGGCGACCACCACCGAGCACCTCGGCTTCCTCGGCCGCGGCGAGGGGCTGGCGGCGATGGCGACGGTGCTGATCGATGACGCGGCGCCGGCTGGGGCGCCGGCCCGCTGAACGCGGCCAGCACGCTCGCGGCCCCGGCGCGCTCAGGGTCTGGCCAGCAGCACCAGGGTTGCGCCGGTGCCGCCCGCCACCGGCCGCGCCGAGGCGAATGCCAGCACCGCATCGGCCCGCCGCAGCAACGCATTGACCGTGTTCTTCAGCACCGGGCCGCGCGTGCCCGAGCGCAGCCCCTTGCCATGGATCACGCGCACGCAGCGCAGGTCGCGGGCCCGCGCCTCGCGCAGGAATGCACCCAGGCGCGCGCTGGCGTCGGCCACGGTGAGTCCGTGCAGATCGATCTCGGAGTCGACGCGGTAGTGCCCGCGCCGCAGCCGCCGCAGTACCGTCTCGGGCACTCCGGCGCGGCGAAACAGCAGCTCATCGCCGGGCTGCAGCTCGTACAGGTCGGTGCCGGGAGCACCGGCGGCGCCCAGGCCCAGGCTCTCGCGCAACACCGCGGCGCGCTCGGCGCGCGCGAACCGTGCCCGCGGCCGCGGCAGCCGGCGCACCGCCGGCGCGCGCCCTGCGCCCTTGAGCGGGCGCACGTCCTGCACCGCGCGCCGGAACAGCGCAGCCTCCTCATCGTCGGGGTCATCGTCCGGATGCTGCATCGCTGCTCCCAGCGGATCATTCAAGTATATTGCGCGCCTCGATCGGCGTGCCTGAAGGGATTGCCCGCGGTCCGTTACGTGAAAATACTCGTCAGCAACGATGACGGCTACCGTGCCGAGGGCATTCATCAACTGCGCGCCGCGCTCAGTGGGCTCGGGCAGGTCACCGTGGTGGCGCCCGATCGCAACCGCAGCGGCGCGGGCAACTCCCTGACGCTGGATGTGCCGCTGCGCCTGTATGAGGCCGAGCCCGGCGTGCACTACGTGCCCGGCACCCCGACCGACTGCGTGCACCTGGCGATCTCCGGGGTGTTCGACTTCGAGTTCGACATGGTCGCCTCAGGCATCAACGACGGCGCCAACCTCGGCGACGACGTGCTGTATTCCGGCACGGTCGCGGCGGCGATCGAGGGCCGCTTCCTCGGGCTGCCGACCATCGCGCTGTCGCTGTGCACGAGCGCCGGCAGCGGCCGGCACTTCGACACCGCCGCGCGCGTCGCGCGCACGCTGGTGGCGGGGCTGCTCTCGCACCCGATCGAGGCGGCGCTGATCCTCAACGTCAACGTGCCGGATCTGCCGTACGCGGCGCTGGCGGGGTTCGCCGGCACGCGGCTGGGATTTCGTCACCGCTCCGATGCGGTGATTCCCGCCGCCGATCCACGCGGCAATCCGATGTACTGGATCGGACCGCCCGGTGCCGGCGCCGACATCGGCGAAGGCACCGATTTCCACGCGGTAGCCAGGAACTATGTGTCGGTGACGCCGCTGTCGATCGACCTGACGCGGCATGCCGCGCTGCCGCTCATCGGCAGCTGGCTGAAAGTTCTATCGCCATGAACGACCCACGCATGGCCGGAATCGGCATGACCTCCGCGCGCACCCGCGACCGGCTGGTGCAGCGGCTGCGTGATCAGGGCCTCACCAACCTCGCGGTGCTCGACCGGGTGCGCAACGTGCCGCGGCATATCTTCGTCGATGAGGCCCTGGCCAGCCGTGCCTACGAGGACACGGCGCTGCCGATCGGTTTCGGGCAGACCATCTCGCAACCCTACATCGTGGCGCGCATGACCGAGGCGCTGCTGGAAGGCGGCCCGCTCGCCAAGGTGCTGGAGATCGGCACCGGCTGCGGCTACCAGACCGCCGTGCTCGCGCCGCTGGTCGGCCGCGTCTATACGATCGAGCGCATCGAGGGGCTGTCGCTGCGCGCCAAGGCGCGCCTGCGCGAGCTTGAGATCCGCAACGTGCGCTTTCGTCATGGCGACGGCATACAGGGGTGGAAGACGCAGGCGCCGTTCGACGGCATCCTGGTGGCGGCCGCGCCGCTCACCGTGCCCGAGACGCTGGTCGCGCAGCTGGCGGTCGGCGGGCGGCTGATCATGCCGGTGGGCCCGGAGGGCGAGCAGCAGCTGGTGCGACTCACCCGGCGCGAACAGGGCATCGAGCGGCGGGTGCTGGGCGTGGTCGCGTTCGTGCCGCTGATCGGGGGCACCGCGTAGCGGGCGGTCCGAGTCGGCGGACGGCCGCGAGTCCGTCATCCAGCAATACATTATAAAAACAACTCAACAAATTGAAATTAATCATATTATTTTAGTACTTGTCAATCATTGGGCCGCGCGGTTAGTATCGCCTCGCTGTCAGCATTCGCCGACAGTGGCAGGATCAGGGGAGGCGCTCACGAAGAAGACATAGGGACGACAAGGGAAGACCAAGTTTTGACAATAACAACAATCTTTAAAACAATAATGAAGCGGAAACAGTTGCTCGGATTTGTCAGCTTCGAGCAATTGGGGGTTAAAGTGATCTTTCCGTCCCTGTGTCTTCTTCGGGTGCGCCTCGCCCCGCGCTGACACCGTCACTCACCGCGCCCACGCTCCTTCCCCTGCGCCACCGCCGGCTAGGGAAACAACCCCGCGATCACCGCTCGCTCCTCCGTCGCCAGGACGTTGTAGGTGCGACAGGCGGCGCCAAGATTCATGCATTCCAGCGCGATGCCACGCTCGCGGAACGCGGCGCGCAGGCGTGCGCTCGGAAAGGGCTGGAACTCTCCGGCTCCCAGCAGCACGATGCCGGTCCCCGCGGCCAGCAGCGGCTCGAGCTGCAGTGCCAGCTGCGCGGGCTCGAGCGGCCCTTCCGACAACTCGGCGAAGGATTCCACTGCCCAGTCCAGCACCAGTTTGTCTGCGCTGACGATGCACGGGCGCACGATGTGCTGTGCACCGATCACGATCTCGCCGTCGCCATACCGGCGCACCAGGTGGACGCGAGGATCGGTGTCGAGCGCCAAGCGCATGATCGCTACGATACGCCACCGTGACCGAGCTGGTCTTCATTCTCACTGATGTTCCCGAGCTGACAGTCGGTGAGCACGCCACACTGCCGCGCCTGCCGGCACTGGAGACCGTACTGGCGCGCGCGCGCCGCGAACCGCTGGCGCAGGACTGGCGCGCGTGGCTGGCTGCGCGCTGCGGGGCCGCGCGGCAGACGCCGGCCGCCACCGTCGCGGCGGCCTGGGCCACCGCCGCTGACGAGCGCGGCGCGCCACGTCACCACTGGCTCGCCACCCCGGTGCATTTCTTCGCCGGGATCGACCGCATTGCGCTGCACCCGGCCGGCCTGCTGCAGCTGTCGGCTGCCGAGCAGCGCGCGCTGGTCGAGCAGTTCGCGCACGTTTTCGGCGAGTCACCGTGGCGTCTGAGCGCCCTCGGGCGGCGCGAGCTGCTGCTCAGCGGGCCGCCGCTGTATGCCAGCGGCCTGGATCCGGCGCGGTTCGCCGGCGACGATCCATCTGCCGGTCTGCCGCAGGGGCCGGACGCGGCGGCGCTCAAGCGCCTGGGCGCGGAGATCGAGCTGTGGCTGCACGAGCATCCGTCAAACCTCGCGCGCACCGGCCGCGGCGAGCTCGCCGTGAGCACGCTGTGGCTGTGGGGTGGTGCGAGCGAGCCGCCACGGCCGGGGCCGGCCGCACCGTCCGGCCCACCCTCCGGCCCGCTCAGCGCGCCGCCGGCGCGCCTGTTCGGCCACGATACCTACGCCGAGGCGCTGTGGCGGCTGCAGGGCGCGGCAGCCGAGCCGCTGCCCGAGGGCCTCTCGCACGCCACGCAGCTGCTCGACGGCCCTGCCGACAGCGTATTGCTCTATCCGATCAGGCATGATGGCGGCGTGACGGCGGCGCTCTGGCAGCTCGAGCAGCGCTGGCTGGCCGGCGCGCTCGCGGCGCTGCGCCGCCGCCGCATCGAGGCGGTGCAGCTGGTGGCCGGCGCACGCGCCTATCGGCTGAGCTGGTGGGATCTCGGCAGGCTGTGGCGCGTACGCGCGCCATGGTGGGAGGGGCTGACGTGGGGCTCGAAGTAGTACGGCGCGCGCTGCCGTCGCAACCGTCGCGCTTGGACTCGAGCGTGCATCCGGTGCTGCAGCGGATCTATGCGGCGCGCGGAGTGCTCGACCCGGAGGAGCTGCTGCTGGCGACGCGGCAGCTGCTGCCGGTCGGCACCCTCGGCGGCACCGAGGCGGCCGCGCAGCTGCTGTGCCGTCACCGGCTGCACGGCGGGCTGGTGATGATCATCGGCGATTTCGACGCCGATGGCGCCACCAGCACGGCGCTGCTGGTGCGCGCGCTGCGCAGCTGGGGCTTCCCGGCGGTGGACTTCATGGTGCCCAACCGCTTCGAGTACGGCTATGGCCTCAGCCCCGAGATCGTCGCGGTGGCGGCCGCGCGCGCACCGCGCCTGATCATCACGGTCGACAACGGCATCGCCAGTCACGCCGGCGTCGAGGCGGCGCGTGCCGCTGGTATCGAGGTGCTGATCACCGATCATCACCTGCCGGCCGCGACGCTGCCCGCCGCCGACGTGATCGTCAATCCGAACCTGCCCGACAGCGGTTTTGCCAGCGGCGCGCTCGCCGGGGTGGGCGTGGCGTTCTACGTGGCCGCGGCGCTGCGGCGCATGCTCGAGCAGCAGGGCCTGCTGCCCGCGGGCGCGCTGGCCGTGGCCGAGCTGCTCGACCTGGTGGCGCTCGGCACGGTGGCCGACGTGGTGCCGTTCGATGTCAACAATCGCATCCTGGTCGCGCAGGGGCTCAAGCGCATCCGCGCCGGCCGCTGCGTGCCCGGCATCACCGCGCTGCTGGAGCTCTCCAAACGCTCCCCCGCCGGCATCGTCGCTTCGGACCTGGGCTTTGCGGTCGCGCCGCGCCTGAACGCCGCCGGCCGGCTCACCGACATGTCGATCGGCATCCGCTGCCTGCTGACCGACGAGGTGCCCGAGGCCCGCGATCTCGCGCTCGAGCTCGATCGCCTCAACAGCGAGCGCCGGCAGATCGAGGCGAAGATGCAGGCCGAGGCGCTCGCGGCCGTGCGGGTGCTGCGCGATCCGGCCAGCGGGGTATCGCGCGCCGGGGTGTGTCTGTTCGATGAGGCCTGGCACCAGGGCGTGGTCGGGCTGGTGGCGAGCCGTCTGAAGGAGCGGCTGCGCCGGCCGGTGATTGCATTCGCGCGCGCCGATGAGCGGCTGCTGCGCGGCTCGGCGCGCTCGATGCCGGGCATTCACATCCGCGACGTGCTCGACGCGATGGCCACGCGCGAGCCGCTGCTGATCCAGAAATTCGGCGGTCATGCGATGGCCGCGGGGCTGACGCTCGAGCTGTCGCGGTTGGACCAGTTTGCGCGCGCCTTCGACGGGGAGTGCGCGCGCGCGATGGCGGCGCGCGGCTCCCCCGACGTGATCGAGACCGACGGGCAGCTGACGCTGGAGGAGCTGGCGCTGCCGACCGCCGAGGCGCTGCGCGCCGGCGGACCGTGGGGCCCGGGATTTCCCGAGCCGCTGTTCGACGGGGTGTTTCACATCCGCGCCGCGCGCATCATCGCCGAGCGGCACTTGAAGCTCGCGCTCGCCGCGCCCGAGGGGCGCGGCGAGTTCAGTGCCATCGCATTCAACTTCATCGACCCGGAGGGCGCGGCGCAGCGAGCGGGCGCGGCCGTCTCGGGCGGCAGCGCGGTGCCCGGCGCGATGCCCGCCGGGGCGGCACGGCTGATCTATCGGCTCGACTGCAACGAGTACCAGGGCGAGCGGCGGCTGCAATTCGTGATCGAGCACCTGTTGCCGGCGTGAAGTGCCGGTGATGCGCCGCGGCAAGCTGCTAGAATGCACGCGATGGAAATCAGCCAACTCAAGCGTACTTTGAAAGATCTCGAGGAGCGCACCGTCTCCTTGAGGGGGTTTCTTTGAGTACGACCGCAACAAAGAACGCCTAGAGGAAGTCAGCCGCGAGCTCGAGGACCCGGCGATCTGGAGCAACCCCGCGCGGGCCCAGGAGCTGGGGCGCGAGCGTGCGCGCCTGGCGGCCCAGCTCGAGGAGCTCGACCGCGTCCGCACCGCGCTCAGCGATGCCGCGCAGCTGCTCGAGCTCGCTGAGCTCGAGGGCGACGAGGCGGCCGCCAGCGCGATCGAGCGCGATGTCGGCGCGCTCGAGGCCGACGTGCGCCGCCTGGAACTCAAGCGCATGTTCCGCGGCGAGATGGATGCGCACAATGCCTTTCTGGACATTCAGGCCGGCGCGGGCGGCACCGAGGCGCAGGACTGGGCGCAGATGCTGCTGCGCATGTACCTGCGCTGGGGCGCATCGCGCGGTTTCGCCTGCGAGGAGGTCGATTCGAACCAGGGCGAGATCGCCGGCATCAAGAGCGCCACGGTGCTGATGCAGGGCGCCTACGCCTACGGCTGGCTGCGCACCGAGACCGGCGTGCATCGCCTGGTGCGCAAATCCCCGTTCGATTCGGGCAACCGCCGCCACACCTCGTTCGCCTCGGTGTTCGTCTCGCCCGAGGTCGACGACGACATCGCCATCGAGATCAATCCGGCCGATCTGAAAATGGACGTGTATCGCTCCAGCGGCGCCGGCGGCCAGCACGTCAACAAGACCGAGTCGGCCGTGCGCATCACCCACCTGCCCAGCGGCATCGTGGTGGCCTGCCAGAACGAGCGCAGCCAGCACAAGAACCGCGCCACCGCCATGAAGATGCTGAAGGCCAAGCTGTATGAGCTCGAAGTGAACAAACGCAACGCCGCCGCCGCCGTGCTGGAGGAATCCAAGTCCGACGTGAGCTGGGGTAACCAGATCCGCTCCTACGTGCTCGATCAGTCGCGCATCAAGGATCTGCGCACCGGCGTGGAGGTCGGCAACACCGCCGCCGTGCTCGACGGGGCCCTGGATCAATTCATGGAAGCCAGCCTGAAGGCGGGGCTGTGAGCGGCGAGGGCG
This sequence comes from Steroidobacteraceae bacterium, assembly GCA_036267195.1. Lineage (GTDB taxonomy): Bacteria > Pseudomonadota > Gammaproteobacteria > Steroidobacterales > Steroidobacteraceae > FEN-1191. Next base: position 80,049 of record DATAWM010000037.1, read on the forward strand.
GGCAGAGCGGTGAGACCGGGCACAGCGGCGAGGGCACCGCGCCGGACGAGAACCGGCTGATCGCCGATCGGCGCGCCAAGCTCGCGGCGCTGCGCGCGGGCGGCGTCGCCTTTCCGAACGATTTCCGCCGCGATGCGCTGGCGCAGCAGCTGCTGTCGAGCTACGCCGAGCGCGACAGCGCCTGGCTCGAGGCCAACCCGGTGCACGTGCGGGTCGGCGGGCGCATGATGTTCCGCCGCATCATGGGCAAGGCGAGCTTTGCCAACATCGCCGACCGCAGCGGCCAGATCCAGCTGTTCCTGCAGGCCAATGCGCTCGGCGAGGCGTACCAGGCGTTCAAGGGCTATGACATCGGTGACATCCTCGGCGCCGAGGGCACCCTGTTCCGCACCAGGACCGGCGAGCTCTCGCTGCGCGTTTCGCGCCTGACGCTGCTGGTGAAGTCATTGCGGCCGCTGCCGGACAAGTGGCACGGCCTCTCCGACACCGAGACACGCTACCGGCAGCGCTACGTCGACCTGATCATGAATGAGCGCAGCCGCGAGCTCTTCCGCACACGCACCAACGTGCTGCGCTACCTGCGCGACTTCCTCGACTCGCTCGACTTCATGGAGGTCGAGACGCCGATGATGCAGCCGATCCCGGGCGGGGCGGCCGCGCGCCCGTTCGTGACGCGCCATCACGCGCTCGATCAGAGCATGTACCTACGCATCGCCCCGGAGCTGTATCTGAAGCGCCTGATCGTCGGCGGCCTGGAGCGGGTGTACGAGATCAATCGCAATTTCCGCAACGAGGGCCTCTCCACCCGGCACAACCCCGAGTTCACGATGCTCGAGCTGTACTGGGCCTACACCGACTACCAGCGGCTGATGGAGCTGATCGAGCAGCTGCTGCGCGGGCTCGCGGAAGCGCTGCTCGGCGCGCGGTGCGTGACCTATCAGGGCCGCGACTACGAGCTGGATGCGCCGTTTGCGCGCGTGAGCGTCGAGCAGGCGATCCTGGATGCGAACCCGGTGCTCGAGCGTGCGTACCTGCGAGACGTGCCGTACCTGCGGGCCGCATGCGAGCGCCTGGAGGTCCCCTACCAGGAGCGTGACGGGGCGGGCAAGCTGCAGATCGAGATCTTCGAGAAGACCGTCGAGCACACGCTGCTGGCGCCCACCTTCATCCACGCCTATCCGGCGGAGGTGTCGCCGCTGTCGCGCGCCAACGATGCCGACCCATTCCTGACCGATCGCTTCGAGTTCTTCGTGGCCGGCCGGGAGCTCGCCAACGGCTTCTCCGAGCTCAACGATCCGGAGGACCAGGCCGCGCGCTTCCACGCGCAGGCGCAGCGCAAGGACGCCGGCGACGAGGAGGCGATGCACTACGACGCCGACTACATCCGCGCGCTGCAATACGGCATGCCGCCGACCGCGGGCCTGGGTCTGGGTGTCGACCGGCTGGTGATGTTCCTGACCGACTCGCCCTCGATCCGGGACGTGCTGCTATTCCCGCACATGCGCCCCGAAGGCTGACACGCCGATCGGGCGGGCGCGGACCCAGCATTGACGTGCTGGCGCCGCTCGGCCCCAAGCGATGATTGCCCCCTCAATGACTGTTCACTCCCACCCGATCGGCGTGTTTGACTCCGGCGTCGGCGGGCTCACGGTGCTGCGGGCATTGCTCGGGCAGTTGCCGCACGAGCGCTTCGTCTACCTGGGCGACACCGCCCGCCTGCCTTACGGCACCAAGAGTGCCGACACCGTGGTGCGCTACGCGCTGCAGGCGGCCGATGCGCTGGTCGGCCGCGGCGTGAAGGCGTTGGTGATCGCCTGCAATACCGCCTCATCGGTCGCGCTGCCGGCGCTGAGCCGCCGATTCGCGGATCTGCCCGTCATCGGAGTGGTCGAACCCGGAGCGCAGGCCGCCGTGGCCGCCAGCGCCAGCGGGCGCATCGCGGTGATCGGTACCGAAGCCACTGTGCGCGAGGGCGCCTATCAGCGAGCCATCGTCGCGCGGCGGCCCGATGCGCAGGTGCTGGCCGCGGCCTGTCAGCTGTTCGTTGCGCTGGCCGAGGAGGGTTGGACCGAAGGGGTGGTCGCGCAGGCGGCCGCGCGGCGCTACCTGGAGCCGCTGTTCGGCGGCCGTGACGCGCACGGTGCCCGCTCCTGTGCCGATACGCTGGTGCTCGGCTGCACTCACTTCCCCATGCTCACGGCCGTGATCCGGGCCGTGGTGGGCGCTCGTGTCGCGATCGTCGATTCGGCCGTCACGACCGCGCGCGCGACCGAGAGGCTGCTGCACGAGCGCGCGCTGCTGGCAGACGCCGGGAAGTTGGCCGCGGGCAGCGCGGCTGTGGCTGTGGCTATGGGCGCCACGGCCGCGTCTGCCGCCGCGCTCGCACCCGTGCGGCTGCTCGCGACCGATGGGGCGGCGCGCTTCGCGGCCGTCGGCGCACGCTTCCTCGGACGGCCAATCGCGGCAGAGGAGATCGAGCTCATCGATCTGTGATCCGGATTCATGTGCGTGCGAGTTGACTCTGCGCGGCTTGGCTACCGATACCGGCTTGGCATCGCCGCACGTGGGGCGGTATGCTGATTTCCGGGGCCCGACGGCAGACTCGACCCGAGACGCAGTCGTGGCCCAAAGCCGAGGATTGCATTGTGATTCGACGCCTTGTCGGCGGCAGGCTGACGTTGAAGTTGACGCTGGCGCTGACAATGGCGGTGACGATTCTGCCGGGCTTTGGCAGCGCTGCCCACGCTGCCGGGGCAACGCCGGCCGACTCGTCCGGTTCCTATGATCCGCTGCAGACCTTCGCGCCGCTGACGCTGCCCGATCCGGTCAATGCCTATCGCGCCGGTAACGGTAGTCCCGGGCCCGACTATTGGCAGAATCGCGCCGACTACCAGATCCATGCGAGCCTCGATCCGCAGCAGCAGCGCCTCTCCGGCGACGAGGTCATCACTTATACCAACCACTCGCCACAGGCACTGCAGTGCCTGTGGATCCAGCTCGACCAGAACATCTATCGCCGTGACGCGCGCTCGCGTTACGTGCGAGCGCGGCCCGGACCGCCCCCACAGGCTGCTCAGGCCGCGCAGCCGTCGTTCACCGACGGGTACGTGCTCGAGTCGGTCCAGATCGAGCGCGGCGGGCGAGCGATCAAGGCCGACTACCTGGTGTCGGATACCCGCATGCAGATCCGGCTGGCGAGCCCGCTCGCGCCGCGCGGCGGCACGCTCAAGCTCCACATCCGCTATCACTACACCGTGCCCGGCGTGTTCGGCGGCCGCACCGGGCACATGCCCAGTCGCAACGGCGAGATCTACGACATCGCGCAGTGGTATCCGCGCATGGCGGTGTACGACGATCTGCGCGGCTGGGACACGCTGCCGTACCTGGGCACCGAGTTCTACCTCGAGTACGGCGACTTCGACTACTTCGTGACCGTGCCGTGGGACATGCTGGTCGCGGGCTCCGGGGAGCTGCGCAATCCGCAGGTCGTGCTAAGCGCGCTCGAACGCGCACGGCTGCAGCAGGCGCGCGCGAGCGATTCGACCGTGTTCATCCGCAGCGCCGGGGAGATCGGCGCCGCAGCCAGCCGCCCCGCGCGCCAGGGTACGCTCACCTGGCACTTTCACATGAAGCAGACGCGCGATGTGTCGTTTGCCGCCTCGCGTGCGTTCATCTGGGATGCGGCACGGATCAACCTGCCGGGCGGCGACCATGCGCTGGCGATGTCGTTCTATCCGATCGAGAGCGCCGGGGCCGGCGCCTGGGGCCGGGCCACCGAGTATCTGAAGAACGCCACGGAGAATTTCTCGCGCCGCTGGGGCGTCTATCCCTATCCGGCGGCGGTCGCGGTGGCCGGACCGGTGGGCGGGATGGAGTATCCGGGCATCGTGTTCGACACCTACAAGGACACCGGCAAGGACCTGTTCTGGCTGACCGCGCACGAGATCGGTCACACCTGGTTTCCGATGATGGTCGGCTTCGACGAGCGGCGCGACCAGTGGATGGACGAGGGCTTCAACACCTTCATCGACGTGTACGAGTCGCAGGACTTCGCGCACGGCGTGTACGCGCCCAAGCACGATCAGGAATACGCGCCGGGCAGCGGCGCACCGGCCGACCAGATCGCGCGGCTGCTGCAAACCCCGGACCTGCCGATCATGCTGACGCGCGCGGATCAGGTGCCGTTCCGCTTCGGCCATCCGCTGGACTACTTCAAGTCCGCCTTCGGGCTGGTGCTGCTGCGCGAGCAGATCCTGGGACCTGCGCGCTTTGACTGGGCATTCCGCAAGTTCATCAGCGACTGGTCCTATCATCATCCGACCCCGTCGGATTTCTTCCGCGCCATGGACAGCGCCGGCGGCGAGGACCTGTCATGGTTCTGGCGCGGCTGGTACTTTCATAACTGGACGCTGGACCTGGCGGTGAAGGACGTGCGTGCGGTCGGCGGCGACTGGCGCCGCGGCGCGATCGTGACCATCGCCAACCTCGATCCGCTGGTGCTGCCGGCGGACGTGAAGATCGATTTCGCCGACGGCAGCAGCCGCAGCATCCGCCTGCCGGCCGAGACCTGGATCCAGCAGCGCAGCGTCGAGCTGCCGCTCGACAGCACGCTGCCGGTCACGGCGGTCAGCATCGATCCGGATCACCTGCTGCCGGACCAGGACCGCGGCAATAATGTGTGGAAGGCCGGAGCCGCAAATGGGCCGGGTACGTGAACGGCTCGATGCGATCTATGGCCCCGATGCCGACAGCTCGCGGCTCGGCCCGGCATTGGCACGGGCACAGAGGCAAGTCCTGCCCCCTGAAGACTGGTAATGCGCCGCGGCGAGATATGGTGGGGTTCACTCGGGGAGCCCATTGGCTCCGGATCGGGATTTCGGCGTCCCGGTTATTGCGCCGGTCAAGCGGCCTGAACCGCGAATCGGTGGTCAACGTGTCGCAACTCATGACCGTGGATAAGCGGTTGCTGGCTTCCCGCGCCGGTCACGTGCCGCCGCAGACGCTGCGTGATATCGAGGGGGGAATCCGCCTGGTCCTGGCGCTGTAGCGCTGTAGTCCTTCGAGCCAGCGCGCTTCACGTTGCACGTCTGCGTGCCAGGGACAATACTTCCGTCCTGCGCCGCAGGTGCAGGTCGTTGCCGGGGCCGCTTCAACCCGATGCCGCGCGACACCGGCGAGGCAATCCATGCTATCGAAGCAATCCAGGTGAGGAGTCGAACAATGAACACCAAGCTATCTCGACGGCTCGTTATGCCGCTGGCGCTGTTGGGCGTGGCGCTGTGGGCGGGGCCGTCTCTGGCCGCGAACGAAACCTTCCAGGTGCAGCTGACCGGGGCGCAGCAGGTACCGGCGGTTCAGACCGACGGCACGGGCAGCGCCGACCTGTCTTATAACCCGTCGACCCACAGGCTCAGCTGGACGATCACCTATAGCGGCCTGTCGGGACCGGTCACGATGGCGCACCTGCATGGACCGGCGGCGGCGGGTGCGAATGCCGGCGTGCAGGTCTGGTTGACCAAGAAGGGCAGTCCCGTCCACAGCCCGATCAAGGGTAGGGCGACGCTGACGGCGGACCAGGCCCAGCAGTTCGAGGCCGGCCAGTGGTATATCAACGTGCACACCAAGGCGCATCCCGGCGGAGAGATCCGCGGGCAGGTGATGCCTCCCACGGGCTGAGCTGCGGCCGAGCGCCGCGCAGCTGCAGCTGCGCGGCGCTACGGCGTTACAGAAAGTGTGCGAGTGCGGCTGCGGCCAGCGCGCTGCCGCCCAGCAGGATCAGTGCGCGTAGCCAGCCGGTCATGCGCGGCGCCGGCACGGCCACCGGCAAGCTCTTGCGGCCGGTGATCATCGGCCTCACGAGGTTGTGCCGTTTCACCGCCGCGTAGGCAATGATGGCCACAACGTGCAGCACGATGGCCGCCAGCAGCGCGTCCCAGAGGATCTCGTGCAGCGCGCTGATCGCATTGGCGACCGAGGCGGGGGCGAGCTCGGTAAATGGTCCCTCATCGGCCACATCATTGTTGACGTAGAGCCCGGTCAGGCTCTCCGCCAGCAGCAGCAACAGGAACAGCAGCACCATCCAGCCGCCGGCCGGGTTGTGGCCGACCTGGCGGTCCGGTTCGCGGCGCAGCGCCTGCGCCAGGTGCGAGACTGCGGCGCGCGGCGCGGCCACGAAGCGCGAGAACCGCGCGGTATCGCTGCCGAAGAATCCCCACAGGATCCGAAACAGCACCGCCGCCATGAGCGCGTAGCCGGCGCGTACGTGCCAGTTCATCCAATTGAGCTGCCAGGTCACATAGGCGCTCGCCACCAGCAGGACGATGGCCCAGTGGAACAGGCGGACGGGCAGGTCCCAGACCACAACCTTGCGGTCGGAGCCACTCATTGGGCAACCTCCAATACGCGCAGGCCCAACTGATGCGGGCCTAAGTCGCGCTCAGCTGGGAGATGATCGCATAGTAGACGCCGCCGGAGCTCTCGCCCTCGGCGGTCATGAGGATTTGGGCCGGCGATACCTTGGAATTGATCTCGGCCAGGCCGGTGAATGGCACTGCGTTCAGGGCGGCATACGTTCCGGTGCAGTTCTCATACGTATAGGACACCTCATAGAGGTCATAGCTGCTGTTGCCGACCGTCACGGTGCCGTTCAGGACGCAGTCATTGGCCGAGCCCTGCCCATAGAGCACTCCGGCGGAGGAGATCGTCACACTCGCGCCGCTGAGGGGATCGGCTCCGCCGCTGACGGCCGCGACGTTATCCGTGTAGTTGCCACTGATCGCCCCGAGCGAGGAGGCGGTGTCGTACAGCGAGTCGAAGGTCAGCGACCAGGTACTGGTGCTGGCGGTGGCGTTGTTGGTGGTGAAATTCAACGTGCCGCTGATCGAGCTGCCGGCGCTGACCGTGCCGTTGAATGTACCGACACCGTAGGTCGAACCGTCCGAGAACTGGGACTGGAACTGCGTATAGCCATTGAGCGCGACCTGCAGCGTCGTGCCCGAGACCTGCACCATGCCGATGAATTGCACGCCGTCGGAGCGAAAGAAGTCCGCCTGGCCGTTCGAGTTGACGAAGGCGGTGAGTACCAGACCGCTGGCCGAGTCGGTGCCCGACCAGACACCCGCCGCCGAGGCAGCGGTACTGCTCGAGGAGCTGCCGTTGCCGGAGCTGCCAAGATCGCCATTGCATCCGGCCGTACAGGCCGCCAGGACCACCAGTGCACTGTAAAGACAGAAGTTATTCAGACCGAAGTCGCGGTGCTCGCCCATAAGCCCTCCCCCAATCGTTGCCGTTTTCGATGCAGCGGCGCGGCAGTTAGTTCCATTGTGGCAGCACGCTGATCTGTACATGTGAAGTTTGCTATTGATCTGGCCGCCGTTTCGTAGTCGAATAGCTGCCGAAGCAGAAACTGTCGAGACAGTAAATGCCTATACAGCATTATCGAACGGAAACATATCGGGCGCGCACCAGCGTGGGCTACCTGCTCAAGCGCGCGCACTCGCTGCTGGTCGATCATCTGGAACCGGTGCTGGCCACCAGCGGCTTCACCTTCACGCAGTGGGTGGTGCTGATGCACCTGCGCGACGGGCTGGCGCTCAATGCGACCGTGCTGTGCGCGCAGCTGCGGCACGACAGTGGCGCGCTCACCCGCATCATCGACCAACTCGAGAAGCGCGGCCTGGTGAGCCGGGAGCGCAGCCGCCAGGACCGGCGCTCGGTGCGCCTGCACCTGACCGCTGCGGGACGGCAGACCGTAGACGGCACCATGCCGGCCGTGGTGGCCCTGATGAACGCTGCGCTGGGCGGGTTCTCGCGCACGGAGCTGGCGGATCTGACGCGCCTGCTGATCAAGCTCACGGGCACGCTGGAGAACGGTAGCGCTGCGGCCAGGGTGCCGGCATGAGTGCTGCCAGGCTACCGGCGCCGGGCAGGCGGCTTCTGGTCGGCGTGGCCGCCTCTACGGCGGCGCTGCTGATGGTGCTGGCCGGCTGCGCCACGGCGCCGCCGCGTGCGACGCCGCTCACGCCGCTGAGCGCCTCGGCGCTGGGGCTGCAGGGCCAGGCGGTGAGTCCCGCGTCCGAGGCCTGGTGGAAGAGCCTGGGGGATGCGCAGCTCGATGCGCTGATGGCGACCGCGCTCAGCGGCAACCCGACCCTGGCGCAGGCGCGCGCGCGGCTGCGTGCGGCGCAGGCGCAGGCCGCCGCGGCGCAGGCCGAGCGGCTACCGGACATCAAGCTGGGCGCCGGCACGACCGGCGGGCGGATACCGACGGGGTTCGGGCCGTACCTGCTCGGCGGCCGCACCGTGTGGTTCAGCAATCTCGGTGCGAGCTTGTCCTGGAATGCGGATCCGTGGGGACGGCAGGCCGATGAGGCGGCCGCGGCGCGTGGCCTCGCCCGCGCGGCCGATCTGGAGGCAGCCGATGCGCGGCTGCTGCTGACCGGCGCGGTGGCGGAAGCTTATCTGGATCTGGACCGTGCCTATGCGCTGGGGGACGTGGCCGCCAGCGCCGAGGCGCAGCGCGCGCGTATCGTCGACATCACCCGCCAGCGCGTAGCGGCGGGCCTGGATACACGCGTGGAGCTGCGCGAAGCGCAGGGCGAGGTGCCGCAGACCCACCTGGCCGTGCTGCAGGCGCAATCCGCCCAGGCACTGGCCACCCATCAGCTCGCCGCGCTCATCGGCCGCGGCGCCGACGCCTACGCCGGCATCCGCCGCCCGCACCTGGACCTGCAGGCGGTGCTGCCGCTGCCGGCAGCGCTGCCGATCAATCTGCTCTCGCGCCGGCCGGACGTCATCGCTGCCCGCACACGCATCGGGGCGGCGGATGCCTCGCGCCGCGCCGCCCGGGCCGCGTTCTATCCAAGCGTCAACCTGTCGGCGCTGATCGGGTTCGCCTCGATCAGCCTGGGCGACCTGATCTCGGCGCAGTCGTTCGGCTACGGCGCCGGTCCCGCCCTGTCGCTGCCGCTGTTCGACGGCGGGCGGCTGCGGGCCGCGTATCGCGGGGCCGAAGCGGGGCTCGATGAGGCCATCGCGAGCTACGACGACACCGTGCTCGGTGCCGTGCGGCAGGCCGCCGACCAGATCAGCCTGATCGATTCGCTCGGCAGCGAGCAGCAGCAGCAGCGCGCCTGGCTGAGCGCGGCCCAGGAGGCCTACCGGCTCGATGAGGAACGCTATCGTGCCGGGCTCGCCAGCTATCTGTCGGTGCTCAACGCCGAGACCGAGGTGCTCGCCGCCCGCCGCCAGGCGGTCGATCTGGCCAGCGCTCGGGCCGGTGCCCGCATCTCGCTGCTGGTGGCCGTGGGCGGCAGCTTCCAGACGGCCGCCGCCGCCGTGCCCGCTGCGGCTGACGCGCACACCGCGGCCGGCACGCCGATCGTCGCGCGCAAATAACAGTCAATCACTCGAAGACCTGCTCACGAGAAATCCCATGGACCAACCTCCCGCTCCCAACCATCAGGCTCCCGCGCCGACTCCCGCTCCCGTCCCCGGTGCGGGTAACCGCACGCGCAAGCGCGCCTTCCTGGTGCTCGCCGTAGTGGTGCTGGCCGCCGGGCTGGCCTGGGGCACGCACTGGTTTCTGGTCAACCGCAACGTTGAGAGCACCGACGATGCCTACGTGAACGCCAACGTGGTGCAGATCACCAGTCAGGTCCCGGGTACGGTGGTGGCCGTCTACGTCGATGACACGCAGGGGGTCAAGCGCGGGCAGCTGCTCGCCGAGCTCGATCCGGCCGATGCGCGCATCGCGCTCGACGCGGCCGAGGCGCAGCTGGCCCGTGCGGTGCGCAATGTGCGCGGGAGTTTCGCGCAGCGCGATGCGTTGCAGGCGCAGATCGCACAGCGCCAGGCGGACCTGCAGCGCGCGCAGCACGACCTGGATCGGCGGGTGGGCCTGCTGAGCGACGGGGCGGTCTCGGGCGAGGAGCTCGCGCATGCGCGCGATGCGCTGAGCGTGGCGCGTGCCGCGCTCGAGGCGGCGCGCGAGCAGCTCAACGCCACCGAGGCGCAGATCCGGGGTACGACGATCGCGGGTAATCCCGAGGTGCTCAACGCGGAGGAGGGCGTGCGCAACGCCGCGCTGGCGCTGCGCCGCACGCAGCTGCGCGCGCCGGTGGGCGGCGTGATCGACAAGCGCGGCGTACAGGTCGGCCAGCGGGTCGCGGCCGGGGCGCCATTGATGGTGGTCGTGCCGCTGGCGCAGGTGTGGGTGGACGCGAACTTCAAGGAGGCACAGCTGCGCGACATGCGGGTCGGGCAGCCGGTCACGCTGCAATCGGATCTGTATGGCGGCGCGGTGCAATTTCACGGCCGGCTCGCGGGGCTGGCTGCCGGCAGCGGCAGCGCGTTCGCACTGCTGCCGGCGCAGAATGCCTCGGGCAACTGGATCAAGATCGTGCAGCGCTTGCCGGTGCGCATCGCGATCGACGCACGCGATCTGCGCGCGCACCCGCTGCGCGTGGGCCTGTCGATGAGCGCGCGGGTGGACGTGCTGGATACCTCCGGCGCGCTGGTGTCCGACCAGGTGAGCACCACGCCGCTGCCCGCGCTCACCAGCGACGGCGATGACCCGCAGCTGGAAGCGAAGATCCGCGCGATCGTGGCGCGCAACGCCGGCCGTGAGCGTCCGGTGGACGTGGCGCGCGCGGCGGCTGCAGCGCTGCGTTGAGGGTCGAGCCGTGAGCGCCGCAACTGCGACCGAGCCGTCCCCGCTCCTCGGCGCCGCGCGCGCGCTGGTCGCGGTCGGCCTGGCACTGGGCACGTTCATGCAGGTGCTCGACACCAGCATCGCCAACGTCGCCATCCCGACCATCGCCGGCAATCTCGGGGTATCGCCCGACCAGGGCACCTGGGTGATCACCTCATTCGCCGTCAGCAACGGTATCGCGGTGCCGCTGACCGGCTGGCTGATGCAGCGCTACGGCGTGGTGCGCACCTTCGTGGTGTCGGTGCTCGCGTTCACCGCCGCCTCGTTCCTGTGCGGCATCGCCTGGAGCCTGCCCTCGCTGGTGATGTTTCGCGTGCTGCAGGGGGCGGTCTCCGGTCCGATGATCCCGGGCTCGCAGGCCTTGCTGCTGAGCGTGTTTCCGCCGCAGCGGCGCGGTACGGCGCTCGCGATCTGGTCGATGACGACACTGATCGCGCCGGTCGCCGGTCCGGTGCTGGGCGGCTACATCTCGGACAACTGGAGCTGGCCGTGGATCTTCTTCATCAACATACCGGTCGGCTTGGTGTCGGCGCTGGTCTGTGCCCGCTTTCTCGCGCGGCGTGAGACGCCGACCCGCAAGGTGCCGATCGACACGGTCGGTGTGGGGCTGCTGGTGGTGTGGGTCGGGGCGCTGCAGATCATGCTCGACAAGGGCAAGGACCTGGACTGGTTCACCTCACCTGCGATCCTGACGCTGGGTATCGTGGCCGTGGTCGGCTTTCTGGCCTGGCTGATCTGGGAGCTGACCGAGCGGCATCCGATCGTGGAGCTGGGGCTGTTCGCGCGCCGTCACTTCGCCATCGGCACGATCGCCTACTGCCTGGGCTATGCCGCCTTCTTCGGCAACATCGTGCTGATGCCGCTGTGGCTGCAGACGCAGCTGGGCTATACCGCGACCTGGGCCGGGCTGGTGGCGGCGCCGGCGGGACTGGTTGCGCTGATCGTCTCGCCGATCGTGGGACGGCTGATCGGCCGGATCGATGCGCGCTGGATAGCGACCGTCGGCTTCTTGAGCTATGCCGCGTCCTACTTCATGCGCGCCGGCTTCACCGCCAATGCGAGCTTCGCCGCCTTCGTGATGCCGCAGCTGGTCATGGGCGTCGGCATGGGGGCCTTCTTCGTCGCGATGCTCGCGATCCTGCTCGATGGGCTGCCGCAGCAGCGCGTCCCGTCGGCGTCCGGCGTGTCCAACTTCGCGCGTATCGTCGCCAGCAGCTTCGCCACCTCGATCACCACGACGTTCTGGGACCGGCGTGCGGCGTTCCACCAGTCGCGCCTGGCGGAAAGCTCCAGCGCGCTGAGCCCGACCCTGCAGCAGGCGATGCACGGCCTGAACTCCCTCGGCCTGAACGATCACGCGGCCCTGGCGGTGCTCAACCGAAGCCTGACCGATCAGGCCTACCTGCTGTCCGCGCTGGATTACTTCTGGGTCTCCGGCATCGTGACCCTGATATCGCTGGTGCTGGTGTGGTGCGTGCGCCGCCCGGCCGGCAATGCACCGGCGGTCGCGGCGGAGTGAGCGCTCCGCGCGCGGCAGTGAGCGCGGGCGCCGGACTGCTAGAGCTCGAAGCGCATCGACAGGTCGATCGCCTCGACGTTCTTGGTCAGCGCCCCGACCGAAACGAAGTCCACGCCGGTCTCGGCAATGGCGCGCAATCCGGCGAGCGTCACGCCGCCGGAGGCTTCCAGCTGCGCCGGGTGCGGATGCGCGCGGTTGAGCGCCACCGCCGCGCGCATCAGTGCGAGTCCGAAGTTGTCGAGCATGATGATCTCGGCGCGGGCATCGAGCGCTTCACGCACCTGCTCGAGTGTCTCCGTTTCCACCTCGATGCGGCCGTGCGCATCGCGATCGCGTGCCGCGCGCACCGCGGCGCTGATCGAGCCCGCCGCCGCGATGTGGTTCTCCTTGATCAGCACCATGTCGTACAGGCCGATCCGATGATTGACCCCGCCGCCGCAGCGCACCGCGTACTTCTGCGCGGTGCGCAGACCCGGAAGGGTCTTGCGCGTATCGAGGATGCGGCAGGCGGTGCCGGCGATCGCGTCCACGTAGCGTCGCGTGGCGGTCGCGGTGGCCGACAGCAGCTGCAGGAAGTTCAGCGCGATGCGCTCGCCGGTCAGCAGCGCGCGCGCCGGGCCCGCCAGCTCGCACAGGATCGAATCGGCGGCGACGGCGGCGCCCTCGTGGCAGCGCCAGGTGATCGCGACGGCGGGGTCGATCCGGCGGAAGGTTTCATCGAACCACGGCGCGCCGCAGATCGTGGCCGCCTCGCGGCACAGCACGTGCGCGCGCGCCTGCCGCTGCGGCGGGATCAGCGCCGCGGACACGTCGCCCGGGCCGACGTCCTCGCGCAGCGCGCGCTCGACGTGGTCGGACAGGTCGGCCGGCAGCGTCACGGTCTCGCGCGAGGCATGGCGCCAGCCACGGAGTTCAGAGTTTTCATCCGCCTCTCCCTGTAAGCTTTTGTTCTGCCGGGCACCTTGACGATTTGAAGAATAGGGGAGCGAGCCCCATAATTCAATGTATCCCCCGTCACGTACGCGATGCAGGTGAATTCGATGGACGTCAACGACAAGATCCGCAAGGAGCTCTCCGCCGCCCCGGTGGTGCTGTTCATGAAAGGCACGCCGGACTTTCCCCAGTGCGGCTTCTCGGCGCAGACCGTCGCGACGCTGCAGCAGCTGGGCGCGAAGTTCCACTACGTCAATATCTTCGAGGACGCCGAGCTGCGCGAAGGGCTCAAGCGCTATTCGAACTGGCCGACCTACCCGCAGCTGTACGTGAATGGCGAGCTGATCGGGGGGTGCGACATCGCGCTGGAGATGTACCACAACGGCCAGCTCAAGCAGCTGCTCGAGACCGCCGGCGTGGTGGGCGCGACCGCCTAGCAGCCGGACCCGCGGCCCAGCGCGTCCAAGTCAGGCGCGCGCACAAACAAGCCACGACGGTCTTTCCTCGCCGCCTGGCTTTCGGCGCCGCTAATCGGGGACGCGCTTGGGCGCGGCCGGTGCGGCCGGCGCGGCGGACGCAGCCTCCTCGGGTTCCTCGGGCTCGTCGTCGGCGGGTGGGCTCGGCGCCTGCTGCCAACCGAGCGCGCGCACGCGTTGCTCGGCGCGCGCATAGCACTCGGCCAGCTCGTTGCATACATGGCAGAACAGATCGGCGGTGCGCTGCGCATCGTAGGTAGCCGAATGCGCGCTGGCCTTGTCCCAGGGCAGGCCGGCCACCGTCACCGCCTTGGCGAGCACGGTCTGGCCGAGCGCCGCGCCGCCGAGCGTGGCGGTGTCGAAGCAGGAGAACGGGTGGAACGGGTTGCGCTTGACGCCGGCCCGCACGACCGCGGCGTTGAGGAACGCGAGGTCGAAGGCCGCATTGTGGCCGACCAGCACCGCGCGGCGGCAGCCGTGGCGGCGGATCGCGGCGCGGATCTCGCGGAAGATCCTTTGCAATGCGTCGCTCTCGTCGATGGCCGGGCGCAGCGGATGCCACGGGTCGATCTTGTTGACCTGTAACGAGGCCGGGTCGAGCCGCGCATTTTCGAACGGGCGCACGTGATAGGAGAAGGTTTCACCGCGGCTCAGACGCCCCTGCGCATCGATGTCGATCAGCACCGCGGCGATCTGCAGCAGCGCGTCGGTCCGCGGCTCGAAGCCGCCGGTCTCCACGTCGATGACCACCGGCAGAAAGCCACGAAAGCGCCGCATCATCAATGCAGGGCCGGCCGCATCGAGCGGCGGCGGCGGCGGCGGCGGCGGGGGTGGGGGCGGGGCAGGGATATCGTTCATGTCTGCCCCGCGGCGCTGTGGCTCGCGCTGTGACCCGCGGCCGGGGTCGCCAGCCGCCAGGCGATCGGCTCGCCGGCACGCAGCGGCACGAGCTCGCCGTCGCCGAACGGATAGGCGGCGGGGGGCGTCCACGCCTCCTTCACCAGCGTGATGTGCTCCTGGTTGCGCGGCAGGCGGTAGAAGTCGGGCCCGAACTCGGAGGCGAAGGCCGGCAGGCGCGCCAGGATCCCCTCGTGCTCGAACACCTCGGCATACAGCTCGATCGCGGCATGCGCCGAGAACACGCCGGCGCAGCCGCAGTCGCCCTCCTTGGCGTGACGCGCATGCGGGGCGCTGTCGGTGCCGAGGAAGAAGCGCGCATCGGCGCTCGCGACGGCCTCGATCAGGCGGCGCCGATCCGCCTCGCGCTTGAGCACCGGGCGGCAGTAGTGATGCGGGCGCAGCCCGGGGCTGAACAGCGCATTGCGGTTGTACATCAGGTGCTGCGGGGTGATCGTGGCGGCCAGCCCCGGCCGGGCGCTGCACACGAACTGCACCGCCGCGGCGGTGCTGACGTGCTCGAGCACGATGCGCAGGCGCGGGTAGCGCTCGGCCAGCGGCGCGAGCACCGTGTCGATGAAGCGCGCCTCGCGGTCGAAGATGTCGACACGCTCGTCGGCGACCTCGCCATGCACCAGCAGCGGCACGTCCAGCCGCATCATCGCCTGCAGCGTCTGCTCGAGGCGAGCGATGTCGGTGACGCCGGCGTCCGAATGGGTGGTCGCACCGGCCGGGTAGAGCTTGCAGCCATGAATCGCGCCGCTCGCATGCGCGCGCTCGATCTCGGCCGCGTCCGTGTGGTCCGTCAGGTACAGCGTCATCAGCGGCTCGAAGCGCGCGAGCGCCGGCAGCGCTGAGCGGATGCGCTCGCGGTAGGCCAGCGCCAGCGCGGTGGTGGTGATCGGCGGGGCGAGATTGGGCATGACGATGGCGCGCGCGAACCGCGCCGCGGTGAACGACAGCACGGCGCGCAGCGCCGCACCGTCGCGCAGGTGCAGGTGCCAGTCATCGGGGCGGCGCAGCGTGAGCTGTCCGGCGGGTGCCGGTCGCGTTTGCTTGTCCATACGAAGTCAGGATTGGAGGACGAAGTCAGGGATGGGGATTTCGGTGGCCGCCTGAACCCGGCCCGACACGCATCAATGCTACCACAGCGCGGTAGGGGCTTTGCGTGCGCGCAGCCGGGCGCGGAAAGCACTAGAATTGCAGCCATGAATGACGCGAGCACCACCGAGGACCTGGATCCGGTCGAAACCCGCGAGTGGCTGGAATCGATCGATTCCGTGCTGCGCGCCGAAGGACCGGCGCGCGCGCACTTCCTGCTCGAGCGGCTGATCGATCACACGCGCCGCTCGGGCGCCTACCTGCCGTTCCGGCCCAATACCGCCTATGTCAACACGATTCCGGTCGGGCAGGAGCCCGAGTATCCGGGCGATCGGGCGCTGGAGCGGCGTATCGAGGCCTATATCCGCTGGAATGCGGTGGCGATGGTGGTGCAAGCCAATCGCAAGTCGAGCGAGTATGGCGGCCACATCTCCACCTATGCGTCCTCGGCGACGCTGTACGAGGTGGGCTTCAATCACTTCTGGCGCGCGCCCAGTCCCGGTCATCCCGGCGACCTGGTGTACATTCAGGGGCATTCCTCACCGGGCATCTATGCGCGCGCCTACCTGGAGGGGCGGCTGTCCGAGCAGCAGCTACGCTTCTTTCGCCAGGAGGTCGGCGGCGACGGCCTGAGCTCCTATCCTCACCCGTGGCTGATGCCGGACTTCTGGCAGTTCCCGACCGTATCGATGGGCCTGGGACCGATGATGGCGATCTACCAGGCGCGCTTCATCCGCTACCTGGAGCACCGCGGCCTGACCGCCCCCTCCGACCGCAAGGTGTGGTGCTTCTGCGGCGACGGCGAGATGGACGAGCCGGAGTCGATGGGCGCGCTCACGATGCCGGTGCGCGAGGGGCTCGACAACCTGATCTTCGTGGTCAACTGCAATCTGCAGCGCCTGGACGGGCCGGTGCGCGGCAACGGCAAGATCATCCAGGAGCTGGAGGCGGCGTTCCTCGGCGCCGGCTGGAACGTCATCAAAGTGCTGTGGGGCTCGCGCTGGGACCCGCTGCTGGCGCGCGATACCCATGGCATCCTGCGGCACGTGATGGAGCAGTGCGTCGACGGTGAGTATCAGAACTTCAAGGCCAAGGGCGGCGCGTACACGCGCGAGCATTTCTTCGGCAAGGATCCGGCGCTCAAGGAGATGGTCGCCAACATGTCCGACGAGCAGATCTGGCATCTGAACCGCGGCGGCCACGATGCGCGCAAGGTCTATGCCGCCTACCAGGCGGCGGTGCGTACCCAGGGCAAGCCGACCGTGATCCTGGCCAAGACCGTCAAGGGCTTCGGCCTGGGCAAGAGCGCCGAAGGGCAGATGGTCGCGCACCAGCAGAAGAAGCTCGATCTCGAGGCGCTGCATGCGCTGCGCGATCGCTTCAACATTCCGGTGCCGGACGAGGACCTGGAGCGCCTGCCGTTCCGCAAGCCCCCCGAGGACAGCGAGGAGATGCGCTACCTGAAGGCGCGCCGCCGCGAGCTCGGCGGCTACCTGCCGGTGCGCAAGTCGGCCGCGCCGCCGCTGCCGGCGCCGCCGCTGGAGACGTTCCGCAGCATCCTGGACGGTACCGGCGAGCGGGAGATCTCCACCACGATGGCGTTCGTGCGCATTCTCACCGCGCTGCTCAAGGACAAGGGTATCGGCCAGCACATCGTGCCGATCGTGCCGGACGAGGCGCGTACCTTCGGCATGGAGGGGCTGTTCCGCCAGGTCGGCATCTATTCCTCGGTGGGCCAGCTGTACACCCCGGTCGATGCCGAGACGCTCATGTCCTACCGCGAGGACAAGAAGGGCCAGATGCTCGAGGAGGGCATCAATGAGGTCGGCTCGATCTGCTCGTGGATGGCGGCGGCGACCTCGTACGCGAACCACGGCATCAGCATGGTGCCGTTCTACATCTACTATTCGATGTTCGGCTTCCAGCGCGTCGGCGATTTCATGTGGGCCGCCGGCGACATGCAGGCGCGCGGCTTCCTGCTGGGGGGCACCGCCGGACGCACCACGCTCGCCGGCGAGGGTCTGCAGCACCAGGACGGCCACAGCCAGCTGGTGATGACCATGATTCCCAACTGTCTCGCGTATGACCCGACCTATGCGTACGAGCTGGCCGTCATCATCCAGGACGGCTTGAGGCGCATGTACGCCGACAACGAGGACGTGTTCTATTACATCTCGCTGATGAACGAGAACTATGCCCAACCGGCGCTCCCGGACGGTGCGCAGGAGGGCATCCTCAAGGGCGGCTACCTGGTCCGGCCCGCGGGGCGCGGCCAGGTGCATGCAACGCTGCTGGGCAGCGGTACGATCCTGCGCGAGTGCCTGGAGGCCGCGCAGCTGCTGGAGAGCCGCTTCGGCGTGGCGACCGAGGTGTTCTCGATCACCAGCTTCAGCGAACTGCGTCGCGAGGCGCTCTCGTGCGAACGCCGGAACCTGCTGCATCCGGCGGACACGGCGCGGGTGCCGTACGTGCGTACGCTGCTGGACGGCAGCGAGGGCCCACTGGTGGCCGCGACCGATTACGTGCGCAACGTGCCGGACCAGATCCGCTCGTGGGTATCGCAGCTGTATGTCACGCTCGGCACCGACGGCTTCGGTCGCAGCGATGCGCGGGCGCCGCTGCGGCAGCACTTCGAGGTCGATCGCAACTTCATCGCGCTCGCCGCGCTCAAGGCGCTGGCCGACCTGAGCCTGATCGACCGCAAGGTCGCGGCCGATGCGATCGCGCAGCTCGGTATCGACCCCGAGAAGTCCGACCCTCTGTACAGCTGAAGCCGCAAGGAACCCCCGCCTTGGCGTCGAAAGACATTCATGTGCCCGATCTGGGCGGCTTCAAGGACGTGGCCGTCATCGATGTGCTGGTGCATCCGGGCGATGCGGTCGAGGTCAATACGCCGCTGCTCACACTGGAGACCGAGAAGGCGACGATGGATGTGCCCTCATCCGACGCCGGAGTGATCGAAAAACTGCACGTCGACAAGGGCGCACACGTGTCCACCGGCAGCCTGATCGCGACGTTGAAGCTCGCGGCAGACGCCGACGTCAGCGCCGGGGAGAACGCCGGCGCGGCCAACGGCGCACAGCCAGGCGCGGCCGCCGCGGCAGCGGCGCCGGCCGCAACGGCGGCCGCAACGCCGGCAGCACCCGCTGCGGCAGCACCCGCGGCCCCCACGGCCGTCGCCCCAGCAGCGCCAGCCGCGCCCGCGCCGGCAGCGCCGCGGGCTGGCGCCGCGGGCCCTGCCGCTGCAATCGCGCCGACCCTGCCGCCGATCGGTGAGGCCGGCTTTGCACGCGCGCATGCCAGTCCATCGGTGCGCCGGTTTGCGCGCGAGCTCGGCGTGGACCTGGTGCGTGTGCGCGGGAGCGGACAGAAGGGGCGCATCACGTCCGAGGATCTGAAGGGATTCGTCAAATCCGTGATGGCGGGAGGGGGCGTTGCGGCAGGAGCCGGTGCGGCACGCGCCGACGGCGGTGGAGCAGGCGCGGGCTGGCCGCACGTGGTCGTGCCGGACTTCGCGCAGTTCGGTCCGGTCGAGATCAGGCCGCTCGGGCGCGTGCAGCGCATCGCAGGTGCGCGGCTGCAGGCCAGCTGGGTGAATCTGCCGCACGTCACGCAGTTCGACGAGGCCGACATCACCGAGCTCGAGGAGGAACGCAAGGCACTGGGCACGCGGGCCGAGAACGCTGGTATCAAGCTGACGGTGCTGGCGTTCGTGGTGCGCGCCTGCATCAAGGCACTGCAGAAGTTTCCGCAGTTCAATGCCTCGCTCGACGCGAGCGGCGAGAACATCGTCTACAAGAAGTACATTCACATCGGCTTTGCGGCCGACACGCCCAACGGGCTGATGGTGCCGGTGATCCGCGATGCCGACCACAAGGACATCTACGAGACCGCGCGCGCGCTGGCGCAGATGGCCGAGCTGGCGCGCACCGGCAAGCTCTCGGGCGCGCAGATGCAGGGCGGCAGCTTCACCATCTCCAGCCTCGGCGGCATCGGCGGCACCGCTTTCACCCCGATCATCAACGCGCCCGAAGTCGCGATCCTCGGGGTGTCGCGCGCGAGCACCCGGCCGGTGTTTCGCGACGGTGGCTTCGTGCCGCGGCGCATCCTGCCGCTGTCGCTCTCGTATGATCATCGCGTGATCGACGGCGCCGCCGGCGCGCGCTTCACCGGCTTCCTGGCCGCCGCATTGGCCGACGTGCGCTCGTTGATCGAGGCCGTTCCGTGAGCCAGGTCGAGCTGGCCTGCCCCGACCTGGGTGATTTCCACGACATTCCCGTCATCGAGATGCTGGTCAAGCCCGGTGACGACATCGAGATCGACACACCGCTGATCACGCTCGAGACCGACAAGGCCACGATGGACGTGCCCTCGACGGTTGCCGGCAAGCTGGTGGAGCTGCTGGTGGGCAAGGGGGCCCGCATCTCCAAGGGCACGCCGCTCGCGCGCATCGAGACCGCCGGGGCGGCGCTCGCGGGCACCGCCGCGGCCGCGGCCGGCCCCGAGCCCGAGGCCACGCGCAGCACGCAGCTGTTGGTGCTCGGCGCGGGCCCGGGCGGCTACACGGCGGCGTTCCGCGCCGCGGATCTGGGGCTGGAGGTGACGCTGGTGGAGCGTTGGGACACCCTCGGCGGAGTGTGCCTCAACGTCGGCTGCATCCCGTCCAAGGCGCTGCTGCACGCGGCCAAGGTCATCGAGGACGCGCAGGCGATGAGCGCGCATGGCATCGCCTTCGGGGAGCCGAAGCTCGACTTCGACCGGCTGCGCGCGTGGAAGGCCGCAGTGGTCAAGCGCCTGACCGGCGGGCTCGCGCTGATCGCGAAGCAGCGCAAGGTGGAGGTGGTGCGCGGCACGGGCCGGTTCATCAGCCCGCACGTGATCGAAGTGTCCGGCAGCAGCTCGGGCAGCGGCGGTTCGGGTGGGGCTTCCAGCCAGACGATCCGCTTCGAGCAATGCATCATCGCCGCAGGCTCCGAGGTCGCGAGGCTGCCGTTCCTGCCCGCCGACCCGCGCATCATCGATTCCACCGGCGCGCTCGAGCTGCCGCCGCATCCCGGGCGGCTGCTGGTGATCGGCGGCGGCATCATCGGCCTGGAGATGGCCTGCGTCTACGATGCGCTGGGCGCGAAAGTCAGCGTCGTGGAGCTCACGGGCCAGCTGATGCCCGGCTGCGATCCGGACTTGGTGCGGCCGCTGGAGAAGCGCATCCGCGCGCGCTACGGCGAGATCCTGCTCGACACGCGCGTGACCGCGGTGAAAGCAGATCAGGACGCGCTGCAGGTGAGCTTGCAGGCGCAGGACGGTACCCAGAGCACCCGCCCGTATGACTATGTGCTGGTGGCGATCGGGCGTGTGCCCAATGGCCGCAACCTCGGCGCCGAGCGCGCCGGTGTGCAGGTCGATGAGCGCGGCTATATCCGCACCGACCGCCAGATGCGCACCAATGTTGCGCATATCTTTGCGATCGGCGATGTGGTCGGCGCGCCGATGCTGGCGCACAAGGCGACGCACGAGGGCAAAGTGGCCGCCGAGGCCGCCGCCGGCCACAAGAGCTATTTCGACGCGCGCGCGATTCCGTCGGTGGCGTACACCGACCCCGAGGTCGCCTGGGTGGGTCTGACCGAGAGCGCCGCCAAGGAGCAGGGCATCGCGATCGAGCGCGCGGCCTTTCCGTGGGCCGCGAGCGGACGTTCGCTGTCGATCGGGCGTGACGAGGGCTTCACCAAGCTGCTGTTCGATCGCGATACCCGCCGCGTGCTCGGCGGCGGCATCGTCGGCACCAACGCCGGGGAGCTGATCGCCGAGGTGACGCTGGCGATCGAGATGGGTGCGGACGCTGCCGACATCGGCCTCACCGTGCACGCGCACCCGACGCTGTCGGAGACCGTTGCGTTCGCGGCCGAGGCCTGCGAGGGTACGCTCACCGACCTGTACCTGCCGAAGAAGAAGAAGGGGTAAATCTGGTGCTGCCGATGTTTGCGCCGCTGCGATGGACCGACGTGGCGCTGCGCCTCGCGCTCACGATCGTGGTCAGCCTGCTGATCGGCTACAACCGCCGGGAGCACGGCAAGGCCGCCGGCATGCGCACGACGTTGCTGGTGTGCCTGGCGGCATCGGCGGCGATGATCGAGGTCAATCTGCTGCTGCCGACCGCCGGGCGCACACCCAGCTCCTTCGTGATGAACGACCTGATGCGCCTGCCGCTCGGTATCCTCACCGGCGTCGGCTTCATCGGTGCCGGGGCGATTCTGCGCCGCGGGGATGTCGTCATCGGCATCACCACGGCCGCGACGCTGTGGTTGGTGACGGTCATCGGCCTGTGCCTGGGCGGTGGCCAGATAGCGCTGGGACTGACCGCAACCGCCATCGGCCTGTTCGCATTATGGGTGCTCAAGTGGATCGAGGATCGATTGCGGCAGCAGCATCGTGCACGCTTTTCGATCGAGCTGGATACCAGCGGTCCCAGTGAGGCGGACATCCGCCGCAAGCTCGACGATGCGGGACTGGCGATCATGTGCAGCGGTTTCCAGCTCGACCGCGAAAACCGCCATCGCAAGCTGGAATTCGAGGTTCACGAAGTGCGTGCGACCCTGAATCGTCTGGAGACCCCCGGGTTCGTCGCCGAGCTGGCGCGCGAAGCGGGCGTGGTGGCGCTGCAATGGCAGGCGCCGATCTGATCTCCACCCTGGGACGCGTTGACTTCACCAGAAAGTGCATGGTCGGCTCGAACTCCAGCACGTTATCGGCGCCGACCAGGCCGGTGAGCAGCGCGCGCACGAATCCGGTTTCCGCCTCATGGTTGATGGTGGGCGGGCAGGTGCGCTGGAATGAGAACTCGCAGGTGGCCTCGAACGCCTCGCAGGTGGCCGCGGCGATCTGCCGCATACGGCGCTCGATCAGATCAAGCACCGCCGGTGTGAAGGCACGCGCCGTGCCCTGCAGCTCGCAGCGGTCGGCCACGACGTTGGTGGCATCGCCGGCGCGGATCATCGTGACCGAGATGACGCCGGCGTCGATCGGCCGCTTGTTGCGCGTGATGATGGTCTGGAAGGCCTGCACCATCTGGCAGGCAACCGGCAGCGGGTCGATGCCATTGTGCGACATGGCGGCATGCGCGCCCCGGCCGCGGATCAGGATTCTGAACTCATTGCTGGATGCAAACACCGGCCCGGTCCGCAGCGCGAACTGTCCGGCGGCCATGCCGGGCCAGTTGTGCGCGCCGAACACCGCCTGCATCGGGTAGCGATCGAACAGGCCATCCTCGATCATCCGGCGCGCGCCGGCGCCCCGCCTCCTCGGCAGGCTGGAAGATCAGGTAGACGGTGCCGTCGAAATCGCGCCGCTGCGACCAGTACCGTGCCGCCGCCAGCAGCATCGCGACGTGACCGTCGTGACCGCAGGCGTGCATCCGCCCCGCGTGCGTGCTGGCATGCGCGAACGTGTTGTGCTCGCTGACCGGCAGTGCATCCATGTCGGCGCGCAGTCCGACAGCCGCACCGCCCTTGCCGTGCTCGATGACGCCGACCAAGCCGGTGCCGCCGATGCCCCGGTGCACCGGAATGCCCCAGCCGGTCAGGGTGCGCGCAATCAGCTCCGAGGTACGTTGTTCCTCGAAGCTGAGCTCGGGATGGGCGTGAAGGTCCCGGCGCAGCGCCCGCAGAGCGGGTAGCTCCGCCAGGATCGGTTGCAGCAGTGTGGGGCTCATGGTCTGGGTCGGGCTCATGGTCTGCACAAGTATGCTACCGTCGGTCCGGCCACGTGCACCGACGATGACGCGCGAGCACCGATGGACCCCAGGGCCGCATTGAACGAGCTGTACTGCAAGATCGGCATCACCGTGCTGCTGATCGCGATCTTTGCGCTCGACCGCACACGCTCGCCACGGGGAAACATGCTGGTGGCGCTCGCCGCGGCGGTGGTGGGGATATTGGCGCTGTATCTGGTCCGGGCCTCCCGCCGTAGCGCCGGTGCGCACAAGGGCGTGGCCTATGCGCTGGCGTTCGCGGCGCTGCTGGGCATCCTGGGCGGCGCCGCATTCGCGCAGTAGCGGCGCCGCTCTGATGCCGCCGCGGCCAGGGGGGAGGGGGCCGGCCCCGTGCGTTTCTCCCCTGCAGACCCTTCGGGTGGTCTGCCTCCCGGCCTTCTTCTGCTGGGGCGGCCGCTACTGCGGCGTCGCGACGGCGGTGTAAGCGCCGGTGGCGACCAGCGCCGGATTGGCCCGATACAGCGTCGGGAACAGGCGCTTGAGGTTCGCGACCTTCGGCAGGTCGTTGATGACGATGTACGGATTGCGCGGGTGCAGCGTCAGGAAGTTCTGGTGATAGCCCTCCGCCGGATAGAACGTGCGGCCGGGCTCGATCGAGGTGACGATTGCAGCGCCGAACACGTGCGCGGCAGTGAGCTGGGCGATGTAGGCCTTGGCGATCCGCGCCTGCGCGGGATTCAGCGGAAAGATCGCCGAGCGATACTGCGTGCCGCTGTCGGGGCCCTGCCGATCGAGTTCGGTGGGATCGTGCACCACGGAGAAGAAAATCTGCAGCAGGTGGCCATAGCTGATGCGGCGCGGATCGTAGGTGATCTGAACCGACTCGGCGTGGCCGGTAGTGCCGGTGCTGACGGTCTCATACTGCGCCGTTCCTCTGGCGCCGCCGGTGTAGCCGGAGACCGCGTCGATCACACCGTCGACGTGCTGGAAGACACCCTGCACCCCCCAGAAGCAGCCGCCGGCGAGTACGGCGACCTCGGGGCCCGCCTGGCCGGCCGGCTCATCCAGCGCCGCCGGCGGGACGCTGACCGGTCCCTGGGCGGCCGACGGAAACGAGCGCAGCGCGAACAGCAGGCCTGCCGACAGCAGCACCAGCGCGAGCACCACCGTGGAGCGGCGCCAGAGGGTTGCAACGTCGGCGGGGAGCTTGTGCGGATGGGTCATGGCGGGGGCCTCAACCGAAGGTGAACGAGTAGGCCTGCACCCCCGGATCGAGGAAGCGGACCTCGAAGGTTCGATCCCCGATGGTACCGCGCTGACGGATCAGCTGGTAGAGGCGCTGGCCGGTGACCACGCCGTTGCCGTCGGCGTCGGTGTCGGCGCCGTGGTCGGGGCCCGGCGCGGCCCCATCGATCGTGACGCGGAAGCGCACCGGGCGGCCATCGGCCGCCGGGCCGAGCACCAGGTGCAGGTCGCGTGAGTGGAAGCGGAACACGATCGCGCCGCCGGCGCTGCCAAGGACCGCGCGCTGCGCCTCGACGGTCCAGCTGCCCGACAGTCCCCACTCATTGAGGCGCGGCATGCCGGGCTGGTAGTCGCGGGCGGTATTGTTGACCGCGCCGCCGGGGGAGACGAAGTTGGCAGCGCGCTCGTAGCCGATGTAGGTCTCGGGCGACTGGATGTCCTGGATGTCCGGCGCCGCTTCCGCGCCCGAGCCGCTGACGTCGACCAGCCCGATCGGCACGTCACGGTTGCCGGCCTGCAGCAGCAGCGCCTGGATCACGTGCTCGGCCCCGGCGTAATCGCCCTCGCCGAAGTGGTGATCGCGCACGCGGCCCTGGGCATCAACGAAGTAGTCTGCCGGCCAGGCGTCGTTGTCGAACGCGCGCCAGATTGCGTAGTTGCTGTCGATCGCCACCGGGTAGGCGATCTTCAGCCGCGCGACCGCACTCTTCACGTTGGTGACGTTCTTCTCGAACGCGAACTCGGGGGTGTGCACGCCGATCACGACCAGGCCGTGATCGCGATACTTCTGCGCCCACGCGCGCACATAGGGAATGGTGCGCAGGCAGTTGATGCAGGAGTAGGTCCAGAAGTCCACCAGCACGACCTTGCCCCTGAGCGCCTGTGCCGTCAGAGGTGCGGAGTTCAGCCACTGCACCGCGCCCGCGAGCGACGGCAGATTGCCCTCGACCGGCAGCTGCGTGCCCGAGGCTGCCGAGCCGGCCGCGCGCATGCTCATCGCCGGGTTAGGGCTCATGGCCGTGGCCGCCGCCGCGGCGTTCATCGCAGCCACGTCGGCGCTCATCGCGCCGGCTGCGGCCCCGCCGGCCCCCTTCATCACCATCGCGCCCGCTGACATCGCCGGACCGCGCGCGCCACCGGCGCGCAGGGAGGGGCCAGCCGGCCGCAGCCGCGCCAGCAGCCGCTGCTCGAGCGAGGTGGTGCTGGCGGTGGACAGGTTGGTCAGATAGCCGGTATCCAGCCCCAGCGCGATGACGCCCACGGCCAGCAGCACCGCGACGCCCAGTGCGCGCCGGATCCACTCGGAGGCCCCGAGCGAGCGCTTCAGCGCCGCAAACGCGCCGCCGCCGACCAGCAGCGCCACCGCCAGTGAGGTGGCCGCACCGAGCGCGTACGCCAGCAGCAGCAGCGAGGTCTGAACGCTCGCCCCCTGCAGCGCCGCGGCGGTCAGGATCAGCCCCAGAATCGGCCCGGCGCACGGGGCCCACAGCAGCCCGGTGGCTACGCCGAGCAGCACCGAGGGCAGTATCGAGCCCGCGCCTTCGCGGTCCGCGGACTGCGACAGCCGGCCGCCCAGCGCCACCAGCGGCCGTGTCAGCCACTCGGCCAGCGAGGGCACCAGCAGCGCCACGCCGAACAGCGCCACCAGCGCCAGCGCCACGTCGCGGCCGTATTCGTTGGCCTTGACCGCCCAGCCGCCGGCGACCGCCGCCAGCGTCGCCACGGCCGCGAAGGTCGCGGCCATGCCGATCAGCAACGGCAGGCCGTTGCGCAGGAACGGCCGGTCGGCGCGCGCGAATACGAATGGCAGCACCGGCAGGATGCACGGGCTGACGATGGTCAGCACCCCGCCGACGTAGGCCAGCACGAACAGGATCATGCCGGCGGCAGCCTCATGCGGGCAGCGGCTTGAAGACCAGCGCGAGTCCGTTCATGCAGTAGCGCAGTCCGGTGGGCGGCGGACCGTCGGGAAAGACGTGGCCGAGGTGGCCGCCGCAGCGGCTACAGAACACCGCGGTGCGATCCATGCCGAGGGAGCGGTCCTCGAGCGTGCCGATGGCGTGCGGCAGCGGCGCCCAGAAGCTCGGCCAGCCGGTGCCGCTGTGGAACTTGGTGGTCGAGGAATACAGGTCGAGCGCGCAGCCGGCGCAGGCGTAGTCGCCGCGGCGGCTCTCCTGCAGCAGCGGGCTGCTGAAGGGCGGCTCGGTGGCCGCCTCGCGCAGCACCGCGTAGCGGGCCGGGGCCAGGCGCATGCGCCATTGTGCGTCGGTGAAGTGGACCGCAAAGCCCGTGGATGCACGCAGTGGCTTGCACCACGCCAGCGATGCCAGCGCCGCGACCGTGCCGGCGGCAGCGCCGCTCAGAACGAATCGTCTGGTCACCATATTTGCAACCTCCACGAAACCTGGACGCCGCACTGCATCGACCGCGATGCGGCCGGACGGCCAAGCCATCCGCAACGTTATATTCTAATAAATATAGCGTGCGGCTTCAATTGACGCAGCGCAACGTACGCTCAGCGGCTCTCCGCCGCTGCCGCTGCCGTCGCAAAGCTCACCCCGCCGGGCAGGCGGTCGGAGCCCTGGCGCTCCACCATCCAGCCCGGGTACTCAACCGGCAGCGCGCTGACGGCGTCCAGCCGCGCGAGCTGCGCGGCGTCGAGTGTCAGGCCCGAGGCGGCCAGGTTGTCGTCGAGCTGCTCGAGCGTCTTGGCACCGATGATGACGCTGCTGACCGACTTGCGCTGTAGCACCCAGGCGAGCGCCACGCGTGCGACCGACACCCCGTGCGCCTCGGCCACCGGCTGCATCGCCTCGACCACCGCAAAGCCGCGCTCCCTGTCCACCGGCGGAAAGTCGAAGCTGGTGCGGCGCGCATCGGCCGGCCCGCTGCCCCCGCGCCGGAACTTGCCGCTGAGCAGGCCGCCGGCCAGCGGGCTCCACACCATCAGGCCGAGCTGCTGGTCCTCGAGCAGCGAGAAGATCTCGCGCTCCAGCTCGCGTCCCGCGATCGAATAGTAGGCCTGCAGCGACTCGAAGCGCGCGAGCTGCCTGCGCTCGCTGATCCCGAGCGCTTTCATGATGTGCCAGGCCAGCAGGTTCGAGCAGCCGATGTAGCGCACATAGCCGCGCTCGACCAGGTTGTCCAGCGCCCGCAGCGTCTCGTCGAGCGGGGTCAGCGGGTCAAAGCCGTGGATCTGGTACAGATCGATGTAGTCGGTCTGCAGCCGCTTGAGACTGGCCTGTACCGAGGCGAGGATGTGACCGCGCGACAGACCGATCGCGTTGGGACCGGGACCGGTGCGCGCACGCACCTTGGTCGCAATGACCACATCCTCGCGCGCGGTCCCCAGGTCGCGCAGCGCCTGGCCGAGCAGGCGCTCGGATTCGCCCTCCGAATACACATCGGCGGTGTCGATGAAGTTGACCCCGGCGCCCAGTGCGCGCTCCACCAGCGCGGTGGCCCCTTTTAAGTCCACGGTGCCGACGGCCTTCCAGAAGCCGCGGCCGGCGAAGGTCATCGTGCCCAGGCAGATCTCGGAAACGAGCAGGCCGGTGCGGCCGAGGGGGCGGTACTTCATACAGGACTCCTTGTGCGCGCGGGTCGTGGTCGGCGCAGCTTCGCGGTGGGAGGGGAGGCAATTGTACGACGTCCGGGCAAACGTCCGGGCGACGGCATCGACCCGCGGCCGGCGATGGAGCGCCGGCGGCTGACAGGAAAGGGTATTCTTGCGCACCTACCGTGACAGTTGTCGCTCGCCGCGCACGGCGGCGCCGTGGAGTCCAATGACCAACCGAGTGAATGCCACCACTTCCGACGCCACCATGGCCGTATTCCTGGATCTGGAGAACATCGCCCTGGGCGCGCGCGACGCCAATTACCCGCACTTCGATGTCGAGAAGGTGCTCGAGCGGCTGCTGCTCAAGGGCCACATCGTGGTCAAGAAGGCCTACTGCGACTTCGATCGCTACAAGGAGTTCAAGCGCGGGCTGCATGAGGCGGCGTTCGAGCTGATCGAGATCCCGCACGTGCGCCAGTCGGGCAAGAACTCGGCCGATATCCGCATGGTCGTCGATGCGCTCGATCTGTGCTACACCAAGGGGCACGTCGATACCTTCGCGATCATCAGCGGCGATTCGGACTTCTCGCCGCTGGTCAGCAAGCTGCGCGAGAACGCCAAGACCGTGATCGGCATCGGCGTGAAGAACTCCAGCTCCGACCTGTTCATCAACAACTGCGACGAGTTCATCTATTACGATGACCTGGTGCGCAAGGAGCCGTCCCGCCGGCGCCGCAGCGCGGCCCCGGCCGCGGCGGGCAGCTTCGCGCAAGGCCCGGGCGCGGCGGCGCAGTCCGGCTCCGGCAGCCCTGCTGCGGGCGGCTCCGGCGCCTCCGGCGCGAGCGCCGCGGCCGCCGACAACAAGGGTCCCGACCTGGTCGAGGCGCTGGAGCTGGTGGTGGAGACGCTGGAGGCGCTGGCCGAGGAGCGCGGCGAGAACGACCCGATCTGGGGGTCGATGATCAAGCAGGCGATCAAGCGCCGCCAGCCCGGCTTCAACGAGCGCGCGCACGGATTCCGATCCTTCAACGACCTGCTGGCCGAGGCGCAGAAGCGCGGCCTGCTGGCGCTGCGGCCCGACGAGAAATCCGGCGGCTACATGGTGCAGGCCGTAGACCGGCCCGCGCCGCGTTCGGGCTGAGCGGCGGCGGCGGCCGGGCACCGCGTCACTGCTGCGTCGAGGCTGCACCGGGCATGCGCGTACTGCTGGTCGAAGATGATCAGATGATCGCGCAGGGGCTGCAGACGGCCCTGCGGCAGGAGGGCTATACCCTCGACTGGATGCGCGACGGCAATAGCGCCGCCGCGGCGCTGCGCAGCTCCAGCTTCGACCTGGTGCTGCTCGACCTGGGGCTGCCCGAGCGCGACGGCATCGATGTGCTGCGCGAACTGCGCCGCCGCGGCGACGCCACGCCGGTGCTGATCCTGACCGCGCGCGATGAGCTCTCGGACCGCGTCGCCGGCCTGGACGCCGGGGCCGATGACTACATCGTCAAACCCTTCGACCTGGATGAGGTCAGCGCCCGGATGCGCTCGGCGCTGCGCCGCGCGGCCGGGCGCGGTGATCCGTGCATCCAGCACCGCGGCATCCGCCTGGACCCGGTGAGCCATTCGGTCGAGCGCGACGGCGCGCCGGTGCGCCTGTCGGCGCATGAGTACGCCGTGCTGGAGGCGCTGCTGCAGCGGCCCGGCGCCGTGCTGTCGCGCGCGCAGCTGGAGGACCGCCTGTACGGCTGGAACGAGCAGATCGAGAGCAACGCGGTCGAGGTCTACATCCACGGCCTGCGGCGCAAGCTCGGCGCCGACGCCATCCGTACGCTGCGCGGCGTCGGCTACTTCATCCCGGCGTGACGGCGACGGCATGCGCTTTCCGGTGGCATCGATCCGTACGCGGCTGATGCTCGCGCTGCTCGGGCTGGTGGTGGGGGTGTCGGTGCTCGCCGGCGCGCTGACCTACCGGCGTGTGCTCATCGAGACCTCGACGCTGTTCGACTATCAGCTGCGCCAGATGGCGTTGTCGCTGAGTAACCAGGTCTCGCTGGCGCCGCGGCTGGAGCTGCCGCCCAACCAGGCCGATACTGACTTCGTGGTGCAGATCTGGGACCCGCTCGGGGTGGTGACCTATGTGTCGCGGCCGGGGCTGCCGATCATCGACCGGCCGCTGGTCGGCTACGCCGATTTGAGGCTGCAGGGTGCGCCGTGGCGGGTCTATGGACTGCAGACGTTCGCGGGGGTGATCCAGATCGCGCAGCCGATCCGCGTGCGGCAGGTGCTGGCGCGTGCCGCGGCGCTGCGCGTGGTGATCCCGCTGCTGGTGCTGCTGCCGCTGCTGGCGCTGGCGATGGCCTGGGTGGTGCGCGGCGGGCTGCTGCCGCTGCGGCGCGTGGCCTCCGAGGTCAAGCGCCGCGACGTGCACAGCCTCGCGCCGCTGAGCGCGGCGAGGCTGCCCGAGGAAATTGCGCCGCTGGTGTTCGAGCTCAACCGGCTGCTGATGCGGCTGGACGCGGCGGTGTCCGCGCAGCGCGCCTTCACTGCCGACGCCGCCCACGAGCTGCGCTCGCCGTTGACCGCAGTACGCCTGCAGCTGCAACTGCTGGACCGCGCCCCCGATGAGCCCGCGCGGCAGCAGGCGCGCGCCGATCTGGGCGCCGCGATCGAGCGCGCCATCCACCTGATCGAGCAACTGCTCACGCTGGCGCGCAACGAGCCCCCGGATGCGCGCGGCGCGATGGAGCCGCTGGTGCTGGAGGCGCCGGCCGCCGACGCCGTCGCCGACATGCACGCGCTGGCGCTCACGCGCGGCATCGACCTGGGCCTTGCATCGTCGGGTGCCGCCGAGGTGCGCGGCAACCGCGAGGCGCTGCGCATCCTGGTGCGCAACCTGGTCGACAATGCGGTGCGCTACACGCCCGCCGGCGGCCGCGTGCAGGTGCGGATCAGCCCGGGCAGCGCCGCGGGCGAGGGCGCTGGCGGCGCGCTGCTCGAGATCACCGATACCGGGCCCGGCATCCCCGCGGCGGAACGCGCCCGCGTATTCGATCGCTTCTACCGGCGCACGGGGGCACCGCAGGGCGGCTGCGGCCTGGGGCTCGCGATCGTCAAGGCGATCGCCGAGCGGCACGGCGCCCGGGTCTGGCTCGAGGACGCCCCCGGCGGCGGCCTGCAGGTAGCGGTGGCCTTCCCCCGGCCCCCTTAAGGTTCGCTTAAGCACGCGCGGTGAAGCTAGCGGCCGTAGCCAGCGCTTGATGGCTGCGTTTCACAGGAGGCTTTGCCATGCCATCGCGTGCGAGAAAATTTGCGTGGACCGCGGCCGGATTGTTCGCCATCGGGGCTGTCACCGGCTGGTCCGCCCCGACACTGCTGCGAACCGCCGGGGTCGCCCCGGCGCTGCTGCCGGCGTCCGTATCCGCATCCAGCGCGTATCCGAGCGCGATCCCGCCCGGTACCGCGCCCGATTACCGCGCGATCTTCGCGCACAACCAGGCCGCGGTCGTCAGGATCACCACCGTCGGGCAGACCAAGGTCGCCGATGCGCAGCCGTTCGATTTCGGCGCACCGTTCGGCGGCAACGGCAATGACAATCCCTTCTATCAGTTCTTCCGCGGCATGCCCGCCCCGCGCGGCAACACCGTGCCGATGCGGGCGCTCGGCTCCGGATTCATCATCAATTCCGACGGCTTGATCCTGACCAATGCCCACGTCGTCCGCGGTGCCCAGCAGGTCACCGTCACGCTGTCGGATCACCGACAATTCAAGGCCAAGGTGCTCGGCGCGGACCGCAGCAGCGACATCGCCGCGCTGAAGATCGATGCGCAGGGCCTGCCGGTGGTGCGGCTCGGCAATTCCGATCAGCTGGCGGTGGGCGATTACGTGATGGCGATCGGCGCGCCGTTCGGGCTGCAGGAGACCGCGACCGCCGGCATCGTCAGCGCCACCGCGCGCTCGCTGCCCGACGGCGGCTACGTGTCCTTCATCCAGACCGACGCGGCCGTCAATCCAGGCAACTCCGGCGGCCCGCTGTTCAATGCCTCCGGTGCGGTGGTGGGCATCAACTCCGAGATCTATACCAACTCCGGCGGCTACCAGGGCATCTCGTTCGCGATCCCGATCAACCTGGCCGAGCAGGCGGAAACGCAGCTCGTCAAGACCGGTAAGGTCGAGCACGGGCGGCTCGGTGTCGAGGTGCAGGATGTCGATCAATCCCTGGCAGGTTCCTTCAAGCTGCAGTCCCCTGGCGGCGCGCTGGTGGCCAAGGTGGAACCCGACAGCGCGGGCGCGCGCGCCGGGCTGATGAGCGGCGACGTGATCCTCAAGTACGACGGCGTGAGCATCGCCGATGCCGCGGCACTGTCGATGCGCGTCAATACCACGCTCCCCGGCAGCAGGGCGGCCCTGCAGATCTGGCGCGATGGCAAGCCCATCACGCTCACCGCCACGATCGGCTCGGCCGACCAGGTGGCCTCCGCTGCGCACGTCACGCCGGCATCGGACCAGG
The DNA here is from genome assembly GCA_036267195.1 of Steroidobacteraceae bacterium. Taxonomy (GTDB): domain Bacteria; phylum Pseudomonadota; class Gammaproteobacteria; order Steroidobacterales; family Steroidobacteraceae; genus FEN-1191. The sequence goes on from DATAWM010000037.1 coordinate 112,690, forward strand.
TACATCTGGGCCTCACGCTGCGGCCGCTGACGCAGGATGAGCGCGATCAGGCCGGCGTCACCCACGGGTTGGTGGTGGAGGTGGCGCAGGGGCGCGCCGCCGCCGCGGGCATCCAGCAGGGCGACGTGGTGTTGGCGGTCGACGGCACCCCGGTCGGCAGCGTCGCCCAACTGCGCGAGCTGCTGCACCGGCACGATACGCAGGTCGCGCTGCTGATCCAGCGCGGCGAGCAGCGCATCTTCGTGCCGGTCGCGCTGAGCTGATCGCACCGATCTCTCCATCACCGGATTGTTACCGCCGGTCACCGCGTTGTGACCTGTGCTGACCGCGCTGTGACTGGCGCGATACCGACTTTGTAACTCCCTGCCGTCACGATGCCGCAATGCTGAGCGATGCAGTTCGATCGCACGGTGGCCTTCGATATGACTTAGGGAGCAGGTTGGATGGATAAGCGGTTCATTGCGGTATTGGTGGCGGGTCTCATGGGTGCCGGTTCGGCCATGGCGGCCGATGTCGGTGCCAACACCACGATCGGCGGGCAGATCTTCGCCGACTTCGGCGATGTCGACGAGCAGAGCGACGGCACGAAAGTGCCCCCGAGCGGCACCGGCTTCGACGTCAAGCGGGCCTACCTGATCGTCAATCACACCTTCAACGACGTCCTGTCCGCCAACCTCACCACCGACGCGCAGTACATCAGCAGCACGTCCGGCACCGGTTACAGCAGCAGCTCGACGGCCAGCAGCGGCGGGGTGACCGAGCTGTTCATCAAGCTGCTGTACCTGCAGGCCCGGTTCAACGACGCCTTCGTGTTCCATGCCGGCTCCTACAATTCTCCGTGGACCAGCTACGTGCAGAACCTGTACGGGTATCGCTACGTGGAAAAGGTCGAGACCGACCGGCTCGGCTACGCCAGCACGGCGGACTGGGGACTCAATGCCACCGGGGTGGCCGGCGGCAACGGCTGGTTCAACTATTCGGTCTCCGTGGTCGATGGCGGCGGCTACAAGAATCCGACGCGCACCGACGACGTCGATTTCGAGGCCGCCGTCGGCTTCAAGCCGGTGAACTGGCTGAATCTGGGCGCCGGCTTCTACAACGGGCACCTGGGACAGGTCACCGCGGCCACCACGAACTACGCCAGCAACACCGCCAGCCGTTGGGACCTGGTTGCCGCGGTGGTCACCGGCGGCATTCGCGTCGGCGCCGAGTACTTCGATGCGAAGAACTACAAATCCGCCAGTGCCTCGACCGGTGTGCTGTCCGGTCCGGGCGGCGTGGTCGTGGCGACCAACGTCACCACCGCGGATCCGACCGGCTCGGTCAAGAGCGATGAGGCCGACGGCTACTCGGCCTGGGCATCGTATGCCTTCGTGCCGCAGTGGTCGGTGTTCGCCCGCTACGACGAGGCCAAACCCAGCAAGGACTATGACCCCGAGCTGAAGGACCAGTACTTCAACGTCGGTGTGGCGTACAAGCCGCTCACGGCGCTCGACCTGGCGCTGGTCTACAAGCACGAGAAGGTGACCGACGGCAGCATCTCGATCGGCGGCGGCGACGGCAACGCCTCCTACACCATCGGCGGCACCGGCGTGGCC
>DATAWM010000038.1:0-45929 GCA_036267195.1 Steroidobacteraceae bacterium
GACGAGCACCGCGTATTGGCTATAAATCCCACCTATTTGCGCTAAATCAAGGCACTACGATGCCAGCGAGCGTGACGCGTGCCACACTCCTGCAACAGCGTCTCTTGCAGCCGACAGTGTTTATGTAATAAATAGCGTGCCAGCTTTGCCAAGTAAATCAATGAAGGCCAGTACAACATGGAAGAGAATGTCAGACCGCTGAGCGACATTCCCGCGATCAACCGTTTCCTGAGCTACTGCCGCATCCGCACGGTACCCTCCAAGACCGTGCTGATCCATGCCGGCGACCTGCCGGACGTCCTCTATTACGTCATCAACGGCTCGGTCGAGGTGATGATCGAGGACGAGGAAGGCAACGAAATGGTGCTTGCCTACCTCAACAAGGGGCAGTTCTTCGGCGAAATGGGGCTGTTCTACGAGCAACCGACCCGCAGCGCATGGGTACGCACCCGCAGTGCCTGCGAGCTCGCCGAAATGACCTACCCGCGCTTCCGCCAGGTCGCGACCGAAAGCCCGGGGCTGATTTTCGAGCTCGCCACCCAGCTGGCCACGCGCCTGGACCGCACCAACCGTAAGCTCGGCGACCTGGCGTTCGTCGACGTCACCGGCCGCGTCGCCCATGCGATCAACAACCTGTGTGAAGAGCCCGACGCCATGACCCATCCGGAGGGCATGCAGATCAAGGTCTCGCGCCAGGAGCTCTCGCGCCTGGTGGGCTGCTCGCGTGAGATGGCCGGCCGGGTGCTGAAAGTGCTGGAGGAGCAGGGGCTGCTGCGTGCCACCGGCAAGACCATCGTCGTATTCAACGCCCGTCCGAAGATCAAGACCCGTCCGGTGATCGTCCCTGCGCGCCCCGGCGGCAGCGGAGCCGGTAGCGGCACGGGGGGCGGCTTCTCCGGCAAGCCGGTCGAACGTCCCAAGGCCGCGGCCGCGTTCGCCGACGACGACGAGGAGTAGCCGGCTCTACCTCCCCTGCTGCGCGCGCGCGATCTCGGCCCGCATCGCGCGGATGGTCGCGGCGTAGTCGGCGCTGCCGAAGATCGCCGAGCCGGCCACCAGCGTATCGGCGCCGGCCTGCACGATCTGCGCGACATTGTCGACCTTGACGCCGCCGTCGACCTCGATGCGCACCGCGCGTCCGCTGGCACTCACGCGGCGGCGCACCTCGCGGATCTTCCCCAGCACCGACGGGATGAACGGCTGACCGCCGAAGCCCGGGTTGACCGACATCAGCAGCACCAGGTCGAGCTTGTCGAGCGTGTAGTCGAGCCAGTCGAGCGGCGTGGCCGGGTTGAGCACCAGTCCGGGCCGGCAGCCGTGCTCGCGGATCAGGCCGATGGTGCGGTCAACGTGCTCGCTCGCCTCAGGATGAAAGCTGATGTAGTTCGCCCCCGCGGCGGCGAAGTCCGGCACGATCCGGTCCACTGGCCGCACCATCAGGTGCACGTCGATCGGCGCGTCGATCCCGTCGCGGCGCAGCGCCTCGCACACCACCGGCCCCACCGTCAGGTTCGGCACGTAATGGTTGTCCATCACGTCGAAGTGGATCAGATCGGCGCCCGCCGCCAGCACCGCGCGCACCTCCTCGCCCAGACGTGCGAAATCGGCCGACAGGATCGACGGGGCGATCCAATGCGGCGAGGCGTGCGAAGACACAGGCGATTCCCGGCTCATGCGGCCGGCAGTCTACCGCATGCGGCGGTCGCCCTACCGCATGCCGCGGCGACCTTACCGCATGCCGCGCCGCTCACGGATCAGCTCATAGGCGGCGCGGATCTGCTGCGCGCGCTCCTTGGCCCGCTCGAGCATCGAGTCGGGCAGGCCGTTGGCCTTGAGCTTGTCCGGATGATGGCGGCTCATCTGGCGCCGGTAGCACTTGACGACCTCCTCATCCGGCATGTCCGCGGTGGCCTCCAGCACGCTGTAGGCCTGCGCCGTACGCTGCTCGTCGCTCACGTAGGCCCCGCCGTCGCCGGGACCGCCGCCGGCGTAGGCGCGGCCCGCGCCGGCCCCCATCCGAAAGCGCAGCACGCTCTCCAGCCGCGCGACATCGATCGGCCCCACCCCCACCCGCGCGGCGATCCAACTGATGCGCTCGCGCAGAGGCGGCGGTAGCCCGTTGCCCGCGAGCGCGGCCTGCAACTGGATCTCCACGAAGAAATGCGCCAGCTCCGGGAATGGCGCGATCGCCCGGCGCAGCCGCCGCAGCGCCGCCTCCAGCTCGAAGTCCGGCCGCTTGCCCTCGCCGAAGTACCCGATCGCCTTTTGAATCTGACTGTCCTGCAGATGCAGCGCGTACATGACCGAGCGGGCCGAGGCGATCTCCTGCTCCGACACCCGCCCGTCGGCCTTGGCGATGTGACCCATCACCCGAAACGTGGTCGGGAAGAACAGCTGGTTGACCTCGCGCGGATCCGGTCCGGCGCCGAACACGGTGCCGCCGAGCAGGTTCGAGGCGCCCCCGCCGGCATCGAACTGGTGGCCGATGAACACCCCGATCGCCGCACCAATGGGCCCGAGCGCGAGCATGCCGAGCGTGCCGCCGATGAGCTTGCCACCCCAGTTCATAGCCATCCACCCGTCCCACTGCCTGCAGGCACCGCGGCAGCCCCGCCTGCCTGGCGGCCGCACCGCGTGCTTGACCTCGTTGCCGCGCGGGCGGCAAGATGCGCGCCCTTAGGCGCGCCCGTCTCGCGCGCTACACAGTATGGTAGCAAGCCTTGGCCAACACACCCGCCACGGTCGACGACAGCACGCTCTACCAGACCGAACTCGCCGGGCTCGCGCCACCGCAGCGCGGCAAGGTACGCGATCTCTACACGATCGGCGAAGATAAGCTCCTGATCATCGCCACAGACCGTCTTTCTGTCTTCGATGTGGTATTACCCGATCCCGTCCCGGGCAAGGGGCGGGTGCTGACCGAGATCTCGCTGTTCTGGTTCGAGCGCACGCGCGCGCTCGTGCCCAACCACCTGACCGGCCTGCCGCTGTCGGTAGCCGTGCCCGATGCGGCCCAGCGTGCCGTGCTCGAGGGCCGCTCGATGATCGTACAGCGGCTGCGCGCGCTGCCGATCGAGGCCGTGGTGCGCGGCTACCTGATCGGCTCCGGCTGGCGCGATTACCAGGCCAGCGGGCAGGTGTGCGGGATCGCGCTGCCGCCGGACCTGCAGCAGGCGCAGGCGCTGCCCGAGCCGATCTTCACCCCGGCGACCAAGGCCGCGCTCGGCGAGCACGATCAGAACATCAGCTTCGAGATCGTACAGGACATGCTCGGCCCCGCGCTCGCCGCGCAGGTGCGCGACACCTCACTGGCGCTCTATCGCGCCGCCTGCGCGCACGCGCGCACGCGCGGCATCATCATCGCCGACTCCAAGTTCGAGTTCGGCCTGGATGCTTCCGGCCGCCTCACGCTGATCGACGAGGTGCTCACACCCGACTCCTCGCGCTTCTGGCCGGCCGATACCTACCGGGTCGGCACGAGCCCCCCCTCGTTCGACAAGCAGTACGTGCGCGACTACCTCGAGGCGCTGCACTGGGACAAGCGGCCGCCCGGTCCGCACCTGCCGCGCGAGGTCATCGAGGCCACCAGCGCCAAGTACCACGAGGCGCTGCAGCGGCTGACCGCCGCGCCGTAGAGTGACCCGCCATCACAGGATCCCCATAGCGAAACCGTAGCGACAGGCGTACGAGACGCCACCGATTCACGAAGCGGCTCCTGTGATGGCGCCCGTCACTCCCCTGCGATGGTCATCTGCTCCACCAGCAGCGAGCCGGTGCGGATCGCCCCCTGCATGTCCAGATCGCTGCCGACCGCGACGATGTTGCGCAGCATGTCGCGCAGATTGCCGGCGATGGTGAACTCGTGCACCGGGAAGCTGATCGCACCGTGCTCGACCCAGAAGCCGCTGGCGCCGCGCGAGTAGTCGCCGGTGACGCCATTGACGCCCTGCCCCATCAGCTCGGTCACGTACAGGCCCGTGTCCATCCGGCGCAGCATCGCCTCGAAGTCGCCGCTCTCGGTCGAGCCCACCAGCAGGTTGTGGATGCCGCCGGCGTTGCCGGTGGTCCGCAGCTTGAGCTTGCGCGCCGAATAGCTGCCGAGCACGTAGCCCTGCAGCACCCCGGCGCGCACCAGATCGCGATCGCGCGTGGTGACGCCCTCGGCATCGAACGGGCTGCTGGCCAGGCCTGCGCGCAGGTGCGGCCGCTCGGCGATATCGAGGAAGGCCGGAAACACCGCCTGTCCGGCCGCGTCCAGCAGAAACGACGAGCGGCGGTACTGGCTCGGCCCGCGTATCGCGCTGATGAAGTGCCCAAATACCCCGCGTGCCAGCTCCGGCGCGAACAGCACCGGCGCGCGCCGTGTCGAGAGCTTCGAGCCCCCCAGCCGCGACAGCGAGCGCTCCGCCGCGCGCCGACCGACCGCCTGCGGCGCATCCAGCGCACTCGGATTGCGCGCCACCGTATACCAGTAGTCGCGCTGCATCTCGCCCTCGCCCTGCGCGACCAGCGCGCAGCTGAGCGAGTGGCTGGTGCTCGGCACGCCGGCGAGGAAGCCGTGACTGTTGCCATAGACGCGCACGCCAGAGTGGGTCGTGACGGTGGCGCCCTCGGAGTTCTTCAGCCGCGCATCGCACGCGAGCCCGGCCGCTTCGCATTCACGCGCCAGTATCACGGCCTGCTCCGGCTCGATATCCCAGGGGTGATGCAGCTGCAGGTCGGGGATATCGCGTGCCAGCTCGTCCGGGTCGGCCAGGCCTGCATACTCATCGGCCGCGGTGTGCCGGGCGATCGCCGCCGCCTTCAGCACGGTCTCGCGCACTGCCGTGGGCGAGAGGTCCGCGGTGCTGGCCGAGCCCTTGGCCTGGCCGAAGTACAGCGTGACCGACAGGCCCCGGTCGCGGTGGTACTCGATCGTCTCGACCTCGCCCAGCCGCACCGTGACAGTGAGCCCGCGCTGCAGACTGGCGTCGGCATCGGCCTGGCTGGCCCCGGCGGCCTGCGCCTCTGCCAGCGCGCCCGAGACCACTTCCTTGAGCTCGCTGATGCGTGAAGCGTCGATCTGCTGCGGCATGCTCTACCCTGTGCGATGATCCGATCGGCCGATTGTAGCAGCGCGGACCCGCCCGTCCGTCAGATCACGAGCGCCCAGCGCATGGCACGACGCAACCACGATGACACCGCCGGCAACGCCGGCAACGCCGGCACCACCACCGCCGGTACCGCCGACGCCGACGCCAGCGCGCCCCAGCCCAGCCGCAGCGCCCGCAAGCGCCATGCGATCGCTCTGCAGAAGCTCGGCGTGCGGCTCACGAGCCTGAAGAGCGTGCAACTGCACAGCCTCGCGCTGCCCGAGGAGTTGCTCGCGGCGGTGCTGGAGGCTCAGCGCCTGCGCAGCCGCCCCGCGCTGGCGCGCCAGCAGCAGTACATCGGCCGGCTGATGCGCCAGATCGACCCGGGCCCGATCGAGCGGGCGCTGGATGCTACACTGCACCGATGAAGGCTCTGCGCCGATGAAGGCACCCCTACCCCGATGAGCCCCGCTGCGCCGATGAAAATCCTGGTCGGCCTCATCATGGGATCGGCCTCGGATTGGGAGACGATGAGCTCGGCCGCCGAGACGCTCTCGCAGCTGGGCATCGGGTTCGAGACCCGTGTGGTCTCCGCGCACCGCACACCCGACCTGCTGTTCGAATACGCCGCCGGTGCCGCCGCGCGCGGGCTGGAAGTGCTGATCGCCGGGGCCGGCGGCGCCGCCCACCTGCCGGGCATGACGGCTGCGAAGACGCTGCTGCCGGTGCTGGGCGTACCGGTGCAGTCGCGCGCGCTCAGCGGACTGGATTCGCTGCTGTCGATCGTGCAGATGCCCGCCGGCGTGCCGGTGGCCACCTTCGCGATCGGCGCCGCCGGCGCGACCAACGCGGCGCTATTCGCCGCGGCGCTGCTCTCCCCGCGCTACCCGGCGATCGCGCACGCGCTGGCCGAGCAGCGCGCCGCGCAGACCGCCGCCGTGCTGGCCAAGCCCGACCCGCGCCCACACGGCTGAGTGCGGCGGTACCATCGATGGCGCCCCGGCCGCTCGATCCCTCCCGATGACCCTCGGGCAACTGCGGTGACCATCGGCATCATCGGCGCCGGACAGCTCGGCCGCATGCTGGCGCTGGCCGGCTATCCGCTGGGCCTGGACTTCCTGTTTCTCGATCGCGGCCCCGACACGCCCGCCGGCCGCCTGGCACCGGTGCTGGCCGGCGACATCAACGATCCGGCGCTGCTCGGCGAGCTGGCCCGTCGCAGCGAGGTCATCAGCTTCGATTGGGAGAACGTCTCGGTCGAAGCGTTGGCAGCGGCCATCGGCGGCCGGCGTGGCGCCGTGCGCATCGCCCCGCCGCTGCGCGCGCTGGCGGCCGCGCAGGACCGCCTGAGCGAGAAGCGCACTTTCGAGCGCCTGTCGATCCCGACCACGCGCTTCGCCGCGGTCGACACCCGCGCCGCGCTGGTACGCGCGGTCGGCCGCATCGGAGTGCCCGGCGTGCTCAAGACGCGCCGCCTCGGCTACGACGGCAAGGGCCAGTGCGTGCTGCGCACCGCCGCGGACCTGGAGCGCGCCTGGGAGCGGCTCGGCGGCGTGCCGCTGCTGTACGAGCAGTTCGTGCCGTTCGACTACGAGGTATCGATCATCGGCGCGCGCGCGCGCGACGGCACGATCGCGATCTATCCGCTCAACCGCAACTACCATCACGACGGCATTCTGCGGCTGACGCTGGCGCCGTGGCCGGTGCCGCGGCTCTCGCGCGCAGCCGCTGCGAGCCTGCGGCGCGTGCTCGAGACCTTCCGCTACGTGGGCGTACTGACCATCGAGTTCTTCGTCCATCGCGGCCGGCTGCTCGCGAACGAGATGGCACCCCGGGTCCACAACTCCGGCCACTGGACCATCGAAGGCGCGGTCACCAGCCAGTTCGAGAATCACCTGCGCGCGATCACCGGCCTGCCGCTCGGCGCCACCACTGCGCGCGGCCATGCCGCGATGATCAACCTGATCGGCGCCATGCCGCAGCCGCGGCAACTGCTGTCGGAGCCCGGCCTACACTGGCACGACTATGGCAAGGACGCCCGTCACGGGCGCAAGCTCGGGCACTGCACGCTGATGGAGAGCAGCGCACGCCGCCGCAGCGAGCGCGCCGCGGCCCTGCTGGCGCGGCTGTATCCGCAGCTGCCGTTTCGGCCGCAGTTTCAGCCGTAGTATCCTCACCGGCGATGTACCGCGAGCTGTTCAATCTGCAGGAGCTGCCGTTCCGGCTGACGCCGGATCCGCAGTTTCTCTACCTGAGCAAGGCCCACGCCCGCGCCAAGGCCTACATGGAATCGACCGTGTGGTTCACCGACGGCTTCGTGGTGATCACCGGGGAGATCGGCTGCGGCAAGACCACGCTGATCGAGACCTTCCTGCACGAGCTGCAGGACGATGTGCTGGTGGCGCAGATCAACCAGACGCAGGTGTCGTCGATCGAATTCCTGCAGACGGTGCTGGTGCAGTTCGGCTTCAAGCCGTTTCACATGAAGAAGGCCGAGCTGCTGGCGACGGTCAAGGAATATCTGCTCGATCAGTACGAGCAGGGCCGCAAGCTCGTGCTGGTGATCGATGAGGCGCAGAACCTCTCCCAGCGCGTGCTCGAGGAGGTGCGGCTGCTCTCCGGAATCGAGACCACCAAGGAAAAGGTGCTGCGCATCATCCTGGCGGGCCAGCCCGAGCTCAACGACAAGCTCGACGCGCCCGAGCTCGAGCAGCTCTCACAGCGCATCCGGCTGCGCTTTCACCTGCCGGCGCTGTCCAGCACCGACATGCACGCCTACATCCTGCACCGGCTCGAGGTCGCCGGCTCGCAGGGGCGCGAGATCTTCGCCCCCGACACGTTCGATCTCATCTACCGCTACACCGGCGGGGTGCCGCGGCTGGTGAACACGCTGTGCGACACCGCGATGCTGGCCGCCTGGAACGGCAATCGCGACAAGGTCAGCATCGAGGACGTACACGCCGCGATCAACGAGCTGCAGTGGGTGGAGTACGCCTCGCGCACCGGCACGCGGCTGATGCAGCTGCGCGCCGACGGCAGCATCGATCCGCAGGAGGAGAGGCCCGGCGGCACCGAGCTGGGGCAGGCCTTCGCCCGCATCCTGCTGGCCAGCGGCGGCCGCACCGTCAGCACCCACACGCTGCACGCCGGCCGTCTGATCATCGGCCGCACCGCCGCCAACGACCTGCAGATCGACAGCCGCTTCGTCAGCCGCCATCACTGCCAGATCGTGACCACGCCCGTGAGCTGCGTCATCGAGGACCTCAACAGCACCAATGGGATCTTCGTGCAGGGCAAGCGCGTGCGCTACCACCATCTCAACGACGGCGACGTCGTCACCCTCGGCCAGCACGAGCTGCTGTACGTGGATGAGCGCTCGCAGAATCGCCCCGCCGAGGAGCACGGCTCGACCACGGTGCTCAGCGACCACACGGTGGAAACCCCGTCCTGACGCTCAGCGCGGCGCCCGGTCGTCGTCGCCGGCGTAGTCGGCGCGCCGGGCCCGGTAGTCCCGCCGCCGCAGCCATACCGCGACGCCGGCGATGACGCCGCCCAGGCCCGCCACCGAAATCGCGGTCGACAGCCCGCCGGGCCGCAACCGGTAACCGGCGCCGAGCGCCAATACCCCGCCGGCCGCGTACAGCCACGGCAGGCTCTCATACAGCGGCTTGGACAATCGTCCGCTCAGGCCGTACCCCCGACCGTCAGCCCATCGATACGCAGCGTCGGCTGGCCCACGCCCACCGGCACGCTCTGGCCTTCCTTGCCGCACACACCGACGCCCTCGTCGAGCTTCAGGTCGTTGCCGACCATGCCCACACGCATCAGCACGTCGGGGCCGTTGCCGATCAGCGTTGCGCCCTTGATCGGCGCACCGATGCGCCCGTTCTCGATCAGGTATGCCTCGCTGGCGGAGAACACGAACTTGCCCGAGGTGATATCGACCTGCCCGCCGCCGAAGTTCACCGCGTAGATGCCGCGCTCGACCGAGGCGAGGATCTCGCCGGGGTCGTGCGAGCCGGCTCGCATGTAAGTGTTGGTCATGCGCGGCATGGTCACGTGCGCGAACGACTCGCGCCGGCCGTTGCCGGTGGAAGGCATGCCCATCAATCGTCCGTTGAGCCGGTCCATCATGTAGCCGCGCAGCACGCCATCCTCGATCAGCGTGGTGCACTGGGTCGGGGTACCCTCATCGTCGATGTTCAGCGAGCCGCGGCGGCGCGGCAGGGCGCCGTCATCGACCACGGTGCAACCGGGAGCCGCGACGCGCTCGCCGATGCGGTTACTGAACGCGGAGGTGCCCTTGCGGTTGAAATCACCCTCCAGGCCATGCCCGATCGCCTCGTGCAGCAGTATCCCCGGCCAGCCGGGCCCAAGCACGACCGTCATCATGCCGGCCGGCGCGGGCACGGCATCCAGGTTCACCAGCGCCTGCCGTACCGCCTCGCGTCCGAGCGCGAGCGGCCGGTCGGCCTCCATCAGCTCATCGAGCGAGTAGCGCCCGCCGCAGCCCGCGTAACCCTGCTCACGCCGGCCCTGCTGCTCGACGATCACGCTGACGTTCATGCGGACCAGCGGGCGCACGTCCGCCGCGAGCACGCCGTCGCTGCGTGCCACCAGTACCAACTCATGCACCGCGTGCACGCTCGCCATGACCTGCACCACCCGCGGGTCGATGCGACGCGTTTCCCGGTCGACGCGCTCGAGCCAGGCGATCTTGTCCTCGTCCGCCAGCGCCAGGCGCGGATCGATCGGCAGGTACAGCTGGTGGCCGCTGGTGGCATGCCAGGCCTGCACCGCGCCGTCGCCGGCATGGGTCGCGATCGCCCGCGCGGCCCGGGCCGCTTCCTCCAGCGCCGGCTGCATGATCTCGTCGGAGTAGGCGAACCCGGTCTTCTCCCCCGCCAGTGCCCGCACACCCACGCCCTGCTCGATGCTGGCGTGGCCTTCCTTGACGATGCCGTCCTCCAGCGCCCAGCTCTCCTCGCGCGTGACCTGGAAATACAGGTCTGCCGCATCCACGGCCGAGCCCAGTACCACCGCGAGAGCCCGCTCCACGCGCCCCTCGTCCAGTCCCGCCGGCGCCCAGATGCCATCACGTGCCAGCCGCATCGGGTCGTTGACCACGGCGGCCGAGGTCACGGCGGCCGAGGTCGAGGCGGTCGAGGTCGGGTCAGAAGCAGGCATGGATCACCTCCGGGATGTCGCGGGTACTCGAAGCGGTCACGGCACTCGATACCGTCACGGTACTCGATGCCATCACAGTACTCGATGCATTAGAGCAGGAAAATCGCGCCGCGTTGCCTGCTGCGCCGAAAGATCCAGCTCCGCCGTCACGATGCCGGTGCCCTCCGGCAGGCGCGCCAGTACCGTACCCCAATGGTCGATGATCAGGCTATCGCCGTAGGTTTCGCGGCCGTTGGCATGCGCGCCCCACTGCCCCGCGGCGACCACGTAGCTCAGGTTCTCGATGGCACGCGCGCGCAGCAGCGTCTCCCAGTGCGCGCGCCCGGTCGGCACCGTGAAGGCCGCCGGCACGGTGAACCACTGCGCACCGGCCGCCGCCAGCAGCCGGAACAGCTCGGGAAAGCGCACGTCGTAGCAGACCGACAAGCCCAGCAGCCCCGCGGGGGTCGGCACCAGCGCCGGTTGCGAGCCCGGGGCGATGTTGGCGGACTCGCGATAGCTTTCCTCGCGGCCGGGGATGTCGACGTCGAACAAGTGGATCTTGTCGTAACGCGCTACACGCCTGCCGTCCTGCCCATACACCAGGCAGGCGGCGGCCACCCGTTCGCCCGGCGCGGGCGCGATCGGCGTGGTGCCACCGACGATCCACAGGCCCAGGTCGCTGGCCTGGCGGCTCAGGAAGCTCTGCACCGGTCCGTCACCATCGGCTTCCGCGATCGCGCGCTTGTCGGCGTCGCGCCGCCCCATGAAGGAGAAATTCTCCGGCAGCACCGCCACGCGCGCGCCGGCATCGCGCGCGCGCGCGAGCAGCTCGCCCGCGGCCGCGAGATTCGCTGCCACCTCCGGGCCGGAGGTCATCTGCACGGCGGCGACCTTCACCGCCGGAGCTTTTACGGCTGACGCTGACATCCGTCGCCTCCCCGCAAGTCCTTGCCCCCTGCGCCTGTCCACACCGCGACGCCCGCCTCGGCCAGCAGCGCCGCGGTCTCGAACAGCGGCAACCCCATCACGCCCGAATAGCTGCCCTGCAGCGCCTCGATGAACACCGCGCCGAAACCCTGGATGGCGTAGCCGCCAGCCTTGCCCCGCGGCTCGCCGCTATCCCAGTAGGCGGCGCACTCGGTGCGCGAGAGCGGCCGGAAGCGCACCTCGCTGCGCGACAGCGCCGAGCGTACGCCGGTCCCACTGGCCAGCGCCAGCGCCACCGCCGATAGCACCACGTGTGTCCGCCCGGACAGCCGCGACAGCATCTGCAGGGCCGCCTCGCGGCCGGCCGGCTTGCCGAGCACCTCGTCGTCGACCACCACGGCGGTGTCAGCGCCGAGCACCGGCAGCGCAGGCAGGGCCGGCAGCGCAGGCTGCGCCGATAGCGCCCTGAGCACCTTCAGGGCCTTTGCTTCGGCGAGGCGGCGCACGTAACGCTCGGCTGGCTCGCCGGGCAGGCGCTGCTCGTCGAGCTCGGGCGGTATGACCCGGTAGGGCACGCCGATCTGCGCGAGCAACTGCGCGCGCCGCGGCGAGGCAGAGGCCAGGATCAGCGCCGCTGCGCCCGGCACCGGTGCGCTCATATGGCCGTGGCACTCATGCGTGTGACCGTAGCGCTCACACGCTCACTGCCGATGATACGGATGGCCCGCGAGCACGGTCGCGGCGCGATAGAGCTGCTCGACCAGCACCACGCGTACCAGCGCGTGCGGCAGCGTCAGGCGCGAGAGCGCCCAGCGCCAGTGGCCGCGGGCGAAGACCTCGTCGCCCAGCCCATCCGGGCCGCCGACGATGAACGCCAGGTCCTGCCCGTCCCCGCGGCGCTGCCCCAGCCAGTCTGCCAGCTCCAGTGTGGTCGGCTCGGCGCCGTGCTCATCCAGCGGCACCACGAAATCGCGTGCGGTGAGCAAGGCGAGGATCCGCTTCGCCTCGGCGGCCTTGGCAGCCCTGGCGCCGGCGGCATCGATGCCCTCGCGACGCCGCGCCGGGGCTACCTCGGTGAGCGTCAGCCGCCAGGGCGGTCGCAGGCGGCGGGCATACTCCTCGAACGCCGCATCCACCCAGGCGGGCATACGTGTGCCGACGGCGATCACGCGCAGGCGCAATGGCCGCTCTCATTGCGCCGCGGTTCGGGTCCGCCGCGTGCGCCGCGGCGCACCGCGAGCGACCGTTTTCGTCGCCGCCGAGGTGGGGGCGGTCGCGGTCGCGACACCCGCCGCATTGCGCCGCGGCGCAGACCTGGGAGAGGCCCGCGGCGGCGCTTTCGCGCTGGCTGCCGCGGCGGGCAGCTCCCACAGCTGCTCGATGGCGTAGAACTCGCGCACGCGCGGCAGCATCACGTGTACCACCACGTCCTGCAGGTCCACCAGCACCCACTCACCATCGCGCGCCCCTTCGGTGCCGAGCGAGCGGCGGCCCGCGGCGCGCGCCCGGTCGATCACGTGCTGCGCGATCGCACGCACGTGCCGGTCCGAATTGCCCGAGGCCACGATCATCGCATCGGCAAAATCGGTCAGGCCGCGCACGTCGAGCGACCTGATGTTCACCGCCTTCATCTCATCCAACGCCGCGACCACGAGTTCTTCGAGTGCAGAATTGCGTCGCGGTTTGCGGCGCGGGCGAGAGGGTGTGGACATGCTGCTAGGGGTGCCTCCTCAAGGATTGCGCTGAGCATAGCATCCGGTGCGCGCGATGAGGTCGCGCACCGGCTCGGGCACCAGGTAGCGCAGATCGCGGCCCGAGGTGAGCAGCGCCCGCAGGTCGGTGGAGGCGATTTCCAGCTGCGTCACCGCCTGCACGTAGATGCGGCCCGCGGGCGAGCCGTGCAGCTCGCGCACGCTGCCGGTGCCGCGGTCGACCATCAGCTTGCCCAGCGGCCCCATCATCGGCGCCTTCCAGCCCGGCCGATGCGCCACCACCACGTGGCACAGATCGAAGATCTCGCGCCAGCGGTGCCAGGTCGGCAGGCCGAGAAATGCGTCCATCCCGAGCAGCAGGCACAGCGAGCGCTGCGGATGCTCGGCGCGCAGCTCGGTGACCGTGTCGATCGAGTACGACACGCCGCTGCGGCGTATCTCACGATCGTCGACCGTGAAGCCGGGCTGCCCCGCCACGGCCGCGCGCACCATCTGCAGCCGCAGCTCGCTCGGCGCCAGCGGCGCCTCGCGATGTGGCGGGCTGCCGGTCGGTAGAAAGCGCACCTGCGCGAGCTTGAGCGTCTGCAGCAGCTCGAACGCAGTTCTGAGATGGCCGTAATGGATGGGGTCGAACGTACCGCCAAACAGGCCTATGGGTTCTTCAGCCATGGAGGTTGCGAGTGTGGTGGCGCGCGCCCCGCCGCGCAAGCCGCGGCGGGCTCAGGTCGCGGTGGGCTCAGGCCCCGGCCGCCCGCATCAGCGGCAGATAGCCGACACCGGTCAGCTCGACCGCCAGCAGCGCCAGCTCGTCCCAGCCGTCACCAACCACGAGGCCCTTGATCGTGCGATCCGCTCGCGCCGCGCGCCGCACCAGGCGCAGCAGCGGCGCGCGTGCAGTGCCTGTGGCGCGCTCCGAGGTCATGCTTCGCAACTCGCGCACCAGCACCCACAGCACCAGGGTCGGCTCGGCGCCCTCGGCCCTGAGGCTGACCAGGATGCGCAGACAGCGCGCCGCGTCGGCGGCGCGCACCGCCTGGGCCAGCTGGAATACGTCAAATCGCGCGCTGTCGGCGCTGCCGGCCACGACATCGGCGAGACTGACCCGCGTCCCGCGCGGCAGCAGCAGCGAGAGCTTGTCGATCTCCTGCCGCGCGGCCAGCAGGTTGCCCTCGCTGCGCTCGGCCAGCAGCTCGAGCGCCTCGCCGCTGGCGCTCAGGCCGGCCGCGGCCATGCGTGCCGCGAGCCACTGCGGCAGGCGCTCGCGCGCAATCGGGCGCACCTGCACCCACGCGCCGCGGGCCTGCAGCGCCCGGACCCACTCGGCACCCTGGCTGTCGCGATCGAGCTGCTCGGTGATGATCAGCACCGTCAGATCCGTGCCCGCCGCCTGCAGCAAGCGCAGCAGCGCCGCGGACCCTGCAGTGCCGGGTTTGCCGCCCGGCATGCGGATCTCGATCAGGCGGCGCGCGGTGAACAGCGACAGCGCCTGCGCGGCCTGCAGGATGGCATCCCAGACGGCATTGCCGCGCTCGATGAAGAACACTTCGCGCTCTTCGCAACCGGCCGAGCGTGCACTGGCACGGATTGCGTCGGCCGCCTCGCCGGCCAGCAGCGGCTCATCGCCCGATACCAGGTAGGCGGGCAGCAGGCGCGCGGCGAGCGCGCCCGCCAGCTCCTCGGGCGCCAGGTTCATCTGTTGTGCTCCATCGAGCCGATATCTTAAGCTGCACGGCACCTTGGTGCCGACTTAGGCCGCCAGCCCACCGAACCCTCGTCATGCCCACCCTGTTCGAACGCATCATCCGCGGGGAACTGCCGGCGGATTTCGTCCACCAGGATGAGCGCGTGGTCGCGTTCCGCGACATCCACCCGCGCGCGCCCACGCACATCCTGATCGTGCCGCGCCAGCCGATCCCCACCTCCAACGACGTCAGCGCCGCCGATGAGGGACTGCTCGGCCACATGCTGCTCGTGGCGGCCGAGCTCGCGCGCCGCGAGGGCATCGCCGCGGACGGCTATCGCCTGATCATCAACTGCAACCAGCACGGCGGACAGGAGGTCTATCACCTGCACCTGCACCTGCTCGGTGGCAAGCCGCTCGGTCCGATGGTGTCGGTTTGAGCAGCAAGCGCCGCGCGATGCCGCGCCGCGCACCGCTCGGACCGGCCGCACGCGCCGGCGCCACCAAGCCGCCCAGCGCCCTGTACCCGCCAATCCGGCCGTACCGCCGCGCGCACCTGCGTGTGTGCGCACTGCACGAATTGCGCTACGAGGAGAGCGGCAACCGCGACGGCAAGCCGGCAATCTTCCTGCACGGCGGCCCCGGCGGCGGAACCGATCCGGCGATGCGGCGCTTCTTCAATCCGAAGCGCTACCGCATCGTGCTGTTTGATCAGCGCGGCTGCGGTGGCAGCCGCCCGCACGGGGAGCTGCGCGAGAACACCACCTGGGATCTGGTGGCCGACATCGAGGCGCTGCGTGTGCAGCTGGGCATCGAGCGCTGGCTGGTGTTCGGCGGCTCGTGGGGCTCCACGCTCGCGCTGGCGTATGCGCAGCGCCATCCCGAGCGCGTCAGCGAGCTGGTACTGCGCGGCGTCTTCCTGCTGCGCCGCTCCGAGCTCGAGTGGTTCTACCAGAACCCGCAGGGCGCCGGCTCGCTGTTCCCGGACCTGTGGGAGCAGTATGTCGAGCCGATCCCGCCCGAGGAACGCGGCGACATGATGCGCGCATATTACCGCCGGCTGACCTCGGAGGACGCCGCTGTGCGCGGCCTCGCCGCGCGTGCCTGGGCCACCTGGGAAGGGGCGACCAGCTTCCTGCGCACCAATACGGCCTATGTGGCCAAGTTCGACAATCCCGACTACACCGGCGCGTTCGCGCGCATCGAGGCGCACTACTTCGTCAACGGCGGCTTTCTGCGCAGCGACGATCAGCTGCTGCGCGAGGTCGGCCGCATCCGCCACATTCCCGGCGTGATCGTGCAAGGCCGCTACGACGTGGTCTGCCCGGCGCGCAGCGCCTGGGATCTGCACCGTGCGTGGCCCGAGGCGCAGCTGCGCATCGTGCCCACCGCCGGGCACTCTGCGTTCGAGGCCGGCATCACGCGCGAGCTGGTGCTCGCCACCGATCGCTTCTCGCGCTGACGAATCCAAAGACGGGGGGACAACATGGCAACGACCGTACTGATTTCCGTGCTCGCGATCCTGCAGTTCTTCTTCTTCGGCTCCCTGGTGGGCAGGGCGCGCGCCCGCTACGGGGTGATCGCGCCGGCGGTGACCGGCAACGAGATGTTCGAGCGCTACTTTCGCGTGCAGATGAACACGCTCGAGCTGATGGTCATGTTCCTGCCGGCCCTATGGCTTGCGAGCCTGTACGTGCGGCCGCTGTGGACCACCGTGCTCGGCGCCATCTACCTGATCGGCCGCCTGCTCTACTGGCGCGGCTACGTGGCCGCACCGGCCAAGCGCGGCCCCGGCTACGGCCTGAGCATGCTGCCGATCCTGATCCTGGCGGTAATCGCCCTGGTCGGCTCGATCATGGCGCTGGTACGCGGCGGCTGACGGTCCGCGGACCACGCGACCGTTCAGTCGCGCACCCGTCCCGTCAGCCTCCCGGCCTCATCGATGATGCCGTGCCGCTGCAGCCACAGGCGAGCATCGTCCGCATCCTGTCCGAACCAGGCCGCGGCCGTGCCCAGGCGAAAGCTGTAGCCCCACCGGTCCATGTCGGCAAACAGCCGCTCTCGGTCCACGCCCGGCAGGACATCGGCCATCAGCACCTGCAGGTAGCACACCGCGCTCTCTTCGGCATCGTCCCCGCCGGCGTCGCGGTCGAGCCGCGCGCGCCGCTGCGCACTCATGCACACGTAATGTGCCGTCTCGTGCAGCACCGAGTGCAGCGGCGTATCCAGCCGCGCGAATAGCAGCTTGCCGCGCAGCCCGGCCTCGCTCTCGCCCCAGTAGGAGCCCGGTATGCTCTCACCGTCGGCCAGCAGCTGCGGCGTCAGGCCATAGCCGGCCAGCAGCCGCGTGACCGCCGCGCGGTCCGCCGTGGCCAGCCGCATCATGGCCGCAGCGGCACCGCTACAGGCTCGACAGCCGCCGCATCACCACCCCGGCCAGCTCCTGCGCGAGCGCCGCGCTGAGCACGGCCTGCTCGCGCTGCTTGGCGAGCTGCTGGCTCTCGCTGTAGCTGTAGTCGCGCACCAGCATGCGCTCCTCCGGGGCGATCAGTTGGCGTCCCATCGCATCGACCGAGAACCGCACCGTGTAGGTGAGCTCGTACTCGACCGGGATGTTCAAGGTGGAGACGCCCAGGATGGCGTCCTTGATGTCATCACCCAGCACGTGGATCACGGCCACCGACTTGTCCTGGGCGTTGTCGTCGATGCGCGTGCCGGCGGCCAGCAGCGCCTTGCGCAGGCCGAAGTAGAAATCGGACTGGGTATCGACCGCGTCGATGCGTACCACCGCCAGCGAGCGCGGCAACGGATAGCTGCCTTCCAGGTGAAAGCCGCAGCCGGCCAGCGTCAGCGCCATCAGCCCCACGGCGGCGGCCCGCAAGCGGGTGCCGGACAGCGTGCCTGCCATCTTCATACCACCAGGTTCACGAGCTTGTCGGGCACGTGGATGGCCTTGCGCAGGGTCTTGCCGGCGACGAAACGCTGCACGGTCGGATCGGCCAGGGCGGCGTCGAGCGCCAGCTGCCGCTCGGCACCGGCCGGCAGTCGGACGCGGCCGCGCAGCTTGCCGTTGACCTGCACGACCAGCTCGACCTCCGACTGCGACAGGGCTTGCGGGTCGGGCTGCGGCCAGCGCTCATCGATGATCGCCGTGGCGTGCCCGAGCTCGTGCCACAGGGTGTGGCAGATGTGCGGTGCGATCGGCGACAGCGCCAGCACCGCGATCTCGAGCGCTTCCTGTCGCACCGCCCGTGCCGTCGCATCATTCTCCTGGTAGCGCCCGATCGTGTTGAGCAGCTCCTGGACCGCGGCGATCGCGGTGTTGAAGGTGCGCCTGCGGCCGATGTCGCCGGTCACCTTGGCGAGCGTCTGGTGCGCAGCATGGCGCAGCTCGCGCGCGGCGGCCGACAGCGCCGTCGGATCGCTCGCCGGTGTGAGGCCCCCGGCCACCGCGCCGTCCCCGGCCGATGCGCCGGCGCTCACATGCTCGTACACCGCCCTCCACAAGCGGCGCAGAAACTTGAACTGACCATTCACGCCATCGTCGGACCACTCCAGTGACTGCTCGGGCGGGGCCGCGAACATCACGAACAGCCGCGCCGTATCGGCGCCGTACTGTTCCACCAGCGCCTGCGGATCCACGCCGTTGTTCTTCGACTTCGACATGGTGCCGAGGCTGTGGTACTCGACCGGCTGCCCGTCGATCAGTGACACGCCGCCGATGCGCGCGTGCTGCGCGTCGTACTGCGGCTCGACGTCGGCCGGATTGACGTACTGGCGGCGGCCGTCGGGCAGCTTGCGACAATAGATGTGGTTCAGCACCATGCCCTGCGTGAAGAGGTTCGCGAACGGCTCGGACAGCTGCACCAATCCCAGGTCGCGCATCGCGCGCGTCCAGAAGCGCGAATACAGCAGGTGCAGGATCGCGTGCTCGATGCCGCCGATGTACTGGTCGACCGGCAGCCAGTAGTTCACGCGAGCGTCGACCGGTGCGCTGTGCAGATCGGGACTGGCATAGCGCAGGAAGTACCACGACGAATCCACGAAGGTGTCCATGGTATCGGTCTCGCGCCGCGCCGCGCCGCCACAGCTCGGACAGCGGCACTCGACGAACGGCGCATGGCGTGCGAGCGGATTGCCGCTGCCGTCGGGCACCAGGTGCTCGGGCAGCACCACCGGCAGCTGCTCGTCCGGCACCGCCACCTCGCCACAGCGCTCGCAGTGAATCAGCGGAATCGGGCAGCCCCAGTAGCGCTGGCGCGAGATGCCCCAGTCGCGCAGCCGCCATTGCACGCGCTTGCTGCCGATGCCGAGGCGCGTGAGCGCGGCGGCGATCGCCTCGATGGCCGCGCCGGAAGCGAGCCCGGTGAATTTGCCGGAGTCGACCAGGATGCCGTGTTCGGCATATTCGCCCTGCCAGGGCTCGCAGACGCGCTCGTAGGCGCCGCTGGCCGACGTCACCACGGTGCGCACCGGCAGGCCGTACTTGCGCGCGAACTCGAAATCGCGCTCGTCATGCGCCGGCACGCCCATGACCGCGCCCTCGCCGTAGGCCATCAGCACGTAGTTGGCGACCCAGATCGGCACCGGCTCGCCGGTGAATGGATGGAGCACATGCACACCGGTGGCCATGCCGCGCTTCTCGGCCGTGGCCACGTCGGCCTCCATCGTGCTGCCGCGGCGGCACTCGTCGATGAACGCCGCCAGCGCCAGGTTGCCCGCGGCCGCTGCCTGCGCCAGCGGGTGCTCGGCCGACAGCGCCACGAAGGTCACGCCGAACAGCGTATCGGCGCGCGTGGTGAATACCTTGACGCCTTCGCCCTGCGCCCCGGCATCGGCGGCGGTCCCGGCCGCGTCCAGCAGCGCGCGCGTGTCCTGCGCGTAGGGGAAGGTCAGCTCCACGCCCTCGCTGCGCCCGATCCAGTTGGCCTGCATCACCCGCACCCGCTCGGGCCAGCCGGACAGTTCCTGCAGCGCCGCCAGCAGCTCCTCGGCATAGGCCGTGATGCGCAGGTAATACATCGGAATGTCGCGCTTCTCCACCAGCGCGCCGGTACGCCAGCCGCGCCCGTCGATCACCTGCTCGTTGGCCAGCACGGTGCGGTCGACCGGATCCCAGTTGACCACCCCGGTCCTCTTGTAGGCGATGCCGCGCTCGCGCATGCGCAGGAACATCCATTGGTTCCAGCGGTAGTAGGACGGATCGCAGGTCGCCAGCTCCCGCGTCCAGTCGATCGCCAATCCGAGCGAGCGCAGCTGCCGGCGCATGTACGGGATGTTCTCGCGTGTCCACACCGCCGGCGGCACACCGTTGGCGATCGCCGCGTTCTCCGCCGGCAGGCCGAATGCGTCCCAGCCCATCGGCTGCAGCACGTTGTAGCCCTGCATGCGCATGAAGCGCGCCAGCACGTCACCGATGGTGTAGTTGCGCACGTGTCCCATGTGCAACCGCCCCGAGGGATACGGAAACATCGACAGGCAGTAGTACTTCGGCGCGCCGGCGCGCTCGTGCGCCGTGAACGAGCCCTGCTGCTCCCAGTGATCCTGGGCGGCACGCTCGACGGCGGCCGCATCATATCGTTCCTGCATACGACAAGAATACACGAGCGGCCCGCGCCGGCGCGTCACCGCGGTCAACGGTGCCGGGCGCACGGCCGGCCATCGCATTGGTCGGTTCCCAGCGCCGCCGCTGCAGTCAACCCTGGCACCGCCCATCATCGACCCGAAGAGGCGTAGAGGCATGACGGGAGCCACACCCCGACTTTGTCATGACAAAGTCGGGGTGTGGCTCCCGTCATGCCTTTCCGGCTCTGTGGTCGATGACCGGCGGCGCGTCAAGGTTTCCCCCGACGGCGCGCTGCGTACCGCCCATGGCGGCACCGCGCCTGCGCCCCCCGCTGCCTACTGCAACGAGATGGTCACGATCAGCTGCTGCGGCATGCCGTTCTCGTCGCGCTGGATCAGCAGCGTCCAGTCGTGGCCGCCGCTCTTGACGGCCTTCTGGAAGGCCGCCACATCGTTGATGGGCACGCGGTTGATGCTGAGGATCACATCGCCGGGCTGCAGCATCGCTTCCGCGGCGGGCCCCCGCACGTCGGTCACGACGACGTTGCCGCGGGTCTTGAGCTGGCGCTTCTCCGCCGCCGTCAGCGTGCGTACCGACAAGCCGATGCTGCTGGCCGTCGCGGCGCTGCCGCCGGGCGCGGCACCCCCGCCGCCGGAGCCACCGTTGCTCGCGGTCGCGTTATTCTCCGGCAACACGCCGATTCTGACATCGACGTTGATGGTCCGTTTGTCGCGCCACACCTGCAGGTGCACGGTCTGGCCGGGCCGGATCTCGGCGATCATCGAAGGCAGCTCATCCGAGTCCCGAACCGGCGTGCCATCGACGCTCAGGATGATGTCGAGCGGCTGGATGCCGGCCTTGTCCGCCGGGCCGCCGGACTCGACCGATGCGACCGCCGCGCCGCGCGGATAGGGCAGCCCGAGGTTCTCGGCGGTCGCCGCGGTGACCTCCTGGATGGTCACGCCGATGCGCCCGCGCACCACGTGGCCGGTCTTGATCAGCTGATCCGCGACGTTCACGGCCACGTTGATCGGAATCGCGAACGAGATGCCTTCATAGGCACCGGTCTGGCTGTAGATCTCGGAGTTGATGCCGACCACCTGGCCCGACAGATTGAACAGCGGGCCGCCCGAATTGCCCGGATTCACCGGCACGTCCGTCTGGATGAACGGCACCAGGCTGTTGTTGAGAGGTCGCGCCGTGGCGCTGACGATGCCGGAAGTCACGGTGTTCTCGAAGTTGAACGGCGAGCCGATCGCCAGCACCCATTGTCCCGGCCGCAGCGCGTCCGAATTTCCGACGCTCACGACCGGCAGCTTGCCGTTCACCTCGATCTTGATGACGGCGATGTCGGTGCGCTCGTCCACGCCGATGACCTTGGCCTGAAACTCGCGCCGATCCGTGAGCCTGACCGTCACCTTGGTGGCGTTGTTGACCACGTGCGCATTGGTCAGGATGTAGCCGTTCGAGCTGATGATGAAGCCCGAGCCGATGCCGCGCACCGGCCCGAAGTTGCGCTGCCGGGGCATGTTCGGCGCCGGGATGCCGAAGCGACGAAAGAAGTCGCCGAACGGATCGTCCTGATCGCCGCCGCCACCGCCCTGATCGCCCTGATTGCCCTGATCACCTTGATCATCGCCCTGGTCCTGCGGGCCCTTCTCGACCACCTGCACATTGACGACCGCGGAGCCGACCTGGGCCACCAGGTCGGCAAAATCGGGCAGGCCGCGCTCGGCCGCCGCGGTGGCGACCGGCGAGGCGGTGACCACGGCGGTATGGAACAGCTCCGGCGCCGCATTGTCACCCGGTGCCGCGGCGCCCGAACGCTGCGAGCAAGCGGCGAACAAACCGACGAACAGGATGGCGCCCAGCAGCCTGGGACTCACGTGCCGATGCGACATATCGCTCTACTCCGAGCCGTGGGGAAAGCCGGATGATAGCCCAGGCGCCACGCGCCGGGTTCTGACTATTTGCCAAACCCGCCGCCCGGCGCAGTAACCGGCCCCCAGTAGTCCCAGGACTACAATCAGGTAGTTACCCAGACGCACGTACGGCGGCAGTCCCACACGCGGCTGTACCGTTCCGCGCAGCACCGTCGGGACGAATTCACTCGCTTGCGCGAGCACCTGCCCGTGCGCACCCACCAGCGCCGATATCCCATCATTGGCCGCGCGGATCAATGGCCGCCGCGCCTCGATCGCACGCATGCGCGCGATCTGAAAGTGCTGGTAGCGCGCCCACGAGTGCCCGAACCAGGCGTCATTGGTGACGTTGACCAGCAGCTGCGCGCCCTGCCGCAGCGCCGGCAGGTTCTCGGTGCCGTAGGCATCCTCGTAGCAGATGCCCGGCGCCAGGCGCGTGCCCCCGGCGCTGATCACCGGCTGCACCGCCGGGCCCGGCGTGAAGTCGCTGTACGGCAGGCTCATCAGTCGCAGCCATGCCCGTACGAAATGCGGCACCGGGAAATACTCGGCGAACGGCACCAGATGGTGCTTGTCGTAGAAGCTGACCCCGGCCGCCAGCGTCATGATCGAATTGTAGAAGCGGTCGGATTCATCCACGCGCAGCACACCCATGATCACGTCGGAGCCGTGCATGCGCGCGCGCGAGTAGATGTCACCCAGGTACTGCGGGACCTCGTTGGCCAGCTGCGGCAGCGCCGCCTCGGGCCACACGATCAGCCGCGCCCCGAGCGCCTGGTTTTCCAGCTGCAGGTAGCGTGCGCGCGTCGGGCCGGCGTTGGCGGCCTGCCACTTCAGATCCTGTGGAATCGCCCCCTGCAGCACCGCCACGCTGACCGGCGCGCCCACCGGGTGAGTCCACTGGATGCGGTCCAACAGTGCGCCCGCCGGCCAGGGCAGCACCAGCAGCGCCAGCGCCCACCCGCGCACCCGCCGCGGCCCGCGCAGCAACGCGACCAGCGACCCGGCCAGCAGCAACAGCACGGCGGAGACGCCGTACACACCGGCCACCGGCGCGAAGCCCGCCAGCACGGTGTCGGTCTGCGAATAGCCGAGCGACAGCCACGGGAAGCCCGACAGGAACCAGCCGCGCCACCACTCCATCAGCAGCCACAGCGCCGGCAGTCCGATCAGGTAGCGCGCCGCTCCGTCCGCCGGCAGCACCCGCGCGGCCAGATATCCCAGCAACCCCTGGTAGAGCGCCATGATCCCCACCAGCGCCAGCACCAGGAACAGCGCCAGCCAGATCGGCGAGCCACCGAAGCCGCGGATGCTGATGTACAGCCACCAGATGCCCACCCCGAAGGTGCCGACGCCGAACCAGAAGCCCGTCCGGGCCGCGCGCCGCGGCGATGCCCCGTGCCACAGCCACATCTGTAGCGCCGGACACAGGATGGCCAGCGGCCACAGGCTCAGCGGCGCGAATGCGCACGCCAGCAGCGCCCCGGCTCCCAGCGCGATCAGGTCGGCCAGCAGCGCCGGCAGCGCCGCGGCCACGCTCGTGCTCGTGCTCGTACCGGACGCACTCGTGCCGGCCGCCGCGCCGGCCACATCGACTGACGGCTGCAGGCTCACTCGGCGCTCGCCACGGTGTGAAATTTCGGTGGAATCGTGACCCGCAGGCTGTCGATACGGCGCCGGTCGCCGCGCATGACGCGAAATTCCAGTCCACCGAGGCTCACGCTCTCGCCCCGACGCGGCATGCGCCCGAAGCACTGCATGACCAGCCCGGCCACCGTGTCGAACTGCTCCTGTGGCAGCTCGACGTTGAAGTAGCGGTTGAATTCCTCGATCGGCGTGGCTCCCCGCACGCTGAACTGCCGCTCGGCCTCGCGGCGGATGTTCTGATCGTCCTCGACATCGAACTCATCGTCGATGTCCCCGACGATCTGCTCGATGACGTCCTCGATCGTGACCAGTCCGGCCACGCCCGCGTACTCGTCGATCACGATCGCCATGTGGTTGCGGTTGACGCGAAATTCCTGCAGCAGCACGTTCGCGCGCTTGGATTCGGGCACGAACACCGCCGGCCGCAGGTACTCGCGGATGTCGAACGGCACCGGCGCGGCGGCACCGGCGGCGGCCGGCGCCGCTGCGCCCGGCAGTGCGCCACCGGCGAACAACCGCAGCAGGTCCTTCGCCAGCAGGATGCCGGCCACGTCGTCGCGGTCGTCCGCCAGCACCGGAAAGCGCGAGTGGCCCGATTCGATCACCGCCGGCACGATGCGCGCGACCGGATCATCGCGGTGCAGGCAGATCATCTGCGCGCGCGGGACCATGATGTCGCGCACCTGCAGCTCGGCCACCTGCAGCACGCCCTCGAGCATCGCGAAGGCGTCGGCGTCGAGCACGCCGCGCTGCTGTGACTCGGCCAGCATCTCGATCAGCTGCGTGCGGTCGCGCACGCCTGCGGCCAGCGTGCGCGTCAGCCGCGAGCGCCAGCGCCCGCTGCCCTGATTGCCCTTGGCCGTGGTGCTCATCGCGCGCGGTACGGGTTGTCGAAGCCCAGGCCCCGCAGCACGCGGATCTCGCGCCGCTGCATGCGGCGCTCCTCGGCGGCATGCTCGTGGTCGAACCCCACCAGGTGCAGCACCCCGTGCACCACCAGGTGCGCCCAGTGCGCCGACAGGCTCTTGCCCTGCGAGTACGCCTCGGCGCGCAGCACCGCCGGGCAGATCACCAGGTCGCCGAGCAGGCCGGCGCTGCGCGCCGCGCCGGTGGCGGGAAACGACAGCACGTTGGTCGGCCGGTCACGGCGGCGGTAGCGCGCATTGAGCGCGCGGCTCGCCGCCGGCCCGACCAACAGCACCGACACTTCCCCTCCGCGCGCGCGCGCTCCGAGCGCGGCGCTCGCCCACAGTGCCAGCCGGCGCGCCGGCGGCAGAGAGCGCGAGCGCACCTGCTGGCGCACGCTCACCGTGGTACGCGCACGGACCCCGGTTGCCGCCGCGCTCATGGCCTCGCCTCGGTGCGCTCGTGCGCCTCGTACGCCTGCACGATCCGCTGCACCAGCGGGTGGCGCACGACGTCGGCCGCATCGAAGAAGGTTAAGGCCACGCCGGGGATGCCGCGCAGGATCTGCTGCGCATGGTGCAGCCCGGACATGCGTCCCGGCGGCAGATCGGTCTGGGTCAGGTCACCGGTCACCACCGCGTGCGAACCGAAGCCGATGCGCGTCAGGAACATCTTCATCTGCTCGATGGTGCTGTTCTGCGCCTCATCGAGAATGATGAACGACTCGTTGAGCGAGCGGCCGCGCATGAACGCCAGCGGCGCCACCTCGATCGCGTTGCGCTCGATGAAGCGCGCCACCCGCTCGTAGCCCATCATCTCGTACAGTGCGTCGTACATCGGCCGCAGGTACGGGTCGACCTTCTGCGCCATGTCCCCGGGCAGGAAGCCCAGACGCTCGCCCGCCTCGACCGCCGGGCGCACCAGCACGATGCGGCGCACGCGCTCGCCCATCAGCGCCTCGACCGCGCAGGCGACCGCCAGATAGGTCTTGCCCGTGCCCGCAGGACCGATCCCGAAGGACAGGTCATGATGATGGATGTTGGCCAGATACTCGCGCTGGTGTGCCCCGCGCGCGCGGATCGCCTCGCGCCGGGGATAAGGCACGCGAGCACCGTCGCGCCCGCGCTCCTCCTCCTGCGCCGCCTCCCGGCCCACCGGCACCAGTACCACGCTGTCCTCCTCGTCGTCCACCAGCTCGCCGGCGTGCTCCACCAGGCACAGATGCACCTGCTCGGGCGTCACCTCGTGATGCTGGGTCTGCGCGAACAGATCGCGCAGCACCGACTCGGTCGAGGCGGCGCGCTCGCCGCGCACGCGGAAGGAGTGTCCGTGCCGCCGGATCTGCACCCCCAGCCGCGATTCCACCAGTCGCAGGTTCGCCTCCAGCGGCCCGCACAGGCTGGCCAGGCGCCGGTTGTCTGCGGGTTCGAGCGCGAACTCGCGCGCGGCGGCACTGGCTGCGCTCACGCGGCCTCGAGCCGGCCGCGCAGCGAGTGCGGCATCGCCTGCGTGACGGTGACGGCCGCGAAGCGATTCAGCAGCGCGGCAGACCCGGCGAAATTCACCCAGCGGTTGTTCTCGGTGCGCCCGGCCAGCTCGCCGCGCCCGCGCCGGTCCAGCCGCTCCACCAGCACGCGCTGCGTGCTCCCGACCATCGCGCGGCTGATGGCGAGCGTCTGCGCGTCCAGCAGCCCCTGCAGCCGCGCCAGCCGCGCCTGCTTGACAGCGTGCGGCACCTCGTCCGGCAGCGCGGCAGCCGGTGTGCCGGGCCGGGGGCTGAACAGGAAGCTGAACGACTGGTCGAAGCCGATATCGGACACGAGCGAGAGCGTTGCCTCGAAGTCGCGCTCGCTCTCGCCGGGGAACCCCACGATCAGGTCGGTCGAGACCGCGATGTCCGGCCGCACCGAGCGCAGCGCGCGGATACGCTCCCGGTACTGCAAGGCCGTATAGCCGCGCTTCATCAGCGCGAGCACCCGGTCCGAGCCGCTCTGCACCGGCAGGTGCAGATGGTTGGCGAGCGCCGGCACGCGCTCATACGCCTCGATCAGGCTGTCGGAGAAGTGCAGTGGATGAGAGGTAGTAAAGCGCACGCGCTGCACCCCCGGCACCGCCGCCACGTGGTGGATCAGCGTGGCCAGGTCCACCAGCGCCCCGTCGGACATCGGTCCGGCATAGGCGTTGACGTTCTGTCCCAGCAGCGTGATCTCGGCCACGCCCTGAGCGGCGAGCGCGTGCACCTCGGCGAGCACCGAGTCGAACGGCCGGCTGACCTCATCGCCACGCGTGTACGGCACCACGCAGAAGCTGCAGTACTTGCTGCAGCCCTCCATCACCGACACGAAAGCACGCGCGCCGGCAGCCCGCGGCTCGGGCAGCCGGTCGAACTTCTCGATCTCCGGGAAGCTCACGTCGATCACGGCGCGGCTATGCGCGCGGCGCTGGGAGATCATGTCGGCCAGGCGGTGGATGGTCTGCGGCCCGAACACCAGGTCGACGAACGGGGCGCGTGCGGTGATCCCCTCGCCCTCCTGGCTGGCAACACAGCCGCCCACGCCGATCAGCACCCCCGGCCGGGCGGCCTTGAGCGAGCGCCACTCGCCCAGCAGCGAGAACACCTTCTCTTGCGCCTTCTCGCGCACCGAACAGGTATTCATCAGCAGCACGTCGGCTTCGGCGGGGTCCGCGGTCGCCGTCAGCCCGGCACCGGTGCGCAGTACGTCCGCCATGCGCGCGGAGTCGTACTCGTTCATCTGGCAACCGAAGGTCTTGATATAGAAGCGGCCGGGCATGCTGGGTCGATGTATGACAGGGCGCTATTGTAATTGGTTTCCGGCCCCCGGCGCGCCGCGGCGCCGCCGTAGCAGGGCGCAGTCCTCACATAATCAACGATTTACGACGACATCCCCTTCTCGCCCGGGGGCTCGCCCAATCCGGGCAACTCCTTGGCTGCGTAGTGGCCTTGCCCGCGCGCCCGTCAGAACGGGATGTCGTCGTCGAAGTCGTCGCGTGGGGGGGCGCCGCCGCCGCCAGCGCCGCCTGCCGGCCCTGCCTCGGCCGACTCGGCGCGTGCCGGGGCCTCGCTGAACCCGCCGCCACCGCCACCACCGGCCCCGCCGCCGCCGCCGCCGCCGCCGCCGCCGCCTCGGCCGCCGAGCATCTGCATCTCGCTGGCGATGATCTCGGTCGTGTAGCGGTCACGGCCTTCCTTGTCCTGCCACTTGCGGGTGCGCAGCCGGCCCTCGATATAGACCTGCGAGCCCTTGCGCAAGTACTCGGCGGCGATCTCGCCCAGCCGTCCGAACAGCGCCACACTGTGCCATTCGGTGCGTTCCTGCTGCTCTCCGGACTGCTTGTCCTTCCAGTTCTCGGTGGTCGCGAGCCGCAGGTTGGCGACCGACATGCCCGAGGGCATCGCCCGCGTTTCCGGATCGGCCCCCAGATGGCCCACGAGAATGACCTTATTGACGCCGCGCGCCATAGTGCTTCCTAAGCTTCTCTAGTGCCCCGTGATGCAGCCATTGTAGTGGTTTTGAGCCGGACCCGCCTGTGCGTTTATAGTGGCTCTTTGCCCTTTTGCGCGTCCGGCTTTTCAGGCACAACGCGTCCCTTATGCAGACCATCCGCATCATTGGTGCCCGCACCCACAACCTGCGCAACATCGACCTGGTGCTGCCGCGCGAGCGGCTGATCGTGATCACCGGCCCGTCCGGCTCGGGCAAGTCCTCGCTGGCATTCGATACGCTGTACGCGGAAGGCCAGCGGCGCTACGTCGAGTCACTGTCGGCCTATGCGCGTCAATTCCTGGCGATGATGGACAAGCCCGACGTCGACAGCATCGAGGGCCTGTCCCCGGCAATCGCGATCGAGCAGAAGACCGGCTCGCCCAATCCGCGCTCCACCGTCGGCACCGTGACCGAGATCTACGACTACCTGCGGTTGCTGTACGCGCGGGCCGGCCTGCCGCGCTGCCCGCATCATGGCATCGACCTGGCCGCCCAGACCGTCAGCCAGATGGTCGATCAGGTGCTTGCCGGCCCGGCCGGCGAACTGGCGCTGCTGACCGCACCGCTGGTGCAGGAGCGGCGCGGGGAGCACACGCAGCTGCTGGCCGATCTGGCCGGCAAGGGCTTCGTGCGCGCGCGCGTCGATGGCATCGTGTACGAGATCGACGCCGTGCCGCCGCTCGATCCCAAGCGCAAGCACCGCATCGAGGCCGTGGTCGATCGCTTCCGTGTGCGCCCCGAGGCCGCGCAGCGGCTGGCCGAATCATTCGAGACCGCGCTGCGCGAAGGCGGTGGACTGGCCGGCGTCACGTTCCCCGATAACGCCGCCCTGGCGCCGCTGCTGTTTTCCAGCCGGCACGCCTGCCCGGTGTGCGGCTTCTCGGTGCCGCCGCTCGAGCCGCGCATGTTCTCGTTCAACAATCCCGCCGGTGCCTGTCCGACCTGCGACGGGCTGGGCTCCCAGGAATTCTTCGACCCGGAGCGGGTGGTGGTGCATCCGCACCTGTCGCTCGCGGGCGGCGCTGTGCGCGGCTGGGACCGCCACAACGAGCACTATTTCCAGTTGCTGCGCTCGCTCGCGCGCCACTACCGGTTCGACGTCGACACTGCGTGGACCGAGCTGCCCGCGCAGGTGCGCGCGGTGCTGTTGAACGGCAGCGGCGAGGAGCAGATCGACTTCAGCTACCAGGAGGGGCGCGGCCGCGCACGGCGCACGCGCCATGCCTTCGAGGGCATCGTGCCGAACCTGGAACGCCGCTTCCGTGAGACCGACTCGCACGCGGTGCGCGAGGAGCTGCGCAAGTACCTAGGCACGCGCCCCTGCCCCGCCTGCGGCGGCACCCGCTTGAACGAGGCCGCCCGCTCGGTGCTGATCGAGGGTCAGAGCCTGCCGCAGATCACGCACCTGACCGTGGGCCGCGCGCGCGCCTACTTCGGCGCCCTCACGCTTGCGGGCTGGCGCGCCGAGGTGGCCAGCCGCATCGTGCGCGAGGTCGGCGAGCGGCTTCGCTTCCTGGTCGATGTCGGTCTGGATTACCTGAGCCTGGACCGCAGCGCCGGCACCCTCTCCGGGGGCGAGGCGCAGCGCATCCGGCTGGCCAGCCAGGTCGGCTCCGGACTCACCGGCGTCATGTACATCCTGGACGAGCCCTCGATCGGCCTGCACCAGCGCGACAACGAGCGGCTGCTCGGCACGCTCAAGCGCCTGCGCGACCTCGGCAATACCGTGATCGTCGTGGAGCATGACGCTGATGCGATCCGCGCCGCCGACCACATCGTCGACCTGGGACCCGGTGCCGGCGCGCATGGCGGCCTGGTAGTCGCGCAGGGCACCCCGGCGCAGATCGAGGCCGACCCGGCCTCGCTGACCGGCGCCTATCTGTCGGGACGGCAGTCGATTCCGGTGCCGCAGCACCGGCACGCACCCGCGCGCGGCCAATGGATCACGATCCGCGGCGCCCGCAGCAACAACCTGCAGAACCTCACCGTCGGTGTGCCGGTGGGCCTGCTCACCTGCGTCACCGGAGTGTCCGGCTCCGGCAAGTCCACGCTGGTCGAGGACACTCTGTTCCGCCATGCATCGGCCTACCTGAACGACACTGCCGCCGAGGAGGCCGGCCTCTGCGACGGCATCGACGGCCTCACGCACTTCGAGCGCGTGATCGAGATCGACCAGGCACCGATCGGCCGCACGCCGCGCTCCAACGCCGCAACCTACACGGGCCTGTTCACCGTGATCCGCGAGCTGTTCGCGCAGGTGCCGGAGTCGCGCGCGCGCGGCTATGACGCCGGCCGCTTCAGCTTCAACGT
This sequence comes from Steroidobacteraceae bacterium, assembly GCA_036267195.1. GTDB lineage: Bacteria > Pseudomonadota > Gammaproteobacteria > Steroidobacterales > Steroidobacteraceae > FEN-1191. The sequence continues at coordinate 30,419 of DATAWM010000038.1, forward strand.
CAAGGGCGGACGCTGCGAGGCCTGCCAGGGCGACGGGCTGATCCGCGTGGAGATGCACTTCCTGCCGGACGTCTACGTGCCCTGCGATGTGTGCCGCGGACTGCGCTACAACCGCGAAACGCTCGAGATCCAGTACCGCGGCCGCAACGTCCACCAGGTGCTCGACACCACGGTCGAGGAGGCGCTGCGGCTGTTCGAGAACGTGCCGGCCGCCGCCGGGAAGCTGCGTACGCTGATGGAGGTCGGCCTCTCGTACGTGCGCCTCGGCCAGAGCGCCACCACGCTGTCGGGCGGAGAAGCCCAGCGCGTCAAGCTCGCGCGCGAGCTGGCCAAGCGCGGCACCGGACGCACGCTCTACCTGCTGGACGAGCCCACCACCGGCCTGCATTTCCACGACATCGCCCAGCTGCTCACGGTCCTGCACCAGCTGCGTGACGCCGGCAACACGCTGGTGGTCATCGAGCACAACCTGGACGTCATCAAGACCGCCGATTACGTGATCGACCTGGGCCCCGAGGGCGGCGAGCGCGGCGGTCGCGTCGTGGCGCAGGGCACTCCCGAGGCGATCTGCGAGGTCCCCGAGTCCATCACCGGCCATTACCTGCGGTCGCTGCTGGCGTCCCCGGCCGCCTCCGCACCCGCTAGCGCCCGGGGCGCCGGTTACCCGACACGAAGCGCTGCTGCACCTCGCCGTTGACGATGCGTTCCTGATACTGGCCGGCGGTATAGGCGCTCACCACGTGGCGCCAGAATTTCACTGCCGCGTCGTTGCGCAGATGCTCGGTGATCAGCCATCGGCCGGTGAAGCGATCCAGGATCAGCCGCACGGCCTGCGTGCCCATCCCGCGGCGGCGCCACGCTCGGCCGATGAAGAATTCCGCCATCGAGAATTCCGGCAGTACCGCTGTCGGCGCTGACGGGTCGCTCGGCGGCACGCGCGAGGCCGGCGGGGCTGCGGCGGCGCCAAGCGGGGAGCGCCGGAGGGCGACCGCGTTGATCTTGGCGAAGCCCGCCCGCTCCTCGGCGTAGCAGATGGTGAGCACGTGGCCGTTCGCATCGGCGAACAGGCGCGACAGTGGATCGGGCTCGCGCGAACCGAGCTCCCCCAGCATCGGGTAGAGGCCGGTGGCCGACGGGGCCAGATCCATCAGGTAATCACGATAGACGCTCTGGATCCAGCTGCGGTCGTCTTCGCGGCTGTCTCGGACGCTGACTTGCGGCATGACTGGCTACCAGAAACAGGAAAGCCCGGCAGACCGGCATTGCCGGCCTGCACGGGCTTCCCCGCGAGCCTGAAAGGCTCTTCGGGCCTGATCAGCCCCCGCCTTATGCGGGTGGCGGATTAACCCCCGCCCGGCGGCGGATTGGCCGGCGGAGTGGCCGGAGCGGCTCCGCCTGCAGGCGGCGCTGCCGGCTGACCGTTATCCGATGGGGCTGCGGGCTGCCCGTTGTCTGACGGCGCGGCCGGCGGCGGCGTGGGGGCGGCCGTACTGGGGGCTGCCGGAGGAGCCGCGGCCGGAGCCGAGCTTCCCTGCTGGCCGCTGCCGCACGCGGCAAGCACGAAGGCTGCCGCGAGAGCGCTGAGAGCGAGCTTTGTTTTCATCGATGAGATCCCCAAATGATGTAATTAGAAAATCAAGGCAAACGGAAGACGATCGATCAAAGAGCGACAGAAACTGATTTTGTCAAGTATGCGACAGCATTCTATAGCGTCTTAATGATATTTTAAACTAACCTGCTCCGGCGGCAAGTGCGTTCGCCACCACGCATGCTCGCACCGTGCGGAAACAGTTCTGTCCTCATTGCTTGGCGAGCAGGTCGCGGATCTGCTCCAGCAGTTGCTCCTGGCGTGGCGGCGGCGGCGGCGGCGCGGCGGCCACCGGCGGATGCTTCAGGCGGTTGATGGCCTTGATCAGCAGAAACAGTACGATCGCGATGATCAGGAAATCGATGATGTCCTGCACCAGCACGCCGTAACGGATCAGTACCGCCTTGCCGGTCGGATCCTTGCCGAGCGAGAGCGCCAGCTCGGAGAAATCGAACCCGCCCGTGACCCTGCCCAGCATCGGCATGAAGATGTCGCCAACCAGCGACGTGACGATCCGCCCGAATGCCGCCCCCACGATGACGCCGACTGCCATGTCGACGACATTGCCCTTCATCGCGAATTCTTTGAATTCTGATGCCAGACTCATGGTTCCTTCCCTCCACCAGAAAACCGCGCCGCGGCCGCGATTCGGGCTCGACCTCAGTCCGCTGCGGCGCTCTTCTTACGCGCCGGGCCGGCACGCCGAGCCGTCTTGGCCTTCGGTCGCGCCCGGGTCCTCGGCTTGCTCGCCCCCTCGTCGGATGCCGCCTCGGATGCCGCCTCGGTGTCCGCCTTGGCCCGGCTGCGAGGCTTGGCCTTGGCCTTGGCCTTGGCAGCCACCGGCTCGGGCTGTTCGGCCGCGGCCGTCGGGGCCCGGTCGACCAGCTGCATCAGCGCCATCGGCGCCGCATCCCCGGGGCGCGGCACCATGTGCAGGATACGGGTGTAACCGCCCGGGCGCGCCTTGAAGCGCTGCCCGAGCTCATCGAACAGCTTGCTGACCACATCCGCATCGCGCAGCCGCGCGAACGCCAGGCGCCGATGCGCCTCGCTGTCGCTTTTCGCCAGCGTGATCAGCGGCTCGACCACCCGCCGCAGCTCCTTGGCCTTCGGCAGCGTGGTGCGGATGGTCTCATGCCGCAGCAGCGAGGCCGCCATGTTGCGCAGCATTGCACGGCGATGCGGGGCATTGCGGGACAACTGACGACCGGAAAGCTTATGACGCATGGATACTCTCTGACAACCGCAGACTCTAGCGATCCCAACGGGACCGACGGGACGGCACGCCTTTAGATCAGGCCCGCGCTCTCCTCTTCGTGCCGCAGGCCAGCCGGCGGCCAGCCCTCCAGCCGCATGCCGAGCATCAGTCCGTGGCTCTGCAGCACCTCCTTGATCTCGGTAAGCGACTTCTTGCCGAGGTTGGGGGTGCGCAGCAGCTCGACCTCGGTGCGCTGGACCAGGTCACCGATGTAGTGGATGTTCTCGGCCTTCAGGCAGTTGGCGCTGCGTACCGTGAGCTCCAGCTCGTCCACCGGGCGCAGCAGGATCGGATCGAACTGCATCTCGGTGGTCTTGGCCGCGGCCTCCTCCTCGCCCTGCAGATCGACGAACACCGACAGCTGGTCCTTGAGGATGCCCCCGGCGCGGCGGATCGCCTCCTCGGGCTCGATGGTGCCGTTGGTCTCGATGTCGATGATCAGCTTGTCCAGGTCGGTGCGCTGCTCGACGCGCGCCGCTTCCACCGCGTAGGTCACGCGCCGCACCGGGCTGAACGAGGCATCCAGCAGTAACCGTCCGATCGGGCGGCTCTGCTCCTCGAAATTCACCCGCTGTACCGCCGGGCGGTAGCCGCGGCCGCGCTCGACCTTCAGCTGCATGTTCAGCTCGCCGGCCTTGGTGAGATTGGCGATCACGAACTCCGGGTTCACGACCTCGATGTCGTGATCGACGCGGATGTCGCCGGCCGTCACCGGCCCCGGGCCCTTCTTGTGCAGCCGCAGGTCGGCGCTGCTGCGCGAATGCATGCGCAGCGCGACCGACTTGAGATTCAGCAGGATGTCGACCACGTCCTCCTGCACGCCCTCGATGCTGGTGTACTCGTGCAGCACGCCGTCGATCTCGACTTCGGTGATCGCGGCGCCGGGCATCGACGACAGCAGCACGCGCCGCAGCGCGTTGCCCAGCGTGTGGCCGAAGCCGCGCTCGAACGGCTCGATGACCACGCGCGCCTGGCGCGGCGCGACCGGCTGTACCTTCACGACGCGGGGTTTTAGAAACTCAGATACCGATGCTTGCATACGATGCACCCCAACTTAAGGACGACACTCAATCACTTCGAATACAGCTCGACGACCAGGTTCTCGTTGATGTCCGGCAGCACCTCGTCGCGTCCGGGCACGGCCTTGAACACGCCGCGGAATTCCTTGTCGTTGACCTCGACCCACTCCGGGAAACCCACCTGCGCGGCCACCGCCAGCGCGCTCGCGATGCGCAGCTGCTTGCGGGCGCGCTCGCGGATCTCGACTACTTCGCCAGCGCGGCACTGATAGGACGGCACGCTGACGATGTGGCCGCCGACCGAGACCGCGCGGTGCGCCACCAGCTGGCGCGCCTCGGCGCGCGTGGCCGCGAATCCCATGCGATACACCACGTTGTCCAGGCGGCACTCCAGCAGCTTGAGCAGCGTCTCGCCGGTGGCGCCGGTGCGGCGCGCCGCCGCCTGGTAGTAGTTGCGGAACTGGCGCTCGAGCACGCCGTACATGCGGCGCAGCTTCTGCTTCTCGCGCAGCTGCATCCCATAGTCCGAAAGCCGCTGGCGCCGCTCGCCCTTGATGCCGCCGGGCGGCACCTGCAGCTTGCACTTGCTCTCCAGCGGCTTGGCACCGCTCTTGAGGAACAGATCCGTGCCCTCGCGCCGGGCGAGCTTGCAGGTGGGACCGATGTAACGCGCCATGATTGCTTGCTTCCTTGAATACTTGACCGCGCCGCTATCCGCGCCGCTGGCTCAACTCAGACACGCCGCTTCTTCGGCGGCCGGCAGCCGTTGTGCGGAATCGGCGTGACGTCCGAGATGCTGCCGATCTTCAGCCCGCAGGCATTGAGCGCGCGCACCGCCGACTCACGCCCGGGTCCCGGCCCGGCCACACGCACCTCGACGTTCTTCACGCCGTGCTCCTGCGCGGCGGTGCCGGCCTTCTCGGCCGCCACCTGCGCGGCGAACGGGGTGCTCTTGCGCGAGCCGCGAAAGCCGCAGCCGCCCGAGGTCGCCCACGACAGCGTATTGCCCTGCCGGTCGGTGATCGTGATGATCGTGTTGTTGAACGACGCATGCACGTGTGCGATCGCGTCGAGCACGTTCTTGCGCGTCTTCTTGCCGCCCTTCTTCGGTCCGGCATTCGCCGCGCCACCCTGCTGCTGTGCCTGTGCTTTCTGATCAGCCATGAAATGGATCTCCGTTCGCGCCTAGGCTTTGCCCGGCGGTGCATTGAGCTTCACCGCCTGCTTGCGCGGCCCCTTGCGGGTGCGTGCATTGGTGCGGGTGCGCTGACCGCGCACCGGCAGGCCCTTGCGATGCCGCAGGCCGCGCCAGGTGCCCAGGTCCATCAGCCGCTTGATGTTCATCGACACCTCGCGGCGCAGGTCGCCCTCGACCGGCACCTTGGCCACCTGCGAGCGGATCGCGGCCACGTGCGCGTCGGTCAGGTCCTTGACCTTGGTGGTCGGGGGGATACCCGCGCCCTCGAGGATCTCGAGCGCGCGCGCGCGGCCGATGCCATAGATGTGGGTGAGCCCGATGCTCACGTGCTTGTTCATCGGGATGTTGATGCCGGCTATGCGTGCCATGGATCTACCTCAACCCTGGCGCTGCTTGTGGCGTGCATCGGAGCAGATGACGTAGATCACGCCGCGCCGCCGCACGATCTTGCAGTGCTTGCAGATTCTTTTCACTGATGGACGTACTTTCATCACATACCTGCGCTTGCGCTATGGCTCGACCGAGCGCCCGGCTGGCGCGACGGGCCGCGTGGAACCGATCGCCGCGGCGCCCTCACGAGCCGCCACCGCGGCTGCCGCCCAGCAGATTCGCCTTCTTCATCAGGCCGGGATAGTGGTGCGACATCAGGTGCGCCTGCATCTGCGCCATGAAGTCCATGACCACCACCACGACGATCAGCAGCGAGGTGCCGCCGAACTGGAACGGCACTCCCTGCGAGGACACCAGCAGCTCCGGGATCAGGCACACCGCCGTGACATAGATCGCGCCCCACAGCGTCAGGCGGGTCAGCACCTTGTCGATGTACTCGCCGGTCTGCTGCCCGGGGCGGATGCCGGGGATGAAGGCGCCGGACTTCCTCAGGTTGTCCGCGGTCTCGCGCGAGTTGAACACCAGCGCGGTGTAGAAGAAACAGAAGAAGATCACCAGGAAGGCATACAGCACCAGGTGCAGCGGCTGACCGTAACCCAGCGAGGTGGACACGTCGGCCAGGAAGCCGCTGAGCTTGGAATTCGGATTGGTGCCGAAGAAGCTCGCCATCGTCGCCGGGAACAGCAGCAGGCTCGAGGCGAAGATCGGCGGAATCACGCCCGACATGTTGAGCTTGAACGGCAGGTGGCTGCTCTGCCCCGCGTACATGCGCCGTCCGACCTGGCGCTTGGCATAGTTGACGGTGATCTTGCGCTGCGCGCGCTCCATGTAGCAGCAGAACGCGGTCACCCCGATCACGATGCCGATCAGCAGGATGGTGAACAGCGGATTCATCTGCCCGGAGCTGACCGACTGCACGGTGCGGCTGATCGCCGCAGGCATCTGCGCCACGATTCCCGCCAGGATGATCATCGAGATGCCGTTGCCGACGCCGCGCTCGGTGATCTGCTCGCCCAGCCACATCAGGAACACGGTGCCGGCCGTCATCGTGATGGTGGCGTCGAACAGCCACTGGAAACCGGTGGTGGTGGTCATGCCGCCGTTTTGCAGCGCGACCGCCGCACCGAACGACTGGAACAGCGCCAGCACCACGGTCCAGTAGCGCGTGAGCTGGGTGATGTAGCGCGTGCCCGCCTCGCCTTCCTTGCGCGCCTCCATCAGCGACGGCACCACCATCGACAGCATCTGGATGATGATCGAGGCCGAGATGTACGGCATCACGCCCATCGCGAAGATCGACAGGCGCTGCAGCGCACCGCCCGAGAACGTGTTGACGATGCCGAGGATGGTGTTCGACTGGCCGCCGAAGAAGCGCTCCACTGCGGCCGGGTTGATGCCCGGCACCGGTATGTAGGTGCCGATCCGGTAGACGATCATCGCGCCCACCAGGAACAGCAGGCGGCTGCGGATCTCGCCGAAGCGGCCGACGTCCGCGAGTGACGCGGTCGGGCTGGAGAGCGCTGTGTTAGCCATCGGTATTCATCCCTCGAGTCATTCCTCGAGCTTGCCGCCGGCGGCGGCGATCGCGGCGCGCGCACCGCGCGTGGTCGCGATTCCCTTGAGCGTCACGGCACGCTCGAGCTTGCCGGACAGCACCACCTTGGCCTGCAGGGCGCCGGCCGGCACGATGCCGCAGCGCTTGAGCGCGGCCAGATCGATCACCGCATCGGTGATGCCCGAGAGCTCGTGCAGGCGCACTTCGGCGCGGGTCGCCTTCATCGCGGAGCGAAACCCGACCTTCGGCAGACGCCGCTGCAGCGGCATCTGGCCGCCCTCGAACCCGACCTTGTGGTAGCCACCCTTGCGCGCGCGCTGGCCCTTGACGCCGCGGCCACAGGTCTTGCCCTGGCCGGCGGAGGCGCCGCGGCCCACACGCAGCCGCGGCTTGCGCGAGCCCGGCGCGGGCTTCAGGTCGTTCAGTCGCATGTTCAGCTCCGCTCCACAGTCAACAGGTGCCCCGCAGCGTGGATCATGCCGCGGTTCTGCGCCGTATCGGCCACCACCACGCTCTGATGGCGCCGGCGCAGGCCCAGCCCGCGCGCCGAGGCGGCGATGTTCTTCAGCTGCCCGTGCAGGCTCCTCTCCAGCGTGACCTTGATGGTCGTGCCACCGCCGCTCGCACCGCCCGCCGCCGCACCGCCGGCCGGGCGGCGCGCCGCGCCAGCCGCCTTGCTGCCCGTGGCGCTCATCCGGCGCTCCCGAGCACTTCCTCGACGCTCTTGCCGCGCTTGGCGGCAATCTCCTCGGGCGAGCGCATGCTGGCCAACGCGTTGACCGTGGCGCGCACCACGTTGATCGGGTTGCGCGAGCCGTAGCTCTTGGCGAGCACGTTGCGCACCCCGGCACACTCCAGCACGGCGCGCATGCCGCCGCCGGCGATGACACCGGTGCCGTCCGAGGCGGGCAGCATGAACACGCGGGTCGCCCCGTGGGTGCCGTTGACCGCGTAATGCAGCGTATCGTTGCGCAGGTTCACACTGATCAGGTTCTTGCGCGCCTGGGCCATCGCCTTGGAGATCGCGACCGGGACCTCGCGCGCCTTGCCGAAACCGAAGCCGACCCGCCCGGCACCGTCGCCGACTACTGTGAGCGCGGTGAAGCCGAACTGCCGGCCGCCCTTGACCACCTTGGCGGTACGATTGACGGCCACCAGCTTCTCGACCAGCTCGTCGGCGCTCTGCGATCTCTCGATTCTAGCCATGGGCACTGTTCCTTAGAATTCAAGTCCGGCTTCGCGCGCCGCTTCGGCCAGCGCTTTGACGCGGCCATGGTACTGGAAGCCGGCGCGGTCGAACGCGACGCGGGTGATGCCGGCTGCGCGCGCGCGCTCGGCGATGGTACGGCCGACGGCACGCGCGGCCTCAATGTTGCCGGTCCCGGACAGGGCGCCGGCGACATCCTTCTGCAGGGTCGAGGCGCTCGCCAGCACCCGCTCGCCCCGGCCGTCGAACAGCTGCGCATAGATATGGCGCGGTGTGCGATGCACGGTCAGGCGCACGGCACCCTGCTCGCGGATGCGCGCGCGGGTCGGCTGGGCGCGGCGCACGCGCCGCTGCTTCTTGCTGATGTTCATAGGCTACTTCTTCTTGCCTTCCTTGAGGCTGATCTGCTCATCCGCGTAGCGCACACCCTTGCCCTTGTAGGGCTCGGGCGGACGGATGCCACGAATCTCGGCCGCGGTCTGGCCCACCTTCTGCCGGTCGCTGCCCTTGATCAGAATTTCGGTCTGGGTCGGCGTCTCGATGGTGATGCCATCCGGCACCGGGTAGAGCACCGGGTGCGAGAACCCCAGCGTCAGGTTCAGGCTCTTGCCCTGTGCCGCGGCGCGGTAGCCGACGCCGACCAGCTCGAGCTTGCGCTCGTAGCCGCGCGTCACGCCGCGCACCATGTTGGCCAGGTGCGCGCGCGTCGCCCCGGCGCGCATCCGCACCGCATCATCACCCTGGTACTGCACTGCCAGCTGCTTGTCTTCCTGCACCACCGAAATGCCCGACGTGAGCGCCAGCGACAGGCTCCCCTTGGCGCCCTTGATGGTCACACTGCCGGACGCGACGTTCACCGTGACGCCGGCAGGCACCTCGATCACTCGTTTGGCAACTCTGGACATATTCAGTTTCCTACCATCGTGCGCACCGTGCGGCCCTAGGCCACGATGCACAGCACCTCGCCGCCCTGCCCGATCGCATGCGCGGCCTTGTCGGTCATGACGCCCTTGGGCGTGGACACGATCACCGTGCCCATGCCGCCGAGCACCCGCGGGATCTCGTCCTTGCCGCGATAGATGCGCAGCCCCGGGCGACTGACGCGCTCGATCCGGTCGATCACCGGCCGGCCTTCGTAATATTTGAGCTCGATACGCAACGCAGGCTTGCCGTCGTCGCTCTGGACGCTGAAGTCGGCGATGTACCCCTCGTCCTTGAGTACCTTGACGATCGCCTGCTTCAGCTTGGAAGAGGCGAGCGTGACGCTCGACTTGCGGGCGGCCTGGCCGTTGCGAATACGGGTCAGCAGATCGGCGATCGGATCCGTCATGCTCATGTGCAGCTCCTACCAGCTCGCCTTGCCGAGCCCGGGAATCTCGCCGCGCATCGCGACCTCGCGGATCTTGCAGCGCGACAGCCCGAACTTGCGGTACACGCCGCGCGAGCGGCCGGTGATCGCGCAGCGGTTGCGCTGGCGGCTCGCGCTGGCGTCGCGCGGCTGGGAGGCGAGCGCAATCTGCGCCGCCAGCCGCTGCTCCGGGGTGGACTTCGGGGCGCGGATCACTTCCTTGAGCTGCGCGCGCCTGGTCGCGTACCTTTTCACCGTCCGCGTCCGCCGCCTCTCGCGCTCTACCATGTTGGTCTTGGCCATATCGTATCCTTCGGATCTGACTTCGCGCCTACTTGCGAAACGGGAAACTGAACGCCTCGAGCAACGCCCGTCCCTGCTTGTTGTCCCGCGCCGTGGTCGTAATGGTGATGTCCATGCCGCGTATCTTGTCGACCGTGTCGTACTGGATCTCTGGGAAGATGATCTGCTCGCGCACGCCCAGGCTGTAATTGCCGCGGCCGTCGAAGCCGCGCGGCGAGACGCCGCGGAAGTCGCGGATGCGCGGCATCGCCACGCTGATCAGCCGGTCCAGAAACTCGTACATGCGCTCGCCGCGCAGGGTCACCTTGCAGCCGATCGGCAGCCCTTCGCGCAGCTTGAAGGCGGCGATGGCCTTCTTGGAGCGACAGATCATCGGCTTCTGCCCGGTGATCTTGGCCAGGTCGCCGGCCGCCGCGTCGATGACCTTGCGGTCGGCCACGGCCTCGCCCACGCCCATGTTCACCGTGATCTTGGTGATGCGGGGCACCTGCATCGGGTTCGCGAGTCCGAGCGAGCCGCGCAGCTGCTTGGTCACCTCGGTGCGATAGAATTCTTTTAGCCTTGCCATGCCTGTTGCAGCGCCCGCGCATCCGGATGCGCGCTCGCGCCTCTCCTGTTAGACGTCGATCACTTCGCCATTGGACTTGAAAAAGCGCACCTTGCGCCCGTCCACCAGCCGCTTGATGCCGACCCGGTCGCCCTTCTTGGCGCCCGGATTCCACAGCGCCACCTTGCCGCGCGGCAGCGGCATCTCCTTCTCGACGATGCCGCCGGGATGGTTGGCCTGCGGATTGGGCCGCGTATGCCGCTTGACGCGGTTGACGTTCTCGACCAGCAGCTGGCCGTCCGCCAGCACGCCGATCACGGTGCCCTGCCGGCCCTTGTCGCGGCCGGACCGCACCACCACCTGGTCGCCCTTTCTGATCCTACGCATAAATCCTCACAGCACCTCGGGCGCGAGCGAGATGATCTTCATGAACTGCACCGTGCGCAGCTCGCGCGTCACGGGTCCAAAGATGCGCGTGCCGATCGGCTCGAGCTTGTTGGTCAGCAGCACCGCCGCATTGCCGTCGAACTTGATCAGCGAGCCGTCGGGGCGCCGCACGCCGCGGCGCGTGCGCACCACCACCGCGTCGTAGATTTCGCCCTTCTTGACCTTGCCGCGCGGAATCGCATCCTTGACGCTCACCTTGATGACATCGCCGACGCCGGCATAACGGCGGCGCGTGCCGCCCAGGACCTTGATGCACATCAGGGTGCGGGCGCCGCTGTTGTCGGCGGCGTTGAGCATGGTGCGTAGCTGAATCATGATCTGCGTTTCCTTATCACCGGCGCCGTGGGTCGCGCCTCAGCGCTGCTCGGCTCGCTCGACGATCGCCACCAGCCGCCAGGACTTGCGGCGCGACAGCGGCCGGCACGGCGCGATCGACACCGTGTCGCCCTCTTGCGCCTCATTGAGCTCGTCGTGCGCCAGCAGCTGGGTGGTGCGGCGCACGTATTTGCCGTAGGTCGGATGGCGCACCACGCGCTCGATCGCCACCGCGATGGTCTTGTCCATCTTGTTGCTGACCACCTGGCCGGTCACCGCTCGGGCGACCTTGCCCGCGGCCGCGTCCCGTGCGTGCGGCGCTGCGGCCGGTGCATCCGTCTGCGCATCGGTCTGCGCCTGTGTGTCCTGCGCGCTCATCGCTTCTCTCCGGCGCTCGCCGTGGCGGCGCGTAACTGGCGCTGCGCGGTTTTCACGCGCGCGACGTTCTTGCGAACCTTGCCGAACTGATCGGGCTTGGGCATCTGCCCGGTGGCCCGCTGCAGCCGCAGCGCGAACTGCTCGCGCCGCAGCGCCAGCAGCTCCGTGCGCAGCTCGACCGCGGACTTGACGCGCAACTCACTCGCTTTCATCAGCGCACCTGCCGTTTCACGAAGGTAGTCGACACCGACAGCTTGGCCCCGGCCAGGCGGAACGCTTCGCGCGCGATCTCCTCGGTCACGCCCTCCATCTCGAACAGCACCTTGCCGGGCTTGACCTTGGCGATCCAGTACTCGACGTTGCCCTTGCCGCTGCCCATGCGCACTTCCAGCGGCTTCTTGGTGATCGGCACGTCGGGAAACACCCGGATCCAGATCTGACCGCCGCGCTTGACGTAGCGCGCCATCGCGCGCCGCGCCGCCTCGATCTCGCGCGCCGTCATGCGCGCGCGGTCGGTGGCCTTCAGGCCGTAATCGCCGAAGCTCACGGAACTGCCGCGCAGCGCGAGGCCGGCGTTATTGCCCTTGAACTGCTTGCGGTACTTGGTTCGCTTGGGTTGCAACATAGTTGGTTACTTCGAACTATTCGGCTCGGCCGTCACTGGATCGAAGGGGCCGCTCCCGGCGCGGCCGCCGCGGCTCCTGCGGCCACGCCTGCCGTCGCCGGCCCGGCCCCGGCCGCAGCGGCGCCGGCCGCTGGCCCGGCTGTAGCAGCGGCTGCGGTCGGGGCCGCGAGCGCCTCGGCGGCCGGTTCGGCCGCGCGCTCGAGCTGCGCCGGCTCGAACACCTCGCCCTTGAAGATCCACACCTTGATGCCGATCACCCCGTAGGTGGTCCTGGCCTCGGCCAGACCGTAATCAATGTCCGCGCGGAAGGTATGCAGCGGAATGCGGCCCTCGCGGTACCACTCGGTGCGGGCGATCTCCGCCCCATTGAGCCGTCCGGACATGCGCACCTTGATGCCCAGCGCCCCGCTGCGCATCGTGCTCATCACCGCGCGCTTCATCGCGCGGCGGAACATCACGCGCTTCTCGATCTGCTGCGCGATGCTCTCGGCCACCAGCTGCGCATCCAGCTCGGGCTTCCTGATCTCGGCGATGTTCAGCCGCACATCCAGCAGCGCCATGCCGAGCATGCGCGCGGTCTCCCCGCGCAGCTTCTCGATGTCCTCGCCCTTCTTGCCGATCACGATGCCGGGCCGGGCGGTCTGGATGGTGATGCTGACCCGCTTGGCGGCGCGCTCGATCTGCACGCGGCTCACCGAGGCGTCGATGAGCTTCTTCTTCAGGAACTCGCGCACGCGGAAGTCGGTATGTACCAGCAGCGGGAACTGCCGCTTGGAGGCGAACCACTTCGAGCTCCAGTCGCGCGTGATACCAAGACGTATCCCCAGTGGATTGACCTTTTGGCCCATCTGCTAGTCCTTCCTGCCGTCGCTGACCTGGATCGTGATGTGGCTGTTGCGCTTGACGATACGGTTGCCGCGCCCCTTGGCACGCGCATGGAAGCGCTTGAGCACCGGGGCGGTATCGATCTGCACGCTCGCGACCTTGAGCTCGTCGATGTCCGCGCCGAGGTTGCTCTCGGCATTGGCGATCGCGGACTCGAGCACCTTGAGCACCAGCCGCGCGCCCTTCTTCGGCATGAATTTCAGCGTCGCCAGCGCGTTACCGACGCCTTTGCCGCGCACGGTGTCGGCCACCAGCCGGCACTTCTGCGGAGAGATGCGCGCGTGGCGCAGTCGAGCGGTTACTTGCATCGGCATTACTCCGCGCTGCTGACCTTGCGATCGCCCGAATGCGTCTTGAACAGCCGCGTTGGGGAGAATTCGCCGAGCTTGTGGCCGACCATGTTCTCGCTGACCAGCACCGGTATGTGCTGCTTGCCGTTGTGCACCGCAATCGTCAGCCCGACCATGTCGGGTATCACCATCGAGCGGCGCGACCAGGTCTTGATCGGGCGCCGGTCGTTCTTCTGCACCGCGACCTGCACCTTTTTCTGCAGATGCAAATCCACGAACGGGCCTTTTTTCAACGAACGCGGCACAGTTACTTCCTCCGCTGCACGATCATGTTGCTGGTGCGCTTGTTGCGGCGCGTCTTCTTGCCCTTGGTGTTCCAGCCCCACGGCGATACCGGGTGCGGGTTGCCCTGGCCGGACTTGCCCTCGCCGCCGCCGTGCGGATGATCCACCGGATTCATCGCAAGGCCGCGTACCGTCGGGCGCACGCCGCGCCAGCGCATCGCCCCGGCCTTGCCGTACACCCGCAGGTTGTGCTCGTCGTGCGCCAGCTCGCCCAGGGTCGCGCGGCAGTCGATGTGCACCTTGCGCGTCTCGCCCGACTTCAACCGCAGGTACGCATGCGCGCCCTCGCGCGAGGTGTACTGCGCCGAGCCGCCGGCGCTGCGCGCAAGCTGGCCGCCGCGGCCGGGCTTGAGCTCGACGTTATGCACCGTGGAGCCGACCGGAATGTGCCGCAGCGCCATCGCGTTGCCCGGCTTGATCGGCGCCTCGCTGCCCGAGCGGATCTCGTCGCCGTCCTTGACGCCCTTGGGCGCGAGGATGTAGCGCCGCTCGCCGTCCGCGTACAGCAGCAGTGCGATGTGGGCGGTGCGATTCGGATCGTATTCGATCCGCTCGACCACCCCGAGGACGCCGTCCTTGTCGCGGCGGAAATCGATCAGGCGATACTTCTGGCGCGACCCCCCGCCGACGTGGCGCGTGGTGATGCGGCCGAAGTGGTTGCGCGCGCCGGTCTTGCTGCGCGCAACGGTCAGCGGCTCGTACGGGCCACCCTTGTGCAGGTGCTTGCGGCTGACACGCAGCTGGAAGCGTGTGCCGGGCGAGGTGGGTTTGAGCTTGATCAGGGCCATGGCCTTGTGTCCTTACGTCTTGCGCGTGACGCCGGTGCGTCAGCTCTTGCGCGAGGCCACGCTCGCGCTGCGCTCGTAGTCGATGCTCTGTCCGGCCACCAGCCGCACGTACGCCTTCTTCCAATCCTGGGTGCGGCCGTTGCGGTTGCCGAAGCGGCGCCGCTTGCCGGGCTGATTCACCACCTGCACGCGCTGCACCTTGACGTCGAACATCAGCTCGACCGCGTGGCGCACGTCGGTGCGGGTGGCGTCGCGCCGCACGCGAAAGGCGTAGTGGTTGCGCTCCTGCAGGCCCTGCGAGGTCTTCTCGGTCACATGCGGCGCGAGCAGCACGCTGGTCAGCCCCTCCTGTCCGATCGGTTTGCGCTTCGCGGTCATTGCAGGCGCTCCTCCAGCAGCTTCACGGCGCCCACGGTCGCCAGTACCTTCTCGTGCCGCGCCAGGCTCACGGGGTTGACGGCGGCGGCCGCCAGCAGCTCCACGTTGGGCAGATTGCGCGCCGCGAGCGTCAGGTGCTCGTCGCTCGCCTCGATGATGATCAGTACGTCCTCGAGCGCCAGTGACTTCAACTGCTGCACCAGCAGGCGGGTCTTGGGCGCCGCCAGCTGCAGCGAAGGCATCACGACCAGGCGATCCTGGCGCACCAGCTCCGAGAGCATCGCGCGCATCGCACCGCGATACATCTTGCGGTTGACCTTCTGGGCGAAATCACGCGGCTGGGCCGCGAAGGTCTTGCCGCCACCGACCCAGATCGGGCTCCTGATCGAGCCGGCACGGGCCGAGCCGGTGCCCTTCTGGCGCCACGGCTTCCTGCCGCCGCCGCGCACCTCGGCCCGGCTCTTCTGCGCCTTGGTGCCCGAGCGGGCCGCGGCGAGGTAGGCGTTGACCACCTGGAACACCAGCGCCTGGTTGAACTCACGGCCGAAGCTGGCTTCGGACACGGCCAGCTCGTCACCGCCGTTGGCAACTTTGAGCTTCATCGCTTCCTCAAGCCTTCTTGTTGGGCTGCACGCCCTTGCGTGCCGC
>DATAWM010000039.1:0-24847 GCA_036267195.1 Steroidobacteraceae bacterium
CATCCAATTTCGGCAGAGGCAAATGAAAAGAATGTTAGTCAACGCAACCCAGCCCGAAGAGCTGCGGGTTGCACTGGTGGATGGGCAGAAGCTCTATGACCTGAGCATCGAGATACCCTCACGGGAACAGAAAAAAGCCAACGTCTACAAGGCACGTATCTCGCGCGTCGAGCCATCGCTCGAGGCGGCGTTCGTCGACTATGGCGCCCAGCGGCACGGTTTCCTGCCGCTGAAAGAGATCACCCGCGACTACTTCCGCAGCCAGCCACAGAGCGGAGGACGGCTCAACATCCGCGAGCTGGTCAGCGAGGGGCAGGATCTGCTGGTACAGGTGGAGAAGGAAGAGCGCGGCAACAAGGGTGCGGCGCTGACCACCTACATCAGCCTGGCCGGACGTTTCCTGGTGCTGATGCCCAACAACCCGCGCGCCGGCGGCGTCTCGCGCCGCATTGAGGGCGAGGAGCGCGACCAGATGCGCGAGGTGATGAACCAGCTGGCCGTGCCGGAGGGCATGGGCGCGATCATCCGGACCGCCGGCGTCGGCCGCTCCGCCGAGGAGCTGCAGTGGGATCTCGATAACCTCAAGACCCAGTGGGAGGCCATCGACGCGGCGGCCCAGGGCCGCGGCGCCCCATTCCTGGTCTACCAGGAAAGCGATGCGGTCACGCGCGCGCTGCGCGACTACCTGACCGACGACATCGGCGAGATCCTGGTGGACGACGAGGCGGCATTCGGCAAGGCGCTCGAGTACATGCAGCGCTTCATCCCGAGCGACGCCCAGCGGCGCCTCAAGCTCTACAGCGACGATATCCCGCTGTTCACCCGCTACCAGATCGAGAGTCAGATCGAGTCCGCCTACGCCCACAAGGTGCAGCTGCCGGCCGGCGGGAGCCTGGTGATCGACTACACCGAGGCGCTGGTATCGATCGACATCAACTCGGCGCGCGCCACGCGCGGTGCCGACATCGAAGCCACCGCGCTGAACACCAACCTCGAGGCCGCCGACGAGATCGCCCGGCAGCTGCGACTGCGCGACATCGGCGGCCTGATCGTGATCGACTTCATCGACATGGAGTCGCAGAAGAATCAGCGCGAGGTCGAGGATCGGCTGCGCGATGCGATGAAGATGGACCGCGCGCGCATCCAGATCGGGCGCCTGTCGCGCTTCGGGCTGCTGGAGATGTCACGCCAGCGGCTGCGGCCGAGCCTCGGGGAGTCCAGCCACCTGGTGTGCCCGCGCTGCAACGGCATCGGCAGCATCCGCAGCATCGAGTCGCTGGCGCTGTCGATCCTGCGCCTGGTCGGCGAGGAGTCGCGCAAGGAGCGCACCACGCGCCTGATCGTGCAGGCGCCGGTGGACCTCGCGACCTACCTGATCAATGAGAAGCGCGAGGCGCTGCGGGGGCTGGAGGACAAGAGCCACGTGCAGCTGACCATCGTGCCCAACCCGCACATCCAGACCCCGGAATACTCGATCCGACGGCTGCGCGAGGATGAAGCGCAGCTGGCCGAGAATACCCAGGTCAGCTACCAGATCCCAGTGGCTCCCGCGGCGGTCGACCCGGCCGAGCGCGAGAAAAAGGCCCCGGCCGAGCCGCCGGCGGTGGCGCCGCTGCTGCCGAGGACCGCAGCCCCGGTCAGCGTGGCGGCTGCCAGCGGCGGCCCCACGCCCGAGGAGGCGCGCAGCGGCGGCTTCTGGGGGCGCGTGAGGCGCTGGTTCGGCACCGATGGCGCCCCGCAGAGCACGGCAGCCGCCCAGCCGGCCGCGCCGGATGCGCCATCGGCCGCCTCAACGCCCAGCGGTGCTGCCCGGCGCGACCCACGCGGCCACAGCCGGCGCGACGGCGCCCGCGGCCGTGGCCGCGACGAGCCGCGCCGTGAGCGCAACCGCGAGGGTAGTCGCGAGGGTAACCGCCACCCCGACGGTGGCCGCAATGATGGCCGCCGCGACGGTTTGCGCCGCGACGAGCCGCGGCGCGCCTCGTCCGGCCGGGGCGATCGCGACGGCAACCGGGACCTTGATCGTGAGCCGCCGCGGGAGCCGCAACGCGACGCCCAACGGGACACACAGCGCGAACCCCAGCGCGAACCCCAGCGCGAGCAGGAGACGGTGGTGAGTGCGGCCGAGCCGCAGCGCGATCAGGCGGCATGGGGCGGCACCCCGGAAGGCGCGCAGGGGCGTGAGATGCGTAACGAGCACACCGAGGCGGGCATGGAAGGCCAGCCCGAGCGGCCCCGCGGCGAGCGCCGCTCCCGTCGAGGCGGCCGGCGCCGCCGGCGCGGCGGTGGTGGTGGAGAGCGCCGCGACTCGGCGATCGCCGCAGGTTTCGAGGGTGCCGAGCAGCCCGGCAATGGCCACGACGGCCCGGAACGCGGCCCGGGCAGCGAGCCGGGACACGACGAGTCCACGCATTTCGATCCATCGCCGGCGCATCACGCGGTCGGCGCCGAGACGGGATCGCATGGGGATAGCGGCGGTAGGGCCGAGAGTGGCAGCGAGGGGCACGGACCGGTCCGCGAGGTCGCACCCGAGCCCTCCCGGCCATACATCTCTTGGTCATCGGCGCCGCCCTCTGAGCCGCCCGCGCCGGCAGGTACGCGGAACGACGACTAGGCTGGGCTGCTACAACCGGTATTGATCGCTCGCCAGCAGCGCCTCCACGGCCGCGACGTCGGCAGGGGTGTTGACGTCGGCGCCGGGGAGCTGCAGCGCGTCGGCCACGCGGATGGTCATGCCATTCTCCAGCGCGCGCAGCTGCTCGAGCCGCTCGATCAGCTCCAGCGGGCTCGGCGGCAGCGCTGCCGCGCGTGCCAGCGCCGCCACGCGGTACGCGTAGATGCCCAGGTGCCGCCGCGCGAGCGCATGGCTGCTCTGGCTGACAAGGCCCGCCGGTGCACTGTCGCGCGCCCACGGGATCGGCGCGCGGCTGAAATACAGCGCCCGCTGCCGCGCGTCGGTCACCACCTTGACGACGTTCGGATCGAGCAGCTGCTCCAGCGACTCGATCGGAGTGGCCAGGGTGGCGATGTCCGCGGCGGATTCGCCGGCCAGGGCGGCCGCGACCTGGTCGATCAGCGCCGGGGGCATCAGCGGCTCATCGCCCTGCACGTTCACGACGATATCGGCCTGGTCCCAGCCCAGCCGGCGCGCGACCTCGGCGATGCGCTCGGTGCCACAGCTGTGCGTCGCGGCGGTCAGCAGCGCGGCGGCGCCGAACCCATGGGCTGCCTGCATGATGCGTTCATCATCGGTGGCGATGATGACCTCGTGTGCCTGCGAGCGCCGCGCACGCCGGTAGACCCACTCGAGCATCGGCTTGCCCAGCAGGAGCAGCAGCGGCTTGCCCGGCAGGCGGCTCGAGCCGTAGCGCGCCGGAATCACGACGCGATACATGGTTCGGTGCGCCTAGCGCTCGAGCAGCGGATCGTCGCTCGCGAGCACGCGCGCCTCGTCCTCGAGCATGATCGGGATGTCGTCGCGGATCGGGAACGCCAGCCGGTCGGCGCGGCACACCAGCACCGCCTCCTTGCGGGCGTGATGCAGCGGCCCCTTGCACACCGGGCAGGCGAGGATATCGAGCAGCCGTGCATCCACGTGATTCTCCGTCAGAACTCGAGCAGCCGGGGTGCCGACTGCGATTGCCGCGCCGCGAGACACCGCGCAAGCCGTTCGCGCAGCGCGGCCGCCTGCGCCGGCGAGAAGCTCGCCGTGACCGGCAGGAACCAGCGGTTGCCTGCCGCGAACGGGCGGCATTTTACCGCATCCTTCTCGGTCATCAGCAGCGGCAGCTCATCGGCGAAGTCCAGCTCCTCGGCCCGGTAGCGATGATGATCCGGAAACGGATGCGCGATCACCTGTAGCCCGGCGAGGGCCAGCTGCGCGAAGAAGCGCTGCGGATGGCCGATGCCGGCCACGGCGTGCACCCGTGCGCCCGCCAGGCTCGCCAGCGGCACCGGCGCGCCGCGGCCCAGCGGCCAGAGCCGATCGCCCTGCAGGCTCATGCGAAACACCGATTGCGGCGGCAGCGCGGCCAGGGCGGCGGTCCCCTCCGTGACACGCACGTGCTCCCCGTTGAGCACGATCGCGTCGAGCCGCGCCAGGCGTGCGGCCGGCTCGCGCAGCGGACCGGCCGGCAGCAGGTAGCCATTGCCCAGCCCGCGCGCGGCATCGATGACCGCCAGCTCCAGGTCGCGCGCCAGTGGCAGGTGCTGCAGCCCATCGTCCGCCACGATCACGTCGACCCCCTCCCCCAGCAGGCGGCGCGCGGCCCGCACCCGGTCGCGGCAGACCACCACCGGGGCGCCGGTGCGCTGCGCCAGCAGCAGCGCCTCATCCCCGACCACCGCTGCATCGCTGTCCGCATCCACCAGGCGCGGCTCGCCGTGCCGCTCCGCGCTGCCGCCGTAGCCGCGCAGCACCACCCCGGGCCTGGCCCCGAGGGCGGACAGCTGCTCGCACAGCCAGATCACCAGCGGCGTCTTGCCGCTGCCGCCCACGGTGATGTTGCCGACGACGATGACCGGCCGTTGCACCCGTTGCGAGGCCAGTAGCCCGTGCGCATACGCCGCGCGCCGCAGCCGCACCGCCGCTGCAAACAGTGCCGCGGCCACCCGCAACGCCGCCGGCGGCCGCCGCGGCCCGTACCACAGCGCCTGCAGCCGCATCGCCGGCGAGTCGCTGGCGCTCATGGGTCGGTCACCTGATCCCATCAGGCGCTGAACTGCATGCGATACAGCTCCGCATACGTCCCGCCGCGCGCGAGCAGCTCGGCATGCGCGCCTGATTCGACGATCGCGCCGTCGCGCAGCACCAGGATGCGGTCGGCGCGCTCGACGGTGGACAGACGGTGCGCGATCACGAAGGTGGTGCGGTTCCTCACCAGCTGGTCGAGCGCGGCCTGGATGTGCCGCTCGGCGGCGGAGTCCAGCGCCGAAGTCGCCTCGTCCAGGATCAGGATCGGCGTATCGCGCAGCAGCGCGCGCGCGATCGCGATGCGCTGGCGCTGGCCGCCCGACAGCAGCACGCCGCGGTCGCCGACCATCGTCTCGATGCCCTGCGGCAGCTGCTCGACGAATTCCATCACGTACGCGGCGCGCGCCGCGGCCAGCAGCTGCGCCTCGCTGACGTCGGTCAGGCCGAACAGGATGTTGTTGCGGATCGAATCGTTGAACAGCACCACTTCCTGGCTGACCAGGCTCATCTGGCGGCGCAGGTCGGCGACGCGGTACTCGCGGATGTCGACGCCATCGATCAGTAGCGCGCCCGAGGTCGGGTCGTAGAAGCGCGGCAGCAGCGATACCAGCGTGCTCTTGCCGGCGCCGGAGTGTCCGACGATCGCGACGGTCGCGCCGGCCGGCACCGATACATCGATGTGATGCAGCACCGCGCCCTTCTCGATCGCGTACTCGAAGCTCACGTCCCGGAACTGCACCTCGCCGCGGGCACGTTTGAGCGGCTGGCTGCCCCCGCGCGGCTCGGCCGGGGAGTCCAGTACCTCGAACACGCTCGCGCCGGCGGCGATGCCCTGCTGCAACGGCCCGGCGACATTGAGCAGCCGGCGCAGCGGCTGGGTGACGTTGGACGCAGCCACCAGGAAGGGTGCGAAATATTCCAGCGTGAGTGTGCCGGCGGCGAACTCGCGTACCGCGATGAAAACCACCCCCGCCAGCGCGACGGCGGCGATCATCTGCACGGTCGGATTGCTGCTCGAGCGCGCCGAGATCAGGCGGATGTTGGAACGGCGGTTGTGCTCGTTGGCCTGCTCGAACAGCCGGTCGATATGCCCCTGGGCGTTGAACACCTTGACCACGCGGTGCGCGTCGAGCGCCTCCTTGGCCACGCGCGTGACGTCGCCCATCGAGTTCTGGATGCGGGTGCTGTAGCGGCGGAAGCGGATGTTGACGCTGCGGATCAGCCAGGCGATCGCCGGCGCGGCAATCAATGCGAACAGCGCCAGCTTCCAGTTGTAGTGCACCATCGCGCCGATATCGACCGCGATCATCAGCGAATCGCGGATCATCGTGGTCAGCGAATCGGTGCCGGCCGAGGCGACCAGCTCGGCGTGATAGATCAGCCGCGTCAGCATGCCGCTGCTGGACTCGCGGTCGTAGCGCGCGGTCGGCAGCCGCAGGTACTGGGAAAACAGGTCGCCGCGGATCACCTTGATGACCTGGCGGCCGACCCAGGCCGGAAAGTAGGTGCCGAGGTAATCACCGACCCCGCGCACGATGAAGATCGCGATGATCGCCAGCGGCGCATACGCCAGCAGTCGCGGATTGAACGCCGAGGCGGAGGTATTGTGGATGAACTGCTTGGCAAACATGGCCCACAGCAGGTCCGTGATCGCGTACATCCCCATGCCGAGCATGCCGATCAGGTACATGCGCCAGTACGGCTTGGCATAGCGCAGCAGCCGCCCGTAGACGCGGCCGGCACGCTGCACATCCTCGACGTGCACGCCCCCGGGACCCAGTGCGGCCACGCTCAAGGCGCCGCCGCTCCGGCCTCGGCACCGCGCGGCGGCTGCACGGTCGCCAGATTCATCTGCGTGAACCCCAGTCGCCCGAGCACGTCCATCACGGTGACCACGGCCTGGTGGGAGGCGCGTCCATCCGCGCGGATCGTCACCGGCACGGTGCGCGCGGTGCTGCCGGCGATCTTCACGATCGCCTCGCGCAGCGTATCGGGGCTGGAGTTGATCAGCTCGCGACCGTTGACGAGGTAGGTGCCGCTGGCGGCCACCGTCACCACCAGCTGCTCGCTGCTGCGCTGCTCGGCCGGCACCGAGCCCGCCTGCGGCAGGCGGATGCGCAGCCGGCCCTCGGCGGTGAAATTGGACGACAGCATGAAGAACACCACCAGCAGCAGCACCACGTCGATCAACGAAGTCACGTTGATCTCCGGCTCCTCGTTGCGTCGCGGCTTGAGGTTCATCGTATCCGTCCTACCCGCCATCCATCCCGCCGCCGGGCTGCGCGGCCCGCCCGGACCGTTCAGCCCATCCGGGCTCACAGCCCATCCGGGCCGTCAACCCACCGCGGCGCGCGCCACCGCGCCCGAGGCGAGCGTCTCGTGCGCGAGCGCGCCGCCGTCCGCCCTGCCCGCCATCTCCTCCTGCCGCCGCGCGGCCCCCTCGACCGCATCGGCCAGCCGCAGCGCGTTCTTTTCCATCTCCACCACGATGCGATCGACCCGGCCGCGCAGGTAGCGATACGCGATCAGCGACGGAATCGCGACGCACAGACCGGCCGCGGTGGCGACCAGCGCCTCGGCGATGCCGCCGGAGAGCATGCGCGGATCTCCGGCGCCGCCGGCGTTGATGGCA
The DNA here is from genome assembly GCA_036267195.1 of Steroidobacteraceae bacterium. Classification (GTDB taxonomy): domain Bacteria; phylum Pseudomonadota; class Gammaproteobacteria; order Steroidobacterales; family Steroidobacteraceae; genus FEN-1191. Next base: position 7,326 of record DATAWM010000039.1, read on the forward strand.
TTGAACGCCTTGATGATGCCGACCACCGTACCGAGCAGGCCCAGCAGCGGGGAGACCCCGGCGATCGTGCCGAGGGTGTTGAGGAAGCGCTCGAGCTCGTAGACCACGTGGCGGCCGGCGTCCTCCAGCCTCTCCATCAGCACCTCGCGCGGGCGATGCCGGTTCGCCAGCCCGGCGGCGAGCAGCTTTCCGAGCGGGGAATTCTGCTCCAGCGCGACAATGACCTTGTCCGTGACCTGGTTCGCCTCGACCAGCTTCCATACCTTCTGTGTCAGGTCGGGCGGGACCACCCGCCGGTCCTGCAGCGTCCAGAGCCGTTCGAGGATGATCGCTGCGGCGACGACCGAGCACAGAATGATGGGCCACATCAGCGGGCCGCCCGCCTGCACGATTTCCCACATCTTCTCGAACGACTCCTGCCGTGCCGGCCCAGGGCCGCCGTGCGCCAGCATTAACCCAAGTAGGCGCCGGATGATACCTAAAGCGGCTCGGGCCAGAAGTATTTTCCTCCCCCGCGCCGCACCGCAAGATGCGGGCCTGCCCGCTTATGCCCGCGCGAGCCGGGAAGGAGGCGGCCACGACCTGGCCGCCCCGTCCGTGATCCGTCTTGGCGTGATCCATCTCTTTGGGGCCGGCAGCAGCGAGCTGTTAAAGTGCTGGACGATGCCCCGTAGGTTAATCAAAAAGTTCTCCAAGATAGTTCACGCGCGCCGTCACAGATGGTATCTGAGCATCTTCGGCGAGCGGCTGACCGATTCGCACCTGTGGTCGCTCAACCGCCACTCGATCACGGCGGCGTTCGGCATCGGCATCGGCGTGAGCTTCATTCCGCTGCCGGTGCACCTGCTGCTGGTGGTGCTGGCCGCCGTGTGGTGGCGGCTCAACGTGGCGGTTGCGATCGCCGGCTCCTACTTCGTCAATCCCTTCACGATGGTGCCGGTCTACTACGGCGCGTACCGCGTGGGCGCGCTGCTGCTGCGCTACCGCCCGCACCACTTCGTGTTCCACCTGACCTGGAACTGGCTCGAGCACGGCCTGGGGCCCTCGTGGAGGCCGTTCCTGCTCGGCTGCCTGGTGTGCGGCATCGTCTGCGGACTGCTCGGGCGCATCATCCTGGAGATCATCTGGCGCGCCGCCACGCTGCGCCGCTACCACGCTCGGCGCCAGCGGCACCGCGCCAGCCGCGAGCGCGCGAGCCGTGAGGCCGCCGCGTCGCACCGCGCCCTGGCCCATCGCGCTACCGCCCCGGCTGTCCTCAAGGGCAGCAAGGCTGCCGGCTCCCGCGAAGCCTCGCACGAGGCCTCCCGCCACGAGGCCTCGGGGCCGTAGGCCCGCCGGCCGCTCAGCCCGAAGCCGGGACCAGCCGGCCGCCGGACAGTTCCAGCACCCGATCCATCCGCGCCGCCAGCCGCGGGTCGTGCGTCACAACGACCAGGCTGGTGCCGAGCTCGCGGTTGAGCTCGAGCATCAGCGAGAACACCTGCTCGGCGTTGCGGCCGTCGAGATTGCCGGTGGGCTCGTCGGCCAGCACCAGCTTGGGCGAGACCACCAGCGCGCGTGCCACCGCGGTGCGCTGGCGCTCGCCGCCCGAGAGCTGGCTCGGCCGGTGATCGAGCCGCCCGGACAGGCCCACGCGGGCCAGCAGCGCGCGGGCCCGTTCGGCACACACGCTGCGCGGCTCGCGCCGCACCAGCAGCGGCATCGCAACGTTCTCCAGGGCGGTGAATTCCGGCAGCAGGTGGTGGAACTGGAACACGAACCCCATGGTGCGGTTGCGCAGCGCACCGCGCTCGGATTCGGACAGCGCGTGGATGTCGCGGCCGTCGACCTCGACCACGCCGGCGTCGGGCCGGTCCAGGCCGCCGAGGATCTGCAGCAGCGTGGTTTTGCCCGAGCCGGAAGCACCGATGATCGCCAGCCGCTCACCGCGCTCGACCGCCAGGTCCACGCCGGTGAGCACCTCCAGGCGCGCCGAGCCCTCGCTAAAGCCGCGGCGCACGTCGCGGGCCGACAGCACCACGCGACCGGCGGCCTGCGCGGATGACGCGGGCGGCGCAGCGGCCGCGGGCGCAGCGCCGGGCGACGTCGCCACGGTGGCGGCGCGCTCAGTCATGCCGCAAGGCCTCGGCCGGATGGGTGCCGGCGGCACGCCAGGCCGGATACAGTGTCGCCAGCGCACACAGCACGAACGCCACGGCGCAGATCTTCAGCACGTCGTCCGCTTGCGGATAGGCCGGCAGATCGCTCATCAGGTACACCTTGGCGTCGAGAAAATGCGTCCCCAGCAGCCGCTCGAGGCCGTGCACCAGCGATTCCAGGTTGACCGACAGGATCAGGCCCACCGCCGCTCCCAGCAGCGTGCCCGTAAGGCCGATGAAGGCGCCCTGCAGCGAGAACACCGCCAGTACGTTGCGCGGGCCGGCCCCGAGCGTGCGCAGGATGGCGATGTCGGCGCGCTTGTCCTTCACCACCATCACCAGCGCGGCCACGACGTTGAAGGCGGCCACCGCGATCACCAGCAGCAGGATCACGAACAGGATCGACTTGTCGGTCTGAATCGAGCGGAAGAAATTGCGGTGCGCCTGCGTCCAGTCGCTCACGTAGTAGCCCCCGCCCAGGCTCAGCGCCAGCTCGCGCACAATCTGCGGCGCCTGAAACGGGTTGGTCAGCGCCAGGCGCACGCCCGTGACCGTGTCGCCCATCTCGTAGATGCGGGCGGCGTCGCGCATGTGCACCAGTGCCAGGCCGGAATCGTACTCGTACATGCCGGAATGGAAGATACCGGTGACGAGGAAGCGGCGCACGCGCGGCTGAATGCCGGCGGGGGTGGCGTTGCCGCGCGGGGCAACCAGCACGATCTGATCGCCTACCTTGGCGGCCAGCTGCTCGGCCAGCGCGTCGCCGAGAATGATGTGGTAGCTGCCGTCGGTCAGCTCATCGATGCTGCCGCCGCGGATCCGCTCCGCCAGTCCGACTGCGCGCCGCTCGTCGCGCGGCAGCACGCCGCGGATCGTGGTGCCGGCGGTGCGCGCGCCGTGCACCAGCAGCGCCTGCGCCTCGATGTAGGGCGCGGCCGCGGCGACCCCGGGCAGCTTCAGCGCCTGCGCCTGGTCGCGCCGCCAATGCACCAGGTTGCCGTCGAGCCCGGTCAGCTCGGCGTGCGCGGTCACGCTCAGGATGCGCGTCTGCAGCTCGCGCGCGAAGCCGTTCATCACCGACAGCACCACGATCAGCACGGCCACCCCGACCGCCAGCCCCAGCACCGACACGACCGAGATGAAGGACAGGAAGCCGCGGCCGCGCGCCCCGCGCAGGTAGCGACTGCTGATCATCCATTCGTAGGAGCGCAGCATGCGGCGCAGCTATTCGCTATTCGTAGCGCAGCGCATCGGCCGGTGGAGTGGCCGCGGCGCGCAGCGCCGGATAGATGGTCGAGCCCAGCGTCAGCAGCAGCGCCGCGGCGCTGATCCAGCCGACCTCGTGCCAGTGCAGCTCGGAGGGAATCGCGGTGATGTAGTAGACCTGCGCGTCGAACAGCTGGAAGCGAAACAGCCGCTCGAGCGCCGGCACGATGCTGCTGACATTGAGCGCCAGCAGCACCCCGAGGCCGACACCGGCGGCCACGCCGAACCAGCCGATCGCCACGCCCTGGGTGATGAAGGCCTGCAGCACCGCGCGCGGGGAGGCGCCGATGGTGCGCAGGATCGCGATGTCGGTGCGCTTGTCGTTGACCACCATCACCAGCATCGCCACGATGTTGAAGGCGGCCACCGCGACGATCAGCAGCAGGATCAGCGCCATCATGGTCTTCTCGATGCGGATGGCGCGGAAGTAGCTGGCGTTGTCCTGCGTCCAGTCGCGCACCAGGTAGCCGGGGGCAGCGGCGCGCACCGCCGGCATGTACCGCATCACCGCCAGCGCATCGTCGAAGCGCAGCCGCAGGCCGCTCGCGCCCTGCGCCAGCGGCGCGAACGAGCGCACGTCGGCCAGGCGCGCCAGCACCGCATTGTCGTCGTCCTCGATACCGGCCTCGAACACCCCGGCGATGCGGAAACGGCGCAGATGCGGCTCGGGCGTGCCGTTCGGCGCGCTCATCTCCACCAGCAGCGTGATCGCATCGCCGGTGTGCACGCCGAGCTGGTCGGCGATGTTGCGGCCGATGACCACCGCATTGCTGCCCGGCTGCAGCGCCGAGAGGCTGCCCTCCACCAGCAGCGGTGTCACGTCGGCGATGTGCTGCTCGAGCGGCGGATCGATGCCACGCAGCAGCACCGGCACCATGTCGGGCAGATGCACCGCCAGCGCGGTCAGCTCCATGAACGGCGCGACTCCGCTCACCCCGGGCAGGCGCTGCAGCCGCTCGCGCAGCGCGCGGTCGGCGTCCGCGGACGGCAGGCCCGGATCGACCACGCGGGCATCGGCATTGAGCGCCAGCAGCCGCTCGCGCAGCTCGCCGGCCAGTCCGTTCATCACCGACAGCACCACGATCAGCGCCGCCACTCCGAGGGCGACCCCCGCCAGCGACACCCAGGTGATCAGCGAGACGAAGAACTTGTGCTGCCGCGAGCGCACGTAGCGCAGGCCGACAAATAAGGGAAAGGGCTGAAACATGAGCCCACGCATTAAAGCATAGATCGCCGCCACCGGAACTGCGTCACAGTTTTGAGCGCCGCAGGCCGATTGAGCCTCCGCGGGGGGCGCAGACGGCGTGCGTGGGGCGCAAAAGACGCCTTCCGAGGCTGCAGCACGGCGAGCGGTGCGCTATGTTGTTTGCATGAGCAATGACACCGGCGGAAGGTGCGTCATGACCGGCACGAGCAACGCAGCATGGCTGGCCGCCGCGGCGGCGATGGTCCTGGTGTTCGCAGGCAGTTCCGGCGCCCGCGCCGAGACCATCGTGGTCGATGGCCAGGTCACCCTGGTCAAGTCCGACATCCCGCGGCCCAGTCGCGGCATGACCATGAAGGCGGTCGAGGCCAAGTTCGGCGCCCCGCGTGAGCGCCATCCCACGGTCGGCACACCGCCGATCACGCGCTGGGACTACGACCACTTCGCCGTGTTCTTCGAGAAGGATCGTGTCATTCATGCGGTCGTGACCTCCGGCGAGGCGCCATCGGCCACGCCGGCCGAGGAGCCGGCACGAGCGCCGGCGCCCACCACCAAGGGCGCCGTCCCCGCACCGCTCGCCTGAGCGACCGCGCCGGCGGCCGCCGCCAGCGGCCAGGCATCGCCGCCGCGAGCGGTGCTGCCAAACCCTGACGAGATAGATCGCGTCCGCTCCGTCCGGCCCGGCCGGCGGGGCTCGACGGCCTCGGCTATAGTGTGCGCTCCCCCAGCGTAACCATTGCCGGAGCCCCCGCGGCGGCCTTGCGAGCCGCCGCGTTCGTGAAATCGACTTGACCGACCTGCTGCACCCACCGCTGCCGGACGCAGCCACGCCTCACTGGCGCTGGCACGGCGTGCACGGCAGTGCGCGCGCGCTGGTGCTGGCCGAGGCGGTCAGCGCCGATACGCGCCCGTGGGTGTTCGTCGTCGATGACGTACGCGAGCTCGAGCGGCTGGCCGCGGAGCTGCGCTTCTTCGGCGGCGCCGACCTGCCGATCCTGACGCTGCCGGACTGGGAGGTGCTGCCGTACGACCTGTTCTCCCCGCATCCGGACATCGTCTCGGAGCGCCTGCGCACCCTGTCGCGGCTGCCCTCGCTCACGCGCGGCATGCTGCTGCTGTCGGCCGATAACCTGCTCGCACGGCTGCCGCCGATCGACTACGTGCGCGCGCGCAGCTTCGCGCTCAAGGCCGGCGAGCCGCTCTGGATCGAGCCGCTGCGGCTGCAGCTGGCGCAGTCGGGCTACGTGAGCGTGAGCCAGGTGACCGGACCGGGCGAGTTCGCGCTGCGCGGCTCACTGTTCGATGTGTTTCCGATGGGTCATCACGCGCCGGTGCGGGTGGATCTGCTGGATGAGCGCATCGATTCGATCCGCCGCTTCGATCCGGATTCGCAGCGCTCGCTCGAGCGTCTGGAAGAGCTCGATCTGCTGCCGGCGCGCGAGCTGCCGCTCGACGCCGAGTCGGTCAAGGCGTTCCGGCGCCGCTACCGCACGCGCTTCGAGGGCGACGTGACGCGCATGCCGGTCTACCGCGGCGTGGGCGAGGGCATCGCCCCGCCGGGCATCGAGTTCTACCTGCCGCTGTTCTTCGAGCACACCGCGCCGATCACCGATTATCTGCCCGCCCAGGCGGTGATCGCCAGCGACCTGGACCTCGATGCGGTGCTCGAGCGCGGCTGGGAGGCGATCGGCGTGCGCTACGAGGACCGGCGGCACGACATCGAGCGCCCGCTGCTGGCTCCGGATGAGGCGTTCCAGCCGCCGGCGGCGATCCGCGCCGCCCTCGATGGCTACCAGAGCGTGACCATCGAGCGCTATGCCGCCGCCGAGCTGCCGCCGCCGGCCGCCTCACGCGAGTTTCACAGCACCGCGCCGCCTGAATTTCGCCTGGACGCGCGCGCGGCCGAGCCACTGGCGCCGCTGACGGGCTTCCTGGAAAGCTACACCGGCCGTGTGCTGATCGCGGCCGACTCGCCCGGCCGGCGCGAGGTGATCGTCGAGATGCTGGGCGCGCACGGCCGCCAGCCCCGCGCCCTGCGCGGCTGGGAGGCATTCGCCGCCGGCGATGCGCAGCTGGCGATCTGCGTTGCCGAAGATCTGGCGGGCCTCGCGCTGACGCAGCCCGCGCTGCTGCTGCTGAGCGAGTCGCAGCTGTTCGGCACGCGCGCGCGCCAGGAGCGCCGCCGCCGCCATGCCGCGCCGAGCGACCCGGCGGCGCTGCTGCGCGACCTGCAAAGCCTGGAGCCGGGAGCGCCGGTGGTGCACGAGACCTACGGCGTGGGCCGCTACGTCGGCCTGCAGATCATGGAGATCGGCGGACAGAGCGGGGAGTTCCTGGCGCTCGAGTACCGCGACGGCGACCGCGTCTATGTGCCGGTGCACGCGATCTATCTGGTCAATCGCTACACCGGCGGGGCCCCCGAGAGCGCGCCGCTGCACAAGCTCGGTACCGACCAGTGGGCGCGCGCGCGCCGCCACGCTGCCGAGGCGGTGCGTGACGTGGCCGCCGAGCTACTCGACCTGCACGCACGCCGCGCCGCGCAGCATGCCAAGCCGCTGGCAGCGCGCGAGCTCGAGTACCAGACCTTCGCCAACGGCTTTCCGTTCGAGGAGACCGCCGACCAGGCCGAAGCGATCCGGCAGGTGCTGCAGGACATGGCGAGCACCACGCCGATGGATCGGGTGGTCTGCGGCGATGTCGGCTTCGGCAAGACCGAGGTGGCGATGCGCGCCGCGTTCGTCGCCGCGCAGGCCGGCGGCCAGGTCGCGGTGCTGGTGCCGACCACTCTGCTGGCGCAGCAGCACCTGCAGAGCTTCCGCGACCGCTTCGCCGACTGGCCGGTGCGCATCGAGGCACTGTCGCGCTTCCGCTCCGGCGCCGAGACCAGCGCGGTGCTCGAGGGGCTGGAGCGCGGCAGCATCGACATCGTCATCGCCACCCACCGCCTGCTGCACGCCCATGCCCGGTTCCGCAACCTCTCGCTGGTGATCATCGACGAGGAGCACCGCTTCGGCGTGCGCGACAAGGAGCAGCTGAAGACCCTGCGCGCCGAGGTGCACGTGCTGACGCTGACCGCCACGCCCATTCCGCGCACGCTCAACATGGCGCTCGGTGGCCTGCGCGAGCTCTCGCTGATCACCACCGCCCCGGCCGCGCGCCTGTCGATCAAGACCTTCATCTGCGAGTGGCACGCGCCGACGCTGCGCGAGGCGGTGCTGCGCGAGCTGCGCCGCGGCGGCCAGGTGTACTTCGTCCACAACGAGATCCAGACCATCGACAAGCTCGCCGCCGAGCTCGCCGCGCTGGTGCCGGAGGCGGACCTGCGCGTCGGCCACGGTCAGATGCGTGAGCGCGAGCTCGAGCGGCTGATGGTGGATTTCTATCATCGCCGCTTCAATCTGCTGGTCTGCACCACCATCATCGAGAGTGGTATCGACGTGCCCACGGCCAATACGATCCTGATCAACCGGGCGGACCGCTTCGGCCTCGCCCAGCTGCACCAGCTGCGCGGGCGCGTGGGCCGCTCGCATCACCGCGCCTACGCCTACCTGATCGTGCCGTCGCGCCGCGCGCTCGCGGGCGATGCCGCCAAGCGACTCGATGCGCTCGCGTCGCTGGAGGACTTGGGCGCCGGTTTCGCGCTTGCCACGCATGATCTGGAGATTCGCGGCGCTGGCGAGTTTCTCGGCGAGCAGCAGAGCGGCGAGCTGTCCGAGGTGGGCCTGAGCCTGTATCTGGACATGCTCGAGCAGGCGGTCAAGGCGCTGCGCGAGGGCCGCGAGCCGGCACTGGATCGCCCGCTCGCGGCCGTCTCGGAGATCGAGCTGCAGGTGCCGGCGCTGCTGCCGCAGGACTACGTGCCGGACGTGCATCTGCGCCTGGCGCTCTACCAGCGCATCGCCGCGGCCGACGCCGCCACGCTGCGCGACATGACGGCCGAGCTGATCGATCGCTTCGGCGCGCTGCCCGAGCCGGCCGACCACCTGCTGCGCCTGGCACGGCTGCGCCTGAGCGCACGCGAGCTGGGGCTGCGCCGGCTCGAGCTCGGAGCGCACGGCGGCAGCGTACAGTTCGAGCCGCACAACCAGGTCGATGCCGCCCGCGTCGTCAAGCTGGTGCGGCAGCAGGCGCGCGAGTTCCGTCTGGAAGGTCCGTTGAAGCTGCGCGTGACGCGGGCGTTGCCCCGGGCCGAGCAGCGCTTCGAGTATGCCCAGCGCCTGATGGCGCAGCTCGGCGGTGCGGCCTGATAGGATAGCGCGCATGACGTGCACGCCATGGCTCTGCGGATCGACGCGGGCGCAGCCCCCGCGCCCGCGCATGCTCGCGCGCATGCTCGCGGTCGCGCTGCTGGCCGGCGCGCTGGCGCCGCTGGCCGGTGCCGCCGACCCTGCCACGGCTTCCGCGCCGGCGCGGGCGGCCGCGCCGACCCCGGCCGATGCGCCGCTGTACGACGTGGAGATGGTGGTATTCCGCGCCGTGCAGGTCGGCGCGGCGGAGGACTGGGCCATCGTGCCGCCCGGCCGCGGCTTCGGCAGCAGCGGCAATCGCGGCGGGGCGCCGCCGCAGGTGCTGCGGCTACTCGGCGCGAGCGATTATCGGCTCAATGGCGTGGTCGACGACCTGCGCATCAACGGCTCGTGGCGCCCGGTCGCGCATGCGGCCTGGATCCAGACCGCGCCGCCCTGGGGCAGCCACGTCGGTGTGCCGCTGTCGCAGCTCGGCGTCGATGCGCCGGGCCTGAGCGGCACGGTCTACCTGGAGCGCGCGCCGTTGTATCTGCACCTGGGGTTCGACCTGAGCCTCACGCGCGGCAGCGACACCTACACGATCAACGAGATGCGCAACGTGCGCCAGAACGAGAAGCAGTACTTCGACCATCCGGCCTTCGGCATCATCGCGGTGGTGACGCCGGTCAAACAGGCCGCCCGATAGTCCGGCGCCGCTACGGCAATGGCGGCAGCAGCATCGATCTGCCCAGATAGCGTGTCCACAGCTGCGAGCGCCCCAGCAGCGAGATGCCGAGGAAGCCGCGCACCTGCAGATGCCGCAAATCCTGCAGCTGCAGCCGGCAGCGGTAGGTGTGTCCGTTGGCGGGATCGTAGATGGTGCCGCCCGACCATTGGTGCTCGCCGTCGTAGCGCATGCTCTGCATGATGATCTCGCCGAGCAGCTGTAGCCGCCGGCGCGACGGGTCCGGATTCATCTGATCGAGCCGATGCGGATTGCTGCCGCCGATGACGCGCCCCTGGTAGGCGCCGTCGGCTGTCACGCTGATCTGGATGATGCCGTCGTGTGGCTCGGTAACCCAGTTACCGAGGATGGCATTAGCCGCCGGGGCCACAGCCGCGCCGGCGGCAGCCTCGTCGGCCGCGGCCCGCACCGCCGCGATCGCGCTCATCCACACTGCGCACAGCAGCAGCGGCACCAGCCAGCGCCACCGGCCCGACCCACACGCCCGCGACATTCGATTCCCCGGAAAGTGCGATTCCAGCGCCGACTTCTACCCGATCTCAGCCGGCTCTGCCACCGCCACGGGCCCCTGATTGACCTGCTTGGCGCGCTTGAGCGCGCGCATCACCGCCTGGATCAGCGTCTCGGGCGCACGCTCCATCGACGGACTCAGATGTGCCGCCCCTGCTCTGACGGAGACGAATTTCTGCCGCAGCGCACGCGGGTTGTGGATGTGCTGCTCGAACACCTTCTGCACTACGGTGCGCGCGAACTCGGTGGTTGCGTCCGGATGGGAATTGCGGATCATCGCGACCACGCAGCCGCCATCCCAGCGCGCCACCACGTCCGAGCCGCGCCGGAAGCAGGCGCCGATCACCCCGCAGACGCGGCGAATGCAGGCGTCACCGGCGGCGCGGCCGAAGGTATCGTTGTAACAGGCGAGCTCGTCGATATCGAAGGCCAGCAGTGTCAGCGAATGATGCGTCTCGCGCGCCCCGATCTGCCAGTCGTGCAGCAGCAGCTCCTCGAAATAGGCGCGCGAGCACAACCCCGAAAGCCGGTCCTCGCGCTGCAGGCTGGAGGGCCCCGGGGTGCGCCGCACCGCCGGACGCTCGCGCTCACTGACGTCGCGATGAAACCCGATGACGTAGCGGACCGTGCCGCCCGCGTCGGCAGGGCGCATCGGTTGCACCATCACTTCATTCCAGAACTGCGTGCCGTCCTTGCGATAGTTGCGCAGCAGCGCCCGGCAGGTCTCACCGCCGGCCAGCGCGGCGCGCAGCTTCGAGCGGCTTTCCTGCTCGCGGTCCCAGGACTGCAGGCAGCGCAGATCCTGTCCGAGCAGCTCCGCAGGCGCATAGCCGCTCATGCGCGCGAACGCAGCATTGGCGTACACCACGGGATGATCGGGCGGCCGGGCCTCGCACACCACGATGCCCTCGGGTACCGCGTCCAACACCGCGCGCAGAAATTCGATCGACCAGTCGGCCATTGTTGTTGTTACATGTCCAGGATCGGCGCCTCGGGCAGCAAGCTCGGTTCTCTGCCGCGCCAAGTGCCGCACATTGTCGCGCGCTTTGCCTGGGCCGGGATGCGGCCAGGTTCTCAAAATTCCCATCGCCGCGGCTGCGCTGCGATCACCCCCGTTGCCGGCGGGGATTGCCGGCTCACCGCGCCAGCAGATTCTCGGGCCAGAGGCGGAACGGCCGCTGCGCCAGGCGGAAATTATAGTAGCGCTCCTCGTGGGTGACCTCCGGCCCGAGCCAGGCGGGGCGCTCGAACTCAGCGTCCTCGGCTTCGAGCTCGAGCTCGGCGACCACCAGCCCGGCATTGTCGGCCAGGAACTCGTCGATTTCCCAGCGGCTGCCGGCATGCATGACGATGTGGCGCCACTTCTCGATCGGTCGCCCCTCGCACAGCCGCTCGAGCATCTCGAGCGCGTCGGCGGCGGCGATCGCGACCTCGTACTCCTCGCGCGACAGGCCCGGCCGCATCGCCTTGACCGACAGCCAGCCGCAGCGCCCGTCGGTGCGCACACGCACCGAGGCGCGCTCGGTGTTGGCGAGATACCCCTGGCGCAGCAGCGAGCTCTCGGCCACCTCGGCGCGCCAGGCGTCGCTGCGGACGCGGAACTTGCGCTCGATCTCGACCGCCATCACCGCTCCGGCCACGCCTGCAGGAACTGCGCATGGTGCGGCTCGCCCGACCCGCGCAGCAGCGCTCGCACGCGCTGCAGCTCGCCGTCCAGCCCGGCCTGGTCCAGCCGGCCGCGCATGAACTGAAAGCGCAGGTAGACCAGGTAGGTGTTGAGCACATCGGTCTCGCAGTAGCGGCGCACCGCCTCGAGCTGTCCGGCCAGGCACGCCTCCCATACCTGGTCGCCGGAGAAGCCGAGCTTGCCGGGAAATCCCAGCAGCGCCGCCACGTCGGCCAGCGAGGCGCGTGAACGTGCCTGAAAGCCCGACAGCACGTCCATCAGGTCCAGATGGCGCCAGTGAAAGCGGCTCAGGTAGTTGTTGTAGCGGAAGCTCCCGTCCTCATCGCCGGTCTCCCAGTAGCGCGGCGCCTGCACCCGGCAGTGCAGCGCGCGATAATGCAGCACCGGCAGATCAAAGCCGCCGCCGTTCCACGACACCAGATCGGGCGAGTACTTGTCGACGCCGTCGAAGAACCGCGTCAACAGCTGCGCCTCGCTCGAGGCCAGATCGCCCAGGCTCCACACCGAGAGCTGATCGTGGCTGCGCAGCGCGCAGGCGATGGCCACCACGCGCTGCTGCAGATGCGGCAGGAACTCGCGGCCGGTGGCGGCACGCGCGCGCGCGAACATCGCCTTGGCGACCGCCGCATCGTCCAGTCCGTCGAGCCCGTAGAGCTGGCGGCCGAGCACCACATCCGGCACCGTCTCGATGTCGAAGGTCAGGCAGTTCATCGGCGCTTGCGCCTGGCCGGGGCGCGCAGCAGCACCGCCACCGCCACCACCAGCCCGGCCTCGTCGCTGAGTGTCACGTGGCCCTCGCCGATGCCCAGCCGCCGCCGCATCTGCTCGCCGCGCTCGCTGTAGCGGATTTCCGGCTTGCCCCACTCGTTCTGCACCACGCCGACATCGCGCAGCCACATACCGTGGGCAAAGCCGGTGCCCATCGCCTTGACGATCGCCTCCTTGGCCGCAAAGCGCATCGCCAGGAATCGCTCCGGCCGCTGCGTGCGCTCGAACTGCACGCGCTCCTCGGGCATCAGCAGCCGCTCGACGATGCGCGCGCCGAAGCGCGCGTGGGTCTCATGCATGCGCTGCGCTTCCAGCACGTCGATGCCGATGCCGAAGATCACGCGCCGCTCCCCGTGGCCGTGCGCGCCGCGAGCATCAGCGCTTTCATGTCGCGTACCGCCGTGGCCAGCCCATCGAACAGCGCCCGGGCGATGATCGCGTGCCCGATGTTCAGCTCGGCGATCTGCGCGATCGCCGCCACCGGCGCGACGTTGTGATAGGTGAGGCCGTGACCGGCGTGCACCGTCAGGCCGCGGCTCGCCGCCAGCCGCGCCGCGCTGCGCAGGCGCTCCAGCTCCCGGGCCTGCGCCGCCCCGCGGCTGTCGGCATACACCCCGGTGTGCAGCTCCACCACGGCGACCCGCGCCGCCGCCGCGGCGTCGATCTGCACCGGGTCGGCATCGATGAACAGCGACACGCGGATGCCGCGCTCGGTGAGCCGCGCGCACTGCGCCGCCAGCGCCGCCCCACCCGCGCTGACGTCCAGGCCGCCCTCGGTGGTGAGCTCGGCGCGCCGTTCGGGCACCAGGCAGCAGTCCGCAGGCTGTAGCTCGCAGGCGAGGGCGATCAGCTCGGGGCTCGCGGCCATCTCCAGGTTCATGCGCGTTTCGAGCAGCTCGCACAGCAGCCGCACGTCGCGCTCCTGGATGTGGCGGCGGTCCTCGCGCAGGTGCAGCGTGATGTTGTCGGCGCCGGCACGCTCGGCCAGCAATGCCGCCTGCACCGGCTCCGGATAGCGCGTGTGGCGCTGCTGGCGCAGCGTCGCCACGTGATCGATGTTGACGCCCAGCGCGATGGTCGGATGCATCAGGCGGTACGCTCCTTGCGTGGATAGCCGGCGAGCGAGCGCGCCACGGTACGGGTGGCGAGCTCGCGCCCTTCCAGACAGTGATCCAGCGCGGCGCGCATCAGCGCGCGCGCCTGGCGCAGCTGCCCCTCCCCGATCGGCTCGCAGCCGGCCGCCAGTCCGTGCAGCAGGTGGCCGGGAATGGCGCCGGGGCTGGCGGGCTCCGCCACCACGAAGCCATGCACCCCGGGCCGGAAATGATAATGACCGTCCGGCCGCACCGGTTGGCCGGTATCGGCCTCGGCAGCCAGGTTCAGCCCGTAGCCGATGAACTCGAGCAGCCGCGTCTCGAACACCCGCAGCGGCGCCTCGGCCGAGGGGCTACGGCACAGCTGCCCGAGCGTCGCCTCGTACTGGTCGAACAGGTCGGGATGCGGATCATGGCGCGTGAGCAGCTTGAGCAGCAGCTCGTTGAGGTAGAACCCGCTCATCAGCCGCGCCGCCGGCAATCCGGCCGCGTCCGCCATCGCCCCCGCCGGCATATCGGCCCGCTCGGCCGCCGACAGCGTCGGCGCCTCGCCGCGGCCGCTCCAGGACAGCAGCAACGCACGGAACGGCTGCAGTGTGCCGAAGCGCGAGCGTGGTCCGCGCGCCGCGTGCGCGAACACCGTGAGCCGCCCGTGGTCGCGCGCGAACACCTCGACGATCAGGCTGCTGTCGCGGAATGGACGCTGATGCAGCACGTACGCGCGCGACAGCTGCACCCGGAACATCGAGCGGCTCATTCCACGCCCAGCTGCCTGAGCGCGCGCGCATCGTCGGCCCAGTCCTCGCGCACCTTGACCCACAGCGTCAGGTGCAGGCGCGTTCCGAGCAGCTGGTTGAGCTCCAGCCGCGCCGCCCGTCCCACGCGACGCAGCCGCTCGCCCTCGGCGCCGATCACGATCGGCTTCTGGCCGCGCCGATCGACCCAGATGACCGCCGCGACGTTCTTGCGCCCGTCCGGCTCGAGCTCGATCTGCTCCACTTCCACCGCGATGCCGTATGGCAGCTCCTCGACCAGCTCCAGGCTCAGCTTCTCGCGGATGCTCTCGGCGATGCGGAACGACTCGCTGCGGTCGGTGAGCTGATCGGGCGGGAACAGCGCCGGGCCCGCCGGCAGCGCGCGCACGATCAGTCGCGTGAGCTCGGGAAGATGCGCGTGCCGGCGCGCGCTGATCGGCACGATTTCGGCGAACGCATGCCGCGTGCCCAGCTGCGCCAGGTAGGGCAGCAGCCGCTCGCGCGGCTGCACGCGGTCGACCTTGTTGACCACCGCGATCACCGGGCGGCCGCACTCGCGTACGCGCTTCAACGCGAGCTCGTCCTCCTCGGTCCATTTGAGCGCCTCGACCATGAACAGCACCAGGTCGCAATCCCCCAGCGCCGCGGCCGCGGTGCGGTTCATCGCGCGATTGAGGCCGCGCCGCGGTCCCAGGTGCAGCCCCGGGGTGTCCACGAACGCGATCTGCGCATCCGGCAGGTTGACCAGCCCGATCAGGCGGTGCCGCGTGGTCTGCGGCCGCGGCGTCACGATGCTGAGCTTGTGCCCCACCAGCGCATTGAGCAGCGTCGATTTGCCAACGTTGGGCCGCCCCGCGAGCACCACGAATCCGCTGTGAAACTCCATACGAAATCTATATCTGCGATGCCAGTTGGGTGAGCACCAGGGCCGCCGCGGCCTGCTCGGCGCGCCGGCGGCTCGAACCGGTGGCGCTGGCCTGTGCCGCCATCGGTGCCACCTCGCAGGTTACGCGAAACACCTGCGCATGCAATTCGCCTTCGATGCTGTCGACGCGATAACGCGGCAGAGGCAGCCCGCGCGCCTGCAACAGCTCCTGCAGCAGCGTCTTCGGATCCTTCAGTTCTGCGGGGGAATCCAGCGCCTGCAGCGCCGGGGCAAGCGCCCGCAGCATCACCGTGCGCGCGGCGGGCAGGCCCCCGTCCAGGTACAACGCTCCGCACAGGGCCTCGAGCGCGTCGGCCAGAATCGACTCGCGCTGCGCCCCCCCGGTCTTGAGCTCGCCCGGACCGAGCACCAGCCAGTCGCCCAGGCTCAGGGCCGCCGCCAGCTGCGCCAGCGACTCGCCGCTGACCAGGCGCGCGCGCAGACGACTCAGGCTGCCCTCGTCGGCGGACTCGAAGCGCTCGAACAGATATTGGGCGGTGATCAGCCCGAGCACCGCGTCGCCGAGGAACTCCAGCCGCTCGTTATTGAGGCTGCCGGCACTGCGGTGGGTGAGGGCGGTCTCGAACAGCCGGGCATCGCGCGGCGTATAGCCGAGCGCCTCGCGTAGCCACGCGCACAGCCGTTCGACCTCAGTCATGAGGATTAGGGCAGGTCCACCTCTTTATGGAACTGGACCTGCAGCGACAGGTCGCCGAACAGCGGCGCCATGTCCTGATAGTCGGCCACGGCGACCCAGTGGTCACCGTCGCGGTGAATATCGATGTCCTTGGTGGTCGGATATTCGATGGTCTCAATGTCGAAGCTGCGGTCGAGCGCTGCCCGCAGCGACTGGGCCGTGATGGTACCGTCATCCTGCTGCTGCTGCGTCAGCCGGTCAAGTGACTTGGCCACGCGCATGTAGTTCAGATAGATCGGCGTCAGGCGGATGCCTGCGTAGACCACGACCGCCACCGGGATCAGCAGGATCAGCCAGCCGAGGAAGGTCACGCCGCGTTGACGATGGCGCATGATGCGAGCTCCTGTGCGAACACCCTGACGTGTGCGACCGGCCCGGCCAATGCGCTCACTGGATGCGCAGGCCGATGCGGCCCCAGTTCGGGCCGCCCGAGCGCTGCAGATCCCAGTTGAACCAGATCCAGGTCGCCTTGCCGACCAGGTTGCGCTCCGGTACGAATCCCCAATAACGCCCGTCGTAGCTGTTATCGCGGTTGTCACCGATCATCAGATACTGGCCCGGTGGCACCACCATCTCCGGCGAATCACCGTGATCGGGCTCGCCCGGCGCATCCGGCTCGATACACACGTAGTTGCGATCCATGTGGCGGTAGCAGCTGGACGTGACCGGGGCCACGATCTCGTACGGGGTCAGGCACGAGAGCATCTGGTGCCGGTGAGCGCCGAGCACCTCGGTCGACAGCCGCATGTTGTGGTAGCAGCCGTCGTCGTAGCGCCGGTCCAGGTGCATCGGTACCGGGTTGCCGTTGATGATGAGCTGGTCGTTGTACACCCGCACATGATCGCCCGGCAGGCCGGCCAGGCGCTTGATGTAGTTCACGCTTGGATCGGGCGGAAAGCGGAACACGACCACATCACCGCGATGCGGTTCGCCGATCTTAATGAATTTGTCGTTAATCACCGGCCAACGCAGGCCATAGTCATACTTGTTCACGATAATGAAATCCCCATCCAGCAGCGTCGGCATCATTGAATCGGACGGGATGCGGAACGGCTCGAACAGGAATGAGCGGATCAGCAGCACGATCAGCGCCACGGGGAAGAAGCTGCGGGCATAGTCGACCGTCACCGGTACCGGAATGAGTACCGGCCCACCGTCGGGACGCGTCGCGGATCGTGCCGCAGCGCGACGACGCGCCGGCGCGAATGCCAGCACATCCAGCAGCCAGACCAGCCCGGCTATCGCCACCACGATCAGCAGTACCAGACTGAAGTCCAGGCGCTCGGAGCCCAGCAGCTTGAGCACCGCGGCGATCAGCAGCACCGGCAGCAGGTAGTAGATCGCGGCCATGAGCGGCGGGTCCCGCAGCGGGTGGCCCGCGGCGCTGGCAGGACCGGGGCCGTCGGGGCCGTCCGCGGTGCCTGGGCCGGCACCGAGGGCGCGCGCCGCTGCCATGCGCCGGCCCGGGCGCAGGAACCAATCATCGATGATCGCGACCAGCACCGCG
>DATAWM010000040.1:0-81374 GCA_036267195.1 Steroidobacteraceae bacterium
GACACCGCATGCATCAGCACCGCTTCGCGCAGCGTCGGCCCGGAGCGCGTGCGGCCGCGGCGCCACAACGGCGCCTCCATGTGCACGTACGGCAGCGGCACGAACTCGGTGATGCCGCCGGTCTGCGCCTGCTGACGGCGCAGCCGCAGCAGGTGCCGAGCCCAGTGCCGCGGCTGCTCGACGTGGCCGAACATGATGGTCGAGGTGGTGCGCAGCCCGACGCGGTGTGCGCTGCCGATCACGTTCAACCACTCATCGGTGCTGAGCTTGTCCGGACAGATCACCGCCCGGATCTCGTCATCCAGGATCTCCGCGGCGGTACCCGGCAGCGTCGACAGGCCGGCCGCCGCCAGGCGCTGCAGGTAATCCGCCAGCGTCAGGCCGAGCGTCGTGGCGCCGTGCGAGATCTCCAGCGGCGAGAACGCATGCACGTGCATGCCGGGCACCGCCTGCTTGACCGCCGCGACGATCGCCAGATAGGTCTCACCGGTGAAGCTCGGATGGATGCCGCCCTGCAGGCACACCTCGGTCGCGCCGGCGGCCGCCGCCTCGAGCGTGCGCCGTGCGATCTCATCGAGGTCCAGATTGTAGCCGGGGCCGCGCAGGCTGTCGGCGCTGCGGCCCTTGGAGAATGCGCAGAAGCCGCAGTGATACAGGCAGATGTTGGTGTAATTGATGTTGCGGTTGACGACGTAGGTCACCACATCGCCGGCCGTACGCGCGCGCAGCGCATCCGCGGCCTGCAGCAGCGCCTCGAGGTCGGCCCCCTCGGCATCGAACAGCCGCACGATGCCATCCTCGGACAACTCCTCACCCTGCGCCGCCGCCGCCAGCAGCCCGGCCAAAGAACGGGGCCCGCCGACGGCTCCCGCCACCCAGGCGGCCGCGGCCGCTGGCAACGGCGACCCCGAGCCGGCGAACCAATCGTCGGGACGCGCATAGCCGCGGCTATCGCAGAGCCTGCGGATCCGCGGTGTCATCGACGCGTCGGTCCAGCGCGCCGGATCGCGCGCGTACGAGGGCACCAGCGCCAGCCGCTCGAGCAGCTGCCGCCCGGCGCGCGCGGTGCGCTCGGTCAGCTGCGCCAGATGCGGCCACGGCGCCTCCGGATTGACATGGTCGGGCGTAACCGGCGAGACCCCGCCCCAATCGTTGATGCCCGCGCCGATCAGGCTGGCGAGCGCGTCGGGCTGCAGGTTGGGCGGCGCCTGGATCGACATCGCCGGCCCGAACAGCAACCGGGTCACCGCGATCGTCCACAACTGCTCCTCCAGCGCGGCCTCGCTCGCGCCGGCCATCTTGGTGCCGGGCTTGGGCTTGAAGTTCTGAATGATGAGTTCCTGCAGGTGAGCGAATTGCTCATGCAGCGCGCGCAGCGCGAGCAACGCCTCGATACGCTCGTGACGCGTCTCGCCGATGCCCACCAGCAGCCCGGTGGTCATCGCGATGCCGAGCTCGCCGGCATCGCGCAGCGTCTGCAGGCGCCGCTGCGGCCGCTTGTCGGGCGAGCCGAAGTGCGCTCCCCCGCGCTCGCACAGCCGCTCGGACGCGGACTCCAGCATCAGTCCCATCGACGCCGCCACCGGCCGCAGCCGCGTGAGCTCCTCGCGGCTCATGACACCGGGGTTCAGGTGCGGCAGCAATCCGGTCTCGGTCAGCACCAGCCGCGCGGCCCGCTCCAGGTAGTCGATGGTCGAGCCGGCGCCGGCCTGTGACAGGGCCTGTCTGGCCGCCGCGTAGCGCAGCTCCGGCTTGTCGCCCAGCGTGAACAGTGCCTCCTTGCAGGCCACCGCCGCGCCGGCGCGCGCGATCGAGAGCACCTCGTCCATCGACAGGTAGGCCGCTGCCAGCTTGCGCGGTGAGCGCGCGAAGGTGCAGTAGTGACACACGTCGCGACACAGCTGCGTGAGCGGGATGAACACCTTGCGCGAGTAGGTCACGGAGCTGCCGAAGCCCACGCGTGTCAGCGCCGCCGCCGTGTCCATCAGCGCTTCGAGCGGCATCGCCGCGAGCCGCGAGCGCGCATCCTCATCGTCGATGCGACCGCCGTCTTCGGCCGTTTGCAGCAGTGCTCGCGCCGCGGCGGACAGGCTGCCGCCATCGTGCGCGCGCTCGCCGTCAAGCGCGCCGCTGCCGCCCACCCCATCGTTGCCGTCAAGCATGCTGCACCCGCCCGCTGTTCCCGTACGCCAGCTCCTGCAGCGCGTCCAACTGTGCCAGATCCGCCGCAGTGTCCACGTCGAACGCAAGGCCAGGGCGATGCACCAGCTGCACCGCCAATCCCAGCCGCACGGCCTGCGCCTGGTGGCGCCGGCAGCTGTCGGGGCCGAACTCGAAGCGCAGCGGCGCCGCGCCGGCCGCGGCGCGTTGAACGCTCTCGGCCGACCAGAACAGCGCATTGGTACCGGTGCCGGCGGCGTCGGGAGCCAGCGCAAAGCCGCCGCTGCGGCCGGCGCGCACCAGCGCATCGACATCCTCGGCGCGCAGGTGGGGCAGATCGGCCGGCAACACCAGGATCGCACGCGCGCCGCGCTCGAGCAGCCCCTGCTGCGCGTGCTGCAATGCTGCATTCAGGCCATCGCCGGCGTCGGGCAGCAGCGTGATATCCGCCGGCACCGTGTCGCGCTCGGCGCTGACCACCGCCACCTGCTCGATACCTCCGGCCCCGCTGAGCGCGTCCAGCACCCGCTGCAGCATCGAGCGCACCAGCACGAGGCGCTGCCGCCCATCCAGCACGCTCGCCAGGCGGCTCTTGCATAGCGCGCGGCGCTTGATCGGCACCAGCGCGTAACAGCGGTCAGGATCGATGCGCATCCGCGGCGGGGGCTCAAGCGGAAAGGGCCCCGATTCTAGGGGATTGGCACTCCGCTGCACACCGGCGCGGGCGTAGGAATGAGCCTAATGGCGCTCGCTTGCCTATACTGGGCACTTCCGCTCAAGCCGCTGACGAGGCCACGACGTGTCCACCCCTGCCGCTGACCAGGCAAGCGACGCTGCCGGCGCCGCGGCGGCCACACCGGCCGCGGCGGCCACAGCGGCCGCGCCCGGCCAAGGCGCTGCCGCCGGGCAGGCCGCCGGCGCCCTCAGCTGGCGAGCGCGCCGCGCACCGGTGCGCTCACGCCGCTTCCTGGCACTCGATGACTTCGAGCGCGCCGCCCGCCGCCACCTGCCGCGCATGCTGTTTAGCTTCGCCGCCGGCGGCGCGGAGACCGGCAGTTCCATCCAGGCCAATCGCGACAGCTTCACCGATCACGCGCTGCTCACGCGCGTGCTCACGGACACCAGCAGCCGCAGTCACGCCGCCACGCTGTTCGGCCGGCGCTACGCCGCACCGTTCGGAATCGCGCCGCTCGGCGGCGCGGCGCTGTGCGCCTATCGCGCCGATATCGCCCTCGCCCGCGGGGCGGCCGCGGCGGACATCCCGATGATCCTGAGCGCCTCCTCGCTGATCCGGCTGGAGGAGGTGCAGCAGGCCGGCGCCCGCTGGTATCAGGCCTACCTGCCCGGCGATCTCGCCCGCATCGAGCCGCTGCTGGAGCGGGTCGCGGCCGCCGGTTTCGACACGCTGGTGCTCACGGCCGATGTGCCGGTGGTGGCCAATCGCGACAATGACCTGCGCCGCGGCTTCAGCCTGCCGCTGCGGCCCGGGCCGCGCCTGTGCTGGGATGGCCTGACCCATCCGGCCTGGCTCCTCGGCACGGCGCTGCGCACGCTGCTTCGGCACGGCATGCCGCACTTCGAAAACATGGACGCCGTCCGCGGACCCCCGGCGCTGTCGCGCGCCTGGGTGCGCCAGCTCGGCCAGCGCGACCGCCTGACCTGGGAGCACCTGCAGCTGATCCGCCGCCGCTGGCGCGGCGCGCTGGTCGTGAAGGGCATCCTGTCGGTCGAGGACGCCGTGCGCGCGCGCGACTGCGGCGCCGACGGGATCATCCTCTCCAACCACGGCGGGCGGCAGCTCGACGGCGCGGCCGCCCCGCTGCGGGTGCTGCCGGCGATGGCGGCCCGCAAGTCCGGCATGGTGCTGATGATCGACGGCGGCATCCGCCGCGGCACCGATGTGCTCAAGGCGATCGCGCTGGGCGCGGATTTCGTGTTCCTGGGCAGGCCGTTCCTCTACGCGGCCGCGCTCGGCGGTGCGGCGCTGGTGAGCGCGGCAGCCGCGTTGCTGTCGCAGGAGATCGACCGCGACATGGCGCTGATGGGCATCACCGCGCTCGGGCAGCTCGGCCCGCAGCACCTGCTGGCGCGCCCGGCGCGCTGACACCGCGCGCACGGGTGCGCACGGCCGGTGCGCTCGCCCGGCGCTTAGCTTCCCAGCGCCTCGCGCAGCGCCACCAGTTCCTCGGCCGATTCGCCCACCAGCCGCCTGGCCGTCTCCTCGTCCATTCCCAATCGCACGGCCGCCTTGCGCTCCTTGAGTCGCTCGCGCATCAGGTCCGGCGCATCCTTGCACAGCGCCAGCTGCTCGGCGAGCTCGAGCACGTCGGCCAGCACCGCGCTGGTCCCGCGCAGGTCGCGCGACTCATCCTCGTAGCTGTGCACCGCGTCGACGATCTCCTCCGCAACCCGCCAGCTCTCCAGCAGCGCCTTGGCGATGTTGGCATGCCAGTCGCGGATGATGCGCTGATACATCACCTGGTCGGCGAACAGCGCGGGATGGCGCATCGAGTGAGTCAGAATGTATAGCTTGCCGACGCCGTGCACCAGCCCGCACAGCATCGTGGTATCGGGGCTGATCTTGCTGCCGCGCCGTGCGATCACGAACGACAGCGCGGCCACCTGCACGCTGTGCTGCCACAGCGCACTCAGATGGCGCTCGATGCCCTTGAACGCCTTGGCGCGCCGCAGCTGTGCCATCGCAAAGCCGATCACCGCGGAGCGCAGCGCGTCCAGCCCCAGGCGCGTGACCGCCGCCTTGATCTCGACCACCGGGTGGCTGCCCGGATTGAGCGCCGCGGAGTTGGCCAGCGACAGCACGCGCGTGGCGATCATCGGCTCGGCGCCGATGACGCGCACGATGCGCTCGGAGCTGACGTTCTCGTCCGACAGTACCTTCTGCACCCGCATCGCGACATCCGGAAAGCTCGGCAGCTCGATGGTGCTGCTCGACAGCTCCATTGCCAGCTCGCGTACGAACTCGAACGCCTCCGTGCTCGCGTCACGCTGCACCGGCCCTCGCGCCGATGCGTCGGTATGCTCCATGTCCATTGTCATCGCACCTTGCGATCTGCGGCAGCGCCCATGCGCGCCGCCGTTAGAACTCGCTCCAGTCACTGCCGGCCGCCGCCGCCACCTCGTCAGCCGCCGGCTCGTTGCCGCGCACTGCCGGGGCGCGCGCCGCACCCCTGCGCTGTGCACTCACGGTCGCGCTCGCGCCTACGCGGCTGTGGCGCCCGGTGCGGCCGGCGGCGCCGGCGAACGGCGCCATCGCCGGAATAGACAGCTCCGAGGCCTCCCCCGATGCACGTGCGCCGCCGCCCTCGCGCAGCTTGAAGAAAGCCGTCAGCTCCGACAGGCGCGCCGCCTGCTCGTTCATCGAGCCGGCGGCGGCACTGGCCTCCTCGACCATGGCCGCGTTCTGCTGCGTGCTCTCATCCATCTGCAGCACCGCGCGACTGATCTCCTCGGCGCTGGCCGCCTGCTCCTGGCTGGCGTTGGAGATCTCCCCCACCACGTCGCTGACCTTCTTGACCGAGGCGACGATCTCACCCAGGTGCCGCCCCGATTCGCTCACCAGGCGGCTGCCCTCGCCGACCTTGCCGACGCTGTCGTGGATCAGGCCCTTGATCTCCTTGGCCGCCGAGGCGCTGCGCTGTGCGAGGTTGCGCACCTCACTCGCGACCACGGCGAAGCCGCGGCCCTGATCCCCGGCGCGCGCCGCCTCGACTGCCGCGTTGAGCGCCAGCAGGTTGGTCTGGAACGCGATCTCGTCGATCACCGAGATGATGTCGGCGATCTTCTTGCTCGAGACGTCGATCGCCCCCATCGCCGCGACCGTCTGCTCGACGATCGAGCCGCCGTGCTCGGCCTGGTCGCGCGCGGCCTGCGCCAGCTTGTTGGCGAGCTTGGCGTTGTCGGCGTTCTGCTTCACCGTCGCGGTCATCTCCTCCATCGACGAGGCGGTCTCCTCCAGGTTGGCGGCCTGCTGCTCGGTGCGAGACGACAGATCAGAGGTGCCGGCGTTGATCTGGCGCGCCGCGGTGGCGACCGTGATGGCACTGTCCTTGACGCTGCTGAGCACCCCGCTCAGCTTGCTCTGCATGGTGCCGAGGGCCTGCATCATGCGCGCGAGCTCATCGCTCCCGTGCGCCGTGATCGCGTGCGTGTAGTCACCCTCGGCCAGGCGCGACACCACCGCGACCGCCGCGTTCATGCCGCTGACGGTTGTGCCGATGACCACTCCCATGAAGCCCACGCCCAGCGCGACCGCGAGCGCCACCAGCGCCAGCATGCGGTTGCGCATCTCGCGCAGGCCGGCCAGATTGCTCTGCAGCTGGTGCTCGACCGATTCCTGCATCGAGTCGTGGAAGGTACTGATTGCGGCGGTGAGCTGCGAGGCGTTCTGCAGCACCGAATCGAGCGGGTCGCTGATGGCGCCGCTGGTGACGTTGTCCTGCACGTACTTGCTGAACGCGACGAACGCGCCGCGCACCTGCGACAGCGACTGCTCGGCGCCGGCGCGCAGCGCGGCCCCGTCCGCGCCGCCGTCGGCGGCGTGACGGATGTCCGAGTCGATCTGGTCGAGCGCCCCGCCGGCCAGCACCTGCGCGCGCGTGATCGCCTCGACGTCCGCCATGGTGGATTTGCCGGCGGCACCGACGCTGGCGGCGTGCGAGCGCATCTCGGTCACGTAGCTCTCGTAGTTGGGAATCTGCATCACGGTCGCGTCGATGTCGAAGTAGGTGACCGGATCGGCATCGAGCACCAGATAGGAGCTGGAGGCGATGTAGTCACGGTAGTCGAGGATCTTGCGCCGCAGGTCGCTGTGCATGCGGATGACATCGGCGACCGAGCTGGGCTTGGCGGAGAGGATCGCGTTCCAGGACGACTTGACCTCGTTCCAGTGCTGCACGTCCTCGACGTTGGAGCCGTCGTCGTCCCCGACCACCTTGTCCTGCTGGCTCATGACGCGTGTGACATCGTCGCTGGCGGCCTGCAGCTTGTCGGCCGCGCCCTCGCCGGCCGCAGCCGCCGCGCTCCAGATCTCGTGCATCCCGACCGGCAGCAGCAGCGCCTGCAGAACCTGGTAGCGATGCAGACCCTGCAGCTCGCGCTCCGCGGTGCTGATCGCCTTCTGCTTCTGCGACAGATACAGCACGCTCAGGATGACCAGCGGCAGGATGCCGGCGATCATGATGAGCAGAAGCTTGGTCGAAAAATTGAGTTTGCGTATCCACCGGCTCATGAACGACTCTCCGACTGCATGCTGGTCGCGCCACGGGAGGGCTGCGGTGCGAACCACGTCACGTTCCCATGCGCGCGCTCGCCGTAGCGTGGATCTGGCGGTCTCCACCCAGGGTTTCGGCCGCGGCGCCCAAAACTTGATGCCGCTCGCGCGATTTGTTCAGCTTCCGGTCGCACGTCTCGCTCCGATCGCCTCCCGGCCGGCCGCCAGCGCCGCGGCGATCTGCTCGAGCGCGAGCACCCGGTCGACCGCACCGAGCGCCACGGCCGCGCCCGGCATGCCCCACACCACGCTGCTGGCCTCATCCTGAGCGATCGTGAAGGCGCCACGCGCGCGCATCTGCTTCAGGCCGCGCGCCCCGTCCGAGCCCATGCCGGTGAGGATGACGCCGACCGCGTTGGCGCCGACGTGCTCGGCCATCGATGCAAACAGCAGATCGATGCTGGGCCGGTGACGGTTCACCGGATTGCCGTCATGCAGCCGGCAGCGGCAATAGGCCCCATCGCGCTCGACCAGCAGGTGCCGGTCCCCGGGGGCGATGTAGGCGCACCCCGGCTGGATCAGCGCACCGTCCTGCGCCTCCTGCACGCTGATCGCCGAGCAGGCGTCCATGCGAGCGGCGAACTGCGCGGTGAAGGCGCGCGGGATGTGCTGGGTGATGACCACCCCGGGCGAGTCCGACGGCAGCCGCGAGAGCACCTGGCGGATGGCCTCGGTGCCCCCGGTGGAGGCGCCGATGGCGACGATCTGGTCGGCGGGGCGCGGCCGCGCCGCCGGCGACAGCGCAGCGGCCGCGCTGGACGGCGCCGATGATCCGGAAAACGGCCGCACGTGCGCGGTCGCGGCGCTCTTGACCTTGCCGATCAGCTCCGCGGCGTAGCTCTCGAGCAGATGCGCCACGTCGAGCCTCGGCTTGGTCACGAAATCCACCGCGCCGAGCTCCAGCGCTGCCAGCGTGACGTCGGCGCCGCGCTCGGTCAGCGACGAGCACATCACCACCGGCATCGGCCGCAGCCGCATCAGGTTGCGCAGGAACTGCAGCCCGTCCATGCGCGGCATCTCCACGTCGAGCGTCAGCACGTCGGGCTGCAGCAACTTGATCTTCTCGCGCGCGACGAACGCGTCCGGCGCCGTGCCGATCACCTCGAGCTCGCGGTCGGCTCCCAGGATTCGGGTCAGCAGCGAGCGCACCAGCGCCGAATCATCGATGATCAGCACCTTCACGCGTCTGCCCGGCTGCGCCTCCGGCGCCTTCGAACCCGCCTCACCCGCCATGCCTAGCCCTCCGTGCTGCGTGCGCCGGCCTGTGTCTGGAACAGCTCGATCTCCCCGCCCAGCGGCGCGCGGTCGATGTCGCGCAGGTAGCGCGTCTCCTCGGCCAGCACACGCGTGCTGCGCGGCAGGCGCTTGACACGCGCCGCACCGCTGCACGGGTCGTAGAGCACCTTGCGCGGATAGACGTCGCCCAGGTCCTCGCCGACCACGCGAAAGCCCTCCGCCCGCACGTACTCACGCACGAACTGGATGTTGCGCGCGCCCACGTCCGCCAGCGTATCGAGCACCTTGCCGCCGCCGACCAGCTTGACTTCCAGGTCGCTGCGCCGGCCGCCGCGCTTCATGATCTCGTTGATCAATCGCTCCATCGCGACGTTGCCGAAGCGCGTCTCCACCCACGCGCTGCCGTTCCAGCACTCGCTGCTGCTGAACTGGCTCATCGGCAGCATGAAGTGGTTCATGCCGCCGATGCACAGGCGGCTGTCGCGGATGCATGCGGAAATGCACGAGCCGAGCACCGTGCCGACCAGCTCGCCGTCGGCGGCGACGTAGTAGTCGCCCGGATGCAGCGTGGCGACGGTTGCGTTGACCCGCGCGTCGAAGCGCCGATTGATGTGGTCGAACGGGCCTGCGCCGGAGCCTCTGGAGCTGCCTGCCGAGCGCTCAGTGGCCCGCTCCATCGGACCTCCTGCGGTAGATCGTCTGATTGGCGAGGCGGTACTGCGTGCTCACGTCCAGCAGCGACTCGGAGTGGCCCAGCACCAGATGGTCGCCCGCGCCCTGCAGCGAGGCCATGCGCGAGATGATCTCGCGCTGCGTATCGCGGTCGAAGTAGATCACCACGTTGCGGCAGAAGATGATGTCGAACGGGCCGCGCATCGGCCAGTTGCCCACCATGTTGAGAAACTTGAAGGCGACCAGCTGCTTGACCTCGGGGCACACGCGGTAATGATTGGTGTCGCCGATGCGCGTGAACCAGCGAAGCAGCCGCTCGCTGTCGACCTTCTCCAGCCGCTCGCCGCTGTACACACCGCGGCGCGCCTGCTTGAGCACCGCGGTGTCGACGTCGGTAGCGAGGATGCGGATGTCCCAGTCGCGCAGATGCCCAAGCTTCTCGAGCACCACCATCGCGATCGAATACGCCTCCTCGCCGGTGGAACATCCGGCGGACCAGATGCGGATGCGGCGCGAATCGGCGTTGTTGCGTTCCAACGCCGGCAACAGCTCCCCCGCCAGGAAGTCGAAGTGATGCCGCTCGCGGAAGAATGCGGTCAGGTTGGTGGTGATCGCGTTGCACAGCTGCTGCAGCTCGTCGGTGTTCTGATCTTCGATGTGCTTGAGGTAGGTGTGGAAATCGTTCAGCCCGAGTGCGCGCAGCCGGCGGCTGAGGCGCCCGTACACCAGTTCGCGCTTGGACTCCGCCAGCGATATGCCGATCTGCTCGCGCACCAGCCGCCGCACGCGCTGGAAGTCCTCGTCGGAGAATTCGTATTCGCGCAGCAGCGCGGGTTCGGCTCCGGCGGGCATTGGCGGGGCCCTACCCCTAGAACGCTTCGAACTCGCCGGAGGCGGCCGAGGCACGCAGGCCGGTGAGCGCTTTGAGCATCTGGTCCGCGTTCAGCCCGCGCATCATGAAGTCGAACAGCACCCGCTCCTCCACCATGCTGTAGCGTGAGCGCACCTGCTCGAGCAGGGCATTCCAGTCCGAGCTGCCCAGGTTGACGGCGCCGGCGGCCGAGTCGGATGGAATCGCCAGCCCCTCGCGCACATGCGTGAGCCGCTGGATCAGCTTGTCGTAGAACTGCAGCGCGGTGATCGTCGCCTGCACGTGCGCGCCGAGCATGTCGCTCAGGCGGGTGATACGTGTGCGCGCCTGCTGGACTGCGGCCGCATCGGGCGAGTCCAGTACCTGCAGCTGCGCCTGCAGCTCGCGCGCATCGGTGGCCACGGAGGTGATCGCATCGGCCAGCTGGTCCACGCGCGCGTCGCTGTCGCGGATCGCCGCATCCAGCTGCGCGGCGCCCAGCTCCAGGAACCGGCGCAGCTCCGCGGCAATGCCCGGCACTGACTGCTCCACCGCGCTCACGCCGACAGCTCCACGGCGGCGGACAGCTCCCCGCCCACTCCCAGCGCATCGGCCGCGCCGGTCAGCAGCTCCGGGGCGCCGCGCAGCGTGAGCTTGAGCCCGCGCTGCTGCGCCGCCGCCGCCGCGGCCAGCAGCAGCTGCAGCCCGGCGGTATCGATGCTCTCGAGTGCACGCGCATCCGCCTGCGCCGTGCCGCCGGCGAGCATCGCCGCGAACCCGCGCGCGCACCCCGCCACCTCGGCGATCGTCAGCGCGGGCCCGAGCACCACGTGAGCGCCGGCCGGGCCGGTCCCAACCGGCTGCGTGGCCGCGCGCTTCGCGTGGGCCGCGCGGGTCGCACGAGTGCGCCGCGTACCGCCCGCCGCGTGAGCGCCCGCCGTGCGGGCGCCAACCGTGCGAGCGCCGGCTTTCGCCGCTGTCTTCTTGTTCGATGCCATCCGATTTGCCCTCACGCCGCCTTGGGCGAGGACGCCGGCTCGTCCAGTGTGCTGATGATGAGCCGCGTCACGTCCAACAAAATCAACATCTGCTCGTCCACCATCGCCAGGCCGTGCACGAAGTGCGCGTCGATCGCGGCACCCACCTCCGGCGGCGGCCGCAGATCCTGCGCGCTGACGTTGCAGAC
This sequence comes from Steroidobacteraceae bacterium, assembly GCA_036267195.1. Classification (GTDB taxonomy): domain Bacteria; phylum Pseudomonadota; class Gammaproteobacteria; order Steroidobacterales; family Steroidobacteraceae; genus FEN-1191. The sequence continues at coordinate 11,395 of DATAWM010000040.1, forward strand.
CTCGCACACCCCGTCCACCACGACCCCGGCGGTCAGCTCCCCGCGCGGCGCCTGAACCTTCACGACGATCACGACGGTGGTGCGCCCGTACTCGGTCTCGCCCAGACCGAACCGGCAGCGCAGGTCGACGATCGGCACCACCGCCCCGCGCAGATTGATGACCCCCTGCACGTACGGCGGGGAGTGCGGTAGGCGCGTGGGTCGCTCCCAGCCCTTGATCTCCTGCACACGCAGGATCTCCACGCCGTAGGTCTGGCCGGCCAGCTGGAAGGTCAGATACTGATCCGCGTTTTCGACGATGCTCGAGTGCGCGGCGGACTTGGTCGCGGCCGGGTCCATGTCAACTCCTAGGCGGACAGGGCGGCCTTGTTGCTCAGCACGCGCTCGAGCGTCGCGAGCAGCTGCACCGGGTTGAACGGCTTGACCATCCAGCCGGTGGCACCCGCCTGCTTGCCCTGCAGCTTGCGCTCCTGGCTCGACTCGGTGGTCAGCAGCAGCAGCGGAGTCAGGTGATAGTCCGGCAGCGTGCGCAGCTGCGCCACCAGTGTGATGCCGTCGATGCCCGGCATGTTGACGTCGGCCAGCACCAGGTCGACGCGATGCTTGCGGGCGTACTCCAGCGCCTCATCGCCGTCCGCGGCCTCGATGACCTCGTAGCCGGCGGTGCGCAGCGTGACACTGATCATCTGCCGCATGGACGCCGAATCGTCGACCGCCAGAATGGTCTTGGACATTTTTTTCAGATGCTCCACACCGTCACAAAGCTCCCGGACCTCGTCGCGGCACCTGCGCGCGCCCCCGCGGTACGCACACCACGACCGTATCGGCCGGCCGCCGCTATGATTGAGCCGGCCGCGGCGGCCTGTCCTCGCAGTGCGTCGCAGTTCTTACGCACCCGGCCGGCGGGGCCTCAGGCCGCCAGCCGGTCCGTCACGCAGCGCGTCAAGCTGGCGATATCCAGGATCAGCGCGACCGAGCCGTTGCCGAGGATCGTGGCGCCGGCAATACCGTCGACGTGGCCGTAATTGGCCTCCAGCGTCTTGACCACCACCTGCTGCTGGCCCAGCAGCTCATCCACGAACAGCCCGACCCGCCGGCCCTCGCCCTCCACCACCATGATCAGCCCGGCGGTGGGATCACGCGCAACCGCCGGATCACGCGCAGCCGCAGGATCGCGCGGCGTGGGCAAGCCGGCGCGGAACAGCCGCTCCAGGCGCACCACCGGCAGGTACTCGCCGCGGAACGACAGCACCTCGCCGTGTCCCACCACCTGCTTGACCTGTGCGCTGCGCATCTGCAGCGACTCGACGATCGCGGTGAGCGGCACGATGTACGACTCCTCCCCGACCGCCACCGTCTGCCCATCCACGATCGCCAGTGTCAGCGGCAAGGTGATGATGAAGCGCGCTCCCTGCCCATCCATCGAGCGCACCTCGATACTGCCACCCAGCGCCTCGACGTTGCCCTTGACCACGTCCATGCCCACCCCGCGCCCGGATATGTCGGTGGCTCTGTCCACCGTGGAAAAGCCGGCCAGGAAGATCAGATTGTCTATGGTCTCGTCGGAGGGCCGCTCCTGCGCGTCGATCAGCCCGAGCTCGCGCGCCTTGGCGAGAATGCGCTCGCGCTTGAGGCCGGCGCCGTCGTCGCTGACCTCCACGGTGATGCTGCTGCCACGATGGTAGGCGTGCAGATGCACGGTGCCGCATTCGCTCTTGCCGGCGGCACGACGCCGCTGCGGGGTCTCGATGCCGTGATCGATGCTGTTGCGTACCAGGTGCACCAGCGGATCGCCGATCTTTTCGAGCACCGTCTTGTCCAGCTCGGTCTCCCCGCCGGTCATCTTCAGCTGCACCTGCTTATCCAGCCGCTGGCTCAGGTCGCGCACCATGCGCGGAAAGCGACTGAACACGAAGCTGATGGGCACCATGCGCACGCGCATCACGCTCTCCTGCAGCTCGCGCACATTGCGCTCGAGCTGCGAGAGCCCGGTGCGCAGCCGCTCGCCGATGGCCCCATCCAGCCGCGGCCCGAACTGCCCCAGCATCGACTGCGTGATCACCAGTTCGCCGACACTGTTCATCAGATCGTCGATCTTCTCGATGCTGACGCGGATCGAGGTCGCATCGCTGGAGCGGGCGGCGCCGACCGCGCGCAGCGCGTGCGTGTGAGCGTCGGGCTCCTCGCCGTCGGTGCCGCTGTCGGCCGCGGCACCGGCACGCGCGAACGCCGGCGGCGCGGTCGCAGGCCGCGCGGGCTGGGCGGCCGCAAACTGCGCGACCGGCGCTGGTGCGCCCCGGGGCCGCGGAGCCGGTGGCGCGGCTACTGCGTCCGCGCCGGCCGCCGCCTGCGCGTCCTGCGTCTGTTCCTCACCTACCTCCAGCGTGCAATCGCCGATCGCCCAGTCGAATACCTCCAGGATCGCCGCGCGCGGCGCACGGGTGTGCAGTTGCAGCGTCCACGCCAGGTAGCATTGCTCCGGGTCGAGCGCGTGCAGCGGCGGCAGGCCCGACAGGTCCGCCGTCACCGCCAGCTCGCCCAGGGCGCGCAGCTCACGGAACAGCCGCAACGGATCGTTGCCGCGCGCGAGCAGGTGCGCGAATGGGCGGAAGCTGATCCGGTAGGCCCGCACCGGCGCCTCGCCGTCATCGTCGCCGATCCCGCCGGCCCCACCCGCGATGCCGGCCGTACCGGCCGCACCGGTGATACCGGCCGCGCCGGCAGCAGCCGGCGGCGCGCCGCTCGTGGCCGTCGCGCTCCCGAGCTGCTGCGCCACCGCCAGCTCGAGGTCGAACTGCAGGTCAGCCACGCGCTGTGCATCGATCGGTTGGCTCCCCTGCTGTGCCCGCAGCATCTCGCGCATCACGTCCACCGAGCGCAGCAGCAGATCCGACAGCGAGCTGGTCACGCTCATGCGCCGCGCGCGCAGCTGGTCGAGCAGGTTCTCCAGCGAGTGCGTGAACGAACTGATCTCGCTGAAGCCGAAGGTGGCTGCGCCGCCCTTGATCGAGTGGGCGACCCTGAAAATGGTGTTGATCGAGTCCGGATCGGGCGTGCCCACGTCCAGGCCCAGCAGCGCTTCTTCCATCGACGCGATCGCCTCGAAGCTCTCCTCGTAGAAGGCCGCGTGAAATTGGGTCAGATCAATTGACATCGCCGCTGCACCCCGCTGCGTCACATGCCCAGATCGGACAGCAGCGCATCGACGTCCTGCTGGCCACTGACGGCGTCACCGTGATCAATGCCGGGCACCACCGGCCCCTGCATGCCGCGCGTGTGCCCCTGCAGAGCGCGCGTGCTCAGCTCTGCGGTCTTGACGGCATCGCCGTAGTCGGCGAGGCGTACCAGCTCCCCGAGCGCGCGCTCGAGCTCGTCCACGAGGTCCATGACGCTGCGGATGATCTGTCCGCTCAGGTCCTGGTAGCCCTGCGCCAGCCGCACCTCGGCCAGCCGGCCACGCACCGCCGTCATATCGGTGGCCGCCTGCCGCAGGAACACCGTGACATCGGCCGCGAGCGCGGCCGGCGGCACGGCCTGCGAGCCCAGCAGCCGCTCGGCCTCGCGCAGCGTCTGGTCGGCCAGCGGGCAGCACTGTTCCACCAGGTCCATGGTCTGGTGAGCCGCGTCCGCGGTCAGCTTCAGCACGTGTGCCAGGCGGCGACGCGCGTCCGGCACCTCGCGCTGAGCCAGGCCGATCAGCCGCGAGTCGATCTCGAAGCGCTGCAACGCGCTCTGCAGGTCCACCGCCACCTTGCGGATGCCGGTGAGTACCTCGCCGTCACGCACCGTGTCGAAGCTGGACAACGCCGCGCGGAAGGCGCGCTCGTCCCCGGCGCTCAACGCGCGCGACATGGCCGCGACCGGGTCGGCGTAAGAGTCGATGTCCTGCAGCCCCTCGCCCATCATTTTTACGCCGCGGCTGCCTGGGCCGAGACAATCTTGTCGATCTTCTCCTTCAATGTCGCGGCAGTGAACGGCTTGATCACATAGCCACTGACGCCGGCCTGCGCGGCCTCCACGATCTGCTCGCGCTTGGCTTCCGCGGTGAGCATCAGTACCGGCAGCTTCGCCAGCCGCGCATCGGCGCGCACCTGCTTGAGCAGCTCGAGCCCCGGCATGCCCGGCATGTTCCAGTCGGTGATGAGGAAATCGAAATTGCCTTCCCTGAGCAGCGGCAGCGCGGTGGTGCCGTCGTCGGCCTCGGTGACATTGGCGTAGCCGATCTCATGCAGAACGTTCTTGACGATCCGGCGCATCGTGGAGAAGTCGTCGACCACGAGGAAACTCATGTCCCGTTGCGCTTCCATCCGGCTCTATCGTCCTTGCGAGGTGCTCTGGCAGTTATCGGCGTATATACCGGGATTCTTGAGCGAAGTCGCGCGACCGCGCAGCTTCCGCACCGCCGTGGCGCCGGCCCCGCGACGCGGTTCACAAATCCGCGTCAGACCGATGCGGACAGATGCGGCCAGGCCGAGCGCAGGTACAGTCCCATCGAGATCAGCGTCAGCGCGGCGGCGATCACGGTGAGCCACTGACCGATCAGGTAGATCGGCAGGTGCAGCAGGTCGGCACGGAACAGCAGCATCGGCAGCCCGACCATCTGCAGGATGGTCTTGAACTTGCCGATGCGCGAGACCGCCACGGCGGTGCGCTGGCCGATTTCGGCCATCCACTCACGCAATGCCGAGATCGCAATCTCGCGGCCGATGATCACCGCCGCCGTCAGCACGATGATGGTGCGCGGATCGCGGCTGACGATCAGCACCAGCGCCACGGCCACGATCAGCTTATCGGCCACCGGATCGAGGAAGCTGCCCAGGCGCGTGGTCTGCCCCAGCCGCCGTGCCAGATAGCCGTCGAGCGAATCGGTGAGCGCGGCGGCCGCGAACAGCAGCCCCGAGAGCGGATAGCCCGGACCGCTCGGATGGCGCGCGCCGAGCAGGAACAGCAGCACGATCAGCGGGATGGCCACGATCCGCAGCCATGTGAGAATGTTCGGCAGATTCCAGATCATCTAAGCCCCCGGGTGCAGATGATCATAGAGCGATCGTGCCACCGCCGGGCCGACGCCGGCGACCTTCTCCAGCTCCGCCATGCCGGCGCGCATCACCCCCTGCAGCCCGCCGAAGTGCGTCAGCAGCGCGCGCCGCCGCGCCGGTCCCAGGCCCGGCACGGTCTCCAGGATCGACTCGCGGTAGCGGCGCGCGCGGCGGCGCCGGTGCCCGCTGATCGCGAAGCGATGCGCCTCATCGCGCGCGCGCTGGATGAAGTGCAGCGCCGCGCTGTCGGGCGCCAGCGTGAGCGGTATCGGATCATCCCGCAGGAACAGCCGCTCCTGACCGGCGCGCCGATCGGCACCCTTGGCAACGCCGACCAGCACCAGGTCCGCGCAGCCTGCCTCGGCCAGTGCGCCGGCCGCGGCGGCCAGCTGCCCCGGGCCGCCGTCGATCAGTAGCAGATCGGGGCGCGGCCGCTCGCCCGAGGCGATGTGCGCGCCGTGCCGGCGCAGCGCCTGATGCATGGCGCCGTAGTCATCTCCGGGTGTCAGCCCTTCGATGTTGTAGCGCCGGTAGTCGCGCTTGCGCGGCCCGTCGCTCGCGAGCACCACGCAGGAGGCGACCGTGCCCTCACCGGCCGTGTGACTCACGTCGAAGCATTCCACACGCTCGGGCGCAGCCGGCAGCGACAGCACGCGCGCGAGCACCCGCAGCCCCTCGGCCAGCAGCTCGGCCTTCAGCGAGCGCATGCGTAGGGCGTTGCGCGCGTTCTCGGAGGCGAGCGTCAGCCAGCGCGCGCCCAGCCCGCGCTGCGGCACACGCAGCTGCACCGGGTGGGACGCGGCCGCGGTCAGCAGCTGCGCGAGCGACTCGCGATCGGGCAGCTCCAGGTTGAGCAGGATCTCCGGCGGCGCGCTCTCCGCGCGGTAGTACAGCAGCAGGAAATCCGCCAGCGTGTCGGCCGGCTCGCTCAGCGCGTGGCCGGGAAAGTGGCTGGCGGTGCCCAGGTTCTGGCCCTCGCGCACCGGCAGCACGCAGATGGCGTACTGGCCGGGCTCCCCCTCGATCGCGATCACGTCGGTATCGGTCGGGCGGCGCGCCTGGGAGATCTGCTGTGCGCGGATCTCCTGCAGCTCGCGCAGCTGGTCGCGCAGCCGCGCCGCGTCCTCGAACTGCAGCGCCGCGGCCGCCGCGTCCATGCGCCGCTGCAGCTCGGCGATGACCTGCTCGTTGCGGCCCTCGAGCACGCCGATCGCCCCGGCCAGATCGCGCGCATACTCCTCGCGGCTGATCAGTCCCACGCACGGTGCCGAGCAGCGCCCGATCTGGTGCTGCAGGCACGGGCGGCTGCGGTGCGCGAAGAATGAATCACGGCAGTTCCTGATGCGGAACACCTTCTGCAGATGCAGCAGCACCTCCTTGACGGCGAATGCGCTCGGGAACGGGCCGAACTGGCGGCTGGCGGGCTGGCGCGGACCGCGATAGAACACCAGCCGCGGATACTCGTGCGCGGCCGAACACAGGATGTACGGATAGGACTTATCGTCTCGCAACGCGATGTTGAAGCGCGGCCGGTGCGCCTTGATCAGGTTGCTCTCCAGCAGCAGCGCCTCCGGCTCGTTCGGCGCGACCGTCACCTCGATGCGCGCGATGCGCTGCACCAGCGCATCGATCTTGGCCGAGGCGTGGCGACCGCTGAAGTAGCTGCCGACCCGGTCGCGCAGGCTACTGGCCTTACCGACGTATAGCAGCTCTCCGTGCTCATCGTACATGCAGTACACGCCCGGCCGCTGCGGCAGCGTCGCGACGTAGCTCTTCGGATCGAATGCGGGCTCGTTCATCGCGGCGGCGACAGATCGCTCATCGCGGCGGCGCTGCGCTCATGACTGTCGTTTGCTGCGCTCGGAGATCAGCATCGCGAGCTCCAGGGCCTGCTCGTAGTTCAGGCGCGGATCGACCTGGGAGCGGTACGCGCGCTGCAGATCCGCATCGGTCAGGCCGCGGGCCCCGCCCGTACACTCGGTGACGTCCTCGCCGGTCAGCTCGATGTGCACGCCGCCCAGATACGAGCCGAGCTCGCCGTGGATGCGAAACGCGAGGTCCAGCTCCTTGAGGATGTTCTCGAAGCGGCGCGTCTTGAGCCCACCGGTGGTGGTCTCGGTATTGCCGTGCATCGGATCGCAGCACCACAGCACCGAATGACCCGTGCGCCGCACCGCCTCGATCGCGCGCGGCAGCGCCTGCTCGGTATCCTTGGCGCCGAAGCGGTGGATCAACGTCAGCCGGCCTGGCTGATTCTGCGGGTTGAGCCGCGTCACCAGCTCCTGCAGCCACTGCTCGTCCATCGCGGTGCCGATCTTCACGCCGATCGGATTGGCGATGCCGCGGAAGTACTCCACGTGCGCGCCGTCGAGCTGCGCGGTGCGCATCCCGATCCACGGCATGTGGGTGGAGAGGTTGTACCAGCGCTCCTGGCGCGGGATGAAGCGCGTCTGCGCCTGCTCGTACAGCAGGTGCAGCCCCTCGTGGCTGGCGAAGAAGTCCACCCTCGTGGCGTCGTGCACCTTCTGGCCGGTCAGCGACTCGAAGAAGTCGAGCGCGTCGCCGATCGCATGCGTGGTGCGCTCGTACGCTTCCCGCAGCTCGGCGTGGCGCATGAAGCCCAGGTCCCAGTACTCGGGGTGATGCAGGTCGGCGAAGCCGCCGTCGACCAGCGCGCGCACGAAATTGAGCGTCAGCGCGGCGCGCTCGTAGCCGCGCAGCAGCAGCTGCGGATCGATGCGGCGCGCCTCCAGGGTGAACTCGGGCCGGTTGACGATATCGCCGCGGTAGGCCGGCAGCGTCACCCCGTCGCGGGTCTCGAAATCGGCCGAGCGCGGCTTGGCATACTGGCCGGCCATGCGCCCGACGCGTACCACCGGCCGCTTCATGCCCGACAGCAATACCAGGCTCATCTGCAGCAGCACTTTGAGCTGCTTGGCGATGCGGTCGGACTCGCAGTCCGCGAAGCTCTCGGCGCAGTCGCCGCCCTGCAGCAGGAAGCCCTCGCCGCGCTGCACCGCCGCCAGCCGCTCGCGCAGGTTTTCCACCTCCCACGACACCACGATCGGCGGCAGCCGTGCAAGCTCTGCCACCACCCGCCCCAGCGCGGCCGGGTCCTCGTACTGCGGCTGCTGCGCGGCCTTGCGCGCCTGCCAGCTCGCCGGATGCCACGGGTTGGTGTCGGTCGAACGCATGACACAATGCTACCATGCGCGACACAATGCATACGGTGTTGGTCCTGGGCGCCGGCAAGATAGGGGCGCTGATCTCGGGTCTGTTGGCCGAATCCGGCGCCTACCGGGTCAACCTGGCCGATCTGGACGCAAACACCGCCACCGGCGTGGCGCGCGCCCACGAGCTGGCCCAGGGGCTGGCGGCCATCCAGCCGCTCGGACTGGATGTATCCGATACCGCGGCACTGCGGGCGCAGCTGAGCACCCATCCGGTGCAGGCCGTGGTGTCGAGCCTGCCCTATCACTGCAATCCCGTGGTCGCGGCGATGGCGCGCGAGGCGGGCGTGCATTATTTCGATCTGACCGAGGACGTGGCGGTGACCGGGCGTGTGCGTGCCCTGGCGCAGGACGCATCCGCCGCCTTCGTACCGCAATGCGGGCTGGCCCCGGGCTTCATCAGCATCGCGGGCGGGGAGCTGATCCGCCATTTCGACACGCTGCGCAGCGTGCGCCTGCGGGTCGGCGCCCTGCCACAGCACCCGCACAACGTGCTCAAGTACTCGCTCACCTGGTCGACCGAAGGTCTCATCAATGAATACGGCAATCCCTGCGAGGCGATCGCCGAGGGCCGGCTGGTGCAAGTGCGGCCGCTGGAGGGCCTGGAAGAGATCGAGATCGATGGAACCCCGTACGAGGCCTTCAACACTTCCGGCGGCCTGGGGTCCCTGGCGCAGACCTGCGGAGCGCGCTGCGAGAGCATGGATTACAAGACCATCCGCTACCCGGGTCATTGCGCGCAGATGCGCTTGCTGATGAACGACCTGAAGCTCAATCAGGACCGCGCCACCCTCAAGCGCATTCTCGAGAGCGCGGTACCGCAGACGCTGCAGGATGTCGTCATCGTCTATGCCGCCGTGACCGGCCTGCAGCAGGGCGAGCTGCGCGAGGAAAGCTACGTCAGCAAAATCTATCCGCAGATGATCGCCGGGCGCCTCTGGTCGGCGATTCAAGTCACCACCGCCGCGGGTGTGTGCGCCGTGCTCGATCTGGTGCTGACCCACCCGGATCGCTTCGGCGGCCTCGTAACCCAGGAATCCTTCCGCCTGCCCGAGATCCTGGCCAACCGCTTCGGGCATCACCTCGTCGCCGGCGGCAGCAAGGACCTGTCGGGCAACGTGGTCCTGAGCGGCACTCCGGGGCGGCAGCATTGAAAGCCAACCCCAATAGCCAATCACGCGGAACATTCGGTAGGCTATCGGCGATGAAGCTCGCCCTCGTTGTCCACGCGCCCGTTCCCGAGCGCTCCTTCACGATCGATGGCGGCCGTGCCTATACCTACCAGGGCGCCGGACGCGGCTCTACCTATCCCAGTGCAAAATCGATCGAGAATCGCCTGTTCAGCAACATCTGGAATATTCCGTTTCTTTACGACGGCTCGTTCTTCTTCAATTACAGTGAGGGGTTGCCGCAGCGCCCCGACGTCGATGTGGTCCTGGCGGCCTACGAAGTCGAGCACAACAGGCACTTTCTCAAGAACCAGATCCACCGCCTCACCAAGTCACCGAGCCAATTCATGGGCGATCTGCGGCGCGCCTTTCCGAACGCGGCGATCATCGCCTACGCCAAGGAAATGCATCCGCAGTTGTCGCCCCTGCACCGCCTGACGCGCACCTGGTTCGCGTCGTGCGATGCAGTCGCGTTGCCGTACATCGAATCGGTGCGCAGCTGGTTTGCCAGCATGATAGATCGGCCGGTGCATTTCCTGCCCTATCCCTATGCCATCGATGCCCTACAGGCGGCGGTACCGCCCGCCGAGAAGGCCAACGTGCTGATGCACGTGACCCGCCGCCACGCCGGCCGCGCGGCCGATACTGCCTTCGCCCGATCCCAGGCCGAGCGGCATGGACTGGAGCTGATCGAAGGGGTAGGGCTGGAATGGTTCAAGTGGCTCTCGACGATCAGGGGGGCACGCATCTGCCTCAATCTGGATCCGACGCCCCGGGTCGGACAGGTGCCGATCGAATGCGCCATTCTCGGCACGCAGCATCTGGGCGGACAGGCCGATGCGGCCGTAGCGCTGTTCCCCGATACCGCCACGATCGACCGGGGGCGCCTCGAGGCGCTCCTCGATCAGATGATAGAGCAGCCGGCATACGATCCGCGGCCCGCCGAGCAACGGGTCCGGGAGCGGCACAGCTTCGAGGCGGCGCGGCGCGCGCTTGGCGCGATTTGCAGCCAGCTTCGCGGCGAACGCGGCCTGGACCCCGTGGCAGTCGCGGGCCGGCGATGAGGCGCTGCAATTTCGCCGGCCCGCCACGGGTCAGGCGCGCCTGGTCGGCAACTGCGCTATTGCTTGCCGGACTGAGCGCGACTGCCGCCGCACACGCCAGTGGCGCCAGCCCCTACCTGCCATTGAATCTGTCGCCGGAAATCGAGCGCGAGGTCGAGCGCGTGCTGATTCTGGGCGACAGCCCCGTGCTCACGCGCCCGGTGGCCGTGGCCAAGGTGCTGCAGGCGCTGCCCAGGGCCTGCCGGCGTGACGCGGCGTTGTGCGCCCGGGTGCAGCACTATCTGGACCGCTATTTCGGTACGGCGGGCGTCACACATGCCAGCGTCGACGTCGCGGTACCGGCAATAAGATCCACCACGACGCTGCCGAATGAGCGGGGTGAGCGCGCCGACTCGCCCGTGGACGCCTCGGCGGTGGCCTTTTATCGGCCCGGTGATCATGTGCTGTTCACTGCCGGCGCCGTCGGCTATGGCGGCACGGACGGGCGCGTCAATCCTGCCGGCAGCATGGCGAGCATCGGCGATGAGTATGCGCAGCTCGACATCGGTTACCGCGACCATTGGCTCTCGCCCTTGACCGACAGCAGCATGCTGCAGAGTACCGAGGCGCCCACGATGCCTTCGGTCACGCTGTCGAACCAGCGCTTGTTCACGCCGCTGGGTATCGACTATCAATTTTTCCTGGCCGGCATGAGCCATGCCAATCAGATTGCCTGGCACAACGGCTATACCGAGGGCGATCCGCGCCTCGCCGGAGCGCACCTGGGCATCGAGCCGGTGGAAGGCTGGGCCATCTCCGGCAACATGACCTGGCAGTACGGCGGTGGCGCACGGCCGGAGGGTTTTGGCGACCTGCTGACTTCCCTGTTCGCCCCGACCTCGGTGTCCAGCACCGGCAACGCCGACGGCAGATTCAGCGATCGCAATACCTCGATCACCAGTGCCTACACCTTTCTCGGCCCCACGCCGTTGGAGACCTACGTCGAGTATGCCGGCCGGGACTCCTATCAAGGCACCTTCTATCGTTTCCACCAGACGGGTATCTCGGCCGGCGTGCACATCCCGGAGCTGCTGCGGCGGTTCGATCTGACCTTCGAGGCCTCCGAGTGGCAAAACGACTGGTATACGGACTACGTCTGGCTCGAAGGGATGACAGAGGACGGTTACGTGACCGGCCAGTGGGGCGCGGACTGGCGCGTGTTCGATAACGCCGCCGGCGCCAGCACCGAGATGGCGCAGCTCGGCTTCCCGCTCCGGTCCGGTGACCTCATCAACCTGCGCTACCGCACGCTGCAGAACGCCGGCTACGCCGACGAGAACTACCGGCGCGCGCACATGATCACGGCCGAGTATGCACAGCCGCGCAACGGCTATACGCGCGGGCTACAGGTCGACGCGGGCCGCGACGTGTTCGGCGCCAACTTCCTGCGCATCAGCGCCTTCCTGCGCTTGGATGGCGGCAACCAGGGCGCCGGCGCGGATGCCGACTACGAAGCGGACAGCGACACCGACAGCGATGTTGCCAATGCAACGGCCAGCGCTACGGCCAGCAACGCCAGCAACGCCAGCAACGCCAGCAACGCCAGCAATAACAGCACTAGCAGCAGTACCGGCAGTACGGCCAGCGGTACCAGCGGCACGGCCGGCGGTGGCGATACCGATGATCAGCAGACGGATTCGGGTGACCGGTTCGAGCGATTCGTCGACGTGGGCGTCACCACCGGCAAGCTCGGGCTCGATCTGCTGGGATTCACGGCCGCGGAGGAAGCCGCACCGCTCGAATACCACAGCTACCTCTCCCCGCACCTGGGAATCGGCATCCGGCATGCCGTCTCGACGCACGGGGATTTGGGCATGCGCGCGGAGCTGGATAACTTCGACGGTGCGATGGTGGCACTGCGAATCCTGGACTATCGTTATCGCCTGGGAACGCACCTGGCTACCGGCGCCTTCATCGGCGTGGCGCGCTACTCGGGGCCGACGCCGGCTCAGGGCTACTATGCGGGCCTGGGAGCGCAGTGGCTCAATCTGCTGCCCCATTGGGACCTTTCGCTCGACTTCCGCTACTTCGACCGCCTGCAGCGCGACAAGGTGCTGCCGAGCGATCCGAAGAACGACGATCCCGTGGAAGCTTACACCATGAACGCGTTGAGCCTGTACCTCAGCCGCCGCTTCTGACCGCAGCCGAGTCGCCAGAGAGCATGCCGGAGAGCGCACATGGCCAACACTGACGCCGCCAGGCTGCTATCGCACTTCCAACTGCTATCGCAGGTCCAGTTGCCATCGAGCCCCACCGCGGCGGCCGGCGATGCAACCTCTGGGGGCGCCCTCGCGGCAGGCGCCTACATCGACTCCTTCAGCCCCGGCGACGGCACGCTGATCGGCCGCGTCGCGGCCACCAGCCCGGCCGACCTCGATGCCGTCATGGATCGGGCCGTGGCAGCGAGCCACCGCTGGGCCGACCTGCCGGCGCCGCAGCGCGCAGAGGTCGTGCGCCTGATCGGCGCGGCGCTGCGGACGCACAAGCGCGAGCTCGGCGAGCTCATCGCGCTCGAGAACGGCAAGATCATCGGCGAGGCACTCGGCGAAGTGCAGGAGATGATCGATGTCGCCGACTTCGCGGTCGGTCAGTCCCGCATGCTCTATGGCCGCACGATGCATTCCGAGCGGCCGCAACACCGCATGTACGAGCAATGGCATCCGCTCGGCGTCGTCGGCATCATCACCGCGTTCAACTTTCCGGTCGCGGTCTGGGCCTGGAATGCGCTGCTGGCCGTCGTGTGCGGCAATGCCTGTGTCTGGAAGCCCTCACCCAGGACACCGCTGTGCGCGCTGGCGGTGCAGCGGCTGTGCGAGCAGGTCCTCGAGGCCCTGCAGGCGCCGCCGGTGTTTCAGTTGGTGCTCGACGGCGGCACCGCCGTGGCGCGCGCGCTGATCGATGACCGGCGCGCCGCGCTGATCTCCTTCACAGGCTCCACCGCGGTCGGACGCCAGGTCGCCCAGGCGGTGGCGTCCCGTCTGGGCAAGAGCCTGCTCGAGCTGGGCGGCAATGGCGCCATCATCGTGGATGAGAGCGCGGACCTCGCACTGGCCACTCGCGCCATCGTGTTCGGCGCGCTCGGCACCGCCGGTCAGCGCTGCACCACCACGCGGCGCGTGCTGGTGGCGCGCGCGCGCCTGCCCGAGCTGCAGCGCCGCCTGGTGGCCGCTTACCGGCAGATACGCATCGGTGACCCGCGCGATCCGGCCACGCTGATGGGGCCGCTGATCGACCCGAACGCGGTACGCAACTATCAGAGCGCCCTCGCCGCCGCGCAGGCCGCCGGCGGAGAGCTGCTGGTCGGTGGCAGGGTGCTCGAGCGACCGGGCAACTACGTCGAGCCGGCGATCGTGCTCGCCCGCAACGACTGGCAGATCGTGCAGCGGGAAACCTTTGCCCCGATCCTGTACCTGATCGCCTTCGACACGCTCGAGGAGGCGATCGAGCTGCAGAACCGCAGCGCCTACGGGCTGTCTTCCGGCCTGTTCACGCAGCGCCTGGCCACCGCCGAGCTATACCTGAGCCATCGCGGTAGCGACTGCGGCATCGCCAACATCAATCTCGGCACTTCCGGTGCGGAGATCGGCGGGGCCTTCGGCGGCGAGAAGGACACCGGCGGCGGCCGTGAGTCCGGCTCGGATGCCTGGAAGGCGTACATGCGCCGCCAGACCAACACGATCAACTGGGGCGCCGCATTGCCGCTGGCGCAGGGAATCGAGTTCGACGTGGCGCCGCAGGCGCCGTGAACATGACGACCGCCACCGCTCGCCGGCAAGCTTTTGCCGCCCCGGCGGATTTCTGCTAGCGTCCCTGAGCGCGGGCCGCTCGGCGCGGCTTGCCGGTAGCAACAACCAAGGGGGTCGCCATGACTGCAACGGATCGGAAGCTCTCGCGCCGCGGCGTGCTGACCGCGGGCATTGCTGCGACCGGCACCATGCTGGCGGCCACTCAATTCGCCCCCACAGAGGCACGCGCCTCGAGCGGGTCATCGCAGGCCAGCATCGCCGGACGCAAATTTCGCGGCTGGGTGTCGCGCGGCACCGGCCCGGACCGCACCACGCTCCAGACGCTGACGCTGCGCCCCATCTCCGGCCGCCAGGTGGCGATTCGCACCCAGGCGACCAATCTTTGTTACACGCTCACGACCGACGTGCTCGGCCTGCCGCCGCTGCGCTTCGGCGCGCCGCGCAACGGCGGCGCGCGCAACGGGGCGGCCCCGTCGGCGGCGATGCAGGCCATGATGGCGATGATGCAGAAGATCCAGAACATGGCGATCATCCAGGGACACGGCGGTGTCGGCCTCGTCGAGGCCGTGGGGCCGGACGTGCGCCGGGTACGTGTCGGTGATCGCGTGATCGTCTCGGGCACGCCGCAGTGCGGTTCCTGCTATCAGTGCCTGCGCGGGCGCGCCGACATGTGCCAGTTCCTCAGCCGCATCGGACCCGATGACCTGGTCCCGTTCGCCAGCCTGCGCGACGGCACGCCGGTCTATCAGAACTCCCACATCGGCGGCCTGGCCGAGATGATGGTGACCTTCGAGGAGTGGGCAGTGCCGGTGTTCACTCAGGCCGCGCCAGTGGACCTGAGCATGGTCACCTGCTGCGTCAGCATCGCCGGACTGGGCTGTACCGCCTCGCAGACGCTGGCCTCCATCGGTCCGGGCGATTCGGTGGCGGTGGTCGGCGCCGGCCCGCTGGGACTGAGCGCCGTTCAGGGCGCGCGCATCGCCGGCGCTTCCCGGATCATCGCCATCGATCCGATCCGCGTACGGCGCGAGGTCGCGCTCAAGGTCGGGGCCACCGACGTGCTCGACCCGAACGTCGAGGGCATGGGCCTGGTGGACAAGGTGCGCCAGATGACCCGCGGCCCGACCGACAACCTCTGGGGTGGGGGCAGGGAGTGGGGTCCCGGTTTCCCCGGCGGTCTCGGAGCCGATTTCGTGGTCGAGGCCGTCGGCGCCGAGCGTGCCAAGCCGACGCTCGCCGAGGGCCCGGACCCCACCGGCATTCTACCAATGGAGCAGGCCTACGAGATGTGTGCGCCCGGCGGTCACATCGTCACCACGAGCCTGCCCGCGGGCATGCTGCAACTGCCGGCCGCGGTGTTCTCGATCGGCGGCCGCACGCACCATGCCGGCCAATGCGGCGGCGCCAACCCGATGCGCGATCTGCCGCGCTTCGTCGAGCTGCTCGATCGCGGCCAGTACGACGCCAAATCGCTGGCCACCACGGTGTGCACGCTCGACAACATGATGGACGCCTACCGCCAGGTCGCCGAGCGTGCCACGGTGACGGCCATCATGACGGCGTAGGAGCGCCGTCAACGTCCCGGCAACAGCAGCTCAACGTGCGCGCCGCCGAGCGCGGCGGACGCGCCAATGGAAAACTTGCCGGCGTACAGGCCGACGGTCTCGCGCACGATCGAGAGGCCCAGGCCGTGGCCGGGTATGTGCTCGCTGGCGCGCACACCGCGCTCCATCACTCGATCGCGGTCCGCCGCGGCGATGCCGGGACCATCATCGTCGACCGCGATCGACAGCCGCTGCGGCAGCACCCGATCCGGATCGAGCCGCGCGCTGACGGCGACGCGCGAGCGGCACCACTTGCAGGCGTTGTCCAGGATGTTGCCGAGCAGTTCGAGGATGTCGCCGCTGTCGCCCAGGAATCCGAGCGCGGCCGGCACGTCCACCTCGATGCGCAGATCCTTGCGCGCGTGCACCTTCAGCAGCGCCGCGCGCAGCTCGGTGACCAGCGGCAACACCGGCACCGGGGTCTGTCCGAGCGTTGCACCGCCCCCGGCCGCGGCGCGCTTCAACTGGTGCTCGACGATCTGTGCCATCCGGTCGATCTCCAACTGGATCGCCGCCGCCGAGCCGGAGATGGCCACCGCGGTCCCGGTCGTGCCGGTCGTGCCGGTGGCGGGCAGTTCATTGCTACCCAGGCTCGCCCGGATGACCGCCAGCGGAGTCTTCAGTCCATGCGCCAGGTTGCCGAGCGTGTCGCGATAACGCTTGATGCGGTTGCGCTCGGACTCCAGCAGTGCGTTGAGGCCCTGGGTGACGCCGGCGAGCTCGCGCGGATAGCCCCCGCCCAGCCGCATCGCCGCCCCGGTCTCCACCGCCTCGATCTCCTGTTCCAGCCGCCGCACCGGCGAGAGCGCACGGCGCATCATCCACGCCATCGTACCCAGCAGCGCGAGCGCGAGCGCGCCAAACCAGCCGGCCGCCTCGCGACGGAAAGTCCACAGCTGGTGCATCTGCGGCGCGATGCTGTCCGCGGCGGAGAAGATGAACGTCTTGGTGATCTTGGTCGATCCCGTGCCGATTTCCCAATGCAGCTTGCGGCTGAGCTCGGCGACGCGGCTGCCGTCGCGCGCACGGTGATAAAGGATGCGCTCTTCGCCCTGGGCCAGGTCGGTGCCCAGGACCAGGCCGGTTCCGGCCAGCGAGGGCGACTTCCACAGCAGGAGGCCACGCTCATCGCGCAGGCAGGCATACTGCCCCGTGCCGGTTTGATCCAGACGGAATTCCGGATCGAGCACCTGCACCACCGGGTTGCCGTTGCCGTCCAAGTCCACGGCGGTCACCAGTGCGACCACCTGCTCGCCCAGCTCCTGCCTTAGCGCCACCGCGGTGAGATGCCGGAACACCGTGTCGAGGGCGACCACGGTGAGCGCAAAAAACAGCAACAAGGGTACGGCCACCGCGACCAGCAGGCGGCGACTGACCGACGGCGGGAATCTCGCCATCATCGAACCAGCCTCATTCTCATCATCATCGCCCGATTCGCACCGCCTCGCCACCGTGCCGCGCCGCCGTGCCGGGCCACCGCGTGAGGCTGGTTGGCACCGCTTCCCGCAGCGCTATGCCGGGTGGCGCGGCAAGCTCAGCCGGTAGCCTCGGCCGCGCAGCGTCTCGATCGGCTTGAGACTGTCGTCGTGGTCGAGCTTGCGGCGCAACCGTCCGACCAGCACCTCCACGACGTTGCTGTCGCGATCATAGTCCTGCTCATAGAGCCGATCGGTGAGCTCTGTCTTGGAGATCACCTCCCCGGCACGCAGCATCAGATGCTCCAGGATGCGGTATTCGAAGCTGGTCAGCTCGACCGGCGCCCCGTGCACCGTCACCGTCTGCGCGCGCGTGTCGAGCTCGATCGGGCCACAGGCGAGCCGGGCGCTGGCCCAACCGCCCGCCCGGCGCATCAGCGCCGCCAGGCGCGCCTGCACCTCGGCGAAGTGGAACGGCTTGACGACGTAGTCGTCCGCGCCGGCGCTCAGGCCCTCAACCTTGTCCTGCCAGCGATCGCGCGCCGTCAGCACCAGCACCCCGTAGGTCTTGCCGCGCGCTCGCAGCTGGCGGATCACGTCCAGCCCCGAGAGCTTCGGCAGACCCAGATCGATGATGGCCACGTCGATTGGAAACTCGGTGGCGACGTAGAGGCCTTCTTCACCGTCAGCGGCCAGGTCGACCGTATAGCCGGCCGCATCCAGATCGGCCTTGAGCGCCTCGCGCAGCGCCGCCTCGTCCTCGACCACGAGCACGCGCATTCAGCGCCCCCTGCCGGGCAGGCACAGCGGCAAGGCGTCCCGGCCCTGGCGCGCATCCGGCCGGCGCGCGTCAGGGTACTTCCGCCCCGCTGTGCGCGTCGATGCGCACCGTCCAAACCTTGCCGCCGGCCGACAGCAGCCGAAACACGTACAGCTGCCGCCCCGCGGAATCCTGCTGCTGGCGGGTACGCACCACGCGCGCGCGGTAACGCCGCTGCACCAGTGCGACCGCCTGCGCGCGCGAGAGCGGCGGCGGGCTTGCGCGTTCATTGCCGACATTCTGATCATCTTGTCCACTGTTTCCCTGCGCAGGCAGGGCCGCCGCAACGTCGGCCGCCGGCGCACCCCGGGTCGTTGCCGCTTCATCCGCCGCCTCCGGCGCGAGCGGCAGCGTGAGCACCCGGACCGCACCGGCCGCGAGCGCGAGTGAAGCACCCACCGCCAGTACCAGCGCTGCCAGTGCAAGGCGGGAGTTGGCCTTGCCCGCCGTGATGCCTCCTCTGCCTAGAAGCCCTCTCATTGCTCCATGCCCACAGTGTAACCAAAACGAAAGCCTACGGAGCAGGCTCTGAACCGTGCCTGAATCGCCCCGATCACTCCCACCCGCACTCCTGCCGCGCTCCCGCCCGGGGCTACTCCGGTGCCTGCAGCGGGAGCTTGGCCGTGCGCCATAGCTCGTCCCACTGTGCCGCCGAGAGCGCATCGAGCGGCACGCCGCGCGCGCCTGCGGCCTGCTCCATGCGCTCGAAGCGCCGCTCGAACTTAAGCGCCGCGCCGCGCAATGCGTCCTCAGCGTCGACCTGCAGATGGCGCGCCCAGTTGGCAATCGTGAACAGCAGGTCGCCGATCTCCTCGGCCACCTGCTCGCGGTGGGCGCCGGCGGCGTCGATCTCGGCCAATTCCTCATCGACCTTGGCGCGCACGCCGGCGGGCCCCTCCCAGTCGAAACCGACCCGCGCGGCGCGCCGGCCGAGCTTGGCGGCGCGCGCGAGCGCCGGCAGCGCTCGCGGCACGTCCGCGAGCACCCCGTGCAGGCCGGCCGCGGCGCGCTCGCGCGCTTTCTGCGCCTCCCACGACAGATGCAGCTGCTCGACCTGCACCTCGCGCCGCTCGGCAAAGATGTGCGGATGCCGGCGTACCAGCTTGTCGCAGATCGCGCGCGCGACCGCGGCGAAATCGAAGCGACCCTGCTCCTCGGCGATGCGGGCATGGAACACCACCTGGAACAGCAGATCGCCGAGTTCGTCGCGCAACCGCTCGAAGTCGTTGCGGCCGATGGCATCGGCCAGCTCGTAGGCCTCCTCGATCGTGAACGGCGCGATCGTGGCGAAGCTCTGGGTGCGGTCCCACGGGCAGCCGTGCAACGGATCGCGCAGCACTCGCATCAGCTCGAGCAGCGCCTGCAGTTGCGCCCCGGCCGCGCCCGTGCCGCCGCCGTCACGCTGCTGCGGGCCGCCCGGCCCATCCGGGGTATCGCTCGCCGCCGTCTCGCTCATGCGGCCTCCTCCTCGCCGAGCAGTTCGCGCAGATGCGCCAGTATCCCGGCGGTCGCCCCCCAGATGAGCCGCTCGCCATACGGCAGCTCCCAGATTTCCAGTTCGATCTCGCGCAGGCTGCGGCGACGGGCGCGGTAGTTCGTGGCCGCGAGCGCGAACGACAGCGGCAACTCGAAGGTCTCGGCGACCTCGGCGCTCTGCAGCTCGAGCGTGAAGCCCGGCTGCAGCAGCGCCACCACCGGGGTGACCCGGTAGCCGGTGCGCACCACGTGATCGGCCAGAAAGCCGATCGGGGTGATGAATCCGGGTGCGATGCCCAGCTCCTCGCCGGTCTCGCGCACCGCGCCGGCCGCGGCATCGGTGTCGTGCGCCTCCAGCTGGCCACCGGGAAAGCTGATCTGGCCGGCGTGCCGCCGCAGGCCGGTGGCGCGCACCGTCAGCAGCAGCGTCGGGGCCTGCGGCCGCTGCACGATCGGCACCAGCACCGCGGCGGCCTGCAGCTGCGCCGGCAGATCGGCCCGCAGCTGCTCGCGCAGCCGAGGGGGCAACCCGGACGGCAGTCCGCCGTAACGGCAGTGCTCGAGACGGTGATCGGGCTGGGCCAGCAGCCGCTGGCGCAGCCGCGCCTGCCAATCCACCGGCAATTCCCGCATGCGCTCGAGTACCGGTGCCGCCATCTTGCGCTGCGCGGGCCGCCCGCTGCCGCTCGCCGCTCTAGCCGCCGGCACCGGCGCCGGTGTTGATGCCGCCGCGGGTCAGCTCGGCCGGATCGAGCAGCTGGTCGAGCTGCTCACGCGGCAGACCGGTCATGGCGGCCGCGACCTCACGGATCGGCTTGCCCTCGGCGTAGGCCTTCTTCGCGATCGCGGCGCCCTTCTCGTAGCCGATCAGCGGATTGAGGGCCGTCACCAGGATCGGGTTGCGCTCGAGCGCCTCGGCCAGGCGCGCGCGGTTGACGCCGAAGCCGGCGATCGCGCGCTCGGCGAGCAGGCGCGCCACGTTGGCGAGCAGGCGGATGCTCTCGAGCAGGTTGTAGGCAATCACCGGCAGCATCACGTTGAGCTGGAAGTTGCCCGCCTGCCCCGCCACCGTGATGGTGGCATCCTGTCCGATCACCTGCGCCGCGACCATCGCGGTGGCTTCCGGGATCACCGGGTTGACCTTGCCCGGCATGATGCTGCTGCCCGGCTGCAGCGCCGGCAGGGCGATCTCGGCCAGACCCGCGAGCGGGCCGCTGTTCATCCAGCGCAGATCGTTCGCGATCTTCATCAGGCTCACCGCGATGACCTTGAGCTGCCCGGACAGCTCCACCGCGGTATCCTGCGAGGACAGCGCCTCGAAATAATTGCGGTTCGGCTGAAAGCCGATGCCGGTGAGGCGCCTGAGCTCCTCGCAAAAGGTGGCGCCGAAGTCCGGGTGGGCGTTGACGCCGGTGCCCACCGCGGTGCCGCCCTGCGCCAGGCACAGCAGCCGCGGCTCACAGGCGGTGAGGCGCGCCGCGCCGTTCTCGATCTGCGTGCGCCAGCCCGACAGTTCCTGCGCCAGCGTCACCGGCATCGCATCCATCAGGTGCGTGCGGCCGGTCTTGACGATGCCGCCGACCTCGGACTCCTTGGTGCGGATCGCGCCGGCGAGCTGCGAGAGCGCCGGCAGCAACTGCTCGCGCAGCATCAGCGCCGCGGACACGTGGATCGCGGTGGGGATCACGTCATTGCTGCTCTGGCCCATGTTGACGTGATCGTTGGGGTGGACCTTGGCGCCGTCCTGCGAGGCCAGGCGCGCGATCACCTCGTTGGCATTCATGTTGGTGCTGGTGCCCGAGCCGGTCTGAAACACGTCGATCGGAAACTGCGCATCGTAGGTCCCACCGGCCACCTGGGCGGCGGCGGCGGCGATCAGCGCGGCGGTCGGCTCATCGAGCAGGCCCAGGCGCGCGTTGGCCGCGGCCGCCGCCTGCTTGATCAGCGCGACCGCGCGGATGAAGGCGCGCGGTAGCCGATAGCCGCTGATGGGGAAATTCTGCGCCGCGCGCTGGGTCTGCGCCCCCCAGAGCGCGTCCGCCGGCACCTGCAGCTCGCCCATGCTGTCATGCTCGATCCGAAATGATTCCGAGGCCATCGTGTGACTCCGATAAGCGCCAGCCGTTGCGTTATCATCAGTCTAACATTTTGATGGCGGCCCTCATGGAAGCTTCCAGCCTGTCTGCACTGTCTCCCGTGGATGGCCGCTACGCTGCGGCGGCCGCGCCGCTGCGCGGCTATTTCTCCGAGGCCGCGCTGATACGCGAGCGCATCCGGGTGGAGGCACTGTGGTTCACCGCGCTCGGCGATCCGCAGCTGGGCCTGCTGGGCGAGGCCCCGGCCCCGGCGGTGCTCTCGTGCGCCGCGGCGCTGGCGCGCGAGCCGCCGGCCGGGGCGGCGGCGGCGGTCAAGGCCATCGAAGCGCGCATCAATCATGACGTCAAGGCAGTCGAGTACTTCGTGCGCGCGGCGCTCGCGGCGGCCGGCGCGCCGGTCGCGGCGCTCGAGCTGGTGCACTTCGGCTGCACCTCCGAGGACATCAACAATCTCAGCTACGCGCGCCTGCTCGCCGGAGCGCGCGCGCAGGTGCTGCTGCCGGAGCTGGATGCGCTGGGTGCAACCCTGGCGGCTCTGGCGCGCGAGCACGCCGAGCTGCCGATGCTTGCGCGCACCCACGGGCAGGCCGCGAGCCCGACCACCTTCGGCAAGGAGATCGCCAACGTCGGTGCGCGCCTGGCGCGCGCGCGCGAGCGGCTGCACGCGGTGCAGGTGCTGGCGAAGTGGAACGGTGCGGTGGGCAACTACAATGCGCATCAGTTCGCGCTCCCGCAGATCGATTGGATCGCGTTGAGTGAAGGCTTCATCCGCTCGCAGCAGCTCGCGTGCAATCCCTACAGTACGCAGATCGAGCCACACGACTGGATCGCCGAGTACTGCGATGCCTGCGCCGCCGCCAACGTGATCCTGATCGACCTGTGCCGCGATCTGTGGGGCTACGTCTCGCTGGGCTACCTGCGCCAGCGCGCCGTGGCCGGCGAGGTCGGCTCCTCCACCATGCCGCACAAGATCAATCCGATCGATTTCGAGAATGCCGAGGGCAATCTCGGCATGGCCAATGCGATGCTGCGCTTCTTCGCCGAGAAGCTGCCGATCTCGCGCTGGCAGCGCGACCTGACCGACTCCACCGTGCTGCGCAATCTCGGCGTCGCGCTCGCCCACACGCTGATCGGCTGGAAGGCGCTGCAGCGCGGGCTCTCCAAGCTCTCCCCCGACCGGCAGCGCATGGCGCAGGACCTCGAGGGCGCCTACGCGACGCTGGCCGAGGCCGTGCAGAGCGTGCTGCGGGCCGCCGGGGTCGCCAACGGCTATGAGCTGCTGCGCGATTTCAGCCGCGGCCAGAGCGTCGATGCCGCCGCTCTGCGCGCGCTGATCGGCACGCTGCCGCTGCCGCAGCAGGAGCGCTCGCGCCTCGCCGCGCTCACACCGGCAGAATATGTCGGATTGGCCGCCGAGCTGGCACGGCGTTTCGCGGCCGAAAGCCGCTAGAAATCGCAGCGACGGCCGGCGCTCGGCCGATTCGTTAGCCAGCGCACACTGCCGGGCGGTCAACTGTGACCGGGTTGGCAATCCATTCCCGGTCCTGTCTCTACCATCTTGCGGCCACCCATTTGCACCGCTCCAAGCCCAAGAATGACAGCCACCAGGGGAAATCACGCGGCCACGACCTCAGCACGTCTGGCCAGCTTCGGGCTCGAAGACGGGCCGCTGATCGCCATGGCGGCCGAGCGCCAGCCGGTGCCCGAGACCCTGCACGTGCTCAGCACCCTGGAGGAGGTACGCACCGCCACTGAGACCGTGGCGGCCAGCGGCCAGCGGCTGATCTCGATCATGACCCCGGACCTGGAACCCGACATCTACGACCAGCCCGCCATCCTCGACATCGTCAAGCGCTTCGTGCTCGGTCATAGCTTCGCCAAGGTGCGTGTGCTGATGCGCGACCAGCCGCGGCTGGTCAGCGGCGCCAATCACTTCATCGCGATGGCCCACCGCCTCACCAGCTATCTGGAGATCCGCGTGCGCGCCGCGCAGTATCAGGCGCTCGCTGCCGCCTATTGCATCGCCGACGACCGCGCGATCGTCTACCGGCTGCGCGCCGACCGCGCCGAGGGCATCGCCGGCTTCAACAATCCGCCGATCGCGCGCCAGTACCTGCAGGAGTTCGACGCCATCTGGCAGGCGAGCGCCCCCGAGGAGCGCGAGCTGCGCGTGGCACGGCGCTAGCCGCCGGGCCATGGCTGCAACGTCGCGCGCACTGCCAGCGTCGCGCACACCGGCAGCATCGCGCGCACGGGCGGCCGCCGCGGTATCCTTTCGGATGGTCTGGAAACCCGATGTCACGGTCGCGGCGCTGATCGAGCGCGACGGCCGCTTCCTGGTGGTCGAGGAGCGCATCCGCGGCCGCATCGTCATCAACCAGCCCGCCGGCCATGTCGAGGATGGCGAGTCGCTGCAGGCAGCGGTGAGGCGCGAGACCCTGGAGGAGACCGCCTGGCGCTTCACTCCGGAGTCGCTGCTCGGGCTATACCTGTGGCGCAACGGGCGCGGACACAGCACGATGCGGATTGCCTTCAGCGGAACCGTCGACGGTTTCGATGCACAGCGCGCACTGGATCCGCCGGTGCTGGCCACGCACTGGCTGTCGCGCGCCGAGCTGCTCGCACGCCGCGCTCAGCTGCGCACGCCGCTGGTGATGCGCTGCGTCGATGATTACCTGGCCGGCCGCCGCCTGCCGCTCCTCGCGGTCGCCGACGACCTCGCACTTCAAGACCCTGTCGAAGGCGCAGCCGGAATCATCGGGAACCCATAGAGACAGGACCTCACGCAGCGGTGCCATCATGATGGAACCGCTGCGTGAGGTCCTGTCTCTATGGGTGCCTGCCTGCTCGTACCGGGGCGCCTACGGGCGGTCGTGGGGGTGAGGGCGGCCGCGATCAGCCGGGTGCGCGCACCAGCCGCAGGCGCGTGATTTCGGACGGCACCCCGAGCCGCTGCGGGGGGCCCCAGTAACCGGTACCGCGGCTGGTATACACCCACAGCCCATCCAGCCGGTCGAGACCGATGGCGAGCGGCTCCTGCCAGCGCACGATCAGGTTCCACGGCCAAAACTGCCCGCCGTGAGTGTGGCCGGAGAGCTGCAGGTCGAAGCCCGCGGCCGCCGCGGCCGGGGCGCTGCGGGGTCGGTGCGCCAGCAGTACCCGCGGACGCACCCGGGCCGGCGCACCATCGAGCGCCGAGCGCGGATCGCTGCGCCGGGCGGGGTCGAACTGATGCGCGCTGGTATCGGTGACGCCGGCCAGGACAAGCCCCGCCCCGCCGTGCTCGATCACCACGTGCTCATTGAGCAGCACGTGCAGCCCCAGGCGCCGCAACTGCGCCGTCCACGCGTCCGCGCCGGAATAATATTCATGGTTGCCGGTCACGAAGTAGGTCCCGTGGCGCGATGCCAGGCGGCGCAGCGGCTCGACCTGGGGCGCCAGTTGCGCGACCGATCCGTCCACCAGATCGCCGGTGATGGCCACCAGGTCGGCGTCGAGGCCATTGACGCTGTCGACCACCGCGTCGACGTAGTGGCGCCGCAGGGTGGCGCTGACATGCAGGTCGCTGATCTGCACGATGACGAAGCCCTGCAAGGGAGCCGGCAGGTCGGGCAGCGCAACCTGCACCTCTTTCACCCGCGGACGGCGGCGGGCGCCGATCCATCCGGCCACCGTCGCGGCGACGGCCAGCGCCAGCACGGCCAGAGCCGACCACGTACCGAGGTCCGCCCTGGCCGCGCGCGGCAACGCGAGTATGGCCAGCCCCAGGGCGATCTCCCGCAGCAGCGTCAGCACCACCAGCGAGGACAGCCAGCCCATCGTCAGCGCACTCGCCCATGCGAGCGCTCGGGCGAGCCATTGCCGGCGCAGGAATCGCGCCAGCACCCCGGCAGGCACCAGCACCACTGACAGGCCCAGCACCGCGATCGCAATCGCGCGCACCGCCATGCCGAACGGCAGGCTCGGCAGCAGCCGCAGGCCGACATAGGTATTCACCAACGCCAGCACGGCGCCGGTCACCAGCAGAAAGACGTAGGGCCGGGGCCCGCGCTGCGACTCCCGCGCGCGCGCGCGCGCCGCATCAGCCGCGGCATCGCCCGCGGTATCGCTCCCGGCAGGACCCGCCGCATCACTCACGGCATCGCCCGCGGCATCACGCTCATGGCATTTTGCTGCCGGCGGCTCACGCGAAGCGTCCCGCCTCATCGAAGGTCAGGCGCGGATTGCGTGCAAACAGGTTGTCGTTGGTTCCGTGACCGATGCTGCAGATGAAGTTCGACTTGATTCGCGTGCCGGCGAAGAACTCCCGGTCCACGGCCGCGTTGTCGAAGCCCGACATCGGCCCGCAGTCCAGCCCCAGCGACCGCGCCGCCAGGATCAGGTAGCCGCCCTGCAGGCAGCTGTTGCGGAAGGCCGTCGTCTGCGCCAGTTCCGGCTCGCGAAACGCGGCCCGCAGGGCCTCGCCCCGGGCGGGGAACAGCTTGGGCATGGTTTCGGCGAAATCCAGGTCGTAACCGATGATCACCGTCACGGGCGCCGCCACAATCTTGGCTTGATTGCTCTGCATCGCGAGCGCTGCAAGAGCGGCCTTGCCCGCGGCGCTCCTGACCCAGACGAACCGGGCCGGGCAACAGTTGGCCGAGGTAGGGCCCCACTTCAGCAGCTCGTAGATCTCGCGCATCCGCTCATCGCCAAGCGGCTCGTCACTCCAGGCATTGTAGGTACGGGCACTGCGGAACAGTTGGTCCAAAGCGGGATCCGGCAGCGGGTCGAGCATGCGGCACCTTCTTCCACGGGACTGCGCAGGGCACCCCTCGTGGTATACATCGATAACTAAGGCTATAATAGTGACCAGAAAGACGGCGCACAAGAAGGCACGGACAGGACACTGAGTAACACGCAGGTGACCGCCCCATCATCACTGATGAAGCAGCTGGAGACCCGCCTGTTGCAGGGCGAGCATGCCGCGCTCAAGGACGACTGCCGCGCCGTTGCACAGGTGCTCGCGCGCATCGGCGATAAATGGACGGTGCTGCTGATCATCCTGCTGGGCGACGGCCCCAGGCGTTTCAACGAAATGCGGCGCCTGATTGGCAGCATCTCCCAGCGCATGCTCACGCTCACGCTGCG
Organism: Steroidobacteraceae bacterium; assembly: GCA_036267195.1. Taxonomy (GTDB): domain Bacteria; phylum Pseudomonadota; class Gammaproteobacteria; order Steroidobacterales; family Steroidobacteraceae; genus FEN-1191. Next base: position 38,223 of record DATAWM010000040.1, read on the forward strand.
CGGCCTGGAGCGTGACGGACTGGTCACCCGCACGGTGTTTCCAACCATTCCACCGCGCGTGCAGTACGAGCTGACGGAACTGGGCCAATCGCTGCGCCAACCGGTCAGCGCATTCGGCGAGTGGGCCTACACCCATCGCAAGCGCATCGAGGCCGCCCGGACGCGATTCGACCGCATCGCGGCGAAATGAGCTGGCACCCCACCGCCGGCGTGCTGCAAGGCCAGCCCAGGCGCCGCCAGTGGCGCCAACGGAAGTTATCGGGAACCTGCTTGTTCCAGGGCGCCCTACAATAGCGACATGAGTCTGGGTACGTCATCGTCGGAAGTGTCGGCGGCGCCGGTGGCGAGCGCGGCGCGGCCTGCGGTCGGCGAGCGCGTCATCGTCGGCCTCTCCGGCGGCGTCGACTCCGCGGTGGCGGCGCTGCTGCTGCGCGAGGCCGGCTACGAGGTGCATGGCCTGTTCATGGCCAACTGGGAAGAGGACGACGCCTACTGCACGACTGCGCAGGACTACCAGGATGCCCGCGACATCGCCGCCGAGCTGGGCATCGTGCTGCACCGGGTGAGTTTTGCTGCGCAGTATCGTGAGCGCGTGTTCCAACACTTCCTCGACGAATACCGCGCGGGCCGCACCCCCAACCCCGACGTGCTGTGCAATCGCGAGATCAAGTTCGGCCTGTGCCTGGGCTATGCGCGGCGGCTCGGGGCGCGCTGGTTCGCGACCGGACATTATGCCCGCCGCCTCGATGCCGCCGATGGTCCGGCATTGCACCAGGCGGCGGATGCGGCCAAGGACCAGTCCTACTTCCTGCACGCGGTGGAGCGCGCGCGGCTGGCGCAGGTGCTGTTCCCGCTCGGCGAGCTGCACAAGGGCGAGGTCCGTGAGCGCGCCCGCCGCGCCGGGCTGCGTGTGCACGCCAAGCCCGACAGCACCGGCATCTGCTTCATCGGCGAGCGTCCGTTCGCCGAATTTCTCGGCCGCTACCTGCCGACTACGCCCGGCCCAATCGAGACCGCCGACGGCCGCCATCTCGGCCGGCACCGCGGGCTGCCGTTCTACACGCTGGGCCAGCGTGCCGGGCTGGAAGTGGGAGGCTTGCGCGACTGCGCGCCCGAGCCCTGGTATGTCGCCGACAAGATACCGGCGCGCAACGCGCTGATCGTGGTGCAGCGTCACGAGCAGTGGCGCCTGGAGGCGCACGGCGTGCGTGTCGGCCGGCTCAACTGGCTGTGCGCCGAGCGCTACGGCGGCTTCAGCGCGCAGGTGAAGCTGCGCTACCGGCAGCCCTCGCAGTCGGCACGCGTGTGCATCACCGCGGACGGCGGCGCAACGCTTGAGTTCGAGACCGCGCAGCGCGCGGCCACGCCGGGACAGTACGCGGTGCTGTACGAGGACGGCCGGTGCCTGGGCGGAGGAGTGATCGAGGCGGTGACCGAGGCCGCTGCCGTTGCGGCGGCAGAGGCAGGGGACGAAACCGCTGCGAGCCGCCGGAGGATTGGTTGATCCCGGTCACGAACCCGTATACGGATTCACGAATTCCTGTCCCGCCTCGATCTTGTCCCGATGTCGCAACTCGGCAGGAAGCACGATCTGACCTTTGGATGACATGACAGTCTTCATTCTCGCTATGTCGTGGTCAGAGGCGGGACGGCCAGTTCGATGCCCCGTGCGATACGCCTGTTCGCATGGTGTTATCTTTGGCCGATGCGTTCGCTCGTCGTTGCCGCGCTCAGCGCCGCGTTCGCCAGCGCAGGCCGTGGCCGCTACGCCACCCGTGGCGGTCGACCGGCAGCTGCTGGCCCACGCGGTGGCGCAAGCCGCGGACCTGTCCCGGCTGCACGCGCTGATCGTCGAGCAGGCCGGCGTTGTCGTGGTTCAACGGGTATTCCGTGGACCCGGGTTGGATGTGCCGGTCGATGTCAAATCGCTGTCGAAGATCGTGATCGACACGCTCGTCGGGATTGCAATCGACCATGACGTGCTCAAGGGCACTGGCGAGAAGATGCTGCCGCTGCTCGGGCGGCGTGCGCCCGCGCGGCTCGATCCCCGGGTCGGCAACATCACCATCGATGATCTGCTGTCGATGCGCGCAGGGCTGGAGCGCACCTCCGGGCCTGATTACGGCCGATGGGTCAACAGCGCCAACTGGTGCGGTTCGTGCTGACGCGGCCGTTCGTGGACCAGCCTGGAGGAATGATGCTTTATTCGACCGGCAACACCCATTTGCTCTCGGCCATCCTGACAGACGCCAGCGGCCGCAGCACCTGGCAGCTCGCGCGCGACTGGCTCGGAGGGCCGCTGGGCATCGACATTGCGCAGTGGCTGCGCGACCCGCAGGGCGTCTATCTCGGCGGCAACGAGATGCACGGCTATGGTTACGGCTGGTTCATTTCGCAAGCCGACGACAGGCCGGTGTATTTCGGCTGGGGCTTTGGCGGACAGATGCTCTATGTCATCCCGTCGCTTGAGCTGACCGTCGTCATCACCTCCGACTCCAAAATCGCATCGTTCGAAGGCGACTATATCTGCGCGCTGCACGACCTGCTGGCACGGCAGCTGATGCCGGCCTTCATGACGAGCCGGCCGCCGGCATCGGATGATTCGGCGCTTTGCGCGGCCGGGGAAGACATCCCCGGCGAGGCCATCCCCGGGGAAGGCATCCGCGGTACGGCGGGCCCGGCACCATGACGTGGTTGCTGCGTGGATTGGTCGACCGATTGTTGCTGGTGGCTGCCTTCGTGGCAGGCGGTCTGGTGCCCGGCTTCATCTCCCAGTATCGCCAGCGATTGGGAGGCCGTCTCGATCAGGCCCAGATCGACCTGGCCGCCTGGCAAACCATTGCGGACAGGTTCTACCATGGCGATATCGAAAAGCTGATCCAGTATCACCTGCACAGCACGGACGCGACCTTCCACGCGGAGGGCAACGTCATCCAATCGCTGCTCGCCACGGTGCAGCGACTGCAGGGCGCCGTCGAGGCCCTACGCGCCGACCTGTTGCATCAGCTCGGCTATCTCGCGCTGCATGCCGACGTCGGCCTGATGCGCGTGACTTTCGCCGACTGGGTGCCGACCTTCGCGCTGTCCGCGCAGGGACTGCTGTTAGCAGCGGTATTTGCGGTCGCGGTGTGGCTGCTGTTTCATGCCGGATGGTGGCTGATCGGGCTGCTTGGCGGCGCCCTGTTCGCCCCGACCCATACCAGGCGGCCGAGCAAGCGCAACCGCGCGTGACGCAACACCGCTGACGCAACCACCATAACGCCGCGGCGGTGAGCCGCGCGGCCCCGCAACCTGAGTTGTTCGAGACGTTCAAGAGCGAGGACGGTCAGTCGATGGCCTACGTGTTCGCGCTGCTGGACCCTGTCACCGCGGTCGCGCGTTTCTTCTTCCCGCAGGGGCAGTCGGTGCTGGAGGATCCCGCCACCGGCTCGGCCACCGCCGGGCTGGGCGGCTGGTGGCTGGCAATGGGCCGCGCGCTGCCCTGCCGGCTCGAGATCGCGCAGGGCGAGCAGGCCGCGCGTCCCTCGACGCTGTATCTGCAGGTGCACGAGGCCGGCACGATTGCCGTCGGCGGCGATGTGATCGAGCTCGGGCGCGGCAGCGCCGTGCCCCCCGTCCCTGGCGCTTGCATGGTATCGCGTGCCACGTGCTGCGAACCGGTTCGCACTTTAAGCATGCCCTGCGCGGTTCGGAAGGACTGACGCCTTACAGTAGATGCGATGGTGCAAACGCCGCAGCAGATGACGAGGGCAGAATCCAGGACCGCGCGCTGGCGGCGGTTCGGGACCCTGTTGGTCATACCATTGCGGCCAGCTGGCGCCCTGACGCTGGTGTTCATCGCCGTGCTCGTTACCCTGATGCTAAAGGCCGGGCTATTCGCCATCCCCGGCTTGCTGATCCTCGGGACTTGGTATTTCAAGTACTCTTTTGCCTTCCTGGATGCACTGGTCAATGGACAGACCGAGGCACCGGTGCTCTCGATCGAGATGATCATGGCATCGTTGGATGAGTTTCGCTTTCTGTTACCGCTGATCCTCGCCATCGTGGCCTTTTTCGCGTTCGGAGCGGCGCGCTACTTCGTCGGTTCGATCGTGACCGCTTTGCTGGCCATCGTCATGCTGCTAATTTTGCCGGCCGTCGTGGCGGTCCAAGGTTGGACCGGACGTCTCTCACACAGCTTGGGGCCGGCCGTTTGCTGGCGTATGGCACGAACCCTGGGTACGGATTACATCTGCGCGCTGTCGTGCATCGCCGGGCTGCTAGCAATCGATGCGGTCCTCGGTTTCCTAGTTCCGCAGGCTCCCCGGATACTTCAGATCGTGCTTTTTCTCTATGCGTGGCTCGCTGCCATCGCCGTGATCGGCGGCGCGCTGCGCGCCAATCGGGAAGTACTCTCGGAGAGGATTCCGCTGATCATTCCCGAAATCGCACCGCCCGCGCTGGACGAGGCGGCCCACGAGCGCGCGCGCTGGATCGACGCCATCTACGGGGCGCTGCGCGCCAACAACCGCGATAATGTCTGGCACCTGGTCATGGAGCGTGTCCAAGGGGTTTCTCATCCCCTGCGCGAGCTGCAGTGGCTCTATGAACGTATTGCGGCGTGGCACCCGGTTCCCTTCCCGAACCGGGTGGCGCAGGAGGTGATCTCCAGGCTGCTGGCCGAAGACCGCGAGGGCGAGGCGCTGCGGCTGGTGCGCGAGCGCGTGGCCCTGGATTCGGCTTTTCGTCCAAGCAACGCCGAGGAGGGCCAGCGACTGGCGCAACTTGCCGAGCGTTGGCGAGATCACGCCACTGCCGAGGCCCTCAAGAAGGCATTCCCCGCAGCGGCCTGACGGCGGCCCGTCGGCGTCGGGGCGAGGAAGGTTTCCGTCTGCCAGTAATCGAGCCCGAGCGCCTCACCGACCTGGCTGTGCGAGAGGCGCCCCGTCCGATAGCGCTCGATCGCGGCATCCTCGACCACATGACGGCCGGCCGAATGTGCCGCGGTATCAGTCATTCACCGTCGCCCCGAAGCGGCAGATCAGCCCGAACACCGCGATCCACACGTAGCTCACGACCGGCACGAACAGCGATATAGATGGGCTGGCCAGATCCGCGACCTTACCGGCGAGCAGTGGAATCACCGCGCCGCCGACGATGGCCAGGCACAGCAGCGACGAGCCCTGCGGGACGCGCTCGCCGAGCCCCTCGATCGACAATGAGAAGATGGTCGGGAACATGATCGAGTTGCACAGTCCGATGGCCAGTGCGGTGTAGGCCGCCTGGCTTCCGGAGGACAGCGCCGACACCGACGCCAGCACCGCGGCGCCAACCGCGCACGCGCTCAACAGCGCGCTGGCCGGAATGCGCCGCATCAGCGCGGAGCCGACCAGTCGCCCGAGCATGGCCCCGCCCCAGTACAGCGACACCAGCCGCCCGGCGCTCGCCGCCGCCAGCCCCAGCGTGTGCTGCGACATCAGGTAGTTGGTCAGCAGGCTACCGATATACACCTCGGCGCCCACGTACAGGAAGATCGACAGCACGCCGAATCCGGTACGCCCCCGCCGCAGCAACGATAGATCGAGCATCCGTGCACGCGGGCGTTTGACATCGGCGCTCCCCGCCGCCGCATCCCTGGTTGCCGGCGCGGTAGCCGGCCGTGCCGCGGCGGCCTGCTGCACCTGCAGGCGCAGGTTCCAGAACGCGACGAACACCGCGCAGGCGATCGCCAGCACCACGGCGATGGCTAGAAACGGCAGCTCGAGCGTATGGGCCTGAGCGGCGCGCAGCGCCGGATCCGCCGGCGCACTGCCGGTGCCCATGGAGCCGAGGATCAACCAGGCGCCGAAGTACGGCCCGACGAAGGTACCGAGCGAATTGAACGCCTGCGCCAGGTTCAAGCGGCTGTGCGAGGTCTGGCTCGGGCCAAGCACCGCGATCAGCGGATTGGCCGCGACCTGCAGCACGGTGATGCCCGCAGCCAGCACGAACAGCGCCGCCAGGAAGAACGGGTAGACCGCGGCCGACGAGGCCGGGATGAACAGCAGGCAGCCGGCGGTCATGATCGCCAGCCCGATCACGATGCCGCGCACATAGCCGACGCGCGCGACCAGCGCGCCCGCCGGCAGCGAGAAGAAGAAATACGCCAGGAAGAAGCTGAACTGGGTCAGCATCACCTCGGCGTAGCTGAGCGCAAACAATGCCTTGAAACGCGGCACCAGCGAATCCATCAGGACGGTGGAGAATCCCCACGCAAAGAACAGGCCGATGACATAGGGCTTCAATCGGCCGCTGGCATCGCGTGGCACGGTACCGGCGGGCATTGTGGAGACTGTCACGGTCGTTTTATTCTGGGGGATATCGCTGTCGATCACCAACACTTCGGCGCGATGACGGCCGTTCGAGCGGCCAGGCGGGAGCGATGCAGACACTCTTCTCGAGCGCGCAGCAATCTTTGACCGCGACCTGCACGGCGGCGCTGTCGATCGTCGTCGTGCTCGGCGCCGTATCGATCCCGGAGCGTGCCCTCGCCGCCGGCAGCACTCCCGCCGCGCGCAGCGTGCCGGGGACCGGCAGCGTGGCTGCCGGCACCGGCGATGCGCGTGTGGATGGGCTGCTGCGCCGGATGACGCTGACGGAGAAAACCTCACTGATCCACGGGGCGCGCGAGCCGGCGGCAAGCGATCAGGGTCAGGCCGGCTACTGGCCCGGTCTGGCGCGCCTGGGCATCCCGCCGCTGCGGCTCGCCGACGGGCCGCCCGGGGTGCTCACCCGGGTCCCCTCCACCGGCATGACTGCGACCATGGGGCTGGCGGCCACCTTCAGCCGCGCCGATGCCTACGCCAACGGCCTGGTGATCGGGCGCGACGCGCGCGCGCTCGGGGTACAGGTCGTGCTCGAGCCATTCATCAACATGGATCGCGACCAGAGCTTCGTGCGCGCGTACAACACTTTCGGTGAAGACCCGTTCCTGACCGGCGCGATCGCCGCCGCGCAGATCCGCGGCACCCAGAGCCAGCACGTGATGTCGCAGGCCAAGCACTACGTGGCCTACGACGGCGGCAACGACGTCGTGGTGGACCCGCAGGCGCTGCACGAGATCTACGCGGCGCCGTTCGTCGCGGCGATCCGCGCCGGCGTGTCCTCGATCATGTGCTCCTACAACCAGGTCAACGGCCGCTACGCCTGCGGCAACCCGGACACGCTCGAGACGATGCTGCGACGGCAGATGGGCTTCGAGGGCTTCGTGACCTCGGACTGGGGCGCCACGCACGACTCGCTGTTCATCAACGCGGGCCTGAACCTCGAGATGCCTGGCGCGATGCCGGGCATGCCGATCCCGAGCTACTTCGATACTGGCGTGCTGGCCGCGTTGCGCCGCGGCCAGGTCGACGAGGCGACGATCACGCGCGCGGTCGGCCGCATCCTGCTGCAGATGGATCGCTTCGGCTACCTGACGCACGCGCCGAGCCTGGCAGTCACGCGCGAGCCGGTCGATGCCGACGAGGAGGTGGTGCGCCGTACCGCCGCGGATGCCGCAGTGCTGCTGAAGAACGCCGGCGGCGCCCTGCCGCTCAGCGCGCCGGACCTGCAATCCCTGGCGTTGATCGGACCGGGAGCCGGGCAGACGATCGCGGTCGGCATCTCGGGCGAGAAGGCGCTGGGACACGTGCCGCGCCAGATCGGCACCTACCAGGTGCTGCAGCAGATGCTCGGCCCACAGGGCGCGCACCTGCACTATGCGGTCGCCGATGACATGACCGGCGTGCCGGTACCGGCGGCATGGCTGTCACACGCGGCGCGGCCCGCGCAGCCGGGCCTGCTGCGCGACGGTGGCGCGATCGATGCGCAGCTGAACTTCACGCGCGCAAACGGCAACGCGCTGCCGGCCGGCTCGGATCATCAGTGGAGCGGCACGCTCACAGTGCCGGCCGCCGGCCGCTATACCATCGACCTGCAGCTGCTCGGCGCGACCGGCGCGCTTCGCCTCGACGGCAAGCAGGTGGCGAGCACGGGTTTTCTGTTCCTGCACGGTACCCGGCTGCAGCCCGGCCAGGATAACGTGCTGCCGACCACCGATGGGCTGGACAATGTGCACGCGCTGGTCGACCTGACGGCCGGCCCGCACCTGCTTGCGGTCCAGGTGCGCGGCGACACCTCCGGCGAGCCGTTGCAGGTGCGGCTCGCATGGACCACCCCGCAGCAGCGGCAGGCAAGTTTCGCGGCCGCCGTGGACGCCGCCCGGGCAGCCCGCGCCGCGGTGGTGTTCGCCTGGAGCCAGGGCCAGCCCGTGTTTGCGCTGCCCGGCGATCAGGACCGGCTGATCGAGGCCGTCGCTGCGGTCAACCCCAACACCATCGTCGTGCTCAACGTCAGCCAGCCGGTCGCGATGCCCTGGCTCGATCGCGTACGCGCGGTGCTGCAGATGTGGTACCCGGGCGATGCAGGCGGCCAGGCTACGGCCGATCTGCTGCTCGGACACGTGAGTCCCGCCGGACGGCTGCCGTTCACCTGGCCCGCGCGACTCGAGGACACGGTCGGGCACGATCCGCGTCATCCCGAGCGCGGCTCGGCCGATCCGCGTGGCGGGCACGCCAGAACTTCCTACAGCGAGGGCATCTTCATCGGCTACCGCTGGTTCGATGCGCAGCGCATCGCGCCGCTGTTTCCGTTCGGCTTCGGTCTGTCCTATACCCGCTTCGATTATTCCGACCTGCGGGTCGGCAAGGCGCAGGACGGTGGCCTGGATGTCCGCTTCGATCTGCACAACGGCGGCACGGCCGCAGCTGACGAGGTGCCGCAGCTTTATCTGGGCGCCCCACGCATCGCACCGCCGGGCGCGCAGTTCGCCCTGCGCGCGCTCGCCGGCTTCGAGCGCGTGCACCTTGCGCCCGGCCAGCGCACCACCGTGCGCATCCACGTGCCGCTGCGGCAGCTGCAGTACTGGAGCGACAGCGCGCACGCCTGGCAGCTGCCCGCCTCGCCGCGGCCGCTCTACGTCGGCGCCTCCTCGCGCGACCTGCGCCTGACCGGCAGCACGGCAACCGTCGCAGCCACGCGCACGCCAAATTAGCAACGGGCGCGGCGCGCCCCGACACCAGAGCATGCCACGCGAAGTGACGCCTCCGAGGGACGGATGAGGGAGCCACTGCGCGACCCTGTCACGGCATGGTCGCGCAGTGGCTCCCTCATCCGTCCGTGCGCACCACGTCGCTTCGTGGCGTGCTCATACGTGCCCCGTCGCGCGCCGCCCGCTATAATTCCCGTTTCCCAACGGCCGCGCAGGTGCCCGGTCGCGAGCGTGGAGGATCTATGGCCGACAGCTTCAAAGCCCGGACCACGTTGAAATCGGGCAACGACTCATTTGACATCTGGAGCCTGACCGCCCTCGGTGCCGACAAGGTCGCGCGCCTGCCCTACTCGCTCAAGATCCTGCTGGAGAACCTGCTGCGCACCGAGGACGGCGTCAGCGTACGGCGCGCCGACATCGAGGCGCTGCTGAACTGGGATCCCAAGGCGGCGCCATCGTATGAAATTTCATTCACCCCGGCGCGCGTGATCATGCAGGACTTCACCGGCGTGCCGGCGATCGTGGACCTGGCAGCGATGCGCGAGGCTATGCAGCGCCTGGGCGGCAATCCCGACGAGATCAACCCGCTGGCCCCGGCCGAGCTGGTCATCGACCACTCGGTACAGGTCGACCGCTACGGCACGCGCGACGCACTGGCGCAGAACAATCGCATCGAGTTCGAGCGCAACGGCGAACGCTACGCCTTCCTGCGCTGGGGCCAGTCGGCGTTCCGCAACTTCAAGGTCGTCCCGCCCAACACCGGCATCGTGCACCAGGTGAACCTCGAGTACCTCGGCCGCGTGGTATTCGACAAGGCCGACGGCGCGCGCCGCCAGGCCTATCCGGACACGCTGGTGGGAACCGATTCACACACGACCATGATCAATGGGCTGGGCGTGCTCGGCTGGGGCGTCGGCGGCATCGAGGCCGAGGCGGCCATGCTCGGCCAGCCGGTGACGATGCTGATCCCGCAGGTCGTGGGCGTCAGGCTCAACGGGAGCCTGAAGCCCGGGGCCACCGCGACCGACCTGGTGCTCACCGTCACCGAGATGCTGCGCGGGCAGGGCGTGGTCGACAAGTTCGTGGAATTCTTCGGCGACGGACTGGCCAACCTGCCGCTGGCCGACCGCGCCACGATCGGCAACATGTCGCCCGAGTTCGGCAGCACCTGCGCGATCTTCCCGATCGACGACGAGACGCTGCGCTACCTGACGTTGTCGGGGCGGCCGGCCGCACAGATCCAGCTGGTCGAGGACTACGCGCGCGCACAAGGGCTGTGGCGTCAGGATGGCGCCGCACCGGCGCAATACTCCGAGGTGCTTGAGCTCGATCTGGGCAGCGTCGAGCCCAGCCTCGCGGGCCCGAGCCGCCCGCAGGATCGCGTGCCGCTGCGCGTCGCCCAGAGCACCTACCGCAAGCACCACGAGCGCATGGCCGAGGAGCGCTCGCGCCGCCGCGCCGATGCCGCCGCCAAGGCCGGTGCTGCTGCCAAGACCGGTGCCGGCAGCAGCAAGGCCGGCACCGGTACCGCCGACGAAGCCTCGGCGGTGGGCACCGCCGGCCGTGCGCAGGTGTCGCTCGACGGCAAGCACTTCGAGCTGTCCGACGGTGCGGTGCTGATCGCGGCGATCACCAGCTGCACCAACACCTCCAACCCCTACGTGCTGATCGCCGCGGGCCTGCTGGCGCGCAACGCGCAGCGCCTCGGTCTCACCGCCAAGCCATGGGTCAAGACCAGCCTTGCGCCCGGCTCGCGCGTGGTGACCGACTACCTGAAGAAGGCGGCCCTGCTCGAGCCGCTCGAGAGCATCGGCTTCGACCTGGTGGGCTATGGCTGCACCACCTGCATCGGCAACTCCGGGCCGCTGAAGCCCGAGATCTCCGCCGCGGTGCGCTCGGCCGACCTGATCGGCTGCGCGGTGCTGTCCGGCAACCGCAACTTCGAGGGCCGCGTGCACCCTGAGGTGCGCATGAACTTCCTCGCCTCCCCGCCGCTGGTGGTCGCCTATGCGATCGCCGGCTCGCTCGACATCGACCTGAACAACGATCCACTGGGCAGCGGCGCCGGCGGCAAGCCGGTGTACCTGCGCGATATCTGGCCCGCGCCGGCGGAGGTGGCCGATTGCGTACACCGCAATCTGAACTCCGACATGTTCCGCCGCAGCTACGGCAGCGTGTTCACCGGCGATGAGCGCTGGCAGAGCATCCAGGTGCCGGCCGGCAAGATCTACGCCTGGGATCCGAAGTCGACCTACGTGAAGAATCCGCCCTACTTCGATGGCATGACGATGCAGCCCGCGGTGGTCGCGGCGGTTCGCCAGGCGCGCGTGCTGGCGCTGCTGGGCGACTCGGTGACCACCGATCACATCTCCCCCGCGGGCAACATCGCCCGCAACAGCCCGGCCGCGCAGTATCTGCAGCAGCAGGGCGTGCAGCCGGCCGACTTCAATCAGTACGGCGCGCGGCGCGGCAACCACGAAGTGATGATGCGCGGCACCTTCGCCAACATCCGCCTGCGCAATCTGCTGGTGCCGGGCACCGAGGGCGGTGTCACGCGTCATCTGCCCGACGGCGAGCAGATGAGCATCTACGACGCCGCCATGCGCTACAAGGCCGAAGCCACCCCGCTGATCATCATCGCCGGCAAGGAATACGGCACCGGCTCCTCGCGCGACTGGGCCGCCAAGGGTGCGATGCTGCTGGGCGTGCGCGCCGTGGTCGCCGAGAGCTTCGAGCGCATCCACCGCTCCAACCTGATCGGCATGGGCGTGTTGCCGCTGCAGTTCAAGGCGGGTCAGAACGCGCAGTCGCTCGGACTGAGCGGACAGGAGCGCTACGACATCAGCGGCTTCGACCACGGCGATGCCGGCAGCGCGCAGGTGGTGGCCACGCCCGATGCCGGCGGCGCACCGATCCGGTTCGAGCTGCGGGTGCGCATCGACACGCCCAAGGAGCGCGAGTACTTCCGGCACGGCGGCATCCTGCAGTATGTGCTGCGCCAGCTCGCCGCCCAGACGCGCGCCGCCTGAGCGCCGCACGCGCCGGGCAGGCGCATGAGCGCGGCCGCGGCGGCCGGCGTGGCGGTGTTCGACCTGGACGGCACGATCACGCGCGCCGATACGCTCGCGCCGTTTCTGCTGCAGTGCCTGCGGCATGCCCCGTGGCGGCTGCCACGGCTGCTGGCGGCGCTGCCGGCGGCGCTGCGGTTCCCGTTCGACCGCGACCGCGGCGCGCTCAAGGGCGCGCTGATTCATGCAGCGCTCGGCGGGCTGCCGCGCGCGCGGCTGTCGGCCTGCAGCGAGCGCTTCGTCGCGCGGCTGCTGCGCCATGGGGTCTATCGCGAGGCACTGGAGGCCATCGACGCGCACCGCGTACAGGGCGATCGTCTGGTTCTGATGTCAGCCAGCACCGATCTGTATGTCCCGCAGATCGCGCACGCGCTCGGCTTTCACGAGGCGATCTGCACGCGGGTGCGCTGGCACGCTGATGGCCGGCTCGATGGGCGGCTGGCCTCTGCCAACTGCCGCGAAATGGAGAAGCGGCGCCAACTTCTGGCACTGATCGAACGCCTGGGTCCCGTCAAGGTCTATACTTATGGCAACAGCAGCGCCGATCTGCCGCACATGCAGCTCGCGCAGGAGGCGGTTCTGGTCAACGGCCCCTCGCGCCTGCGGCGCAGTTCGGCAGCGGGGCTGCGTCACGTGCGCTGGGGGCGTTGAGATCGACGGCACCGTCGGGATCGAACGCCAGCTGGTCGAGAACTACGGCAAGTGAAGGGGTTGGATCATGCTGATTCGAGAGCCGCCGGATATCGAGCCATCTGAAATCACCTCTGAGTCGGTGTTCATGCAGCGCCGCAAGTTTCTAGCCGGCGCGATGGCCGGCGGACTGATCGCCGCCGCAGGGTCGGCCGCGCGTGCCGCTGCCGGCTACGGCGACGAGGGCCTCACGGCCGCGGATGCGGCGGCCTATCCGGCGCTGCAGTACCGCTTCAACCAGCAGTACTCGGTGACCGAGAAGCCCAACACCTTCGACCAGATCACCCATTACAACAATTTCTACGAGTTCGGCGAGGACAAGACCGATCCGGCGGCAAACTCGGGTGCCTTCAAGACCAGCCCGTGGAACGTCACGATCGCCGGGGAGGCCGAGAAGACCGGCACCTTCACGCTCGAGGACATCCTCAAGCCCCACCCGCTCGAAGAGCGCATCTATCGCTTCCGCTGCGTGGAGGCCTGGTCGATGGTGATTCCATGGGTCGGCTTCCCGCTGGGCGACCTGCTCAAGCGCTTCCAGCCGACCTCCGCGGCCAAGTACGTCGAGTTCACCACTGTGGTCAACCCGCAGCAGATGCCGGGCCAGCGCGAAGGCCTGTTGCCCTGGCCGTACGTCGAGGGCCTGCGCATGGACGAGGCGATGCATCCGCTGTCGATCATGGTGGTCGGGCTCTATGGCCGCAAGCTCCCGAACGTCGACGGCGCGCCGATGCGCGTCATCTCCCCGTGGAAGTATGGTTTCAAGGGCGGCAAGTCGATCGTGAAGATCCGCTTCATGTCCACCCAGCCGCGTAATACCTGGAACGTGGTCGCACCCAACGAGTACGGCTTCTACGCCAACGTCAACCCGAACGTGCCGCATCCGCGCTGGAGCCAGGCGACCGAGCGGCGCATCGGCGCGAGCTTCTTCGCCGAGCGTCAGCCCACGCTGATGTTCAACGGCTACCCCCAGGTCGCCAGCATGTACCAGGGCATGGACCTGCGACGCTACTTCTGACCTCGTGCCGACCGGATCGCGACGCAGCGTCGATCAGCGCTATCGCTACGTCTACAAGCCGCTGGCCTTCTGCGCCTGCCTGATTCCGCTGCTGGGATGCGCCGGGGGTGTGCTGGGGCTCTCGGGCGTGCGCGTGCCCGGCTTCAACCTCGGCGTCGATCCGGTGCGCTACGTACTCGATGTGCTCGGCAAGACCACGCTCAACCTGGTGCTGATCACGCTGCTGGTGAGCCCGGTGCGCCAGCTCACCGGCTGGAACAACCTGCTGCGCCTGCGGCGCATGCTGGGATTGTTCGCCTTCTCGTACGCGCTGCTGCACTTCAGCATGTATGTCGGGCCCTTCCAGGGCCTGAGCTGGACCGCGATCGCGCAGGACATCGCCAAGCGGCCCTACATCACCATCGGCTTCGCCGCGCTGCTGATGTTGATCCCGCTGGCGGTCACGTCCACCAACAAGATGATGCGCCGGCTCGGGCGCCGGTGGACCACGCTGCACCGGCTGATCTACCTGATCGCCGCCCTGGGCGTACTGCACTACTGGAAGATGCTCAAGCTGCCGGGCCGCGAGCCGCTGGTCTACGCCGCCATTCTCGCCGTGCTGCTGGGCTGGCGCGTGTGGCGCCGGCTGCGCCCGGCGCATCACGCGGCCCGCCCCGCTACATCGAAGTCCGCAATTCCCAAAGCTCCGGAAAAAGCCTGAGCCGCAGCGCCTTGGCCAGATACGACACGCCCGCGGTGCCGCCGGTCCCGGGCTTGTAGCCGATGATGCGCTCGACCGTCTTCATATGCTGGAAGCGCCACAGCTGGAAGCGGTGATCCAGGTCCACCAGCCGCTCGGCCAGCTCGTACAGATCCCAGTCCTTGCCGGCATTGTGGTAGACCCCGAGCCAGGCTGCGGTCACCTGCTTCGACGGCGTGTACGGCTGCGCGAAGTCGCGCGCCAGCACCGACGCCGGCACCCCGTAGCCGCGCTGTGACAGCAGCCGCAGCACCTCGTCGTACAGGCTCGGCGCCGCCAGCGCGCGCTCGAGCGCGGCATAGGCCTCCGGGTCGGCGCGGTGCACCTCGATGATCTCGGGATGCTTGTTGCCCAGGATGAACTCCAGCAGCCGGTACTGCAGCGACTGGAAGCCCGAGGAGCGGCCCAGCTGGTTGCGGAACACCGAATAGTCCGCCGGCGTCATGGTCGAGAGCACCTCCCACACGCCCAGCAGCTGCGCCTGCACGCGCCCGATGCGCTCGAGCATCTTGAACGAGGGGCCCAGATCATCACGCCGGATGCACCCGGTCACCGCGCGCAGCTCCTCCAGCATGAGCCGTATCCACAGCTCGGAGACCTGGTGCACGATGATGAACAGCATCTCGTCGCGCTGGGTCGACAGCGGCTCCTGCGCGGACAGCAGCCGATCGAGCCGCAGGTACTCGGCGTAGGACTGCGAGCTGCCCAGATCCCAGTGCACCGCCTCGTCGGACAGGTCGACGCGGCTGCCGACCTCCGGCTCCTCCGGATCCTCCGGATCCTTCGGGTCCGCGCTCACTTGAATATCCATGAGGGCACGCGCCGCCAGCCCTGCAGCAACTCGCGGTCGAGCGTCTTCCAGCCGGGCTCGTGGCGCGACACTTCCAGCCAAAAGCGCGCCGAGTGGTTCATGTGCTTCAGGTGCGCAAGCTCGTGGATCATCAGGTAGCGCAGTACCTCGGGACGCTGGAACAGCAGGCAGGCGTTGAGGCTGATGGTACCGCGGCGCGAGCAGCTGCCCCAGCGGGTGCGCTGGCAGCGCACCTGCATGCGGGTCGGGTCGGCCCCCATCTGCCGCGCGAGCGACTGCAGCGGCTGCTGGAAGCCCTGCAGCGCGCGCTCCACCAGCCAGCCGTTCAGCAGCCGGCGCAGGCGCTCGCGCTCGGCCAGGTCTCCATCGACGGTGAGCTCGCGCGTGCCGGCCTCCCGCAGATGCAGCCGCCCCGCGCCGTCGTGATGGACGCAGCGCCATTGCTCCCCGATCGCGGTGAGCGCGAGCGTCGGCGGTGGCAGCGGCCAATCCGCCGGCGCGGCCGAGCGTCGGCGCTGGCGCTCGATCCATTCGCGGTGCTCGCTGACGAAGGCACTGACCCGCTGCGGCGAGGTACGCGGCGGTACCACGATCTCCACGCCGCCGTTGCGGAACACCCGCACGCTCAGTCGGCGCGCACGCGCACTCCGGCGCACCGACCAGCTCTGCTCGGTGCTGCTTGGATCCCACAGCTCCAGTTGTCGCAACATGCGGTCGTCGAAAGTACTCAAAGATGAAGGATCATGAATGGCGTCTCCGGGCTCGATCATATCAGGCATCACCGTGTTGCAGGCTGTTGCCAGGCGCCGACGAGTATGGCGAGCGGGCGCCGTGCGTACCTCTGGACGGGCTCCTGCATTACAGTAGCGACATGCAGTGGATTGACATCGGCGCTAATCTGACACACGACAGCTTCGACGCGGACCGCGAGCAGGTGATCGCCCGCGCGAGCGCGCACGGGGTGACGCAGATCGTGGTGACCGGCGCGAGCCTGGCGGGCAGCGCCGCGGCGGTGCAGCTCGCCGCGCGCCACCCCGGCACCGTGTTTGCCACTGCCGGCGTGCATCCGCACCATGCGCAGGAGCTGCGCGCCGAGGATCTGCCGCAGCTGCGCGCGCTACTGGCCGCCCCGGGCGTGGTCGCCGCCGGCGAGTGCGGGCTGGATTATTACCGCAACTACTCACCGCGCGCCGCGCAGCTGCGCGCCTTCGAATGGCAGCTGCAGCTGGCGGCCGACTGCGGCCTGCCGGTGTTCCTGCATCAGCGTGACGCCCACGAGGATTTCCTCGCGCTGCTGCGTGCGCACCGCGCCGCGCTGGCCGGCGGTGTGGCGCATTGCTTCACCGCCGGAGAGCAGGAGCTGGAGCAGTATCTGGCGCTCGACCTGTCGATCGGCATCACCGGTTGGTTCTGCGACGAGCGCCGCGGCGCGCACCTGCGCGCATTGGTGGCGCGCATTCCGGCGCAGCGGCTGCTGCTCGAGACCGACGCACCCTATCTGCTGCCGCGCGATCTGGCCCCCCGCCCCGCCTCCCGACGCAACGAGCCGATGTACCTGCCTCACATCGGCGCCGCGATCGCCGCGGCGCGCGCCGAGACGGTCGAGTCCTGCGCCGCGCACACCACCGCGCACGCGCGCGCATTCTTCAGGCTGCCGCAACCGCACGGGCCACGCGAGAATCCTGCATGAAAACAGAAGACGGGCAAGACACACGCACGCAAGGGCCAGATCCCTGCGCCGGCAGTGCCGACGGCAGCAGCCGCATCAGCCGCCGTGAATTCGCGCTCGACACGGCAGCCATCGGACTGGCCGGCCTGATCGGCCCGGGCTGGCTCGAAGCCGCCGCGCAGAGCACACCGCAAAGCTCGGTGCCGAGCGGGGAGCGTTTCCGCGGGCCGCTCGAGCTGGCCGACTACAGCCAGTATTTCATCGGCGCGCAGGGCGTCGAGCTCGCACGCGGCACGGTGGTCAACGGCACGCAGCTATCGGTGGAGTATCAGATTCCCGCCGAGGTGCGCCATCCGTATCCCATCGTGCTGATCCATGGCGATGGCGGCCAGGGCAGCGACTGGATGAGCACGCCCGATGGGCGCATGGGCTGGGCCTGCCTGCTGCTCGAGCAGGGCTATGAGGTCTACGTGCTCGACCGGCCCGGTCAGGGTCGTCCCCCGTACGAGCCGCAGTTTCACGGCGGCTTCCGCGCTGCACCGACCTACGAGCAGATGGCGCAGACGCGCACCGCCGAACAGTTTCAGCGCAGCCCACGCAACCCCTATGCGCATCTGCACACACAGTGGCCGGGCAGCGGGCAGATCGGTGATCCGGCGCTCGATCAGCTGATGGCCGCTCAGGGGCCCGCGTTCGCCGGCTCTGCCAGAGCGCAGCAGGTGTGGCGCGCGCGCGGCGCGATGCTGCTGGATGACATCGGGCCCTCGATCCTTCTGACCCATGGCGACAGTGCAGCCTTCGGCTGGTTGGTCGCCGACGAGCGCCCGCGGCTGGTGAAGGCATTGATCGCGCTGGAGCCGCCGGGCGCGGGAGCCGGCGTACCGGCATTCGGTCCGCAGCCCACCCCGATCAGCGCCCTCAGGAACGTGCAGGGGTTGCCGGTCGCCGTCGTCACCGCCGAGGCCTCGGCGGCGAATCTGTCCGATGCGCACACCGTGGAGCAATTGCGGCAGGCCGGCTGCCAGGTCGAACACCTGCGCCTCGGAGAGCTCGGCGTGCACGGCAACGGTCATTACATGATGATGGAGAAGAACAACCGCGAAGTACTGCAGGTGCTGCTCGGATGGCTGGACCGGCACGCCGGCGCGGGCAGTTCCGCCGATGCTGCGCGCCCTGCGCGCGCGGCGGTCGGCGCCGCGGCGCGAACCGGCTCATCGATGCGGCTGCGGCTCGCCGCGCAGGGTTGCTTCTGGGTCGGCATCGAGCGCAAGCCGATGCCGTACGGCACGATCGCGGCGGGACAATCCTATGTCCAGTACTTCATCCCGGCGCAGGTCCGGCACCGCTATCCGATACTGATGATTCACGGCGGCGGCTCGCAGCTCACCGACTTCATCGGCATCGGGCGCCGCCCGGGCTGGCTGCACTACGCGCTGCAGGAGGGCTATGCGGTCTACCTGTACGATCGCCCCGGCTACGGGCGCGCGCCCTATCACCCGGACGCCCTTGGGCCGGGGCAGCTGCAGCCGTTCGCGACGCTCGAGATCATGGCCACCATCGCGGGCACGGGCAAGCAGTGGCCCGGCAGCGCGATCGCGGGCCAGGATGCGCTGCTGGCGCAGTTCGCGGCCGGCGAGGTCGGCAACGTTGGTGACCTGCCGCTGCACAGCCAGCTGTGCGCCAGGGGCCTGACCGAGATACTCGATCGCATCGGCAAATCGATTGTGCTGACGTATGCCGCCGGCGGCTTCTTCGGCTGGAAGCTGGCGGACGATCGGCCCGACCTCGTGGCTGCGATCGTCGCGGCCGAGGTGAACGGCCGCCCGTTCGATGCGCAATGCCCGTGGGGACTGACGGCGCTGCCGATGAGCTACGATCCTCCGGTGAGATCACCGGAGGATTTCAACTTCGTGGCCCGGACCATGCCGGCGGACTGGCCCACCCCGCACCTGCCGTTCAAGCTGCAGGCGCTGCCCGCCCGGCGTCTGGTCAATCTACAGGGCATTCCGATCGTATCGATCGTCAACGACTCCTACTTCCCGGGCTCCGGGCCGGCGCAGGTCGAGTTTCTGCAGCAGGCGGGCTGCGCCGCCGAGCTGATCCGGCTGCGTGATGTCGGCCTGCCGACCAACACCAACCTGATGCCGCTGGAGAAGAACAATCGCGAGGTCTTCAACGTGATCCGCGACTGGCTCAGTAAACGCGTGCCCGACGCAGTGTGACTGCACGGGGCCGGATGCGCGCGCGGCCGCGCACCATCCCCGCGAGCGCCGCTAGACCGCGGCCTTGGGCGTGGCCAGCTTGCTCGGGGCGACCGAGCCCTTGATCAGTTCCCAAGTCGGCTGCCAGCGCTCGAGCATCTCGCTCATGGCCTCCCGGTCGGACACCGGGAACTCGGCCGACAGCGATTCGAGCGTCAGCGTGTAGCGCGGCAGCCCCTTGGGGAAGCGCCCGCGGCCGGTGAACACGATGCGTCCTTCGACCGGCAGCTCCTGCGCGATCGCGCGCACCGCGGCTATGCGGTCGTACAAGCCGGTCTGCGGATTGACGAAGGTATAGCGCTGCGAGTGGTGCATGACGGTCCAGGCGTTCATCTGATCGCCGCCGAAGATGTTGCCGGCGATGTCACGCAGATCGATCACCACCACGCCGCGCGCGGTCAGCAGCAGGAAATCCACGTGCAGCACCCCGCCCTGCCCGTCGGGCACCAGCACGTCGCGCAGGTGATCGAAGCCGCAGCTGGTCACGGCCAGCGTGCGCGCGGCGCGCATGCGCTGCCGCCGGTGCCAGCGCCACAGCACTACCAGCAGCAGGATCAGCACGGCCGCGAGCAGCAGCGAGCCGGCCAGCTCCAGGTCGGGCCTCGGCGGCAGCGGTGGCAACGACGGCAGTGGCGGCAATGGCGTGGGCTGCATCATCGACGGCGGGGGCCCTTACAACGAATGTTTCAGCGCCTCGAGCGTGGCATCGATCTCGGTACAGCTCGCCGGTCGCTCGAACAGGCGCGCCAGGTTGGGCGGCAGGTCCAGCGCGCGGCCGATCAGCGGCTCGATGAACTCGCGGAACTTGGCCGGGTGGGCGGTGGCGACCAGCACCCAGCGAGCGCGCGCGCGCGTCTGGGCCGGCAGACGCGCGTAGGCCTCGGCCGCCACCGCGGTGTGCGGGCACCACACCCGCCCGTAGCGCTCGTAGTCGGTGCGGATGCGCGCGCGGGTGGCATCGTCGTCGATCGACATCGCCGTGAGCGCGGTGCGCAGCGCGGCCGCCTCGTGATACAGCGCGGTGAGGCGCTCGAGATTGCTGGGATTGCCGACGTCCATCGCCGATGACAGTGTCGCCACGCTCGCTCGCACGCGCAGCTCTCCGCTGTCCAGGTAGTCAGGTACGGTGCGGTTGGCATTGTGGGCCAGCAGGATCGCATCGATCGGCGCGCCGAGCTTGCGCGCCCACACGCAGGCGGTGGCATTGCCGAGATTGCCGCTGGGAATCGCAAACGAGGCCGGCTGGCCGTGTGTGCGCTGAATTTTCAGGCTGGCGGCCCAGTAGTACACCATCTGCGGCAGCAGCCGCCCGAGATTGATGCTGTTGGCCGAGGAGAGCCGGCGGTGCGCCTGCAGCGCGCGGTCCGCGAACGCCTCCTTCACCAGCCGCTGGCAATCATCGAAGCGGCCGCGCACCGCGAAGCTGCGTATGTTGTCACCCCAGCAGGTCAGCTGCTGCTGCTGCATCGGCGACACCAACCCCTTGGGAAACAGCACCGCGACCTCGATGCCCGCGCGCCGGTGGAACGCCGCGGCCACCGCTCCGCCGGTATCGCCGGAGGTGGCCACCAGGATCGTCAGCGCCGGCGCGCTCGTGGCACCACCAGCGGCCCCGGCTGCGCCGGCGGCCCCGCGCCGTGCCAGCGCGGCGGCCAGGAAGCGCGCGCCAAAGTCCTTGAACGCGGCGGTCGGGCCGTGAAACAGCTCCAGTACACCGAGGTGCTCGCCCTCATCGAGCATGCTCAGCGGCGCGGGAAAATCGAATGCCTCGCGCGTGATCTGCGGCAGCTCGGCGGCCAGCGCATCGCCGGCGGCAAACGGCGAGAGCAGCTCCAACGCCAGCGACGGCAGGTCGTCGGGATCGGACTGGGGTGCGAGCCGCGGCCACTCGGCCGGCACGTACAGCCCGCCGTCGGGGGCCAGGCCCTGCGCCAGCGCCGCGCTGAGCGTGACCCGCTGCTGCGGGCGGCGTGTGCTCTGGAACAGCATCAGTCGATCACGCGCGCGCCGGCGGCCACGACGGGACAAACCCAGTGGTCCGAGGCCAGGCCATGCTGCGCGAACTCCTGCACCATCGCCGCGCGCACCGCCTGCGCCTCGCGCTCCAGACACCAGGCGAACACGGTGGGCCCGGCGCCGGAGATCGAGCAGCCGAGCGCGCCGGCGGCCAGCGCGGCGCGCCTCACCTCGGCGAAGCCGGGGATCAGCGCCGCGCGCTGCGGCTCGATCACCACGTCCTCGAACGACTCGCGCAGCATGTCCAGGTCGCTGGTGTAGCAGCCGGAGATGAAGCCGGCGAGATTGGCGGTCTGCCACACGAAGTCGGCCATCTCGACACTGCGCCGCAGGATGGCGCGCGCCTCGCGGGTCGACAGGAACATGTGCGGGTGCACGATCACCGCGCGGATCGCCTCGGGCACCGGGATCTGCTTGACGCGCGGATGATCGATGCCGACGGTGAGCACGAGGCCACCGTAGAGCGAGGGTGCAATGTTGTCCACGTGCACCGAGCCGCTGGCCACCGCCTCGCCCTGCACCGCGTACTTGAGCAGCTCCAGCAATGGCCGCGGCTCGGCCAGCAGCGCATTGGCCGCCACCACCGCGGCCACCGCCGAGGCCGCCGAGCCGCCCAGGCCCGAGGATAGCGGAATCCCCTTGTCGAGCTGCAGCGTCAACCCGCAATCGAGCTGCAGGGCCTCCTGCATCGCCAGCAGCGCCCGCCCCGCGGTGTTGCGGGCCGCCTCCATCGGCAGGTCCGCCACCACGCCGCGGATCGCGCTGATGTGCACACCGCCGGTGGCGCCCGGCGCATCACGCTCGGTGCGCCACACCGTGGCCCGATCGCCGATGGCGTCGACCGAGAAGCCGAGGATGTCGAAGCCGATCGCGACATTGCCGACCGAGGCGGGAGCGAACGCGGTGGCGCTGGTGCGTGTGCCGAGTGCGGCACCGGCGCCGCTCACAGCCGCGCCCCCAGGTAAGTGGCCAGGCGCAGCAGATCGGCGAACACCCCGCCGGCGGTGACCGCGGGACCTGCGCCCGGCCCCTGCACGATCAGCGGATTGTCGCAGTAGCGCGCGGTCGCATAGCGCACCACGTTGTCGGTCAGCGCGATGTTGGCGAACGCATGACCCGCCTCCAGCTCCGCCAGCCCGACCGTGGCCTGGCCGTCGGATGACACCGCGCCGACGTAGCGCAGCACACGGCCGCGCGCGCGCGCCTCCTGGTAGCGCTGCTGCATCGGCGCGTCGTAGCGCGACAGCCCGGCGAGGAAATCCTCGCTGTTGCCGGCCACGAGGTCAGCCGGCACCAGGCTCGAGATCGCCACGTCGCTCATCTCCAGCGGCAGGCCCATCTCACGCGCCAGGATGATGACCTTGCGGGCCACGTCGATGCCGGACAGATCATCGCGCGGATCCGGCTCGGTGTAGCCCAGCCGCTTGGCCTCGCGCACGATCGCCGAGAACGGCGTGCTGCCGTCGTATACATTGAACAGGTACGCCAGCGTGCCGGAAAAAATGCCCTCGATGCGCGCGATCTCATCGCCGGTCTGACGCAGATCGCGCAGCGTCTGGATCACCGGCAGCCCCGCGCCCACCGTGGTCTCGTACAGGTAGTGTGCGCCGCTCGCGCGCCGCGCCGCCTTGAGCGCCTCGTAGTAGGCGAGCTCGCCGCTGTTGGCCTTCTTGTTGGGCGTGACCACGTGGATGCCGGCCGCGAGCCAGGCGGCATAGTGCGCAGCAATGCCGGCATCGGCGCTGCAGTCGATCACCACCGCATGCGGCAGGTAGTCCACGTGCACGTGCTCGATGAAGCGCTGCAGGTCGGCGCTCTGCGCGCCGGTCTCGAGCTGCTCACGCCAGCGCGGCAGCGCCACCTCCTGGCGTGCCAGCAGCATCTGCTGCGAGCGCAGAATGGCGCGCACGCGCAGATCGATGTTGAACTCACGCGACAGCCGCTCGCGCTGGCCGGCGAGCTGATCGAGCAGCACGCGCCCGACCGTGCCCGGGCCGATGACCCCGATCGAGAGAGTGTGCGGCGACAAATAGAAGCTCGCGTGCGCGGCCCGCAGCGCGCGCGTGGCGTGCTTGCCGTCGACCACCACCGAGATGTTGCGCTCGGAGGCGCCCTGAGCGATCGCGCGCACGTTGATCTGCGCATTGCCGAGCGCACCGAACACCTTGCCGGCCACGCCGGGCATGCCGGCCATGCCGTCGCCGACCACCGCCAGGATGGCCAGGTCCTCGGTCACGTCGACGTCCTGGATCTGGCCCTCGGCCAGCTCGCGCGCGAACGCGGCCTGCAGCACGCCGCGGGCGCGCACCGCCTGTGACTGCGGAATCGCGCAGCAGATCGAATGCTCCGAGCTGCCCTGCGAGATCAGGATCACCGAGATGCCCTCCTCGCGCAGCGCGCCGAACAGGCGGTAGGCCGTGCCCGGCACGCCGATCATGCCGGCGCCCTCCAGGTTGATCAGCACGACATTCTCGATGCTGGTGATGCCTTTGACCGGCAACGAGGAGTTCGGCTGCGCCGAGATGAGCGTGCCGGGCTTTTCGGGCGCAAAGGTATTGCGGATCCAGATCGGTATGCCGCGGCCGACCGCGGGGGCCATGGTCTGCGGGTGCAGCACCTTGGCGCCGAAGTAGGCCAGCTCCATCGCCTCGCTGTACGAGAGCGAATCGATGACCTTGGCGTCGGGCACGCGGCGCGGATCGGCCGACAGCACCCCATCGACGTCGGTCCAGATGTGGATCTGCGCGGCGTCGAGCAGCGAGCCGAAGATCGAGGCGGAAAAGTCGCTGCCGTTGCGCCCGAGCGTGGTCTGCACCCCGCGCGGATCGCTGGCGATGAAGCCGGTGATCACCAGCGTGCGCTGGCCGGCGTTGGCCACGGTCGCGACCGGGGCGGCCCGCAGCAGCGCATCGAGCTTGGCGCGGGACTCCTGCCATTGCACCGCCGGCCCGAGCGGTCCCCACTCGACGGTCACGCAGCGGCGCGCATCGAGCCACTGCACCCCGCCGCGCACGCCGCGGCGCTGCAGGTAGCGGCAGAACAGCCGGGTCGACCAGATCTCGCCGAAACCGGCCACCAGGTCGTGCACCGTCTGCGCCGCCGAGCGCACCACGCTGGTGGTCTGCAGCACCCCGCTCAGGGACTGCAGGTCCAGGTCCAGCTCGGCCAGGTAGTCCGCGCAGACACGCGGCTCGAGCAGCGCGGCCGCGATGGACGCGTGCTGCTCGCGCACCTCGCTCAGCCGCTCGCGCCACAGCGCTTCCTGGCGCTCGGCCATCGACACCAGCTCGATCAGGGTATCGGTCACGCCGCGGCAGGCGGACAGCACCAGCGCCAGCCGGGTGGGCACTGCCGGGCGCGCCACCGGGAAGGCGGACGCGGAAGGGGGCATCTGGGATTCAACGATGGCAGCGACACGCTCGAAGCACTGCGCGTCCGCCACGCTGGAGCCGCCAAATTTGTGAACCACCCAGGCCGGGGGGTCGGTATTGCTCATTATGGGTCTGGAATTGTACCGGCTCCGGCGGCTGTCGACTCGCCGTGCAGGGCCTTGACGGCAAAAAAACGTGGGCACTCTACTGAAATGGCCCCGCCCGGGGCAAGCGGCACCGCACCGCTGTCGCCGGGTAGGTGGTGTCCGTACAGACGCTTCAAGCTAGTATCCGCCCACGACGGGCAAGCAAGCACCTGTGGAGTTCGGGCAGTGATCAGGGAGGGCGCATCGTTGCGGGGACTGCGTGCCGACGGGCGCCGCCTCGCACCGTGGCTGGCAGTGGCGCTGCTGCTGGCCGGCTGGGCCGGATGCGCCGGCACCCCGGCCGCGTCCGCCGCGGCTGACGCACCCCGCTTCGCCACCGTGGTCGCGCTCGACGGGGCCATCGGCCCGGCGATGAGCCGCTACGTCGACGGCGCGATCGATGACGCGGCCGCGCGCCGCAGCGCCGTGGTCATCCTGCAGATGGACACGCCTGGCGGCCTGGACACCGCGATGCGCGACATCATCCGCACCATCCTCGCCTCGCCGGTGCCGGTGGTGTGCTACGTGGCCCCGGGCGGTGCGCGCGCCGCCAGTGCCGGCACCTACATCCTGTACGCCAGCAATGTCGCCGCGATGGCGCCGGCCACCAACCTCGGCGCGGCCACGCCGATCTCGCTGGGCGGGCAGGAGCCGCGCGACGTGCCGGGGGTGCCGGGGGTGCCGGCCGCACCGCGGGGTGGGACCGGCTCGCCGGCGGGTGGGAGCGGCGCGGCGCCGGCAGCGCCGCAGCCGCCGGTCCCGGCGACCGCCAGCGAGCGCAAGGCGGTCAACGATGCGGTGGCCTACATCCGCTCGCTGGCGCAGCTGCGCGGCCGCAACGCCGACTGGGCCGAGAGCGCGGTGCGCGGGGCGGCGAGCCTGCCGGCCGAGGATGCGCTGCGAGCGCATGTGGTGGAGATCATCGCCCGCGATGTGCCGGACCTGCTTGCGCAGCTCGACGGGCGGCGGGTGCAGGTGGCCGGCCGCGAGGTGGTGCTGCGCACCGCGGGCCTGCCGGTGCAGCGCGTGACGCCGGACTGGCGCACGCAGCTGCTGCTGGTGCTCTCGCACCCCACGATCGCCTATGGGCTGCTGCTGGCGGGTATCTGGGGGCTGCTGCTCGAGGGCTACCATCCGGGCGTGGTGTTGCCCGGGGTCGTGGGGGCGCTGGCACTGCTGCTGGCGCTCTATGGCCTGGAGCTGCTGGCGGTCAACTTCGCCGGCCTGGCGCTGATGGGGCTGGGCGTCGGCCTGATCATCACCGAATTCTTCATGCCGGCGTACGGCTCGCTCGGGGCCGGAGGTCTGGCGGCATTCGTCATCGGATCGATTATCCTGTTCGACCACAATCAGGTGGAACTGCAGGTAGCCGTGCCATTGATCGCCGGAATTGCCATTGCCGGGGCGCTGGTGATCGCGGCCATCGCCGCGCTGGCGGCCCGCGCCCGGCGGCGGCCGGTGAGCACCGGCGCCGAGTCGATGGTCGGCGAGCCGGTCGAAGTGGTCGAGGTGAGCGCGGCGGACGGGGTCGGCGCGGACGCGGGCCGCTGCGTGGTGCGCTATGGCGGCGAGCTATGGAACGCGCGCGCCGCGCATCCGCTGCACCCGGGTGAGCGCGCGCGCATCACCCGCGTGGCCGGCCTGACGCTGTGGATCGAGCCGCATCCGCGCTCGCCGGCGAGTCTGCCGCATCGTTCGCCATCGCATTCTTAACCCGCAACCTTGTCCCGCAACAGCCCTCGCAATCGGAGTAGCCCATGAGTTCTTCCCTGATCGTGGTCGTGGTGGTAGTGCTGCTGTTGCTGATCGCCAGCTCGGTGCGCATCCTCAAGGAGTACGAGCGCGGCGTGATGTTCACGCTCGGGCGCTTCACCGGGGTGAAGGGCCCGGGCGTGCGGCTGGTGCTGCCGGCGGTTCAGCACATGCGCAAGCTCGAGTTGCGCACCGTGGTACTGAACGTGCCCAAGCAGGACGTGATCTCGCGCGACAACGTCTCGGTCAAGGTCAGCGCGGTGGTGTACTTCCGCGTGGTCGATCCGGAGAAAGCCGTGCTGCAGGTGGTCAACCCGTATGAGGCCACCAGCCAGCTCGCGCAGACCACGCTGCGCTCGGTGGCGGGGCAGCACGAGATGGATGAGCTGCTGGCGCAGCGCGACAAGCTCAATGCCGCGATCCAGCAGGTGCTCGATCTGAACACCGCCGCCTGGGGCGTGAAGGTCAGCAACGTGGAGATCAAGGACATCGACCTGGACGAGACCATGATCCGCGCGATGGCGCAGCAGGCCGAGGCCGAGCGCGCGCGGCGCGCCAAGGTGATCCATGCCGAGGGCGAGAAGCAGGCCGCGCAGACGCTGACCGAGGCGGCGCAGCTGTTGTCCAGTCAACCCGCCTCGCTGCAGCTGCGTTACCTGCAGACCCTGGCCGATATCTCCAATGAGAAGAGCTCCCTGATCGTGTTCCCGCTGCCGCTCGATCTGATCGGGCCGCTGCTGCGGCCGATGCGGCGTGAATGAGGCGATGAGGCGAGCGGCTTCGGCGCGGCTCGCCGCGGCGCTGACCGCCGCGGCGCTGCTGGCAGCGGTGCTGTTGCCGGCGTGGGTGTGGCCCACTCCGGCGCGCGCCGCCGACAGCGTGGTGTTCCGTCACCGTGCGCGCGATCCGCGCGCCACCGATCAGATCATCGTCAAGTGGCGCGCCGACGGGGTGGCCGCGCTGAACATCGCCTCGGTGGCCGACCGCGCGACGCACCTGCGCGCGGTCACGGGGGTGGACGTCTTCCCGATGCGCCACCTGTTCGGTCAGACCGATGTGATGCAGCTCGATCACGTGCCTTCCGCGGCCGAAATGCAGGACATCCTCGCGCGGGTGCAGGCCGATCCCGCGGTCGAATATGCCGAGCCGAACGGCTACCGCTACATCGCCGATTTCCCGGTCGATGCGCCGCCAAATGATCCGTTCTTCAGCGCCGGCACAGATACCGGCGGCACCTGGCAGGGCCAGTGGTACCTGCAGCCCAGCTCCGCGGCCACCCCCGCTGCGCTGTCGGTGACCACGGCATGGCAGAGCACGGCATGGCAGAACACGCTCGGGTCGCCCAGCGTCGTGGTCGCGGTGATCGACACCGGCATCATCGAGGATCATCCCGACTTCACCTACCCCGTCGGCGCGAGCACCACGCCCAAGCTCCAGTGCAGCAGCGGCAGCACGACCTGCGGCTATGACTTCGTCAGCTGCGATCAGGGCAACGCCTCCGCCGCCAGCGGCGGCAACGATGCGCAGGCGACCACCGCGGACTGCAGCATGAGCGGCTCGGCGGCCACCTACCACTTCGCCAATGACGGCCACGGCTGGGCGGCCGATGCCGCCGACCCGGGCGACTGGGTCAGCAGCGCCGACGTGGCCCTGTCGCTGTTCCAGAACGCCGGCTGCACCGACACGGCGCCGAGCTCCTGGCACGGCACCAAGGTCGCCGGCGTGATCGGCGCGGTCACCAACAACGGCATCGGCATCGCCGGCATCGCCCCGCTCACCACGCTGCTGCCGGTGCGCGCGATCGGGGTGTGCACCGGGCGCGTCGCGGACGTGGCCGCCGCGATCCTGTGGGCCGCGGGCATCGGCGTCAGCGTCGACGCCGGCACGATCGCGGCCAGCCCCGCGGCCAACATCATTAACCTGAGCCTGGCGGCCAACAGCCCCTGCAGCCAGACCGAGCAGGATGCGATCAACCAGGCGATCGGCGCCGGCGTGCTGGTGGTTGCCGCGGGCGGCAATGAGGGCGGCCCGCTCGACGCCCCGGCCAACTGCACCGGCGTGCTGTCGGTCGTGGGCCTGCGCGCCTCGGGCACCAAGGTGCCCTACAGCAGCCTCAGCAGCACCGACGCCGCCGCGACCATCGCCGCCCCCGGCGGCAACTGCGTCAACGCCGACACCGGCAGCGCCACCACCGTCGGCTATACGGTGCCGTGCGTCTACGCCATCGAGACCACGACGGATGCGAGCACCACCTCGCCTTCCAGCACGCCGGGCGCGTATACCTACGCGCAGGTCAATCAGGACTACCAGAGCTATCTCGCCGCCGGCGGCAACACCGACAACACCGCCGTGGTCGGCACCAGCTTCGCCGCCCCGATGGCCGCGGGCGTGGCCGCGTTGATGCTGGCGGAGCGCCCCGGCATGACGCCCGCGCAGCTGATCGCGCGCATGCAATCGAGTGCGCTGGCGTTCCCGAAGTCCTCCTCGACCACCTCGACCGCGTGCGCGCTCGCCGCCACCACCACCGATTCGAACGGCGACTACACCGACACCAGCCAGGCGGTGGAATGCGCCTGCACCACCGCGACCTGCGGCGCCGGCATGCTCAATGCGTCCGCCGCGGTCCAGGCCGCCAGCAGCATGTTCGTGCAGATCAGCGCCTCGAGCACCACGGGGACACCCGGCAAGCAGATCAGCCTGGATGGCAGCGGCAGCACCGCCGCGGCGGGCTACTCGATCGTTCGGTGGCAGTGGACCACAAGCCCCGCGACCTCCGGTCAGCTGACCAACCCCGATCAGCCGCTCACCACGCTGGTGGTGCCGTCGCTGCGCTCGATCGACGTGATCCTCACGATCACCGACAATGCGGGGCACACCGCCTCGGCGACCACCCGCATCCAGTCCTCGCTCAGCACCGGCAGCGGCGTGGGCGCGCTCGATCCGCTGCTGCTCGGGTTGCTGGCGGCCTGCGCGGCCCGGCAGATCTATCGCCGGCAGCGCGGCCAGCGGCCAATCAGGTTGAACTGAATCCGGGCGCGACTGTCGCTATGCTAGCGTGCCGGCAGGGGGGACCCCCCAGGCCCGAGCCGCCAGCGCCGCCAGCGCCATGATTGCGCCGCCGGCGCCATGACTCTTAGGAAGGAGACACCGTTGATTCTGATTCGTCGTGCATGGCCGCGCCGCCTCGGCGCCGCGGCACGCAGCTGCATGCTGCCGTTGACCCTGCTGGCACTCGCCGCCTGCAGCAGCAATTACAACCTGGGCCTGAGCCCTTCCCTCGGCGTCGGACTGAACGTCGCCCTGAACGTCAGCGGCGGCGTCACGCAGATCCAGCAAGGCAATTACACCACGATCACCGCGACCGTCTCGAACGATCCCAGCGACGTCGGCGTGACCTGGTCGCTGCTTGCCGGCGAGCCCGGCCAGCTGATCGATGCCACCAAGAACGAAGTGGCCTACGTGGCCCCGGCCTCGGGCGTGACCGGTGCGGTCTCGGCGCAGATCACCGCCACCTCGATCGCCAATCCGGCCAATACAGCCACCGTGACGATCGTGACGCTCGGCACCCCGGTGCTCAACCAGTCCGCGCGCTTTCCGGCCAACGTCGGCGTGCCTTATCAGACCAACCTGTCGGTGTCCGGCGGCTATTCGCCGTTCGCCTGGACACTGAGCTCCGGCTCGCTGCCGCCGGGCCTATCGCTGGGCAGCAACGACTCGGCGATCACCTCGATCAACGGCACCCCGACCACGGCCGGGACCTACAGCTTCGAAGTCCAGATGGCCGACAATGACGGCAACGTCGCCGGTCCGCTGCCGATCACGCTGGTGGTCAATCCGAAGGCCGCCTGCCTGCTGAGCGGCCAGTTCACCCTGGCGTTCTCGGGATTCCGCGGCGGCGGCGCGGCCACCCACGTCGCCAACATCACCATCGACAGCAGCGGGGCGGTCACCGGGGAGCAGGACTACAAGAGCGGAAAACGCGTCACCGTGGACGAGACGCTCAACTCCACCAGCAACTGCACCAACCGCAACACCAACTCCGGCAAGCTCACGCTCAACGCGCCCAGCGGGCGGATCACCTACGACTTTTCCACCACGCCACCGGACGCGAACAACGTCATTCATTCGGCGCGGCTGCAGCTGATCAATTCCGGCAGCGATTCAGGCTCCGGGCAGATCACGCTGACCGACCCCGCCGCCCTGACCGGCACCCCGCCGAGCGGCAATTTCGCCTTTGGGCTGCTCGGTGTCGACGGCGCCGGGGTGCACTACGGCACCGCCGGCAGCTTCAGCGCCGACAGCGGCGGCAACATCAGCGCCGGCCTGGTCGACTCCAACGGCGGTGCCGGCGCGCCGCTGGGCGCGGGCGTGACGGACGCGGCAGCCAGCGGCTCGCTGTCGGCTCCTGACGCCGACGGACGCGGCACGCTCACACTGCAGGTGGGCTCGATCACCTCGACGCTGGCCTACTACATCGTCGACGCCAACAAGCTGTTCGTGATGAATATCGACCCGACGGTGGGCAGCGCGCGCGAGAGCGGCCTGCTGACCACGCAGACCGGGGACGCCACGCCGACCACGTTCGACAACGCCGCGCTGGCCTCCCCATCGATCCTGAGTCTGTGGGGCCAGCTCGGCAAGATCGATCCATCCGGGGTGGTCTCGCTCGGGCGGCTGTCGGGGGCGGACCCGGGGGCCGGCACGATCGACCTGGTGCTCGACAGCGCCGACCAGGGCACCGATACCCCCGACGCGGGCTACACCGCACAGAGCTACACGGTCGGCAGCAGCGGGCGCGGAACGCTGACGCTGACCGACAGCAGCGGCACGCGCTCGTTCGTGTTCTACCTGGATGGCCCCGCCGACGGCTACATCCTCGAGCAGAACAGCGCTTCGGGTAACGCCGGGCTGCTGGAGGCCCAGACCGTCCCCTCCGGCGGCTTCCCCGATACGCTGGCCGGGGACTTCGTCGGCGGCACGCAATCCCCGCAAACCTCGGGTCCCGTCAGCCTGCTGCCGCTGATGTACGTGGCCTACGGTACCGTATCGAGCAATTTCTACAGCGGTACCTTCGCGATCGACCCCGGTAGCGGCCGCGGCTTCGGCACCGTACAGGAACAGGGAGTCCAGGAGACCGCCGACGTGCTCTACGAGGTCTCCCCCACCAAGCTGGACGTGATGAACTTCGCCACCCCGTCCGGAACGGCCGGCACCATCATCTGGCTGGTGCAATGAGCCCCACCAGTGCTACACTGCTGCCAGATCGCTGCTGTTCCATTTGCCCCGCGTGCCTTTGCAGGCCCCGCCGAGTCAGAGCCGAACCCAAGCGATCAGGTAACAGGATTTACGGTTCGACGGCCTGCGAGACACACTCTCCCTAGACCTCGTGACGTTCCTGCTGTGTGGGGTGGCCGAGCCTACTTGTATATCACGCCCGAGCCGCTTCGAGTTGAGTTGATTGAAGAGAGAACTATTGCATGGCCAAGATCTATGTTGGAAACCTGCCTTTCACGGCCAGCGAGGCCGACGTGCGCACGCTGTTTGCCCAGCACGGCACGGTCGAATCCGTCTCGCTGCCCACCGATCGTGAGACCGGTCGTCCGCGCGGCTTCGGCTTCGTGGAGATGAGCCAGGCGGATGCCTCGCGCGCCATCCAGAACCTCAATGGTCACGACATGGGCGGCCGCCCGTTGCGTGTCAATGAGGCGCAGGACAAGCCGCGTAGCGGCGGCGGCGGTGGTCGTCCGGGCGGCGGTGGCGGCGGCGGCGGCTACCGGGGTGGCAACTCCGGCGGTGGCGGCGGCGGCGGCCGCTGGTAAGCGCCCCCGGCTGACGAGCCCAAGAAGAGCCCGGAGCGATCCGGGCTTTTTTTTTATCGCCGGGACACGGGTCAGGCGCCGCTTTGGCGCCCGACAGAGCGGTCCCGTCCGCTTGAATTGACCCCGCCGCTTGTGCGAGGCTCCAGCGCGTGCATTGCATGGTGCAGCGCAAGGAGTAGCCATGAAGAATCTGAAGAACGTGACGCTGGGGCTGAGCTTGCTGGCCGCGATCGCCCTGGCAGCGTGCAGCTCGTCCGAGGCGGACTGGAACCAGGCCAATACCCAGGGAACGGTCGCCGCCTACCAGGGGTTCCTGAGCAAGCACCCAAACGATCAGCACGACGCGGCCGCACGCACGCGCATCCAGACCCTGCAGGATGACGAGGCCTGGAAGAGCGCGCAGACCACCAACACCGTGGACAGCTACCAGCAGTACGTCACCGCGCAGCCCAACGGCGCCCACGTCCAGGACGCGCACGACCGCATCACCGGCTTCGAGCGCGCCTCGGCCTGGCAGAGCGCCAAGACCGACGGCAGCGAGGCGGCGCTGCAGGCGTTCCTGCAGAAGTACCCGCAGGGTCCGGAAGCCGACCAGGCCCGTGACCAGCTGCAGCAGCTGAGCTACCGCGTGCAGCTCGGCGCCTTCCGCAGCAACGAGCTGGCCGACAAGGCGCGCGCACGACTGCAGGACCGCTACGGCAAGGACCTGCAGAACGTGGTCGTGGTGCCGCCCACCGGCAAGAGCAAGACCTACCACGTGGCCTCGGCCGACATGACGCAGGACCAGGCCAAGAGTGCCTGCGCGAGCCTGCGCAAGGCCCATCAGAGCTGCGAGGTCGTCAAGCGCGAAGGCGGTTAGAGCCGGCTCAGTATCGCTGTCACGGTCGAATCGCAATCGGTAGCGCTGACAGCGCTTCGTCTGCCGTGAGCAGCCGGAACCCCTCCACCTCGCATCGAGCGAGCAGCAGCCGGTCGAAAGGATCCCCATCAATCCCAGCGGCGAGAATGCGCGCCGCTGGATCGTCGCGCTCTCACGGCTGCCCGACGGCGCGGCCGGAGATCCTTCACTGCGGTGTACGCCAGAGCTCCGTACGTGCGTCAGAGCGCCGCTTGCCGCCTGACCCGCTTGATTATAGAGTAGGTAATATAACTACTTATGAGGTCTGGTATGGAGGAATACGTCTCAGCAGCGGATGCCAACCGCAAATTCTCTCTGCTCCTACGGAGAGTCCGCGATGGACGCAGCTATGTCGTAACCAGTCACGGGCGGCCGGTCGCGCGCTTGGTACCCGCCAACGCGCATGGCCGCACGGCGATCGCGTCGCGGGCAGGACTACTTGCGCGGCTCCAGGAACAACCCGTCATCGAGGTCGGACGCTGGTCCCGCGATGAGCTGTACGAGGATGGTCAGTGAGACTTGCGCTCGATACCAATGTTCTCGCCTACGCAGAAGGTGTCAACGGAACCTCGCGACGCGAGGCCAGTCTCGAGCTCATCCGCAAGCTACCCCCGGAATCAATCATTCTACCGGTACAAGTGCTGGGCGAGCTGTTCAATGTGCTGGTTCGCAAGGCCGGGAGGTCGCGCAGCGACGCGCGCGCCGCACTATTGAGCTGGCACGATACCTTCACGGTTATCGAGACCTCCGCCGAGATCGTGCTGGCGGCAGCCGATCTGGCGACGGCTCACCAGATCGGAATATGGGACGCCGTCATCGTGTCGGCCGCCTCACAGGCAGGATGCCGCCTGCTGCTGTCCGAAGACCTTCAGCAGGGATTCACTTGGGGTGGCGTCACAGTGGTCGATCCATTCGCATCGCCACGCCATGCCTTGCTGGATGCCGAGTTGGAGACCGGCCCCGGATGAGATTTGCGGGCCGGCGCTGAGGCAGGCGCTGACCTCGAGACCTGAAACCCGGCTCGGGGCATGAGCCCTTGGGACCCATCGCCGGGGTATATCGCGCCGCCGCACCGCGCTACCATGCGCGCCATACCGATGACCTGCCGCCGGAGGCCCCATGCCCGCACGCCAGCTGCCCCCCGTCCATGCGCTGACCGATTACCTCACGCTCGGCCGCTCCGGCCTGCGCGTCAGCCCGGTGAGCCTGGGCGCGATGACCTTCGGCGAGGAAGTCGTCTGGGGCGCCGACGTCAAGACCTCGGAAGCGGTGCTGGAGAGCTACTTCGAGCGCGGCGGCAACTTCATCGACACCGCCAACGGCTACACCCGCGGCCATTCCGAGAAGATCGTCGGCGATTACCTGGTGCGCACCGGCCGGCGCGAGCGCACCGTGCTCGCGACCAAGTTCTTCGCCAACATGTACGCCGGCGATCCCAACGGCGGCGGCGCCGGCCGCAAGTCGCTGATGCGCGCCTGCCACGAGTCGCTGCGGCGGCTACAGACCGACTACATCGACCTGTACTGGCTGCACTTCTGGGACCCGCACACGCCGATCGAGGAGACCCTGCGGGCGCTGGACGACCTGGTACGGGCCGGCAAGGTGCGCTACATCGGGTTTTCGGACACCCCGGCCTGGAAGGTCGCCCAGGCGCAGACTCAGGCGCTGCTGCGCGGCTGGACGCCGCTGGTGGCCATCCAGATCGAGTACTCGCTGATGGAACGCAGCCACGAGGCCGAGATGCTGCCCATGTGCGAGGAGCTGGGGCTGCACATCGCCGCCTGGTCCCCGCTCAAGAGCGGCATGCTGACCGGCAAGTACACCCGAGCGAACGTCGCGGCGAGCAAGCCCGGCCGCGGCGATTTTGTCGCCGGCGCTTTCAATGAGCGCAATTTCGCCATCCTCGATGCCGTGATCGCGATCGCCGAGGAGCTCGGCACCTCCCCCGCCCGCGTCGCGATCGCCTGGCTGCTGACCCGCCCCGGCATCCCGATCCCGATCATCGGCGCGCGCACGCTCGAGCAGTTCGAGCAAAACATCGGCGCCCTGGAGGTCTCACTGAGCCCGGAGCAGCTGCAGCGCCTGGACGCCGCCTCCAGCCCGCCGCCGGACTTCATCTCCCGCGTCGGCATGCTTGCGCCGATGCTCATGCACGGCGGCATGAGCGTCAACGGCATCAAGGCACCGCCGTTTCCAATGGGACCGAGGGAGGGAGAGAAGACGTATTGAGGCGACGGGGTTAACCCCAGCGGAGCAGTGCTCGCGGGGCACCTCTTCCCGAAGATTTACTCGCTCTGCGCCGTAACCGGAGCAGCCGCCGTTTCCACGAGCTGAGGCTCGTGGGCCGGCAACGACATATTTCTCCAAGCTCGCCGCCGGCGGGCGCTTTGCGGGAAAAATCGCAACAGCAAGCGGGCTTGGTACATCACCGAGATCACCACCACGCCTGCCAGCAGCAGCAATGCCAGCGACCAGTACTCTGGCACTTTGAAAGCGTCGAGCACCAAGCCCGAGAGCGTCAGTACAAGCGTGATCGTCAGAAACATCATGAAGGCGCCCCGGATTCCAAAACCGGCCTTCAGCAGCAGATGGTGAAAGTGCTCCGCATCTGCCTCGAGCGGCGATCGGCCGCGTGCGATGCGCCGAAAAAACGTCCAGAAAAACTCGAATATCGGGATACCGACGATCCACAGCGTACTGACCGGCGACAAGGTAGGAGTACTGCCGTCCTGGCTGACACGGATGCAGATCCATGCGAGCGCGACGCCCAGCAGCGTACTGCCCGCATCCCCCATGAAGCAGCGCATGCGCCGATTACTGCGAACCGGCAAATTGAAGATCAAAAACGCAGTGATCGACGCAGCCAGCACGGCGCACACGGCAGTCACATCGTGATGCCCGGTCACCGCGCCACACAAACCCAGCGCCGTCACGGCCACAATGGCCACGGTCCCCGCAAGACCGTCCATGCCATCGAGCATGTTGACGGCATTTATTGCAGTAATTACGAACAGGATTGTAATGACGTGCTCGGTGATGCCGTGAAACTGCACCACACCGACACCAAAAGCGTCGCCGATCGACGACACCTCTGTTCCCGTGCCCACCGTCAACAGTGCAGCGATCGCCGCTTGGGCGGGTAACCGTAGCCAGGGAGAGAGGCCGAACCGGTCATCGAGCAGCCCTACCGCAACCACCAAGGCGAACGCGGCAAGCAAGGAGCCAGCAAACGGTTTCAGGGGCTCGATGGTTCCAAGCCCAAAGACGATACCGACGAACATCGCCAGGCCACCGATGACGGGAACCTTGCCGCGATGTGTCTTTCTCCCGCCAGGGTGGTCTATCAGTTTGACCGCCACTGCAACCGGACGGAGACTCACGATGCCGATGATCGTGATCGCGAACGCCGCAAGAGCCGCGATAAACACGCTCAAGAGTGAATCCCCCTAGCGAATGAAGGCGCCGACGAGTCCCGTGCCCGACCGGGTGATCGCCCGCATGACTTGGCAACTATTGATGCTTGACAAGCTCCGATCCCTCTGAATGACGCCGCAAGACGTCACTCGAATGTAAGGGTGCAATACTTATGCCTCTGACGCGTTGCGTCAATAGGCGACTCTCCAAGAGCGTATCCCATGCAAGGACGCATCGCTCGATAGAGTCGATTCAAGGCGCAAAGCCAAATCGCCATCGGTACGAATGACGCAAATTTCTAGGAGGCCGTCGATTCTCGGCTGGCCCCCCGCAACCGCCCATCGAACGTCTTTGCGATAGGCTGTGATGAACTCGATTCGGCTGGGCTCCGTTCAACTGACCGACCTCTGACGGGACGATCAATAGAATGGTCTCGCTTTACTAAATTCTTCATCGGCGCCCCACCGGACCGTAGAGTCAGTCTTATCTCCGATTGTCCGATAGCGGCGCTAAGCCTCCAAGGATACGGCGTCGCTCGACTCTCGCCAATGTGCAGCCGCAACCTCACCGACAAATCCCCTACGATATTGCCCTCTCCCGAAAGAATGATCCGGCAGCGGTCAACTGCAAACGCGGTCGAACACCGTATGCGCGCAAAGCCGCTCTGCTTGCCCCAATGCCAGAGCGTAGTGCATCAACCCCACCGTTGCTCCGATATGCCAAGTCTTTATCTTTAGAAGACGCACCTGCCCCATTACTACGCGATCGGCCTTTGCGTTCGTGACTGTGCTGTAAGGCGCCAGACGTTTTTCTCAAGGAAGTATCCTTGACTATAGTCACAGGGGAACTAATAATCTTCGCACAGCTGCCAACTACCGACCAGACAGTACGCAGGCTTGCCGGCGGATGATTGTCGCCGACCATTGCATGGGTATTTGATTGACAATGACTCGGATAAATCCCAAATAAGTTAGCCTCGAAAATGGCGAGTGACACAAAATTCGATAAAGCCCCCCCTTCCACGCTGATCAAAGTAGAAAACGAAAATCAGCTCTTAGCAATAATTTTGCGCGCCTCCTATCGAGAGACTGGAATACACTTCTTTACGCCCGATGATCTTTCACAGCAGCTGGCGTTTATGCGACACCCTCAGGGGACGACAATTGCGCCGCATGTCCATAATCCAGTA
Source organism: Steroidobacteraceae bacterium (assembly GCA_036267195.1). Classification (GTDB taxonomy): domain Bacteria; phylum Pseudomonadota; class Gammaproteobacteria; order Steroidobacterales; family Steroidobacteraceae; genus FEN-1191. Next base: position 76,130 of record DATAWM010000040.1, read on the forward strand.
GATCGTCAAGTGCGCTTCACCCAGGAGGCGCTTTTTATCCGTCGAGGTCGGCTCCGGGTCGACTTCTACGATGCCTGGCAGAAGTACCTGGAAAGTTACGAATTGGCTTCAGGGGATGTAATTCTCCTGATCAAGGGCGGCCACGGCTTCGAGGTACTGGAAGAAGCGGAGTTCGTCGAGATCAAGCAAGGACCTTACGCCGGCGAAAAGGACAAGACGCGTTTCATCGGAGTCCAGCACCGCGGAATAAAGTGGGCCGGATGAAATCTCCCGTTCCGGTGAATATTCCCGTTCTAGATGGCGACGAAAAGCGTCTCTTGATAGAGTGCATCGACAGCGGATGGATCTCTTCAGACGGGCCGTTCGTCAAAGACTTCGAGCAAAAGTTCTGCGCTCGACTGGGGAGAGCGTTCGGAGTCGCCGTCACAAACGGAACTGCGGCGCTCGAAGCCGCACTAGTAGCGCTCAATCTGGAAGTAGACGATGAGGTCATCCTTCCCAGTCATACGATAATCTCCTGCGCTCAGGCGATAATTCGGGCGGGCGCGAAGCCTGTTGCGATCGATTGCGATCCATTGACCTGGAACATGACGGCCGCGCACGTGGCTGAAGCAATAACCCGTAGAACGCGCGCCATAATGGTCGTCCATATCTTCGGACTGCCCGTAGATATGGGGCCGATGCTGAAACTCGCACACGACGCAGATCTGAAGATCATCGAAGATGCCGCCCAAGCGTATGGACAGACGTGGGAAGGACGGCCTTGCGGATCCTTTGGGAACGTCAGCACGTTTAGCTTCTATCCCAATAAGCTTCTGACCACTGGCGAAGGTGGGATGATAGTCACCGATGATCCAAAGCTTGCCGAGCACTGTCGCTCGTTGCGGAATCTTTGCTTCCAACCGCAACGGCGATTCATTCACGAGGAACTCGGCTGGAATCTGCGGATGACGAACCTTCAGGCGGCACTGGGTCTCGCTCAATTACCTCGTCTCGATGAGTTTCTAAGCCGCAAACGACAGATGGGACGGTACTACACGTCGCGTCTCTCTGATATACCAGGTTTGCAGCTTCCTCTGGCTTCGACCAACTATGCTGAGAACATGTATTGGGTCTACCCAATAGTTCTGTCCGATCAGATCCCATTCGACGCGGCAGAAGCAATGCGGCGGTTCGCCGAGGAAGAAATTGGGACTCGACCCTTCTTCTGGCCGATTCATGAGCAACCTGTGTTTCAGCGGATGGGGCTCTTCCCCGATACCACAGCGCCTGTCAGCGAGAAGATTGCGCGCCGCGGTTTATATATTCCATCCGGACTCGGCATGACCCAGACCCAAATGGATCGCGTTATCGATGTTGCGCGGAAGATCTTTTCTCCATGACGATCTTCAATTCATACGCGGCATATTACGATCTCTTTTACGCTGACAAGGACTACAAGACAGAGAGCGCGTTCGTATTATCCAATCTCCTGCGATACTCTTCAGCACTATCCGATATCCTGGAACTGGGCTGCGGAACCGGTATCCACGCAGTCGCGTTGGCGACAGCTGGATACTCCGTGACTGGCGTCGATATCAGCAAAGAGATGCTCGCTTACGCAAATCGGCGGCGTGACGACACCAACCCCGAAGTAAAGGCGAAAGTCTCTTTCAGCCAGGGAGATATCAGGAATCTGGAGCTCAGTCTAGCTTTCGATGCTGCAATTTCCCTGTTCCACGTTATGAGTTATCAGACCACGGAACGAGATATCGCGGCCACAATATCCGGCACCCGTCATCGACTAAAACCCGGAAGTCCGTTCGTCTTCGATTTTTGGTACGGGCCAGCCGTTGTCGCTGTCGGACCGTCTGCTCGTCGCAAGATTGTCGAAAATGGGTTATATCGCGTTGTACGTGAAGCTCAACCCACCTGGGACCGGCACAAGCAGACCGTGCAAGTCGACTACCACATAACGGTCGTGGAAAAGAGGACTGGCCTAACCCAGGAAATTGAGGAACGCCATCCGGTACGGTATTTTTTTACCGACGATCTCGAGTCTCAACTCGAAGACGGTGGATTCCGGATGATCAAGTGCGCCGAGTGGTTGACCGACAAACCTGCGACGCCTGAAAGTTTCAGCGCGTACATACTCGCCATCGCCGAATAACAGCGGACAGAGCGGACCGAAGAAGTTGGTGGCAGACAGCCCGAGTCGTACAGCAGATATCCTCTTCTGGCCCACAAATCCAGCTCAACGTAGTCATCGCCATGTCCCTTGCGCCCGAGCTTAAGCGGCAAAACCGATGCGCATAGCTTTCGTCCTCGACGAGGCTGCTCAGGTCGGAGGGGGTTTCCAGCAAAGCCTCTCGACAATCCTGTCACTGCGTTCCCTTCAAGGTCACGAACTCGTGATCTTCACGAACAGCGCCGAGAACCTTGCCATCCTTCGCTCCGAAGACGTTCAGTGCCATCTCCACGGCTTTAACCGCTACAGGAGGCTATTTGCAAGGATGCTCCTGTCGACCCCTACAATGAGGCGAGTGTTTCGCCACCTACCGAGACCGCTCCAGAACTTACTTGAACCTTTCGAGGCGCTGCTAGACCACCATCGTATCGATGCAGTCATTTGCTTTTTCTTATCATGGGCTCCACATCATATCTATAGGCATCCGTTCATCGCTACCGTGTACGACCTATGTCATCGCGATCGACCTGAATTCCCAGAGGTAGCGGAACGTTACGAATTCGAGAGCCGCGAAACATCTCTTAGGGAAAGCCTGCCGCGCGCGCTGGCTGTTTTAGTCAGCTCCACCTCGCTCGGGGAAAAGATCACACGTTACTATGGCGTCGACAAAGCGCGGATTATCGTCCTTCCCTTCATTCCCGCGCCACACGCGAGGCAGCCGGCAGATGAGATGGAGCTACGGCGGGTACGACAGCGATACTCGTTGCCACCTGACTACATATTTTATCCCGCCCAGTTCTGGCCTCACAAGAATCACGTCTATTTGTTGCACGGCCTCCAGATACTGCAGCGAGACACTGGAATCAGACTACACGCTGTATTCTGCGGTACGGATTTCGGTAGTGAAACTCATGTAAGAAAGACCGCAGAGCTCCTGGGTTTGACCGACAACGTGCATTTCTTGGGCTTCGTTGATTCGGCGGACATCTGCGGCCTTTACAGTGGTGCGCGCGCCCTCGTCATGCCCACCTACTTCGGTCCAACCAATATTCCACCGCTGGAAGCGATGGCCACCCAATGCCCAGTGATCTATTCGGATCTTCCGGAGTTCCGTGAGGAATTAGGAGACGCCGCTCTCTATTGCGATCTCCGCGACCCCGGATCTCTGACCGAACAGTTAAATGTCATCTTGACTCGACCAGAGATCGTTGGCGCCTTAAGGAAAGCCGGGCAGGCCAAACTCGCATCCACGCGCCCCGACACCTACTCAAAGAGACTTCAAATCTTGTTCGACGAACTCGCTTACACCCGTCAACGCCTTCCCCCTCCAACTTGATGCGACGAAACTTCGGCATCCGTCGCCAGCCAAGCAATAGCCCCGAATTGAACCTGCGTCATTGCGTGACCACCGCCCCAACGTACGAGGTAGACTCACTGCTTATGCTGCCAAAGCAAACCCCATCGAATGAGTAGCGATCCATGGTCAGCGTACTTCCCGTGCAGCTCTGTTGGTGAATCTGACATCCCCGCCAAACGCGCGAATAATTTGGATATGCTTAACAATCGGCTACGACTGACAAAATTCTCCGCTCGCCGCCTGTGGAAAGTATAATTCCACCAGCACACTTATCGGAGACACAATGGAAATGCGGCGGTGGCTGAAACCCGAGAAAACCCAGAATCACACGCGCAGGTTGGAATGGCAATGGAGCGTCATCCGGTCTCGAGTCAATTAGGCAACTAATCGCAAGCAATGATTAACGCACCACTCTCACACCACCTGCGGGCCCTCGCGGCAAGGTGGGGACATCCCACTTACGCCCAAGAAGGGGAGGACATGATACTGCTCCGTTACTTCGAGGGGAAGCGGAGCGGCACTTTTGTGGACGTTGGAGCGCATCATCCATATCGATTTTCAAACACGTATCTCTTCTATCGTCGAGGTTGGCGCGGAATAAATATTGACGCCATGCCCGGATCCATGAAAGCGTTCCGCCGACACAGGCCAGAGGACATCAATATCGAGAGTGCAGTGGGGCTGGAGGCCTCAGTCGCAACATATTTCATGTTCAATGAGCCAGCCCTCAATACCTTTGACGAGAACCTGGCAACCGAAAGACAACATCCGCCTTGGCAAATGATTGGCACCGAGCAATTACGGGTGAAACCACTTGCCACAATCTTGGCGGAAGCAATCCCATCGACAAACGAGATCGATTTTCTATCCATTGACGTGGAAGGAAAAGACTTCGACGTCCTTCGATCAAATGATTGGGATAGATTTCGACCAACTATAGTTTTAGTCGAAGTTCACGCACGCGAGATTGATAGCGCCGCCGCAACGCCAAGCATTACGTTCCTGAAATCGCTACAATATAAGATGATCGCCAAAACCTTTAATACGGTATTCATGGGTAACATGTCAGCGTTACCGCGCTGATCACACCCGACCTGCGCGGTCCCACAACGGACCAAACCAATACGCCGGACCCGCTATGATTGTCGCGGGTTATGTCTACGGACATACCGCATTAGGAAGGGAATCGCCCTCCGAATAAAGCTCTTCCTCGTTCCGCGCAGGAATCGTGCAAACGCCGCTTCGGCGACAGCAGAAGGTTCAAGGCTGATGCGCTCAAGACGCACCGGACTCTCCGTCGGAGATTGATCATATTCGTCACTTGCCGCGCAGTGCGTACCCGTCCCATCCGTACCGATGTTTTGGACTAAACTCCGTCCGGGGTACAGCGTGAGCATATCGTTCAAAAAGCATGACGCGTGCCATCGAACGGCCCAGGAATCATTTCTTCCCCGTACTTGGGCCGCCAACATTTTGCTAAAGGCATACGCACCGCCCAGATCAAACAGACGGGTCAACTGCTGCTCGCGTAACGCTTTCAATAACTTAAGGCCATCTTGCTCAAAGCGATTCCAGCTACGACGCCATGTCGCCCACCCCCAGCAATCGGCTCCTCTAAGAAAAAATGTATCCGGCAGAGCTTGCCTTACCGGATAGCAATAACCATGTATCGATGCGACGCGCACATCGGCTTCATACATTGAAAGAGCCTGATTCATATA
>DATAWM010000041.1:0-10618 GCA_036267195.1 Steroidobacteraceae bacterium
GGCGGAAGAGGCCGAGCTGACGCGGCTGGGCTTCGAGGCCGAGCGCTACGCGCCCGAGGGGCTGGCGGTGCGACAGGTGCCGGTGCTGCTGGCGCAGCTCGACGTGGTGGGGCTGCTGTCGCAGCTGGCGCGCGAGCTCACCGGCGAGGCCGGGGCGCATCACACTCATCACCTCGACGGCGCCGCACACCGCATCCTCGGCACCATTGCCTGCCGCGCGGCGATCCGCGGGCAGCGCGCGCTGAGCGCGCCACAGATGGATGCGTTGCTGCGGCAGATGGAGCAGACCGAGCGCGCCAGCCAATGCAATCACGGCCGCCCCACCTGGCTGCGGCTGACCTTGCGCGAGATCGATCAGCTGTTCCTGCGGGGACGCTGATGCTTGCGCGGGCACGCTGATGGCCGCTGCGGCGCTGCCGCTGCTCGTGGTCCTGACCGGACCGACGGGCAGCGGCAAGAGCGAGCTGGCGCTGCAGCTGGCCGCGCGACTCGAGCCGATGCTGCCGCTGGAGATCATCAGCGCCGACTCGGCGCTGGTGTATCACGGCATGGACATCGGCACCGCCAAGCCCTCGCCCGAGCGGCGCGCGCGTGTGCCGCACCACCTGATCGATATCCGCGATCCGGCCGAGAGCTACTCGGCCGGGGAATTCGTGCGCGATGCGCGCGCCGCGATCGCAGACATCCACGCCCGCGGCCGCCAGCCGCTGCTGGTCGGGGGCACCATGCTGTACCTGCGGGCGCTATACCACGGGCTCGCGCCGCTGCCGCCGGCCTCGAGCGTGGTGCGGCAGGAACTCGAGGCGCAGGCGCAACGCCACGGCTGGCCGGCGCTGCACGGGGAACTCGCGCGTGTGGATCCGGCGGCCGCGGCGCGCATCGCACCCGGCGATGCACAGCGCATCCAGCGCGCGCTCGAGGTGCATCGGCTCACCGGGGTGCCGATCTCCCGCTGGCAGCAGGACACGCGCGGTGCGCGCGAGCAATTCCGCTGGCTGCGCTACGCGCTGCTGCCCGCCGATGAGCCAGCGCGTGCCGGCCTGCGCGCGCGGCTGGCGGCGCGCTTCGCACACATGCTCGAGGCGGGCCTGGTCGAGGAAGTGCGGCGTCTGCATGCGCGCGGCGACCTGACGGCGCAGCACGCGTCGATGCGCGCCGTCGGGTATCGGCAGCTCTGGCGGATGTTTGCCGAGGGCACGAGTCTGGCCGAGGCGCAGCGCCAGGCGCTGATCGCAACCGCGCAACTGGCCAAGCGCCAGCTCACCTGGCTGCGGCGCGAACCGGAGCTGATCGCGCTGTCGTTGGATGCGGCCACGCGCGCCGCCACAGGCGCGGCCGCAGTTGCTCCCCCGCAAGCCGATGTGGGACTGACGGAAGCCCTGGCGGCGGAAATTCTCGCGGCCTGCCGCGCATGACCGCCATAGCGCCGAGGTGGTAGAATCGGCTCAATGCGCTCCCGTCCGGAAGACTTCCCACATAACGAGGTTTTACGACGGGCCCGGTTCCGCAGGCCGGCCCCAGATAGAACCGATTGAAAAATAAGGAGAAATATATGGCCAAAGGCCAATCACTACAAGACCCGTTTCTGAACGCACTTCGAAAGGAACATGTGCCGGTCTCCATCTATCTGGTGAACGGTATCAAGTTGCAGGGCCAGATCGATTCGTTCGATCAGTTCGTCGTGCTGCTGAAGAACACGGTCAGTCAGATGGTGTACAAGCACGCGATTTCGACCGTGGTGCCCGCGCGTGCGGTGCGACTGGCGGCCGAAGAGAGCGCTGCCGCCGAATCGACCGCGGATTGAGCTATCGATACCGGTAGAAGCATGTTCGAACGCCCGCGCGCCGGAGAGCGCGCCGTCCTCGTGCGCCTCGGGCTCGGCGGGGCGGTCAAGCGGGAGGATCTGGAGGAGTTCGAGGCGCTGGCGCGCTCGGCGGGCGCCGAGCCGGTTGCGACGGTGATCGGGCGGCGCGAGCGTCCCGACTCGCGCTACTTCGTCGGCAGCGGTAAGGCCGAGGAGATCGCCGGCGCGGCGCGCAGCGAGCAGGCCGAGCTGATCCTGGTGGATCATCCGCTCTCCCCGAGCCAGCAGCGCAATCTCGAACAGCTCACCGGCGTGCGAGTGCTCGATCGCAGCGGCCTGATCCTGGATATCTTCGCGCAGCGCGCGCGCAGCTTCGAGGGCAAGCTGGAAGTGGAGCTCGCGCAGCTCAAGCACATGTCGACGCGACTGGTGCGCGGCTGGACCCATCTCGAGCGCCAGAAGGGCGGTATCGGCATGCGCGGCGGTCCGGGCGAGACGCAGCTCGAGACCGACCGCCGGCTGCTGGCCACGCGCATGCGCTCGGTCACTCGTCGCCTGGAGCGGCTCAAGCAGCAGCGCGAGACCGGCCGCAGCGCCCGCGCCGAGGTGCCGGTGCCGGCGGTCGCGCTGGTGGGCTACACCAACGCCGGCAAGTCGACTCTGTTTCGCGCCCTCACCGGCAGCGACGTCTACGTTGCCGACCAGTTGTTCGCCACTCTCGACCCGACGGTACGGCGGCTGAGCCTGCCGGGCGGCACCCCGGTGGTGCTGGCCGACACGGTTGGTTTCATCCGCGAGCTGCCGCACGAGCTGGTGGCGGCATTTCAATCCACACTGCAGGAGGCGCGCGGCGCGCAGCTGCTGTTGCAGGTGGTGGATGCCAGCGATCCGCGCCGCGATGAGCACATTGCCCAGGTGGACACCGTGCTGCGCGAGATCGGCGCCGGTGCGATTCCGCAGCTGCGGGTCTATAACAAGATCGATCGGCTCGGGCTCGCGCCGCGCTTTGAACGCGACGCGGACGGACACGCCAGCCACATCTGGGTCTCGGCCGCCGCGGGGCTGGGGCTGCCGTGGTTGCGCGAGGCGATCGCCGAGCGGCTCGATCTGAAGATCCAGCGCCACTGGCTGCACATTCCGCCGAGCGCGGGCGCGCTGCGCGCGCGCTTGCACGCCGCCGGGATGGTGCGCCAGGAGCGCTCGCTCGACGACGGTGCGATCGAGCTGCTGGTGGAGCTGCCGGCCGGCGAGCTCGACGACTGGTGCTCGCAGCCCGGGGTACGCTGGCTGCCCGCGGCCGTCCCCGCGCCAGCCCCGGCCGAAGCGGTGGCTGCACCCGCGGCCGCATCCGTGGCGCAAGCGCAGGCCCCGGCTTGTGCCGTGCGGGAGCCCTACCTAGAATCCCCGACGGAGCCGACGGCCGCTGCAGTGCGCTACTAGCGGCGCTGGCAACAGCGCGGCTCTTCAACCCTCGGCCCGGTCCTTCAACCGATATGGCATGGAATCAACCCGGCGACGACAACAGGCGTCCGGCCTCGCGCGGCGCGCGGGACAACTCGTCGCTGGACCGGATGCTGCGGCGCTGGCAGGAGCGCGTGCAGCGGCTGTGGCGTCCCGGCAGCAGCCGCGGCAAGGCGGCGCTGGGGTTGGTGCTGCTGGCCGCGGCAGTGTGGCTTGCAAGCGGCTACTACCAGATTGGCTCGGCCGAGCGCGGCGTGGTGCAACGCTTCGGCGCCTATGCCTCGACCGAATTGCCCGGCAGCGGCTGGCATTGGCCGTGGCCGATCGAGACGATGACCAAGCTCAACGTCGCCAGCCTCCAGTCGGTGGACTCCAAGGCGACGGTGCTCACCTCCGATCAGGCGCTGATCGATCTGGGCTGGTCGGTGCAATATCACATCGGCGATCCGTTGCAGTACCTGTTCCAGCTGCGCGACCCACAGGCGACACTGCGCGCGACCAGCCAGACCGTGATCCGCGAACTGGCGGCGCGCGTCGATCTGCAGGGACTGCTGGGCGGCCAGGCGCGCGCGCGCGTGAGCAGCGCGGCGCGCGAGCGCATCCAGCGCTCGCTGAACGACTACGGCGCCGGCATCGATGTCAGCACCGTCACGCTGACGGATGTGTCGCTGCCCGATCCGGTGGTGGCGGCCCAGCACGAGGCCGAGCACGCCGCGCAGCAGCGCCAGCAGAGCATCGGTGATGCGCAGACCTACGCCAGCGATGCCGATCTGAAGGCACGCGCGGCGGCGCAGCAGCAGATCAGCGCCGCCCAGGTGTACGCCACGCAGACCGTGGCGAGTGCGCAGGCCGACGCCGAGCGCTTCACCGAGGTGGCGAAGGCGTATGCGCTCTCGCCGCAGGTGATGCGCGACCGGCTCTACATCCAGACGATCTCCGACATCCTGTCGCATTCGCGCAAGATCTTCATCGATGCACGCAGCGGCAACGGCACGATGATCTATCTGCCGCTCGACAAGCTCACCGAGGCACAGCACAGCACGCCGCCGCCCGAGAGCAACGCCGCCGCCACCGAGAGCAGCACCGAGGCCGCACCCGAGGAGCGGCAGGGCGATGATCGCAGCCGCGAGCGGGGTGACCGTTGATGGGCGCGCGCCTGACGGGTGTGCTGGTGGCGCTCGTGGTGGTGGTGCTGGGCGCCCGCTCGCTGTTCGTCGTGGAGCAGAGCGGCAGCGCGCTGCGCACGCGCTTCGGGCGCATCGTGGGCAACGACTACGGGCCGGGGCTGCATGTGAAATCCCCGCTGGATCAGGTGCACCGCTTCGACCGGCGCCTCATCACCAGCGTGTACGCCGGCGAGAGCTTCCTGACGCGCGATCAGCAGGCGCTCAGCGTCGATTTCGACGTGAAGTGGCGCCTGGCGGATCTGCGCGATTATTACCAGCGCACCGCCGGGGACGAGGACCTCGCGGCGCAGCGGCTGGCAGACCTGGTGCGCGGCCGGCTCAAGAGCGCGGTGGCGCAGGAGTCGCTGGCCGAGGTCACGGGCAGCCCGCGGGGCGGCCTGGGCGATGCGGGCTTCGATGCGATGCGCACCGCCGCGCACGTCCTGGGTGTGGAGCTGGTGGATCTGCAGCTGCAACGGGTCGATCTCACCGATGAGTCGGCCAACGTGGTCTACCAGCGCATGGAGCAGGGCTTCAATACCCAGGCGCTGCAGGCGGGGGCAACCGGCACCATCGACGCCGATAAGATCCGCTCGGATGCCGATCGCAAGCGCGCCGACACCCTGGCCGACGCAACCCGCCAGGCCGCGCACATCCGCGCCGATGCCGATGCGCGCGCGGCGGCGATCTATGCGCAGGCCTACGGACGCAATCCCGAACTGGCGGCGTTTACGCAGAGCCTGCAGGCGTACAAGAGCTCGATCGGCCGCGAAGGCGACGTCCTGGTCATCACCCCGGAAGGCGACTTCTTCAAATATCTGCTGAGCCCCGGCGGGCACCCCGGCGCGAACCCCGGTGGGACTGCCGGCGGGCGTCCCGGTGGGCGCGCCGGTGCGCGCACCGGCGGACCTTGACGCCAAGCCGGCCGCCCGAGAGTCAGTCGTGAGGTTGGATTGGAATGAGCTGCTGGCGGCGCTGGCGATCGTGTGCATCATCGAAGGGGTGATGCCGTTCATCTATCCGCTGGGAATGAAGCGGTTACTCGGGAGGCTGTCGACGATGGGAGAGCGCGAGCTGCGCCTGGGCGGTTTTTTCAGCATATTGATCGGGCTGCTGATCCTGTTCCTGGTGCGTGCCTGATGGGCCGTTTCGTCATCGTGATCGGCACGCAGTGGGGCGATGAGGGCAAGGGCAAGCTCGTCGATCTGCTGACCGAGCGCGCCGCGGCGGTCGCCCGCTTCCAGGGCGGACACAATGCCGGCCACACACTGGTGATCGGCGGCCACAAGACCGTGCTGTCGCTGCTGCCCGCCGGGATCCTGCGCGCGGGCGTGCAATGCCTGATCGGCAACGGCGTGGTGCTGTCGCTCGAGGCGCTGTTTCGCGAAGCCGACGCGCTGCTGGCGCAGGGGGTGCCGGTGCTCGAGCGGCTGCGCATCTCCCCGGCCTGCCCGCTGATCCTGCCCTCGCACGTGGCGCTGGACCGGGCGCGCGAGAGCGCACGCGGCGCCAACGCCATCGGCACCACCGGCCGCGGCATCGGGCCGGCCTACGAGGACAAGGTCGCGCGCCGCGCGGTGCGGGTCGCCGATCTGTTCCAGCGCGACCGCTTCGCCGCCAAGCTCGGCGAGGTGCTGGATTTTCACAACTTCGTGCTGCAGCGCTACTTCACCCAGCCACCGGTGGATTTCCAGCGCACGCTCGATGAGCAGCTGCAGTTCGCCGCGCGGCTGCGGCCGCTGCTGGTGGACGTCACCGCGGCGCTGACCCGGCTCAAGCAGGACGGCGCCAACGTGCTGTTCGAAGGCGCGCAGGGTGCAATGCTCGATGTGGATGTGGGCACCTATCCGTTCGTGACTTCCTCGAACACCACCGCCGGTGGGGCGGCGACCGGCACGGGCCTGGGACCGTGCGCGTTCGATCAGGTGCTCGGCATCGTGAAGGCCTATACCACCCGCGTCGGTGCCGGGCCGTTTCCGACCGAGCTGTTCGACGATTCCGGCGAGCACCTCTCGCGCGTCGGCCATGAATTCGGCTCGGTCACCGGCCGGCGCCGGCGCTGCGGCTGGTTCGATGCCGTGGCCTTGAAGCGCGTGATGGTGCATTCGAGCGTCTCGAGCCTGTGCGTGACCAAGCTCGATGTGCTCGACGGGCTCGATACCATCCGCATCTGTGTGGGCTACCGCTTCGGCGGCCAGATCATCGGCGAGCCGCCGTTGTTCGCGGACGCGTACGCCGAGGCCGAGCCGGTATACGAGGAGATGCCCGGGTGGAAGGACTGCACGGTGGGCATCAAGGAGCTGACCGCGCTGCCGGCCAATGCGCAGCGCTACCTGGCGCGCATCGAGGAGCTGGTGGGCGTGCCGGTGGACCTGATCTCGACCGGACCGGATCGCGACCAGACCATCATCAGGCGTCACCCGTTCGACCCATGACGCCGGCGGCAACGTGCTCGCGCCGGGGCCGTCGATAGAGCGGACCAGGGGCCGACTGGGGATCATGAGCCGATGAACGTCACGTTCGCCCGTTACTCGCGTCTGATGATGGCGCTGCACTGGGCTACGGCCGTGCTGGTCGTGGCCGCCTACCTGCTGAGCGAGGGCGGCCCGCGCGTGCGCACTCATCCACCGCTGCTGCATTTCGCCTGCGGGCTGGCGGTGCTGCTACTGCTGGTGCCGCGGCTGATCGCCCGCGCGCTCGGCGCAGTGCCGCCGCTGCCGCAGTACGACAGCCGCTGGCTGACCATCGCCGCCAGGGCCAGTCACACGCTGCTGTACCTGCTGCTGCTGGCGGTGCCGCTCATGGGCTGGTACGTGGCCTCGCGCCTGGGTGTGCCGGCCTGGTTGTTTGGTCTCACGCTGCCGCCGCTGACGGCCGCGGTCGCCGGTCCGGCCGGCATCCTCGCCAAGCTGCACCAGGTCGGCGGCAACCTGATCCTGATCCTCGCAGGGGTGCACGCGCTGGCGGCGCTGTGGCATCACTTCGGCCTGCGCGATCATACGCTGCGACGCATGACGCCATTCTGAGGGCGCTCGCGGAAATTCCGCGCGACCGACACTGCCGCTCGCCATCGGGCAGCAGCGCGGTTATGAGTCGATCGCTGGATTGCGTGGTTTCGCATCGGGGTACGGCTCGCCGTTGCGGTGGGAATAGCCCTGGCGATTGGGCAGCGCCTGCAGATCGATATCCGGATAGTTGACCTCATCCTGCGTCGGCCGACGGGCGCCGACTTCCAGGAAGCAAGCGTCCCGGAGTGTGCGGTTCTGCAGGTGATGCCCATCGGCGCTACCGGCCTTGAATCCGGCACAGTCGCCCACGTGCAGGATCTCCTCGCCGGCATCGGTGATGAGGACCAGTTCGCCTTCGACCACGTAAATGAATTCATCCTCGGCGGTGTGCCAGTGCCGCTGGCTGGACCAGGCTCCGGGTGCCAGTCGCGTCAGGTTCACGCCGAACTGGCTCAGACCCGCGGCGTCTCCCAGGCGATGACGGAAGCGCCCGAGGCACGGCTCATGATACGGCGCCGGATAGCGCGAGCCCGAGACGGTTGGAGCAGCCGCTACTTCGATTTTTCCGGTCATCAGGGTATCTTCCGTAGAGCGGCGCGGCAGCGTCAATCGGGGAAGGCTATCAGGCAGGTTGCGACCGCGGCGCGGTCTTAAGGGGGTGTGCCGATGTCACGAGTGCTGATCACTGGTTCCTCCGATGGGCTCGGCCTGATGGCCGGGCGGTGGCTGGTCGAGCGCGGCCATCGCGTGACGCTGCACGCGCGCAATGAGGCGCGCGCCGCCGAGGCGCGCCGCGCATTGCCGCAGGCCGAGGCGGTGCTGGTCGGTGACGTGTCGACGATCGCGGCGATGCGCGCGGTCGCGGCGCAGGCCCGCGAGCAGGGCCGCTATGACGCGGTCATCCACAATGTCGGCATCGGCTACCGCGAGCAGCGCCGGGTGCAGACCGAGGATGGTCTGTCGCAGCTGTTTGCCGTCAACGTGCTCGCGCCCTACCTGCTGACCGCGCTGCTGGAGAAGCCCGGGCGGCTGGTGTACCTGAGCTCGGGGCTGCACCGCGGCGGCCATCCGGACCTGACCGACTTGCAATGGCAGGCTCGGCGCTGGAACGGCACCCAGGCGTACTCGGATACCAAGCTGCTCGACCTGGTGCTGGCGTTCGCGGTCGCGCGCCGCTGGCCGACTGTACTGTCCAATGCGCTCGAGCCCGGCTGGGTGGCAACCAAGATGGGCGGCCCCGGCGCACCGGATGATCTGGCGCTCGGGGCGGTCACGCAGGCATGGCTCGCGGTCAGCGACGATCCCGAGGCCACGGTGACGGGCCAGTACTTTTATCACCAGAAACCGCACGCGTCACTCCCGGCGGCACGACGCCCGGAGCTGCAGGACGGACTGCTCGATTACTGTGCCGGGCTCACCGGCACCGCGCTGTCCTGACTGCGGATTGCTAGAAACTCGCTAGTTCTGCCCGAAATCGGGCAGAATTGTGGCGCCGTATCCCGGTAGCCACGAGAATCCGCACCGATGGCAGATCGGATCGAGCTGGAGGAATTGATCGACTACCTGTCGCGCTCGAGCCGGCTGAGCCGCTCGGAGGCCAGCCGTCTGGTGGACGAGGTGCTCGCGTTCCTGGACGAGTCGGCCGATGAGTTCGTACGCCGCCGGCATCGGGAGCTGCAGCAGGCGGGTCTTTCCAACAGCGACATTTTTGCTCGTATCGGCGCCGAGGCGGCGCGACGGCGTTTTCGTGCACCGCCGTACAGCGAACGGCAGATACGACGGCTCGTCTACGGCTGACCGGGTCCAGGACTGACGGAGTACCTCGCATGTGCGGAATCGTTGGATACATCGGCGGGCGCGAGGCCGCGCCGCTGCTGATGGAAGGCTTGCAGCGGCTGGAGTACCGCGGCTACGACTCGGCCGGTATCGCGGTGGCGCATGGCGGCAAGCTGCGGCTGAGCAAGTGCCGCGGGCGGGTGCGCGACCTGGAATCGCAGCTGCCGGCGCGCTTCAAGGGCAGTGCGGGCATCGCCCACACGCGCTGGGCGACGCACGGGGAGCCGAGCGATCGCAACGCGCACCCGCACTGTGATGCTGCCAACCGCTTCGCGGTGATCCACAACGGCATCATCGAAAACGCGGCGGCATTGCGCGCACGGCTACAGGGCGAGGGCGTGGTGTTTCGCTCCGATACCGATTCGGAGGTGCTGGTGCACCTGATCGCGGCGATGCCGGAGCAGGTGCTGGAGACGGCGGTGCGCTCGGCGCTGCGACTGGTGGTCGGCACCTACGGGATCGCGGTGCTCGATGCCGAGCGGCCCGAGGCGCTGGTGGTGGCGCGCAACGGCAGCCCGGTGGCGCTCGGGATCGGCGAGCACGAGATGTTCGTCGCCTCCGACGCCGCCGCGTTCGTGCACTACACGCGCAGCGTCGTGCACCTGGATGACGGCGAGGTGGCCGTGGTGCGCGCGGACGGCTACCAGACGTCGGACCTCGACGGCGGCACGGTACAGAAGACCCCGTTGACGCTGACGTGGTCGGACGAGAGCCTGGAGAAGGGTGAGTTCGCGCACTACATGCGCAAGGAGATCGCCGAGCAACCCGATGCCGTGCGGCGCACGCTCAGCGGCCGGCTCGAGCCGCGCTTTTCAACCAGCCACCTGGGCGGCGTGGACCTGGCGGCGCGCGAGCTGCTGGAAGTGCGCCGGGTCAAGGTGCTGGGCTGCGGCTCGGCCTATATCGCCGGCCGCCTCGGCGCGCAGCTGATCGAGCAGCTCGCGCGCATCCCGGCCGATGCGGAGGCGGCGTCCGAGTTTCGTTATCGCAACCCCGTGGTCGAGCAGGACACGCTGTACGTCGCCGTGAGCCAATCGGGCGAGACCTTCGACACGCTCGGCGCGGTGCGCGAGCTCAAGCGCAAGGGCGGCCGGGTGCTCGGCATCGTCAACGTGGTCGGCAGCAGCATCGCGCGCGAATGCGGGCGCGGCATCTATATCCACGCCGGGCCGGAGATCTGCGTGGTATCGACCAAGAGTTTCACCTGCACCGCGGTCGCGTTCGCGCTGCTCGCCGTGCACATGGGCCGCATCCGCGATCTGTCGACCGCGCGCGGTGAGCGGCTGCTCGCGGCGCTGAACGCCCTGCCGCAGCAGCTGCAGGACATCATCGCGCGCGAGCAG
>DATAWM010000042.1:0-45202 GCA_036267195.1 Steroidobacteraceae bacterium
CGGCGTAGGCGATGGGGCCGATGATGCTGAGCCCTTCCATGCGCGTGTTCTGCACGATGCTGCTGATGAAGCCGCGCGATTGCGGGCGCGACACTTCGAACCCCTGCTGGTCGCGTACTTCGACCGAAGGCAGATAGCGCAAGGTGTCATTGACGGTGTAGACCTGCAGGTTCGTCATCAGACTTTCCGGCACTACGTTGACCGATGACGGCGTATCCAGGACATTCTGGTCGCCCAGCGGGCCGAGAGCGGCGCTGTCGCTCTTGTAGGCCGGCTGCGCCGGATCGCGTGCGGCATAAACATAGACGGGCGCCTGCTGCGGCGCCTGAGCGGCGGGACCGGCACTGTCCGCCTGCTGTGCCTGAGCGGTAGTGCCAAGACAGAAAAGGTTCATAGCGGCGGCACAGCCGCCGGCTAGAAGGAAATGCTTCATGGGACGTCTCTCAACGGCAAAGGCAATAAATAAATGCGGGTCCGGCGCCTGGGGTCAGGCCGGTACCAGCGGTATCATGGTTTCCTAAAATTGGTTATATAGCGATATATATAACGATGAAACAGTACATGCGTACCGATCCCAGCGCAACTGGTGCGATTGATCGCCTGCTTGTTCGAGACCTGAATCTGCGCTGCTTGCTGCCGGCGTGCTGTCCCATTAATTTTAATTTATCGACACGCTCGGAGTATTCCGGTAGCCGATGTCCTCGCCGTTCGGCATCGACGGCCGCTACTACTACCGGCCGCCGCGCCCGTGCCCGTGGCGGTGATGCAGGTCCGGGTAGTGCGGGTGGCTGTGCACGAGCGGTGCGTGCGTGTGCCAGTGACTGTGCGGCTCGCCCGCGGGCGCGTCCGGACCGTGCTCGTGCTGATGCTCCTCGTCGTGCCGGTGACGATGCTCGTGCGCCATCGACTGGTGCTCGTGCTCGTGCTCGTGCCGCTCGGCCAGGTGCAGGTAGACGCCGGCGGCCATCAGGAGCCCGGCGGCGATCAGTGGCGCGGTGACCGGCTCGGCGAGCAGCAGCACGGCCAGTAGCGCGCCGATGAACGGCGCGGTGGAGAAGTACGCGCCGGTGCGGGCCGCGCCCAGGTATCGCAGCGCGAGCACGAACAGCACCAGGCTCGCCCCGTAGCCGAAGAAGCCGACCAGCTGTGACAGCGCGATCGCCGCGCCGCCCGGCAGCCGCGCGCCGATGAGCAGCGCGAGCCCCAGGTTCACGCTGCCGGCCACCAGTCCCTTGATCATCGCGATCTGCACCGGATCGGCGGCCGAGAGCTTGCGCGTGAGGTTGTTGTCCACGCCCCAGGCGAGGCAGGCCGCGGCAATGGCCGCCGCGCCAAGGCTGGTGCGCAGCGCGCCCCCCTGCCAGGACAGCAGCATCGCGCCGGCGACGATGGCCGCCGCGCCCAGCAGCAGCTTGCGGTCCACGTGCTCGTGGAACACTACCCAGGCCAGGCCCAGGGTCGCGATCGCCTCGAGATTGAGCAGCAGCGCCGCCGAGGTCGCCGGCACGCGCGTCAGCCCGTACATCAGCAGCACCGGGCCGACGAGGCCGCCGGCGAGCACCACCAGCGCGAGCCACGGCAGATCCGAGCGGCGCAGCGGCGCCTCGGCCGCCGCGCGGTTGCCCAGGCGCTGGGCACCGTAGATGATGGCCAGACCGATGCCGGAGCCCAGATAGAGCAGGCCGGCGAGCAGCCACGGGTCGACGCCGGCGCCGAGCAGCCGCTTCGCCAGCGGCGTGCTGGCGCCGAACAGCACCGCTGACAGGATCGCCAGCGGCGGGCCGCGCCGCACGGTGACAGGGCTGCGCATCGATGAATCTCCTCCGGACGAGCCTTCCTCGGTACTATCGGGCTCCCATCATCGGGCTACTGTAAGCCAAAATCCGCTGCCACCATTGCCATGCGCACCTCGCATGCGCCTATCGCATGGACATAGTCACGCTCCCCAATGAAGCCGTCTGGCTGATCGCCGCGCTCGCCACGCTCGGGGTGATGATCCGGCCGTGGGGGTTGCCCGAGGCGATCTGGGCGGTCGGGGGCGCCGTGCTGCTGGTCGCCGCCGCGCTGCTGCCGTGGGGCCAGGCTCTGGCGGCCGTGGCAGCCGGCACCAACGTGTACCTGTTCCTGGTCGGCATGATGCTGCTGGCCGAGCTCGCGCGCGCCGAGGGGCTGTTCGAGTGGCTGGCCGCGCTGGCTGCCCGCCGCGCACGCGGCAGTCCGCGGCGATTATTCACGCTGGTGTACGCGGTCGGTGCGCTGGTGACCATGCTGCTGTCCAACGATGCGACCGCGGTGGTGCTGACGCCGGCCGTGTACGCGGTGGCGCGCGTGGCCGAAGCCGAGCCGCTGCCGTACCTGTTCATCTGCGCCTTCATCGCCAATGCCGCCAGCTTCACGCTGCCGATCTCCAATCCGGCCAACCTGGTGGTGTTCGCCAACCACATGCCGCCGCTGGCGTCGTGGCTGGGCCGCTTCGCGCTGCCGTCAGCCGTCGCGATCATCGCGACCTATGCGCTGCTGCGGCTGTCACAGTGTCGCGCCCTGCAGGGCACGATCAGGCAGCAGATCGGCGTGCCGCCGCTCAGCGGCGGCGCTCGGCTCACCGCCGGCGGCATTTTGCTCACCGCCGCGGTGCTGCTGGCCGCCTCCAGCGCTGGCGTGGCGCTTGGGCCGCCAACCTTCGCCGCCGGCGTGCTCACCACGTTGCTGGTGCTGCTGCGCCAACGCCGCTCGCCGCGGCCGGTGTTGCGCGGGGTCTCGTGGAGCGTGCTGCCGCTGGTGGCGGGCCTGTTCGTGCTGGTGCGCGGCCTGGAGCATACCGGCGTGCTGGCGGCCTTGAGCGCTCTGCTGCAGGCCGATGCGCACCGTTCGGCGGCCGCGACGGCCTGGGGCGTCGGCGTGTCCGCCGCGCTCGCCTGCAACCTCGCCAACAACCTGCCGGTCGCGCTGGTGGCCGGCACCACCCTGCAGGCGGCGAGCGCCGCGTCGCCGCTGCTGGCCAACGCGATGCTGATCGGCGTGGACCTGGGCCCGAACCTGTCGATCACCGGCTCGCTGGCCACGATCCTGTGGATGGTGGCGCTGCGGCGCGAGCAGCAGCAGATCAGCGCGGGCCGTTTCCTGCGGCTGGGAGCGCTGGTGATGCTGCCGGCGCTGCTGCTGTCGCTGGCCGCGGCACTGCTGCAGCGCTAATGCGACATCATGACGGGTAGCCGCAGGCGCGAGAGCAGATCGCGTGTGACGCTGCCCAGCAGCACCTCGTGCAGCCACGTGTGACCGTGGGCGCCCGCGACGAGAATGTCGGCTCCGGCGGCGCGGGCCTGCTCCTGCAGCGTATCGGCGATCTCGGCGGGGGATACGTCCGGCAGCTCGATGGACCGCGCCGAGATGCCATGCCGCTGCAGATGCGCGAGCAGCTTCGGCAGCGGAAGGGCGCCGGGCCGCTCGACGAAGTCGCGCGCATTGACCGTGATCACCGTCGTCTGCTGGCTGTGCTCGAGGAGCGGGAGCGCATCGTTGAGCGCGCGAGCGGCGGCGCGGCTCGAGTTCCATGCGACGGCCACGTGGGCTCCAAGTGTGCTGAAGTCACCCGTCTGCGGCATCAGCAGCACCGGGCGACCGGCGGTGAACAGTATCTCCTCGGACAAGCGGTTGTCGCCCGAGCTGCTGCTCATGGCCGGCATCTGCGTATCGAGGATGCAAAGATCCGCATAGCGCGCGTGCTGGGGCAGCACGATCCGCGCCTCTCCGCGGACCATGCGCCATTCGGTCTCGAGCCCGTACTGCACCGCGAGCCGCTCGAGCGCTGCTCGCGCCTCGAGCGCCGACTGATCGATCGAGTCCTCGGCAGCGCAGTCCAGCGCTTCGACGTCCGCGAAGGGACGACCCGCGAGCTCTGCCGTCCTGCGATGCGCGAGCTGCGCCGGACTCCACTCGCGCACGTAAAGCGCAGTGATGCGGCTGCCGTTGCGCCGGGCGAGGTCGGCTACCAGCTGCAGACGCGCGGGCGAACGGCTCGTTTGGTCCAGATAGACGAGCAGGTCTCGCAGCGCCATCGATTGCCCTCAAGGACCTTTGAGCGGATCGGCACGACCGAGCGTGTCCCTGAAGATGGCCACCACCGCCGGCAGCGGCCGCTTGATGGATGGGATCTTCTGAAATCCCTGCCATCCGCCCCCGAGGTCGCGATATAGATCGATGAACTTATCGTCGACGGCGGCCTGGGTCGCGACGTATTGCTCCTCGATCGAGTACTGCGCGCGCTGGGCGTCGACGACGTTCAGGTAGTCGGTGAGCCCGCGGTTGTAGCGCTGGGTGGCAAGGGTGACGGCCCGCTGGCTCGCGACCACTGCGTCGCCGAGACTGGCGATACTTCGTTCCACAGCCAGGAATCGAGCGGCGGCCGAATCCACCTGCTGCACGGCCTGTTCGATGGTCGCCCGGTAGTTCTCGAGTGCGGCCCGTGTGCGCATATTGGCGATCTGCACCCTCGCATCGAGCTGACCAAAATCGAGCAGCGGCCAGATGACCCCCGGACCCGCCGACCAGATATGCTGGCCGACCGTCGCGGGGCCGAGTTCGCCTTGCTGGAATCCGACCGCTCCCGTGGCGATGACCTGCGGGAACAGGTCCGCCGTGGCGATGCCGATCCCGGCGTTCGCGCGCGCGATCTGCCGCTCGGCCTCCTCGACGTCGGGCCGGCGCTGCAGCAGATCGAGCGGCAGCCCCGCCGAGACGGTCGCGGACACCTCGGGAATCATGCCGGGCTTGGACAACTCGGCGACGAGATCCTCGGGGTACGCCCCGGTCAGCGTCGCGATCGCGTACTCGCCGGCGCTCACCTCGGCATCGACGAGCGGGATCTGTGCATCGACGGTCGCCAGCTCGCGCTTCGCGATCGCTACATCCAGCTCGTTCGTGATCCCCTGGTGGTAGCGCTGCGTGACGATGGTCACGGCCCGGCCGAGGACCGCGGAGGCCGAGCGCAGTACCGAAGCTCGCATCTGCAGCCCGCGCAGGTCGACGTAGGCCCGGGCCACGTCGGCGATCACCGACACGAGCACGGCGCTGCGCGCATCGGCCGTCGCCTGTGTGTCGTAACGCGCCTGCTCGATCTCGCGGCGCAGTTTGCCGAACACGTCGAGTTCCCACACGGCATCGAAGCCTCCGATCGCGGTCACATTGGTCAGGCCGCGGGTAGAGTCCGCGGACGTGAGCGGCTCCGCGGTACGTCCCCGCGTCAGATCACTACCGGTACCCCGGCCGAACGCGGCGCCGGCATCCACTTCGGGCAACGCCGCGCCCGTGAGGCCCGCCTCGTAGAGGCGCGCGGCCTGCAGCCGGTCGAGTGCCACAACCACGCTGGGGTTGTCCGTCACCGCGCGCCGCACCAGTGAATCGAGCTCGGGATCGGCGAGTGAGCGCCACCAATGGGCGAGATCGACACCGGATGCGGCGCTACGCGCACCGCGCGCCCCCGATACCGGTGCGAGCGCGGCGTAGTGGTCGGGCACGCGTACGTTCGGCGTGCGGTAGTCGGGACCCACGGCGCAGCTCGTGAGCGCCGCAGTGGCCACCAGGACCGCGGCGCGGCGCAGCGCGCGGCGCAGCGCGCCGCCGGCGCGCGTCCGCCTCATCGAGCAACGCCGGGGCGCGCCGATCCTGGCTGGCCGGTGGCGCTCCCGGGCCCGCGCCCGGTCCCGGCGGGCGGATCGTCGTGATTCGTGCCGCGCTCTACCGCGTCATGGGCGCGCGCCAGATCACTGGCATGGGCAGGCAGAGGATGGGCGACACTCACGAGCTCCCCGTCGGACAGTGAATCCGGCGGGCTGTTGATCACCCGATCCGAGGTGGAGAGCCCGGTGAGTACCTCGATGTCGTTGCCCAGATTGCGCCCGAGCGTGACCGACTTGAGCTTGGCCCGGCCGTCGGCACCGACCACAGCCACCTGCAGGCCTTCCTCGCGGAAGACCAGTGCAGTGGTCGGAATCGTCAGCATGTCCGGATTCGGCGGCAGGTTGAAGTGCACCTCGGCATACGTGCCCGGCTGCAACAACCCTTGGGAGTTATCGGCGTGTAGCTCGACGAGCAGCGTACGCGAGTCCGTGTCGATCGCCCGCGCCGTGGTCGCCACCACCGCCTGGAACGTCCTGCCCGGGTATTGCGGCAGCCCCAGCTCTGCATGCATGCCGTTGGTGATGCTGCCGGACATCGCCTGGGGAACCTGGACAAATACCCGCATCTCGTGGACATCGGCGATGCGGAACAGTTGCGGCGCGCTGCCGGCACCGCTGCCGGCATTGATGAGGTTGCCGATATCCGTGTTGCGTGCGGTCACGATGCCGTCGAACGGCGCGGTGATGAGTTTGAATCGCTCGAGAGCCTGCAACCGATCGACCGCCCCCTGATCCGAGCTCATGTCGGCGATGGCGGCGTCATAGCGCGCCGTCGCGCTGTCGTAGTCGGCCTTCTTCTCCAGCGTCTCCTGTACCGAGACAGAGCCCGGCGGCGAGTCGCGCCAGCGGATGTAAGTAGTCTTTGCGAACTGCATCTCGGCTTTGTTGACGTTGATCTGCGCGCCCGCGGCGTTGAGGTTGGCCTTGGCGGCAGCGAACTGCGCATCCAGGTCGGGCGTATCAACCGCTGCCAGGACTTGGCCCTGCTTCACATGCGCACCGTAGTCGAAGTACCACTTCTTCAGGTAACCGCTGACGCGCGCGTAGATCGGCGCCTGGTACCACGCCGCGATATTGCCCGGTAGGACCAGCTGCGTGCCGGTCACGCCGTGCTGCGGGATGACCACCGAGACGCTGGGAATTGCCTGCTGCGCGGTCCACTGCGCGACCTCGTGGGCATTGACCTCCCGATCCACGATTCCGCCCGCGGCGATCAGCAGCGCAATCACCGCGGCGATGATGCCGATGCTGCGCAGTTTGCCCCGCGAGACAGGCGCTGGCGGTGGCGCATGCGGCAGCGGCTCGGCACGTTCACGCTTCTCGTTCAACGCAGATCTCCTTCCGGCTCAGGCGGCGGCCACAGGCGGCTCGGCCGGTACGGCGCTGCCAGCGCCCTGCTGCCCGGGGACGTGCTTGCGGTGCAGTACGCTGAACACCGTCGGGACGAAGAAAAGCGTCGCGACGGTGGCAATGGCGAGGCCGCCGATCACGGCACGGCCGAGCGGTGCGTCCTGCTCGCTACCCTCGCCGATTGCAAGGGCCATCGGCACCATCCCGACGATCATGGCGAGCGCCGTGATCAGTACCGGCCGCAGGCGGGTGACGCCGGCCTGCAGCGCGGCGGACGCGGCGTCGAGCCCCTGCGCGAGACCCTCGCGCGCGAAGCTCACGAGCAGAATGCTGTTGGCGGTCGCAATGCCTATGCACATGAGGGCGCCCGTCAGCGCCGGCACCGACAACGGAGTGCCTGTCATGAAGAGCATCCATACGATGCCCGCGAGCGCACCCGGCAGAGCGGTGATGATGATGAAGGGGTCGGTCCAGGACTGAAAGGTCACCACGATCACCAGGTAGACCAGCAGGATGGCGCTCGCGATGCCGATATAGAGCTGATGAAAGGCGCTCTGCATGGTCGCGGTTTGTCCGCTCAACAAGGTGTACGAGCCTTTCGGCACGTCGTTCCTGGTCTGTTGCACGATGCGCTGGACCGCGTCCGTCACGGAGCCGAGGTCTCGGCCCTGGGTCGTGGCGTAGATGTCCACGGCCGGCTGCACGTCGTAGTGCGTGATCTCGGCCGCGCTGGCCACCGGGGTGATATCGGCGATACCCCCTAGATAGTCCGGGGTGCGGGTCGACCCCGACGTGAGCGGCAACTGCTCGAGGTCCGAAATGCTGTCCATCCGATACGGGGGCGTCTGCGTGACGACCCGGTAGCGCACGCCGGTCTGCGTGTTGAGCCAGAAATTCGGCCGGACCTGCCCGCTTCCGGACAGCGTCACGAGCAGGCTGTTGGAAACGTCGCGCTCGGTGAGGCCCACGTCCGCCGCGAGCGTACGGTTCACGTCGACATCGAGCTGCGGATGGTCGAACACCTGCTGAATACGCGCGTCTGCGATGCCCGGAACCCTGCGAATGAGCTGCAGCAGATGTGACGCGTAGTGGAAATCGGCTTGCTGTGCCTTGCCGATGACCTTCAGGTCGATCGGCGCCGGCTGCCCGAAGTTCAGGATCTGCGAGACGATGTCGGCCGGCAGGAACGAGAAGTCCGTCCCAGGGAACTCGCGCGGCAGGTCGGTGCGCAGCACCTTGACGTATTGGGCGGTCGGCGCGTGATCGGCCTGCAGCGAGATCATCATGTCACCGTCTTCCTGGCCGATGGTACCGGTGTTCTGGTAGGCCATGTTGATGCCGCTGAAGGGCAGACCGACGTTCTCGGTGATGCTGTCGATTTGGTCGGGCGGGATGATCTGCCGCACCCGTTGTGCGACCTGTCCGTACAGCCGCGCGGTGTCCTCGATACGCGTGCCCCCATGGGCGCGCACGTGCATCATGATCTGGCCAGCATCGACCGCAGGAAAGAAGTCTCGGCCGAGGAATGGCATGAGGCCAAACGACAGCACCACGCAGGCGAGAAAGCCCACGATGAAGGCGCGCGGGCTGGCCAGAGCCAGCGCGAGCAGCGAGCGGTACAGCTCGCGCAAGCGTAGGAAACGCGTCTCGAAGGCGAGCTGAAAGCGCTTGAACGGATTGCGCGGCGTCCCCCCGTGCCGTGGTCCGCCTGCCGCGTGCCCCGTAGCGCTCACGTGGTCGAGAAGTAGGTACTTCGCCAGCGTGGGCACGAGCGTGCGCCCCAGGATGAACGTGCCGATGAGCGCGAATACCACGGCCATGCCCATCGGTCTGAACAGATAGCCCGCCACCCCGCCGAGCTGGAACATCGGCACGAACACGATGCTCAGGCACACCAGCGTCACGAACGCCGGCAGCACGATCTGCCGCGAGCCGTCGAGGATCGCGGGAACGATCGTCTTGCCCATTTCCAGATGGTAGTTGATGTTCTCGAGTGTCACGATGCCGTCGTCCACCAGGATGCCGACCGCGAGCGCGAGTCCGCCTAGCGTCATGACATTCATCGACTGACCGAGCCAGGACAGCGCCGTGAGCGCGAACAGGATTGCAAGCGGGATCTCGATGAGACTGATGACGGTCGTGCGCCAGCTGCCGAGGAACAGCAGGATGAGCAGGCCGACCAGCACCGCTGCGATCACCATCTCACGCAGCACGCTGGCCACCGCGGCCCGGACGAATACCGACTGGTCGTTGACGATACGCAGGTGCAGGCTCGTGGGCAGCCCGGCCTCCACGCGCGGCAGCAGCTGCTTCACCGCTGAGATGACGTCGAGCGTCGAGGCCGTGCCGGCCTTGAGCACGGACATGAGCACGGCATCCGCGCCGTTGACGCGCACGATATTGGTTTGCGGCGGCCCGCCGTCGTGCACGTACCCGACGTCACGCACGTAGATTACGGTGCCGTTGACGCGCTTGAGCGGCAGGTCGTTGAGGCGCTCGCGCACATGCGGATCGGCGTTCAGCTCGACGTTCCAGTTGAGCTTGCCGATCTTCACCTCCCCGGCCGTGGGCTCCAGGTTCTGCGCCGCAACGGCGTCGACCACATCCTGCGCGGATACGCCGTGGGCCTGCATCTCCTGCTGGTCCAGATCGAGCTGGACGGTGCGGTTCAGGCCGCCGTAGGGTGACGGCAGCGCCGCGCCGGCCACACTCGCCAGTTCCGGCCGGATGAAGTTCTGGCCGTCGTCGAACAGCTGCGCCGGGCCCAGTGTGTTGCTCGAGAGCGCGAGCTGCAGGATCGGCACGCTCGAGGCGTCATACGCCAACACGTACGGCGGAGTGATGCCCTGCGGCAGGTACTTGAGCACCGTCTGCGACACCGCGGTAACCTGGGCGACGGCGCTGGCGATGTTCACGTTCGGCTGGAAGAAGATCTTGACGATGCCGTAGCCGTTGTGTGAATCCGATTCGACGTGCTGGATGTCGTTGACTTCGGTGGACAGCGTGCGCTCGTAGAAGTACACGATGCGTCCCGCCATGTCCTCAGGAAGCATTCCCGAGTAGCTCCACACGACGCTGACCACCGGGATATTGATGTTCGGGAAGATGTCGGTGGGCGTGACGGCCGCCGAGCGTAGGCCGAAGAGCGCGATCAGCAACGCGAGCACGATGAATGTATAGGGTTGCCGCAGGGCGAGTCGGACGATCCACACGACTAGCTCTCTCCCGTTGCCGTCGCCCGCTGAGGTTGGGCGGAACGCTCGGGGCCGGCGATGACGGCGGCGCGCGCCTCGGCCCCGGCGGCGGGGAGGCGCGGCAGGACCTGGGTGAACTTCACGCGAAAGCAACTACCCAGGCCGGGGGTGCTTTCGACCGTGATTTCGGCACAGTGCGCGCTGCAGATGGAGCGCACGATCGACAGGCCCAGCCCCGCGCCACCGGTCTTGCTGGTCTCCTCGCGCGCGCGCGCCTCATCGACGCGATAGAAGCGGTCGAATACGTGCGCCAGCGCGCCGGCAGGGATGCCGATGCCGGTGTCGCGCACCTCCAGTACCCGAGTGCCGTCGCGCTGCTCGGCATGCAGGCTCACCAGCCCGCCGCGCGGGGTGAACTTGATCGCGTTGTCCAGCAGATTGACGATGACCTGTTTGAGGCGGCTGCGATCCCCGTGCAGCGTCAACGGCCGCAGACCGGAGGCGTCCAGGCGCACGCCGCGGTCCTCGGCCACCAGGCGCATCTGCTCGACGGTGCTGGCGGCCAGCTCGCCCAGGTCCACCTCGACCCACTCGCGCTGCGCGTCGCCTGCGTCCAGGCGCGACAGCACCAGCAGCCCCGAGACCAGCTGTTCCAGCCGGCCCACTTCTTCCAGCACGCTGCCGACGTGCTCGCGCACCTCTCCCGGACAGTCCTCGGCGCGGGCCACCTCCTGCAGCTCTCCCTTGATCACGGTGAGCGGCGTGCGCAGCTCGTGCGAGGCGTCGGCCAGGAAGCGGCGCGAGGTCTGCACCGAATCGCGCAGGCGCGTGAGCATGTGATTGAGCGAGATCGACAGCTGCTGCAGAGCATCGCCGGTCGGCGCCACCGGCAGCCGGGCATCGGTATCCTGCAGGCTGATCTGCTCGGCGGTCTTGGACATGCGCTCCACCGGGCGCAGCGCCCAGCGCACCAGCAGGTAGCCGCCGCCGGCGGCGCACGCCACCAGCACCGGCAGCAGCAGCCCGAGCAGTCCGAGCAGGCGATCCTGCACCGCCTCGACCGGTTCGAGCGAGGTGCCGAGCTCCACCAGGTAGTGTCCCGACGCGGCGGCGACCGGCGTGGCGCTGATCATCATGCGCCCGGCGCTGGTCGCGACCGTGCTGACGCGGCTCTGGCGTGGCCAGGGGCGCTGCGGCGGCGGCACTGCGGCCGGATTGAAGCTGCGGTTGGCCGGCAGCCCGGAGCGGTACACCGGCAGCGCGGGTGCGCGCGTGACGCGCACGAAGCGATTGTTGAACTCCGGGGCCACGCGCGTGCTGATCGCGACGGCGATGGCCGCGTCGCTGAGCAGGGTCGGCTGCTGCAGGATCTGCACCACCTGCTCGGAGCGCCGCCGCAGCGAGTCACCCAGTGTCGAGCGCACGTACTGGTCGGTACCGTAGAACATCACGGTCCCGACCAGGGCGAAGGTCGCGCTCAGCAGCAGCGCGTACCAGCCGGCCAGCCGGAACGCGAGCGAGCGGTGGTTCACGACGGCTCCGCCTCGCGCGGCCGCTGCTCGGGCTCGCGGATGCAGTAGCCCACGCCGCGCACGGTATGGATCAGCTTGACGGGGAAGGGCTCGTCGAGCTTGCGGCGCAGGTAGCGCATGTACACATCGACGATGTTGGTGACGCCCTCGAAGCTCTGGTCCCACACGTGCTC
Organism: Steroidobacteraceae bacterium; assembly: GCA_036267195.1. Lineage (GTDB taxonomy): Bacteria > Pseudomonadota > Gammaproteobacteria > Steroidobacterales > Steroidobacteraceae > FEN-1191. The sequence goes on from DATAWM010000042.1 coordinate 11,925, forward strand.
GAGGATCATCGTGCGCGAGAACACCCGTCCCGGCGAGCTCAGCAGGTACTCGAGCACGCCGTACTCCTTGGCGGTGAGCTCGATGCGCTGGCCGGCGCGCCGCACCTGCTGGGTGAGCCGGTTGACCTCCAGGTCGCCGATGCGCAGCTGATCGGTGCGCGGCGCAGGCCCGCGCCGCAGCAGTGCCTTGATGCGCACCACCAGCTCGGCGAAGTCGAACGGCTTGGTCAGGTAGTCGTCGGCGCCGGCCTCGAAGTGGCGCACCTTGTCCTCGGTAGCGTCACGCGCGGTGAGCACCAGTACCGGCAGGCTGGGATGGGCGCGCCGCACCCGCGACAGCAGCTCGGTGCCGCTGAGCCGCGGCAGCATCAGGTCGACCACCAGCAGATCGTAGTCGTAGGTGTCGATGTAGCGCAGCCCCTCCAGCCCGTCGCCGGCCAGGTCGACCGCGAAGCGCTCCGCCCGCAGCCCGCGCGCGACGAACTCGGCCAGCTTGCGGTCATCCTCGACGATCAATAGGCGCATGGGAATCCTCGGACGGGCATTGCATAGGGCGCGGATTAGAGACTCGTTAGCGCCTCATTAAGAACTTCTCATAAAGCGAGGAACCTCCCAGAAGCGGCTGTCACGAAACTGAAATATCAAAGTCTCCAAGCCGTAACAGTGGCCCAACACACTGCATGCGCTCCGGGACGGCAGGGACACGCATGCGACAGGGCCATGCACCTCACGGGGCCTGGCGCCGGCGATTTCACCGGCGGGCAGCAGGTAGCGCGTAATTTCCATCAGCTCAAACATTAAGGAAGGCTTGATGAATTCGTCAGCAACTGATTCGACCTGCATTTCAAGGCTGCGTTCGCCGCTATGGTGCACCATCGCCGGCGCCGGCGCCGGCGTCCTGCTCGGCGCGGCGGCGCCCACGGCCATGGCGCAGGCGCCGGTCGCGCCGAGCACGGCCATTCAGGCCGGTCCGGTGGATCTGACCTTCGGTGGCTTCACGGCGCTGGAGATGGTCGACCGCAATCGCAACGAGGGTGCGGACATCGGTTCGGACTTCAATACCGGGATACCGTTTCCGTACCAGTCGATCTACCACATGTCCGAATTCCGCGAGAGCGCGCGACAGAGCCGATTCTCTGTCAAGGCGCAGGACGCGCTCAGCGGCGATGTCACTGCCCAGGCGTATCTGGAGACCGATTTCCTCAGTGCCGCGGTGACGTCCAACTCGCGTGAAAGCAACAGCTACACGCTGCGAATGCGGCACTTCTACGGGTTGGTGCAGAACAACGCCACCGGCTGGTACCTGCTCGCCGGCCAGACCTGGAGTCTGGCGACGCTGTTCAGCCAGGGACTGACCCCGCACGACGAGATCACGCCGCTGACGATCGATGCGCAGTACGTCGCCGGTTTCAACTGGACCCGCAATCCGCAGCTGCGCATCGTCAAGAGCTGGGGCCGCGTCGCGGCCCTCGGGCTGTCGTTCGAGAGCCCCCAGGCGGTGATCTCCGCCGGCGCGAATGCGCCGGGGGCCCTGGTGAACCAGTCCGGACTCGGCAGCGGCCTGGAGAACTCGACCACGACTTATTCGCTCGACTTCGCGCCGGACACGATCATCAAATTCGCCCTCGATCCGGGCTACGGCCACTACGAGATCTACGGTATGGCGCGCGGCTTCCGCGACCGCTATCCCAATAACGGCGCCGGCACCAACGACACCACCTGGGGCACCAGCGGCGGTGCCGGTGTGGTCCTGCCGCTGGTCAAGCAGCTCACCTTCCAGGTGACCGCGCTGGCCGGCGACGGCATCGGCCGTTACGGCTCGGCGCAGCTGCCCGATGTGACGGTCAGGCCGGACGGCTCGTTGGCCACGATCGGCGCGGTGCAGACTCTGGCCGGCTTCGTCTTGAAGCCCGATCCGCGTTGGACCGCCTATCTCTACGGCGGTCTGGAGAAGGCCGACCGCACCGCCTTCACCAACGCCGCCGGTACCACCGGGTACGGCTACGGTAGCGATCTCTACAACAACAGCGGCTGCGACGACCCGACCGGCACCGCGGCCACCTGCGTGGCCAATACCCGGTCGATTCAACAGGTCGCGGCGGGCTTCTGGTGGAAATATTACCAGGGAGAGATCGGTAACCTGCAGTTCGGCCTGCAGGGTAGCTACACCAGGCGCAATACCTTCACGGGCATCGGCGGGGATCCGAGCACCGACATCAGCATGGTATTCATCTCGTTTCGCTACTATCCGTATCAGCGCTGACATCCCGCAGGAGAACGGCTAATGAAGAGATCTTTCGTTGGAATCATGGTGGCCGTAGGTGCGGCAGCACTGTTCGCGGTCGCCGCCGGGCAGGCACGGGCGGATGACATCTCCGGCGCCGGTGCAACCTTTCCGTATCCGGTGTATGCCAAATGGGCCGAGGCCTACAAGCAGCAGACCGGCGTCGGGCTGAACTATCAGTCGATCGGTTCCGGGGGCGGCATCAAACAGATCGAGGCCTCGACCGTGACGTTCGGTGCCTCCGACATGCCGCTGATGCCGCAGGTGCTGCAGCAGAACGGCCTGGTGCAATGGCCGATGATCGTCGGCGGGGCCATTCCCGTCGTCAACATTCCAGGCATCCGCCCCGGGCAGATGCTGCTCGACGGCCCGACGATCGCATCGATCTACCTGGGTGATATCACGCGCTGGAACGATCCGGCCATTAAGCGGCTCAATCCCGCGCTCGATCTGCCGGCGCTCGATATCGCGCCGGTCTATCGCGCGGACGGTTCCGGAACGAACTTCCTGTTCACCAATTTTCTGTCCAAGGTGAGCCCCACCTTTGCGCAGAAGGTCGGCTCCAACACTTCCGTGCAATGGCCGGTCGGCATCGGCGCCAAGGGCAACGAAGGCGTTGCCAACCAGGTGGTACAGACCACCGGTGCCATCGGTTATGTCGAGTACGCGTACGTCATACAGACGCATATGATTTACGCCAAGCTGCGCAACCGCGCCGGACAGTACGTGGCCCCGTCGGCGCAGGCCTTTCAGGCCGCGGCCGCCAATGCCGACTGGTCCCGGGCACCGGGCTTCTACGAGGTGCTGACCGACCAGCCCGGCGCCGCCAGCTGGCCGATTACCGGCGCAAGCTTTATCCTGATGCACACGCACAGCGGCGACAAGAACACCACCGCTGCGCTCAAGTTCTTCAATTGGGCTTATATGCACGGGCAGCAGCTGGCAGCACAGCTCGATTACGTGCCGATCCCGGCCGACGTGGCCAAGCTGGTGGAGGCGCGCTGGCAAAAGGCGCTCATGGTCGACGGCCGGCCCGTCTGGCCGGCAAAATAGCCGCCGCGGCAGCCCCCGCGGTGCCCCGGCTGCCGGCATGATGCCGCAGCCGGCTGGCGGGGCGGGCACGGCCGCGAGGGGCTCACCGGGCGCTGGAGCGATCAGTCACTACGATGTCGGTCATTACACTACCCTACAAGCGGCAGTTGCGGCGCGAGGCGCGCGCGGAATACGCCTTCAAGATACTGACGATGGTGTCGGCCGCGCTGGTGCTGATCGTGCTTGCCGGGGTGCTGGGTGCGCTGATCCACGGTGCCTGGCCGGCGCTGGCGACCTTCAAGCTCGGGTTTCTGACGCGCGAGGTCTGGAACCCGGTCACCAACCAATTCGGGGCGCTCGCCGCCCTGTACGGCACCGTGATCACCTCGGTGATCGCCATGGTGATTGCGGTGCCGCTGGCGTTCGGCATCGCGGTGTTCCTGACGGAAACCTGCCCGCTGTGGCTGCGCGGGCCGATCGCCAGCTGCATCGAGCTGCTGGCCGCGGTGCCCAGCATCGTGTTCGGCATCTGGGGGCTGTTCGTGCTGGCGCCGATCCTGCAGCACACGGTGCAGCCGTGGGTGATCGGCACGTTCGGCGAGCTGCCGTGGATCGGCAAGCTGTTCCGCGGTCCGCCCTACGGTATCGGCCTGATGACCGCCGGCTTCGTGCTGGCGATCATGGTGCTGCCGTTCATCACCTCGGTGATGCGCGAGGTATTCCTGTCGACGCCGCGCTCGCTGAAGGAAGCGGCCTACGGCATCGGGGCGACGCAGTGGGAGGTGGTCTGGGACGTGGTGCTGCCCAATTCGCGTGCCGGTGTCATCGGCGGCATCATGCTCGGCCTGGGGCGCGCACTCGGCGAGACCATGGCCGTCACGTTCGTTGTCGGCAATGCGCACCGCATTTCCAGCTCGCTGCTCGCCCCCGGCACGACCATCTCGGCCAGCATCGCCAACGAGTTCACCGAGGCGTTCGGCGCACTGTATACCTCGTCGCTGATCGCGCTCGGGTTGCTGCTGTTCGTGCTGACCTTCGTGATCATCGCGGCCGCGCGGCTGTTGCTGCTGCGGCTGGAGCAGCGCGGGGCCCGGTTGTGAGGAATCTGACCCGCCGCAAGATCAAGGCGGCGCTCGCCCTCGGCGCATCCGGCGTCGCGACCCTGATCGGCCTGGCGTTCCTCGCAGCAATCCTATGGACGCTGTTCTCGCGCGGGCTGGGGGGCCTGTCCTGGCGCGTGTTCACGCAGATGACCCCCGCGCCGGACAGCAGCGGCGGACTGCTCAACGCCATCTACGGCAGCGTCGTGATGACGCTGCTCGGCGTGCTGATCGGTGCGCCGATCGGGATCCTGGCGGCTACCTATCTGTCCGAATATGGGCGCCGCGGCCGCCTATCGGTCGTCATCCGCTTCATCAACGACGTGCTGCTCAGCGCGCCCTCGATCGTGATCGGGCTGTTCGTGTACACGCTGGTGGTGCTGCCGATGGGCCATTTCTCCGCCATTGCGGGGGCCATCTCCCTCGGCATCATCGTCATACCGGTGGCGGTTCGCACCGGCGAGGACATGCTGCGGCTGGTGCCGGCAGGTTTGCGGCATGCGTCGGCCGCACTTGGAGCGCAGCCCTGGCGCAGCATCACCAGCATCGTCTACCCGGCGGCGCGCAGCGGGCTGCTGACCGGGGTGCTGTTGGCGCTGGCGCGGGTCTCGGGGGAGACCGCCCCGCTGCTGTTCACCGCGCTGAACAACCAGTTCTGGAACGCCAAGCTCAGCCAGCCGATGGCCAACCTGCCGGTCGTGATCTTTATATACGCCACCAGTCCGTACAGGGACTGGCAGTCGCTGGCCTGGGTCGGCGCGCTGCTGATCACGCTGTTCGTGCTGTTCCTGAGCGTGTCGGCGCGACTCGTCTCGCGCCTGTTTGGAGTGCGCGAGAGCCGGGTGGAGTAACGACCTGCGTCGGCGGATTCTGTCGGCCACACCACCGTGCAGCTGACTTCCGCATCGGCTCCCGTAGCCCACGCTGGCATCTTGCTGCGCACAACGACGCCCGTCCATGCTTTGATCGCCTGCCTGACCGCGGTATTGCTGGCAGTCGCCGCGCCGGCGGCCTGGGCGCAGACCCCCTCGCCGCTGCAGGAGTGGCAGTACGAGAGCGGCGTCGTGCTGGCCAATCTGTTCGAGCCGAACCTGCCCAAATGGCGCGTGATCGCCGGCCCCTCGGCGCAGCTGCAGCCTCTGTACGACGGGGCACGCTCGTACCATCTCGAGGCGGGGCCGCTGATCGACGTGCGTTACCGCAACATCTTCTTCGTCTCCGTCGGCGAGGGCCTGGGAGTCGATCTGTTGCGCGGCACTCATTTCCGCGCAGGGGCCTCGCTCGGCTACGACCTGGGCCGCAGCGTCTCGGAGGATTCGACCCATCTGCGCGGCCTGGGTGATATCGCGCCCGCGCCGGTGGCCAAGCTGTACAGCTCCGTGGTGCTCGCCAGGAAGTTTCCGGCGGTGCTGCGTGTGGACGTGCGCCAGTTCATCGGCGGCGCCGACGGCATGGTCGGTGACCTGCAGGCCTATATGCCGCTGCCCGGCAGCTCCAGGACCTTCGTGATGTTCGCGGGCCCTGCGATCACGTTCGCCAATCACCGCTACCTGCAGAAGGAATTCGGCGTGACCGCGGCCCAGGCGGCGGCGTCGGGCTATCCGTCCTTCGACGCTCGCGCCGGGCAGAACGCCGAGGGCGTGGGATTCAGCGCCACGTGGTTCGTGACCCCGACCTGGCTGATCAACGTCGAGGGCGCGCTCAACCGCCTGCTCGGTAGTGCCGGCGACAGCCCGATCATTGAGCGACGCACTCAGCGGGTCGTGACGCTGGCGGTCGGCTACATGTGGTGAGGCGACACCCACTGATGCCGGACGTCACGGGATGAGGACGCTGCTCGGCGTCGGCACAGCGCTGGCGGCGCGCATCCACGTGCCGCCGGCGTCCGCCGATAGATAGAGGTTACCGCCGCGATCCGCTACCGCGACGCTCGCACCGCGCACGGCGATGTTGCCGGTATCTGCGATGCCGTCGAGCCATGTCGGCAATCCTCCGCGCACCGGCAGCAGCCGGCCGCCCGCCAGCGCGCGACGATAGAGCGCGCCCTGCGCGGCGAAGTGATCGGTCGAGGCGGCAACCAGGATATCGTCACCGGCGAACGCGACGGCGGAACAGTAGGGTGCGTGCAGGCCTTCGCGTTCGATGGTCCACGTCTGTCCACCATCGTGGCTGATGCACAGGCCCGCCGCCGCCGCGGCGATGATCAAGCCGGCACGGGTCGGATGAGCGCACACCTGGTGTACGTCGGCATCGATATCGATGCTCGGTTGCCAGGTCGCACCGCCGTCGATGGAGCGCGGAATGCCGCCGACGTGCACGTTGGCCAGCAGCGTCGCCTGATCGCAGCTCGTGGCGATCGAGCGAATCCCGAGGGGCGGGCCCACCAGGCGGCCATCGATCAGCGCCGCGCCGCAGTACCACCGTTCCCGCCCGGGTGTCTGATCGAATCCGGCCAGCCGTTCCAGGCCGCCGTCCTGCAAGCCACCGTCCTGACGGGCTCGCAGCACCTGTGCCGTATCCGTGCCGACGTAGATGTCGGTGCCGCACGCCACGCAGCACGACAGGTCCATCTCGCTGGTCGCAAGCGTGCTCCACCGGCCATCCTCGGGCCGCCGGCACAGAGACTTGCCTCCGACGATCGCGAGCGCTCCGCCGCGGCCGTCGCCGGCAAGCCCGGCAACAGGCTGACCGATCAACTCCTGACGAACCGCGCCGTCCGATATGAGGCGCACCCCGTCGCGCCAGCTGGCAACCAGGACGATTGAACCCGTCATCCGCAGCAGCCCATGTTCGTGGCGGCGCCCGGCCGGGCGCTCACCACCACCCGCGCCGCTTGAACCACAGGATCGGCACCAGCGTGCTCAGCGCGATCAGCCCCAGCCCGTAGGCGTAGCCCCAGCGCCAGGAGAGCTCGGGCATGTAGTGAAAGTTCATGCCGTACATGCTGGCGATCAGGGTCGGCGGGATGCCGACCACCGACACGATCGTGAGGATCTTGAAGATGTCGTTCTGCTCGGTGTTGATGAAGCCGAGCACGGCATCGAGCAGGAACTGCGTCTTGCCGGACAGGTGCGCCTCGAAATCGACCAGCGAGGCCAGATCCTGGCGCGCGGTCTTCAGCCGTACCTTCAGCTCCGGCTGCAGCCAGTCGGCCGCCGTCTCGGAGACGAAGCTGATGATGCGCTGCAGTCCCAGCACGCTCTCGCGGATGCGCGAGAGGTGATCGCCGACGGTGCCGACGGCGCCCAGGCTCTCGCGCAGCGCGCGCGCGAACCCCCGGCCGCGCGGCAGCGCCGTTGTGCCGTGGGCGAACACCCGCGCCGACACGGCGGCCAGGTCCGTGCTCAACTTCTCGAGCGTGTCGGCGCTGAAGTCGACCATGCCGTCGATCAGGGCACAGAACACGGCCGCGCTGCCGGTGTGCGGCTCGTCTCTGACGTGGGCGGCGACCGCGGCAAACGCGTGCACCTCGGAGAAGCGGACCGTGACCAGCAGCCGCGGTGACAGGATGAATCCGAGCGGTACCGGGGCCAGCGCGGCCGTGGCATCCTGCAGCGTCAGCGGCATGCTCACATACAGCACCTGTCCCTCGGCGCGGGTGCGGCTGGAGGTCTCGATCTCCTGCAGCGATGCGCGCGATGGCACCTGCACGCCGAGCTGCGCGGTCACGCGCGTGCGCTCCTGCGGCGTCGGATCGAGCAGGTCGACCCAGAACGGTGCCGCATCATCCCGGCCCGCGCCCGCGCCCGCGCCAGCCGGGCCGGCCGAGCCGGCCGGGTCAGGTGGGCCGGCCGAGGCGGAGGTGGGGGCGTAGGCGGTCAGCATCGTGCGCGAATCATGGCACGAAGCCTCGCGCGGCTCACAGCCGGCGCAGCTGCTCGAGGTAGGCGGCCTCGTCAGCCGGCTGGCCGCGGCGCTGCGACTCCCACAGTGTGGCGGCCAGCAGCTCCATCATGCGGTGCTCGGCGGCATGCTCGGAGCCCATGGCGGCGACGAGCCGACGGTGGATCGCGGCGATGCCCTGCGGCCGGTCGGTGCTCACCTGCTCGCGCAGCGCCAGATGCAGCCCCATATGCAGGAACGGGTTGTCGCGAGCGCCCTCGGCTGCAAAGTCCTGTGTCAGGCTGCGCTCATCCTGCAGCAGCGGTTGGTATTCCGGGTGCAGGCGGATCACATCGGCGAGCTGGGCCTCGAACGGCTGCAGCGGCGCTCGCTGCTGCCACCGCTGCCAGGCGTCGCGATAGGCCGCGCGCAGCGATTCGCGGCTTTGGTCGGCGAACAGCGTCACGGCGGGGTCTTGTCCGGATACTCGCACCAGCGAGCGATCGGGCAGCGCGGGCAATCGGGCAGGCGCGCCCTGCAGATGTAGCGGCCGAGCAGCAGCAGCCAGTGATGCGCGTCGTGCAGGAATTGCGCCGGGATCACCCGCAGCAGGGCGTCCTCGATCGCGCGCGGGGTCTTGCCGCGTGCCAGCCCGGTGCGGTTGGCGACCCGGAACACATGCGTGTCGACCCCGATCGTGGCCTCGCCGAAGGCGGTATTGAGCACGATATTGGCGGTCTTGCGGCCCACCCCGGGCAGCGCCTCGAGCGCCGCACGCTCACGCGGCACCTGCCCGCCGTGCTGCTCGAGCAGCAGCTTGCAGGTCGAGAGGATGTTGCGCGCCTTGGCGTTGTACAGCCCGACGGTGCGGATGTGGCGCTTCAGGCCGGCCGACCCCAGGGCCAGCAGCGCCTGCGGCGTCGGGGCGATGCGGAACAGCTCGCGCGTGGCGAGGTTGACGCTCTTGTCGGTCGCCTGCGCCGACAGGATCACCGCCACCAGCAGCTGGAACGGGGAGCCGAACTGCAGCTCGGACTTGGGCTCGGGGTTGGCGGCACGCAGATGCTCGAAGATCCGGCGGCACTGCAGCGGGCTCATTGCGGGGGCAGGGGCGCGGGCAGGGGCGTGGCCGTGGCCGTGGCCGCGGGCCCGTGGGCGGCCGTGCCCGCCTGGGCACTGCGCTTGCGCTCGGCCAGCAAGGCGGCCTGCTCGCGTGCCAGGCGCGAGAGGCGCTCCACATGGTCGTCGTAATGACGGCGATTGTGCGTTCGCTCGGGCGCGGCATCCGCGGCCGTGCGTGGCCGCATCACGATGCAGTCGACCGGGCAGCTGGCCACGCACAGCTCACAGCCCGTGCAGCGCGGCGCGTACACCGTGTGCAGGTGGCGCTGCGCGCCGATGATGGCATCGACCGGGCAGGGGGGCAGGCAGCGCGCACAGCCAATGCAGGCCTGCGGGTCGATCCAGGCGACACCGGCGTCGCCCTCGGCGCCGCACTGCCCATCCAGCGGCAGCGCCTCGCACCCCAGTAGCTCGGCCAGCGCGGTGACGCCGGCCTGGCCGCCCGGCGGGCAGCGGTTGATCGGCGCGCGGCCCTCGGCGATGGCCACGGCATAGGGGCGGCAGCCGTCATAGCCGCAGCGCCCGCACTGCGTCTGCGGCAGCAGCGCATCGATACGCTCGATGTGCTCGGAATCGCTCAAGGTTCGGGCCGACGGCAACTCAACTGGGGCGCAGTATGCCCTCTCGCACCAGATCCGGCACCAGTACGCGGCTGATCTGATCGGTGGTCGCGGTGGTCGAGCTCAGATCGACGCTGCGGGTGATGCCGGTCCAGACGAGCTTGCCGCCGTTGGGGGCCACGGTGAAGACGTCGGTCTGATAGTCGGCCCGGTAGTCGCTCTGCACGAAGCCCGGGGCATAGACCGCATTCCAGTAGCCGTAGTAGCGCCAGCGCCAGCCGAAGCCGATGTCACCCGGCACCCAGTAGGTGCGGCGGCTGGCGCCGACGAAGTGCGAGGCCAGCACCCCGTCGAAGCCCTGGCGGTTCGCCGCTGCCGCCAGCTGCTCGGCGCTGGGCGCCTTGTCCGGAAACAGCATGTAGGACGGCGTTGCGGCGATGTGCTGCCGCATCAGCGCATCGACCATCGAGCTCTCCCACACACGCCGCCGGCCGGCGTCCCTCTGTACCCCCACCACCAGCACCTTCTGCAGCGGCGGGCCGCTGAAGCCCGGGTCCTTCCAGCGTTCGATCAGGGCGGTGCTGATACAGCCGGACAGCCCCAGCAGCAGCAGCACGGTGACGGTGCGGCCGAAACGGCACTGAAATGCGCGGAACTGACGCGAGGCGTGCATGGTCGGGGTCTCCTGATGGCAGAATGCTTAGGTTGCCGTGACTTTACGACCGAATGGAGCAGAATGTTTCGACACCTCACGCCCGTGGTACGGGCGCTCATTCTCGCCAATGTGATCGTCTTTGGCCTGCAGTGGTTGACAGGCGGCGAGCGATTGTTGGTCGATTTCGCGCTGTGGCCGTGGCAAGGCAACCAGGCTTATGGAACGCCGCCATTCGAGCCCTGGCAGCTGATCACCTACGCCTTCCTGCACGGCGGCTTCTGGCACATCTTCGGCAACATGTTCGCCCTCTTCATCTTCGGCCCGGATGTGGAGGCACTGATCGGATCACGGCGTTTTACAGTCTTTTACTTCGTGTGTGTCATCGGTGCGGCCCTGACGCAGTTGTTCGTGATGCACGCGATTTATCCGGGGCCCTATCCGACGATCGGGGCCTCCGGCGGCATCTTCGGGGTGCTGTTGTTCTACGGGCTGTCGTTCCCCCATCGCCGGCTGCTGCTGCTGTTTCCGCCGATCCCGATGCCGGCATGGCTGTTCGTGACCCTGTACGGGGTGCTCGAGCTGGCCCTGGGCGTGTTCGGGACCTCGCAGGGCGTGGCCCATTTTGCCCACCTCGGTGGCATGGCCACCGGCTATGCGCTGATCCGCTACTGGCGCGCGCGCGACCGCGACCGCGACGGGTTCAGCTGACGCGCATGCCCGGCAGCGCGCCGGGGTCCGCCGACAGCAGGAACAGGCCGGTGCCCGCGCCGGCGCCCGCACCGTGGGGCGCGCTCGCACACAGCACCATCCCCTCGGACACGCCGAAGCGCATCTTGCGTGGCGCCAGGTTCGCGACCAGCACCACCAGCCGGCCGGTGAGCTGCTCGGGCTGATAGGCGCTGAGGATGCCAGAGAACACGGTGCGCTGCTCGCCACCCAGGTCCAGAGTGAGCTTGAGCAGCTTGTCGGAGCCGGCTACCCGCTCGGCCTGCGCGACGCGCGCGATCCGCAGGTCCAACCGCGCGAACTCATCGATGCTGATCGGCGGCGGCGACGACGACGAGGGGGCCGCGGCCCCCGCCGTGGTAGTTGCTGCCGCCGGGGCGGACGCTGCTACCGGGGCTGTGGCTGCTACCGGGGCGGACGCTGCCGCGGCCGTGGGCACTGCGCCGCGGCGGCGGGATGCGGTGGCGCTCGGAGCCACCGCGGTGGCCGGTTCGATCAGCGCGGCCACGGCCGCCGGCTCGAGCCGGGTCGCCAGTGCCTGATAGGCGGCGATCGGGCTGGCGAGCAGCGGCTGCGCCACGGCGCCCCACTGGGTAAAGTCCGTGCCGAGGAAGGCTCCGGCCGCCTGCGCCATCCGCGGCAACACCGGCGCCAGGCAGCTCATCAGCACGCGAAACAGGTTCAGTCCCTGGGTGGCGATCGCCAGCACCTCGGCGGCACGTGCCGCGTCCTTGGCCAGCGTCCAGGGCTTGTGCTGATCGATGTAGCGGTTGGCCCGGTCCGCCAATTCCATGATGTCGCGTACCGCGGCGGCGTACTCGCGCGCCTCGTACGCGGCCGCGACACGCTCGGCGGCGGCGGCGAACTCTTCGTACAGCACCGGGTCGGGCAGGGTGTCGGCGAGCCGGCCGCCGCCGCGCTCGACGAAGCGCGCGCAGCGGCTGGCGATGTTGACCAGCTTGCCTACCAGGTCGGAGTTGGTGCGGGCGACGAAATCATCCAGGCTGAAGTCGAGGTCGTCGACGCCGCTGCCGAGCTTGGCGGCGAAGTAATAGCGCAGCGCCTCGGGCGGCAGGTGCTCCAGGTAGCGCCGCGCGGTGATGAAGGTGCCGCGCGACTTGGACATCTTCTGCCCGTTGATCGTCAGGAATCCGTGCGCGAACACCGCCGTGGGGCGGCGCAGTCCGGCGCCATACAGCACGGCCGGCCAGAACAGCGTGTGGAAGTAGCTGATGTCCTTGCCGATGAAGTGATACAGCTCGGTGGTGTGCTCGGATTTCCAGTAGTCATCGAATGAGGCGCCGGGGCGCGCGGCGCCATGGGTTGCGCGCCAGCGCTCGAAGCTCGCGATATAGCCGATTGGCGCATCGAACCACACATAGAAATACTTGCCCGGCGTATCGGGTATCTCGATGCCGAAGTAGGGCGCGTCGCGTGAGATGTCCCAGTCCTTCAGCCCGGCTTCGAACCACTCGGACAGCTTGGCACGCACCGCCTCCTGCAGGCTGCCGCCGCTCACATAGGCGCGCAACATCGCCTCGAAGGCGCCGAGCTTGAAGAACAGGTGATCGGACTCGCGCCATACCGGCGTCGTGCCGCTGATGGTGGAGACCGGGTCGATCAGGTCGGCCGGCGCATAGGTGGATCCGCACACCTCGCAGCTGTCGCCGTACTGATCGGGGGACTTGCAGCGCGGGCAGGTGCCGCGGATGTAGCGGTCGGGCAGGAACATACCCGCCTGCTCATCGTAGGCTTGGCGCACCGGATGCCAGGTGATGTGGCCGGCATCGCGCAGCTTCCCGTACAGCTGGTCGGTCAGGTGCCGGTTCTCGCTCGAGTGTGTCGAATGGAACTGATCGAAGCCGATCAGGAAGCCGTCGTAGTCGCGCCGGTGCTCCTCGGCGCTGCGCGCGATCAGCGCCTCGGGCGAGATACCCTCCTGCTGGGCGCGGATCATGATCGGGGTGCCGTGCGCGTCGTCGGCGCAGCAGTACAGGCAGTCGTGGCCGCGCATCTTCTGGAAACGCACCCACACGTCGGTCTGCACGGCCTCGAGCAGGTGGCCCAGATGCAGCGGAGCGTTGGCGTACGGCAGGGCGTTGGTGACCAGGATCTTGCGCGGCATGAGGGTCCGTGGGCGGCGATTAAACGGCAATTATTGCATGCGCGCGCCTCGCAGGTCCTGCAGCAGGCTGCCGATCCGCAATACCTCGGCATCATGCGGCGGATCGCGCAGCGTCTCCGCGAGCGCGTCCGCGTACCAGGTCTGCATCGAGCGCAGGGCGAGCAGCCGCCCGGCATAGGCGCCGGCGTCCCCCGCAAGCGTGAGCGCATAGGTCTGGATGCGGAATGCCACCGGGGCATAGAAGGCATCCGCCGCCGTGAACTGCGCGCCGGCGAGGAACGGGCCGCCGAAGCGGCGCAGGCCCTCGTGCCACAGCTCGCCGAGGCGCCCCAGGTCGCGCGTGAGCGCGGGCGGAAATTCCCGCAGGCGCACACGCACACCGCAGCTCATCGAGCAGCTGGCGCGCAATTCGGTGAAGCCGGAGTGCATCTCCGCGGCAGCGCTGCGGGCCCAGGCGCGCGCGGCGGCCTCGGCCGGCCACACCCCGGCGTGACGCTCGGCCAGGTACTCGGCGATCGCGAGCGAATCCCACACCGCCGTGCCGCCATCCACCAGGCAGGGAACCTTGCCGCTCGGGCAGATCCCGCGCCGGTACGCCTGCCAGATCGGAGCCTCGCCGAACGGCAGCAGATGCTCCTCGAAGGCGATGCCGAGCTCGCGCATCAGCACCCACGGCCGCAGCGACCAGGACGAATAGTTCTTGTTCGCGATGTAAAGCTGGTACACGGCGGAGGCCTCCGGCTGCGCTGCGGTTCCCCGCCCATCACACCTGCTCGCAGCGGGCTTGTCAAAGCGCGCGGCGGTGTAGACTTTGTCATGCTCAAAGTCTGGGGACGCCGCAATTCCTTCAACGTGCAGAAGGTCCTGTGGCTGGTGGGCGAGCTGGGAATGCAGTACGAGCACGTGCCGGCCGGCGGCAGCTTCGGCCGGCTCGATGAGCCCGCCTTCCGTGCGCTGAACCCTCACGGCCGCGTACCCGTCATCGAGGACGACGGGGTTGCGGTGTGGGAGTCGCACGCCATTCTGCGATACCTCGCCGCCAGGTATGGGCGGGGCAGGTTCTGGAGCGACGATCCGGCTCACAGGGCCGGCGTTGATCAATGGATGGATTGGTCGCAGACGACGCTGCAGCCGGAGCTGCTGAACGGCATCTTCTGGGGTTACTTTCGTACGCCGCCGGCGCGGCGTGACCACGCGGCGATCGAGCGCAGCGTGAGCCGCTGCGCGCAGCACTACCGCCTACTCGATCAGCTGCTCGCGCAGCAGCCGTTCGTGGCGGGCAATGAGCTGTCGCTGGCCGACATCCCCATCGGGGCCTCGCTGTACCGCTATTTCGAGATCGACATCGAGCATCCGTCCGTCCCGCATGTGGAAGCGTGGTACCGGCGCCTGCAGCAGCGGCCGGCTTATCGCGAGCACGTCATGGTATCGTTCGAGGACCTGCGAGGCCGCCTGGATTATTAGCATGGGATCAGCCCGAAAGAAGGCCAGTGCCGGCGCTCGCGTCAGCGCCGGGGCGCGAGGCCGCACCCGCGCCGATGCCGGTACGTCCAGGCGCAGCCGCGGCAAGCTCGCTCCCGGCCGCGAGGCCCGCGGTCTGGATGCCGCGGATGTAGCGATCACGCTGGATGATCCGGGGATCGCGGCGCTGGCCGAGCTCGTGCGCGCCGCCGGCGGCGCTCCCATCGGCGCCTACCGTGAGCCGCTGGGCGGCAGGGCGCTGCTGCTCGCCTGCGTGCCGCTCGGTGCCGTGCAGCCGACTCCGTTCCAGCGCGATCTGTCCCCGACCCATACCAAGCGGCTGGCGCAGAAGATCGATGAGGCCGCCGCCTTTCTCGATCCGCTCATCGTGGTACGCGGCGAGGACGGACGGCTGTGGACGCCGAACGGGCGTCACCGCTTGGCGGCCGCCAAGATGCTCGGGCTGCGGCAGATCACCGCGCTGATCTCGCCGGACGAATCGCTCGCCTACCGGATCCTGGCACTCAACACCGAGAAGGCCCATAACCTGCGCGACCGCAGCCTGGAGGTCATCCGCATGGCCCGCAGTCTGGCGAAGCGGCACGCGCGCGCGCCGGAGACGCAATTCGCCGCGGAATTCGAGACCCCGGAGCTGCTGACGCTGGGCATCGCGTATGAACACGTGGGGCGCTTCGCCGGCGGCGCGTACAGCGCTTTCCTGAAGAAGGTGGACCGCTTCAGCGAGCGCACGCTCTCGGCCAGCCTGCGCGAGCGCGAGGGCTTTGCCGCGCGGCTGCAGGATATCGATGCGCACGTGAAGAAGATCATCGCCGGCCTGCAGGCGCGCGGCTTCAAGTCGCCGTATCTGCGCAACTACGTCGTGGCGCGCATCAACCCGGTACGCTTCCACCAGGCGAAGAAGGGCGACACCAAGCCGCCGATGCCGCTGGCACAGGCGCTCACGCGCATGGCGGCGGCGGCCAAGGCGTTCAAGCTCGAGTCGGTGTCGAATGCGGATCTCGCCTGGGTCGCAGTCGGCGCGGGTGCGCAGGAGTAGGCGGAACCTACGCGGAAGCAATGGATCCGGTAACCCTATTGATGGCGAACCCAGGACATCTTCCGGGCATCACGGGGCCACCATCGGAGCTGTCACGCTGTCATCAGCCGATTCGGCCCCGGGTTCCGGTGGTGACTGCAGCGCTGGCTCGGGCAAAGTAAGTGGAGCGGGGCGGAATTTCGGATCGAACAGATCCGCGCGGCCGGGATCCGGGTCGATGTGCCCCAGGATGCAGCCGCCCCCCGGCAGAATTAGAACCAAGACCAGGACACAGCGCTTACCCAGCCTAAATGTCGCCCGCAATTTCGCCGGCTCGAAATCGAACCAGCTGCTTAGCGGCTGCCGCGACCAGGGAAACGAGGGCTGCTCGTTGGCGACTCCGGCGCTGCCACGCTCGGGCCCCGGGAGCTCGCCGCTAGCCCTTGCCTGGCGCCGTGCCCGTGTCTCGGCCGCGACGGTGCTATCGGTGGCCAGCTGAGCGGCTCTGGCCCAATCGATCGGGGCTTTGCGGTGCGCTGGTGACGGAAAGCGCAGGACCGGTAAGGGCAGTCCCGGTAAGGGCAGCACCGGCGTCACGGGCACTGGCGATAAGGTGGTTATTGCAACGGGGGTCGGGGCTGATTCTGGCGCAGACTTCGGCGGCGTCGTTCGCAGCACGATCTGCGTCATCACGACTTCCTGCCGCGCTGCCGACGGGCTGCGAACCCGGCCCACTGCAACGAAAACCGAGGCGAAGAGTAGCTGCAGCGCGCAGGCCGCGGCGAAGGCCGCGTATTTCACCGCCCGGGATGAAGGTGGCTGCCAGTGCTTGCTGCGCTCAGACACTGCACCCGTTCGGCCACCCGCTGCCGCGCGGTTCACCACCAGCAGGTCGCGTCCCGGCAGATTGCCCTCAGCAGGTCGCGTCGGTGCCGTTCTCGGTAACCTGCGAGTCATGTTCGCGTGCCCGCAGCAGACGCAGCGAGATGGTGGACACCGCAGTGGCCGCCACCACCGTGGGCAGCCAGCGGTACAGCAACAACGGAGCCAGCACGCGCGGATGCAGACTCATGCCAACTCCCGCCCCGATCAGGTGCGGCAATACCGTCATGTTGGTCGTGGCTCCCCACAGTGCCAGCAGGGCAATGGACAGCAGACCCCACCCGGGTGCCACGCTGCGCCGGCCGGCGAGTGTCGCCATCGCCGCCGCAAGCATCACGGGCAGTACGTAGAGCGCGAACAGCCGGATCGCCCGCATCAGGCTCAGGAAGTCTGCCGGCGATGCCAGCTGCAATTTTTGCGTGACCCATCCGATGCCGACTGTGGTCGCCAGCAACAGGCTAAACATCGCCGGAAAGAGCGGCAGCGGAGCGAGGGCATAGATCGCCCAGGGCCAGCGCCGGCTCCAGCTCAGCAGCTCCGGCCGCGCCAGCATTTGTCGCGCCAGTGCCTCCTGATCACCCAGCCGTTGCAGCGCCGCCTGCGCGGCGGCCGGTCCTGCCAGCCCTGCCTGCAGCTGCCCGGCCAGCAGGTCGGCGAAGTGCGCGCGCAGTTCGTGCATCAGGCGCCGCGCACGCCGCGGCGCGATGCCGCCGTCGAGCAATCGGCGCCGCAGCAGCGCGAATTGCGGCTCAGGCATGTGCGCCCCCCATCACCGCGTCGACCGCGCCGGCGACCTGCTGCCAGCGTCGCGAGAGGGCTTGCAGGCGTCGCCGCCCGCGCACCGTCAACGAGTAATAGATCCGCCGGCGGCCGCTGACCAGACCGGTGCGCGCCCGCAGGGCACCCCCGGCCTCCAGGCCGTGGAGCACCGGATACAGCACGCCCTCGCCCAGGGAGAGGGTCTCGCCGCTGGCGACCTGCACCGCCTTGGCCAGCTCGTAGCCGTACATTTCCCGCGCCGAGAGCAGCTTGAGGATCAGCAGCTCGGGCACGCCCGCCATGAACGCGGAGTTGCCGCCTGACATCGAATGACCCCTACCGTATGGCATCCGATAATACATTGGACTACGAGGTATGCAAGTTACGTTTTAGTGAGCGCCTTTGCGCGGATGGGCGGAACGGCAGCAGTGTTACCTGTCGCCGGATGGTGCTGGTCCGGCGATGTATTGCCAGAAGCGATCTGCGTGATTGGCTGTGCGATCGGCCGCACTGCGGCGGGGGGCCTCGCCGTTTGTGGCCCGACAACTATCTCAGCGGTGATCAGCGATGCTTTGTGCGAAGTACCAACGGTGCCCTTCCGGGTCCTCGACGCCAAAGCGGCGATCACCGTAGGGCTGATCGGCTGGCTCCTCCAGGACCACCGCGCCGGCCTGCACCGCGCGGTCAAAGCGCTTGCCCAGGTCTTCATCCACTCGGACGTATACGTTTTGCGTGTGTTGTCCGAGGTGCTTCGGATTTCGATACGGCGGCGCAGGGCATCCCATCATGATGACTCCTTCCTCCCCGACGCTCATCTCGGCATGCATGAGCCTGCCGTCGGGTGCGGCGTGACGAAGGCGTTCGCGAAAGCCGAACGCATTGGCGAGCCAGCTGAGGGCGCCTTCGAGGTCCTCGTAAAGCAGGTAGGGCGTTACGCGAGGTATTGAGTACGACACTGTCGTGCATCCTCTGAAGAGGGACGCTCAGTCTCTCCCGAGTTGCTGTCGCGGTATTGTAAGAATTTTACCCCTCCGTCAGTCCGTTACGCGCACGTGATTTGGGCCCGCCGTTCGATGCCGCAGGTAGGCTGAAGGACTCATTCCGGCGAATTCACGGAAATCGTGGATGAAATGCGCCTGATCGTAATAGCCGCAGTCCAGCGCAATCGTGGTCCAATCCACGGCGGCGTGCGGCTGCAGCGTGCTCACCACGGCGCGAAAGCGCGACAGACGGGAAAACATTTTCGGCGTCAGCCCGACCTCACGACGAAATAGCTCGATGAACCGCCGCGCGCTCAGTCCAGTGCGCTCTGTCACGTCGGCTACATTCGAGCCGGGGCTTCGAAGGGTCTTGAGCGCGTATGCAACGGCCGGATGGCGCTGTGGTCGACGCAACGCGAGTTGGAAGAGAAATTGTTCGAGGCGCTGCAATCTGCCGCGCGCGGTTCGCGCCTCCAACACCCGCTCGCGCAATACTTGCGCGCCGCGTCCCCAGATCGCGTCGAGAGGAATACTCAGGTCCTGGAGCTCCGCGGCGGGCCCCGCAACGAAGGGGAAGCCGCCACCCGGCTTGAAGACAACCCCGATGAGGCTCAGCGGCGTCGACGTATCCAGAACGAACGATCGGGTGCGCGCGCCGGATAGTGCGTCCGGCACTTTGCCGTGCTCGTCGAGATCCAGTATCAAACTCATGTTGCCGGTTGGCAGCACCCGCTCGGCGGCATGCGGCTGCACATAACCTGCAGAGAGCCACAAGAAGTCTACGAAGTCAGAGAGCGGCCGCCGATTGACCTTATGGATGACGGTCATGGGATGGTGCTACCGAGAACTGGCAACCAAGGCAGGTGTTCAGCCGTGAAGGCCAGCGATCATATCTCATCCCCGAGTGAGCTGACGAGAGACCGTGATTGCCGGGGAGCGCCCAATCAGCGGACGCCGTCCAGAAAGTAACGCGTATCTCTTACCACCGCCGCGGCGCACCGCGCCAGTGAGTCCATCTCGCAGCTGCCATCGGTGGTACCGATCACTCTGCCGTGTCGGGCGATGTCGACAACGTAATGGATCTGCACATGCTGTCCGGTACGGGTGCGTTGGACGACCCGCACCGTGGCGACCAGCAGGCTCGGGCGATTGGTGAGATCGAATGGAGCCGAATCCTCGAAAGTGTGCTCGAGGATGCGCACCGTTCAGCGGTACTTGGCGGCCAGCAAGTCCGCCAGGTCTCCCCGCTCGGTGGCGCGCAAACGCTGCAGATACGCGGGCAGCTGGCCGCGGACGTGGTACGGGCCGCCCTCCAGCACCACATTGACCAGGGGGTCACGCCCGCGTGCGGCGTGGGGAATCATCGTGTCGTGCCACTGCGCCAGCAGCATCAGCCCGCGGCCGATGATGTCCGGCCGCGCGGCCGCGAGGTCGTGCTGCTCGAACGGGTCGTTGCGCAGATCGAACAGCATCACATCGTCGAACAGGTGATAGCCGTCGTGCAGTGTGCGGATCAGCATCCAGTCGTCGAAGCGCACACCGCGCTGGCAGGTCCATGCTCCCTGTGATGTCACCAGGTGGTCGCGGCCGGCGTCCGTTCCCGCCCTCAGGTCGGCGGCGAATGACTGGCCGTCCCAGCTGTCGGGCACAGCCCGTCCCAGCAGCTCGAGCAACGTTGCGGTGACGTCGATCTGATAGTGCAGGGCGCGGTGTCGGCCGGCGGCGAGCCCCGGCCATTTGAGGATCAGCGGGACGTGGGCCGTGTGCTCATCGGCGGTCTGATGATCGGAATAGATATTGAGCTCGCCCAGCGTCTCACCGTGATCCGCCGAGATCATCACGGCAGTGTCTCGTTCGACTCCGAGCTCGCCCAGCAGCGCCAGCAGTCTGCCGGCACACTCGTCGGCGACCAGAACGCCGGTGTCGTAGCCGTCGAACATGGCCCGCACCGCGGCCATGTCGCGGATCTCCTGGGGCTGGCGCGGGTAGTGGGCCCGGTCATATTCGTTCGGAGCGAATCCACCGCCTTCCTGGGCGCTGTGCGGTCCGCAGCCGCGCCAATGATGCGCCCGCACCTCCTCAGTGAGCCAAGCGGGAGTGGGTGTATCGGCGAATGGCTGGCCGTAGGCGCTCGCGGCACGATACGGGGCGTGCGGGTCCCACAGGTGCACGTGCAGGAACCAGTCGTCCTCGCGTCCGCGTCGCCTGAGCCAATCCGCGGCGACGGCGTAGACCTCATCGGCGCTCTCCATGCCGTACTTGCCGACGTTGTACGCCTCATCGAAGCCCGCGTACCAGTGAAAGGCGGAATGGCGGTGCGCGAACGAGCTCACGGTCACCGTTCTGAGGCCCGCGCCCTTGAGCCGGTTCGGAAAGGAATCGAGGTGCAGGCGCGAGTGGAACTGCCGGGTCGCGCCGTCAATCACCGGGTCCGCGTCCGTGCCGCCGTGGTTGACGACCCCGTTGTGGATGCCGAACTGCCCCGTCAGCAAGGCCGTGCGGCTCGGCAGACAGGGCGTGTCGGAGGCGTAGATATTGTCGAACACGACCGCGCCGGCCGCGACGGCGTCGATGTTCGGGCTGGTCCTGCGCGGATAACCGTAGCAGCCGAGGTGATCGGCTCTCAGGGTATCGATATCGATGTAAAGCAGTCGCATGCGCATTGCCCCGCGCAGATGAGTGTGACCCTCGAGCCGGTGCCGCACGGGCTGGCCCGATGATCGAGTATATACGATGTTGACACACGTCCACGTTTTCACTACCGTATCTACGTTGAATCAACGTGAGCAGTTCCGTATGCGCGTACTTGTGAAGAAATGGGGCAACAGTGCATCGCTGCGCATTCCGCGCGCAGTCATGCAATCCGCTCAGCTGAGCCTGGATGAGCCCGTCGACATTCGAGAGGAAGGCGGCCGAATCATCATTGAGCCGATTCGGCGCAAGGAGTTTGATCTTGCGCAATTATTGGCCGGCATTACGCCGGATAACCTTCACTCGGAGGTCGATTTCGGTACCAGCAAAGGTAAGGAACTGCTTTAGTGGCGCCGCGCTACGTTCCCGAGGCTGGCGACATCGTTTGGCTGCAATTCAACCCGCAAGCCGGCCACGAACAGGCCGGTCATCGGCCCGCGCTTGTCATCAGCCCGTCCGCATATAACGGGAAAACGGGTTTGATGCTGTGTTGTCCGATGACGACACGGGTGAAGGATTATCCGTTCGAGGTTGTCGTTACCGGCAAGCGCCCGAGCGTAGCTCTCGCGGACCAGGTAAAAAATTTGGACTGGGTAGTCCGCCGAGCCAGATACAAAGGTAGAGTGACTCCGGCCGAGCTGGCAGAGACGCGAGCCAAACTGAGTGCGCTGATAGGCGCCTGAACTGCGTCGCCGCGATCGCCGACATCAACCGGGAGGATGGCGATGCTTACCGCGAGCTGTCACTGCGGAGCCGTTCGGGTTGAAGTACCGCGCAAGCCGCGCAGCCTGACCGGCTGCAATTGTTCGATCTGCCGCCGCTACGGCGCGCTGTGGGCCTATTACAGGGCGTCAGAGCTGCGCATCAGCAGTGCATCGGGGGCAACCAGCAGCTACTGCTGGGGTGACAAGTCGTTGCGGTTCGTTCGATGCAACACCTGCAGCTGCATCATGTACTGGGCGCCCCTGCGGCCGAAGGGCGTGGGCAAAATGGGCGTCAACGCGCGCAACTTCGAACCGGATGCAATCCGGCTCATACGGATCCGCCGGCTCGACGGTGCATCCACGTGGAAGTATCTCGACTGACCGCCGCAAGCCTTGGATCGGCTCATCCGCTCGGCGCGCGCTCTAGCCCGAGCGCTTTGCTGCTTCCTGGAGACGTCTTCGGTGAGCAGCCTGTTTGGCCCGGTTGCCGCAAACCGCCATGCTGCACCACCTGCGCCCGTGGCCTCGAGTGCGATCGATGAACAGCAGGGAGCATGCCGGCCCCTCGCATGCCCTTACGTAGGTGAAGTCTTCCGCGCAGACGAGATCGGCCAGCGATCGTGCCAGTGGAAGGAGCAATGACTCGGGTGACTGCCAGCGTCGCTGACGGCGCCAGGCGAGGCGGGCAACACCTGGATTCTCTGACTCGTGCCCGTGCCCGAGCGCCTGCGCTTTAGCGCGATCGCGAACGACGATCTGGCCAAATTCCGCCTCGCGCGCAAGGATCTGGTTGAGCGGTTCCAATTCGCGCAGTGCCTTCGTCTCAATGGGTCTACCCATGTGTTTATGGACAAATGGCCTGAACCAATCCCTCAGGGCCCGTGCTTGGGCGGCGGTGGCGTCGAGTTGGCCGGGGAGAGCGGTCTTCCGAAAGGCGTCCAGCACCTCGTCGGGAGCCAGGGCGGCTTGCTTGAGCCAGGCGAGCAGGTCCGCCCCCGAGCCAAGCCACTCGACCTCGGTGTCCACGGGGACCGCGACGGAGTTCAGGAAGTCGAGTCCCATGCTGTCGGCGATAAAAAACGGTGCTGGGCGCGTCTCTGTCATAGCTCACACATATTAGTGCCGTCCGGCAATGCTCGAGACACTCGCATTGACAAGTTTCCGCGATTTTAGTAACCTTTTAAAATAGATTTGAGAGGTTACTAGTCCGAGTGGGGGCACCCATGGTCAAGGTCAGCTTTCGCAAGGTCGACGTTGACGGGTTCAAGATCTTCTATCGCGAAGCCGGCCCGAAGAATGCGCCGGTGCTCCTGCTGCTCCACGGCTTTCCGAGCGCCAGCCACATGTTTCGCGATCTCATCGCGCTGCTGGCGGATCGCTTTCGCATCGTAGCTCCTGACTTGCCGGGGTTTGGGCTGTCCGATCTGCCAGACCGCGGCCTCACCTTCGAGCGAATCGCGCAGACCATCGATCGCTTCACCGAAGTTATCGGCCTGGATCGATATGCGCTCTACGTATTCGACTACGGCGCCCCTACCGGATTTCGCCTGGCCGTCAAACACCCCGAGCGTATCGCTGCCATCATTTCGCAGAACGGCAACGCTTACGAGGAAGGCCTCAGCGACGGCTGGAATCCGATTCGGGCGTATTGGGAAGACAACTCGGCAGCCAACCGCGAGGCACTGCGCAGTTTCTTGGCACCCGAGACCACGGTCTGGCAATACACGCACGGCGTCGCGGACGTGACCCTGGTGTCTCCGGACGGCTACTCGCTCGACAACTACTATCTGAGCCGTCCGGGTGTCGCCGAAGTGCAGCTCGACCTATTCGGCGACTACCGCAGCAACGTCGCGCTGTATCCGAAGTTCCAGAGCTACTTCCGCGCACATCGGCCGCCGTTGTTGGCCGCATGGGGAAGGAATGATCCGTTCTTTCTGCCGTCCGGCGCCGAGGCATTCAAGCGCGATATACCGCAGGCAGTGGTACGATTCTTCGATACCGGCCACTTCGCGCTCGAGACCCACGCGGGGGAAATCGCCGCCACGATCCGCGACTTTCTCGCCCACTCCATCGAGGCCCGCTAACCGCAACACCCAGCGGCGTCTGATGCACTGATCGGTGTGCGCGGATACCGGTAGAGAGACTCATCCTGATGGCGCTCGAGGAGACCGCAAATGCCGAATTCAGTGGCAGTTGTCACGGGAGCCAGCCAAGGCATCGGACAGGCAACGGCCGTGCGCCTTGCGCGCGACTTTGCTGCGCTGGCTTTGGTGGCGCGCAATCGTGTGAACCTGGAACAGACCGCGACGCTCGTGCGCGACGCGGGCGCCGAGGCGCTGCTCATCGATACCGATTTGAGCGAGGCGCCGTCGGCTCAGGTGGTGGTCGACAAGACGCTGTCGGCGTTCGGTCGGATCGATGCGATGTTGAATATCGCCGGCGCGGTTCCGCAGATCGATCTGTTCGAGATGACCGATGCGCAGTGGGACAGTGGCGCGGCCCTGAAGCTGCACGGGGCGCGCCGCCTCACGATCGCGGCATGGCCGGCCCTGAAGGCGGCGAAAGGCTCCGTGGTGCTGATGTCGGGCAACTCGGCCGTGTTCCCGAAGGCCCCGTACGCCGCTGTCGGCGTGATCAATGCCGCGATCGTCGCCCTGGCGAAGGCATTCTCCGACCGCGGCATCGCCGATGGTGTTCAGGTCAACAGCGTGCTGCCCGGGCCGGTGATGACCGGTCGACGGCAGTCGTACCTGCAACACTGGGCGCCATTGCACGACATGACGGCGGAGGAGGCGACGGCCAGCTTCCCGAAGCAAGCCGGCATTGCGCGCTATGGCGAGCCGCAGGAGATCGCGGAGCTGATGGCGTTTCTCGTCTCGCCGCGCGCCCGCTGGATGACCGGCTCGACGCTGCGCATGGATGGAGGCGAGGTGAAGTCGATTTGACCGAGGACCTGGTTTTGGAGACGTTGCCGTTCTCAGATCGACCTGCAACGCCTGCTGCATGGTCTGAATGCCGAGTGACACCACGCGATCCGGGACGCTACTATTTGCAGGTACGGGGTTGTTTGCGTCGCGTTCTTTACTGTCTTAGCCGCGGTGCTGCCCCGTCGTCCCGGTCCCGGTGGCCTCGCCGTGGCCCTTCATGGGCTCGAACTTCGCCTTGTTGATCGACTTACGGTAGGCCTCGGCGCCGGTGATGGTGCCGGCGTCGAGCAGCTGCTGGATGGCGCTGTCCATCGTGCGCATGCCGAACTGGGCGCCGGACTGCATTGCGTTCTCGAGCTGATCGAGCTTGCCCTGGCGGATCAGGTTGGCGGTGGCCGGGTTATTGATCAGGATCTCCAGAGCTGCCACCCGGCCGCGGCCGTCGGCACGCTTGAGCAGCTGCTGGGAGATCACCCCACGCAGCGAGGTCGATAGCATCGTGCGCACGTGCGGCTGCTTGTCGGCCGGGAACTGATTGACCAGCCGGTCCACCGTCTGCGCGGCGCCGTTGGTGTGCAGCGTGCCCATCACCAGAATCCCCATCTCGGCGGCGGTCACCGCGATGCTCATGGTCTCCAGGTCACGCAGCTCGCCGACCAGGATCACGTCCGGATCTTCGCGCAGCGCCGAGTGCAGCGCCGCGGCGAAGTTGGGCGCATGCACGCCGATCTCGCGCTGGCTCACCAGGCAATTGCGGCGAGCATGCACGAACTCGATCGGATCCTCGACCGTGAGGATGTGGCCGTGCACGCGCTTGTTGATGTCGTCGATCATCGACGCAAGCGAGGTGGACTTGCCCGAGCCGGTCTTGCCGGTGACCAGGATCAAGCCGTTGGTCGCGCGGCACAGCTGTCGCACCGCCTGCGGCATGTCGAGCTGGTCGAGCGTCAGCGCCTGCGACGGAATGGCGCGGAACACCGCCCCCATGCCGTTGAGCTGACGCATGATGTTGACGCGGAAGCGGCCCTTGTCGGCCAGGCTGTAGGCGAAGTCGGCGCCGTCCTTGCTCTCGAAGCGCTCGGTTGCCTTGCGCGGCATGATCTCGTACAGCGTCGTCTTGACGAACTCGGCTTCGAGGCGCGTCTCCTGCAGTGGGGAGATCTCCCCGTGCAACCGGATGCGCGGCGGATCCCCCGCGATGAAGTGCAGATCCGAGCCGCGGCGCTTGAGGATCTCCTCCAGATACTGATCGATCTGCGACATGACTTATTCGCCGCTCGCCTGGCGAATGCCGCTGTTGCTGCCGGTGTTCGCGGCCGTGTCCAGCCGCGGCAGCATGCTGGTGTCGGTGACGTACTTCTGGAACAGCCGCTTGTCGGTCGCGTGCAGGTAGGCGTCGTCCGGATCGATCTCGCGTGCGTTGATCGCCTGCTGCAGCGCCTGGTCGAACAGCTGCATGCCGTACTCGCGTCCCATCTGCAGCTGGCTCGGGATCTGGTGGGTCTGGTCGCTCATGATCAGCTTCGCGACCGCCTTGGTCGTGACCATCACCTCGACCACGGCGCGGCGGCCACGCGCGTCGGCGGTTTTGATCAGCAGCTGGGTCACCACCGCCAGCAGGCTCTGCGACAGGAAGCTCTTGGTCTGCTCGCGCTCCTCGGCCGGCAGCGCGTCGATCAGCCGGTCGATGGTCTTGACCGCGCTGGTGGTGTGCAGCGTGCCGAGCACCAGGTGCCCGGTCTCCGCCGCCGTCATCGCCATGCGGATGGTGTCCGCGTCGCGCAGCTCGCCGACCAGGATCACGTCGGGGTCCTCGCGCATCGCGGCGCGCACGCCTTCGGCGAAGCTGGGAATGTGCGTGCCCAGTTCGCGCTGGATCACCTGGCTCATCTTGCTGCGGTGGACGAACTCGATCGGGTCCTCCAGGCTGATGATGTTGAGCCGGCGGGTGGAATTGAGCAGATCGATCATGGCCGCCAGCGTGGTGGACTTGCCGGTGCCGGTCGAGCCGGTCACCAGGATCATGCCCTGGTGGTAGTCGCACAGCTTGGTGACGATCGGCGGCAGGCCGAGCGAGGCCAGCGTCGGGACGTCCGACGGGATGGCACGGAAGGTCGCGCCGATGCCGGTGTCCTTGCGGAACACGTTGACGCGGAAGCGCCCGCCGTCGCTCGACACGTAGGAAAAATCCAGGTCCTGTCCGCGCTGGAAGTGCTCCGACTGGCTCGGCAGCAGGATCTCGCCGATGTAGCTCTCCAGCTCCGTGTCGCGCAGGTCGCGGAACTTGATCGGCACCAGGTCGCCGTGCAGCCGCAGCATCGGCGGCACCCCGACGGCGAGGTGAATGTCCGAGCAGCCCTGCTGGGTACCGAGTTTTAGGAACGCATCAATGCGCGCCACAGTTAGTCCTTACAAAACCTTCAAATGCGCAAGGTGCCGGCCTTCAGCGCCGGGCCGAATGACGTAAAGCGCCGCCAGCTATAACTGTTAAATTCTGCTGAATCAAGGGCTTGTGGTTAGAACTTTGAACTGACGCAAGCGGCCCTGACGCAGCTGGTGGCCCAAATTAACGCCGGATGGTCCTAGGTGATGTGCTCCAGCTCACTTTCCATGGCCATAGACCAGGACTGGTGAGCGGGGCGCGGTAGCGCGCAGGCGCGATTCTGCATTTGTGTAGACATTTGCAATGCGGGAACGATGTTGGACGTCGGCGGACGTTAGCCGCCACCGGACTGCGAGCATCTCCGCGGCGTCCACCCGCAGATTGAAGTGATGCACGCCCTTCACGGCCATGTCGTCGCCTCACGCGTCGGTCAAGTTCCGCGGCGTCGGCAGCGCCGCTCTTCAGCGAAACCGCTCCAGCACCGCGCGCAGCTCGTCCATGCTCTGGTAGCGCTTGGCCTTGTCCACCGACATGGCCTTGCTGACGACCTCGGCCAGGTTGCCCGGCAGCTGCGGGTTGACCTCCTGCGGGGCGCGCGCCTTGCCTTGTACGTGCTGATACATGACGGCCATGTGATCGCCGCGCGAGTACGGCGGTATGCCGGTGAGCATCTCGTACAGCAGGATGCCCAGTGCGTAGACGTCCGCGCGCTCATCGACCTTGCGTCCCAGGATCTGCTCGGGTGCCATGTACTTGGGCGAGCCGATGACGTATCCGGTCTTGGTCAGGTGCGTATCGCCCTCGCGCTGCGCGGCGGCGACGCCGAAGTCGACGATCTTCAACAGAGCTTCGTCGTTGATCAGCACGTTGGCGGGCTTGAGGTCGCGGTGCACGATGCCGACCTGGTGGGCGACCGCCATGCCGGTGGCGATGTCGATGCCGAACTGCAGCGCGCGCTTGAGCGCCATCGGCTTCTCGTTGACGATCTCCGCGCCGAGCGTGTGCGAGGGAAAGTACTCCATCGAGATGGCGTAATTGCCCTGGATGTAGAGGAAGTCGTAGATGCGGATGACATTGCGGTGCGTGATCTTGCGCGAGTAGCGCAGCTCGTGCACGAAGCGCTTCATGATCTCCTCATCCTGCGCCACGCTCGGGTTCAGGAACTTCAGGATCAGCCGCTCCTCGACCACCGTATCTTCCATCAGCAGCACCGTGCCGAAGGCGCCGCGGCCGATCTTCTCGATGTAGCGGTAGCGGCCCTCGATGATGTCGCCGGGGTTGAGGGTGGAGATATCCAGCCGCGCGGCGGCCGCGGCGGCGGCCTGGTGCACCACCTGCGCCACCTCGCGCTCGGGGATCAGCAGCGTGCGTCCGGCCGCCCCGGGCCGTGCCGCGCCGGGACGCGCCGGATCGGGCCGTCCCGGCTGCGTGCCGACCATCCCGAGCGAGGTCGCCGAGCCGGCGCCGGAGGAGAAGCGCACCTCCAGCTCGGTGAGCGCGCGTACGGCCGCGCGCGCCACCGTCGGGTCGGCCTGATCGGCCTGCGCCTGCAGGTGCACGCGGATCTGGTCGGCGCGCTGCTCGTCGGTGAGGCGCGAGAGCGCCTGGATCGCCTCGATGCGTACCTCCTTCTCGGGATTGGACAGCAGCGGCGCCAGCAGCTCCATCGACTTGGCGTCGCCGAGCTTGCCGATCGCGCGCACCACGATCGGCAGCGCGCGCGTGTTGCCGGAGCGCAGCATCTCGTACAGCCGCGGCACCGCGCGCTTGCTGCCGATTTCCGCGAGCGCATCGACGGCGCGCTCGCTGACCCACCAGTCCGCGTCGCGCGTGGCTTCGATGAGGTGATTGATGGCGCGCTCATCCTTGGTCTGGTTCAGGATTTCGATGGCGGCACGCCGGATGTCCTCGTCCTTGTCGCGCACCAGCTCCAGCACCGCGTCGATGACCTTTGGGCCGCCGATCTTGCCGAGCGCATCCCCGGCGCGGCTGCGCACCCACCAGTCGTCGTCCTTGATGGCCTCCAGCAGGTACTTGACCGAGCGCGCATCCCCGACCTCGTTGAGCACCTCGACCGCGGCGCGGCGCGCCTGCTCGTTCTCGTCCTTGAGCACCGGCACCAGGTGCCGCACCGTGTCCGGATCGCGTGCACGCGCCAGCAGCTCCACCGCGCGGTTCTGCACGTCCAGCTCCGGGTCGCGCAGCAGTGCGCACACCCGCGCCACCTCGATCGGCCCATCCATCTTGGTCATCGCCATGAGCACGGCGGTGCGGATCATCTTGTTGTTGTCGCCGAGCTGCTCCTGCAGCACGCGCTGCACCTCGGGCTTGTTGAAGCGTGCCAGCACGTTGATGATGTGCAGGCGCGCGATCGGATCCTTGCCCTGCACGCGGCCGATCAGCTCGGGCAGGGCGCTCTCATCGGCGACCTCGCCGATGATGCGGAACAGCGCCGCCTTCTCGTTGGGCTCCTGCGCATATGCGGCCGCCAGCAGCTCGCGCACGGTGAAGCGCTGCCGCTGGCCATTGATCACGTCGAGCAGCGCCGACTTGGCGATCCCGGGGGTGGCCAGCACGTCCAGCAGCAGGTGCGGCGGATAGCCGCGGCTGCTGGTCAGGGCCCAGGCCACCCCGGCGATCACGCGCGGGCTGCCCTGCACCAGAGCCTGTATGTACAGCGGAAAGGTTTTGGCGCTCGCCAGCGCCGCCAGCACGTCGACGAACGCGACCGTGGCGTGCTTGTCGGCCTCCGGCAGCGCGGCGATCACCGCCTCGATCGCTCCGGCCCCCGCCTCCTTGAGCTTGGCGATGGCCTTCTGCGTCTCCGGCGCCATGACGTTGGTCGACGACCTGATCTGCAGGATCAGCCGATCGGCGCGCAGGGTGGTGAAAAAACTCATTCCGCCGTGCTAACGTCGTCGGCGGCGGCGTTCATCGCCGATGGGTTCTGCGCCCGCCGGGCCCAGCCCACAGTCCGTCTTAAGCTCACAGTTGCCAAGATTGCCAACGATTCGTAACGTCCCGCCAAACCCGGCGCTCGCTTACGTGCCGACGATTCCCTGCCCATCGCCCTACGGTCCAGCCGGCGCTGCCTGCCCGCGGCCCGCACCGGTTACCGGCAAAGCTGGCGCTCTTCATCGAGCGCTGGCCCGCCGGGTTGTTTCTAGTACCCGGATTATGCCATGTTTGATTACGTTAACGGCCGTTCTTGCAATCCCTGTAGCATTACGGGGCCAGCCTTTGCCGCCTTGACGCGGGGGGGACTCCATGCCGATCTCGGAAGAGCGCGTTCGCGCCGCTCTGGAAAGCTACGTCGAGCCATACCTGCAGCAGACGCTGTCACAGGCCGGCGCGCTGCGCGCTCTGGAAGTGCGCGGCGAGCTGGTGCGGGTCAAGCTGGAGCTGGGGTTCCCGGCTCTGGGCTATGCCCACGTGCTGCAGGCGGCGCTGCAGCGGCACCTGGCGGCGCTGGATCCGGGGATGGAGCTGACGCTCGAGCTGACCAGCCGGATCGTGCCGCACGCGGTCCAGCGGCACCTCAAACCCATCGCCAAGGTCAAGAACATTGTCGCGGTGGCCAGCGGCAAGGGCGGCGTGGGTAAGTCCACGGTGGCCGTCAACCTGGCCCTGGCCTGGGCCATGAGCGGTGCGCAGGTCGGCATCCTCGACGCCGACATCTACGGGCCGAGCCAGCCGCTGATGCTGGGACTGAGCGGCCAGCGGCCGAGCTCCGCCGACGGCAAGCACATCCAGCCGCTGGAGGCGCACGGCCTGAAGGCAATGTCGATCGGCTTTTTGGTCGAGCCCGAGCAGGCCGTGGTGTGGCGCGGGCCGATGGTGACCCAGGCGCTCACGCAGCTGCTGTCCGACACCGACTGGGGTGAGCTCGACTACCTGGTGGTCGACATGCCGCCCGGCACCGGCGACATCCAGCTCACGCTCGCGCAGCGCGTGCCGGTGGCCGGCGCGGTCATCGTCACCACCCCGCAGGACATCGCGCTGGCCGATGCGCTCAAGGGGCTGGTGATGTTCGAGAAGGTCTCGGTGCCGGTGCTGGGCATCATCGAGAACATGAGCGTGCACGTGTGCTCGCACTGCGGCCACGTCGACCATATCTTCGGCGAGGGCGGTGGTGCGCGCCTGGCGGCACAGCACAATGTCGCGCTGCTGGGCGAGCTGCCGCTCGACGCACGCATCCGCGAGGAAGCGGACGGCGGGCGCCCGAGCGTGATCGCCGAGCCCGGCAGTGAGCGTGCGCAGCGCTACCTCGAGGCGGCGCGCCGCACCGCCGCCGTGCTGGCGCGCCGCGCGCGCGACCACAGCGCGGTGTTTCCCAAGATCGTGATCGAGGACACCTGAAGCCACGATGAGCATCAAATCCGACAAGTGGATCCGGCACATGGCGCAGCACCACGGCCTGATCGAGCCGTTCGAGCCCGGCCAGGTGCGCGACGGCGAGGCCGGCCGCGTGATCTCCTACGGCACCTCCAGCTACGGCTACGACGTGCGCTGCGCGCGCGACTTCAAGATCTTCACCAACATCAACTCCACCATCGTCGATCCCAAGCGCTTCGACGAGAAGAGCTTCGTCGATGTGGTCGCCGACGTCTGCATCATTCCCCCCAATTCGTTCGCGCTGGCCCACACGGTGGAGTACTTCCGCATCCCGCGCAATGTCCTGACGGTTTGTTTGGGGAAATGCGTATCCGGCGACACCCGCGTGGTGGATGCCGATACGGGTGCCTATGTCCCCATCACGCAGATGCAATGGGGCCGAAGCACCCTCGCAATGGACGGTTGGCGCATGCGTGCGGTCAAGGTGTCCGATTTCATTCCGCAGGGTATCCGCGAGGTGTTTGAGCTGCGCACCAGGGCGGGCTTGCGCATCCGCGCCACGGCCAATCATCCCTTCAGGATGCTGGGTGGCTGGGTGGCCCTGAGCGATCTGAAGATCGGCGATCGCATTGCCGTGGCTCGCGAGATCCCGGTCTTTGGCAAGACTGCGCTGCCCGACTGGGAGCCAACCTTGCTCGGGCTGATGATCTCCGAGGGCCAGTGCGACACGCCGCGGCACAGTCCGACCTACACGAGCGCCGATCCTGCGCTGGTCGCGTTGCTCGAGGCCACGGTGGCGGCCTCCGGCCTGGGCGAGGTCAGCTTCAAGGGCCGCTATGGCTATCGGCTGGTCAACCATCAGGGTAGAGGCGGCACGCCGGAGCACAATCGGGCGCACCGCTGGTTGCAGCGTTACGGTTTGAACGTCGGGGCCACCGAGAAATTCGTGCCGCAGGCGATCTTCACGGCCCCCAGACAATCCGTCCGGCTATTTCTGCAGGCGCTGTTCAGCGGCGATGGCAGTATCTACCACTCCGGCCAGAGTATTTTCCTGGAGTACTATTCAAGCTCCCGGCGACTCATCGAGGACGTGCATCATCTGTTGCTGCGATTCGGCATCTTTTCCCTGATCAGGGAGAAGATCACGGCGATCGGTACGCGTGCGTACCGAATCCAGATCACGGACAAGGAGCAGATACAGCGCTTTGCCGAGCGCGTCGGCTTCGTCGCCGGATCGCTCAAGCAGAATCTGCTCGAGACCGAGGTCCTGCCGCTGCTGCGCGAGCAGCCGCGCTGCAAGAGCAACTTCGATACGTTGCCGTCGCAGGCATGGACCATGCTCGGTAGCGCCGCGCGTGTCGGCGGGATGAGCTTGAATGCGCTTGGCATCAGAACATATTCGTCGCAATCCGTGCCGCTCGCCGCGGCGGCACGCGTGGTCCTGGCGACTGGCGATCCGTACGTCAGTCCGCTCACCGATGGGCCGATCTGGGACGTGGTGGAGGCGATCGAACCGCAGGGCCCGCAAGAGGTGTTTGATATCTCGGTACCCCGGCTGCACAATTTCGTCGCCAACGGTATCGTCGTGCACAATTCCACTTATGCACGTTGCGGCATAATAGTGAATGTAACGCCCTTGGAACCCGAGTGGGAAGGGCACGTCACGCTCGAGTTCTCCAACACCACGCCGCTGC
>DATAWM010000043.1:0-42811 GCA_036267195.1 Steroidobacteraceae bacterium
CGGTGGTCGTGAACGGCCGCACCCAGGCGGCCGTCGACGAGGCGGTGGCGCGGCTGCAGGCCGCGGTCGCCGGGGCCACGGTGCGCGGCGCGGCCGCCGATCTGAGCACGGCGGCCGGCTGCACGGCGCTCACACGGCTCGTGCCGCAGGTCGACGTGCTGGTCAACAACGTCGGTATCTTCAGCCTGCAGGATTTCTTCGACACCCCGGACGAGGTATGGGAGAGGCACCTGGCGGTGAACCTGCTGTCGGGCGTGCGCCTGTCGCGCGCCTACGTACCGCAGATGGTCGCGCACGGCTGGGGGCGGGTGATCTTCGTGTCGTCAGAGTCGGCGATCAACATCCCCGCCGACATGATCCACTACGGCGTCACCAAGACCGCCGACCTCGCGCTCTCGCGCGGCCTGGCCAAGCGTCTGGCCGGCACCGGCGTCACCGTCAATGCACTGATGCCGGGACCGACGCTGTCGCACGGGATGCGCCAGATGCTCAGCCGCGCACAGGGAGCGGGACAGGACAAGTCGATCGAGCAGCTAGCCGCCGAGTTCGTCGTTGCCCACCGGTCCAGCTCGATCATCCGCCGCGCGGCGACGGTGGAAGAGGTCGCCAACCTCGCGGTTTATATTGCCTCGCCGCTGTCCTCGGCCACCACCGGCGCGGCACTCAGGGTCGACGGGGGCGTGGTCGAATCCATCACCTGACGCGCCCGTCGACTCGCCCGATCACCTGACCGCCCTCCTTGGCGGCCAGGCGGCCAGGCGGCCAGGCGGCCAGGCGGCCGCAGGCCTGCGACTACGGGGCCTGCTCGCGCAGCGTCTTATGAATGAACGCCAGCACCGGCCCGGAGACGTTCTGGTCCGAGGTATCGATCGAGAACACCTCGCCCATGTGGCTCTCGCCCTTCGCGACCAGCATGGTCGGGCAATGATCGGGGCCGACGGCGCACAGGGCGTCATGCAGCGCCTTGTTGAACGACGACTCGCCGTGGTCGACCGACATGCTGATCCCGGGGTCCAGCTGCGCGTCCGCCAGCATGATCTTGACCGAGGTGGTCTTGAGCGCCGGCAGGCTGGAGTGAGCTAGCTGCACGGCCGGATCGACTGGGGCGCCGAAACCGCCACCGCCACGCCGACCGGCGGGAGGAGCACCCGGACCTGCGCCTGCGGCCGGCGGGGCTCCGAAGGCCGGGCCCGGAGGCGGCGGACCGCCGGGGGAGCCGGCCGGTACTCCCGGCAGTACGCCTGCCGTGGAGGCCATGCCGCCCGGCTCGTGGCAGGTCTTGCCAGCGTTGAGCATCATCTGGCGGAAGTTGGCGCCGCCGAAGGCGGCAGCCGGCTGCACCGGCGCGATATCGAAGGCCCCGGACATGAAGATCACGCCGATCACACCCACGCCCTTGGGGCCATAGAGCTCAGGGCGGCCGATGTAGGTGCCCAGCGGGCCGTTGCCGGCCGAGTGCGCCCAGATGAACATGCGGTCGGAATTACCGTGGTACTGCGCAATGTTCGCCTCGACCCACTGCAGCATGCTGGAGACGTCCTTGGCGCCGCTATCCCAGCCCGGGCTGGGGTGACGCTGCATCAGCACGCCAACCATGCCGTGCTGGGTGGCCCAGCGGCCGATGTTGTCGTAGAACGCGTTGGCGGCCGTGTCCTGGGTCTCGATCTTGTTGCCGATGCCGCCGGGAACATAGATGAGCACCGGGCGCGACGCGGCTCCCCGGTCGGCCGTAAAGATGTCCACCACGTCGTCCGGGTTCGGGCCGAAGGACTGGTTGCGGGCGATCGCGATGCCAGGGTACAGCGGGTTGGCGTCGCTCCTGATGTCGTTCTTCGGCATCAGCGGACGGTACAGATCGGCCGTGCAGGACGGATCGACGATCTGACCGATCTTCTTCAGGCCGGTCTCGATCTTCGGCGGTACCTGCGCCAGTGCGACGCCCGTGACCAGCGATGTCAGCGCGACCAGTGCTGCGCACCGGTAAGTACGCGCGCGCGATACCGTGCCGCCCGCGGCGACGGTGCAGGACTGTTCCGACTTCATGATACCCCCTTCGAATTTGACTCGACACGCGACGTCATCAGCGTCGGCATGGCCGGGTAGTGTAGCAGGCTGACCCACCAAAAGGTGGGCGCAGGGGCTAGGCCAGGCCCTTCACCGGATGAGGAACATACGGCTGCTCGAGCGCCTGGGTCTCCTGCTCGGACAGCTTCAGCTCCACGGCGGCGACGGCGTCCTGCAGGTGCTGCAGCCGGGTCGCCCCGACGATCGGTGCGCTGATGCCGGGTTGCTGCAGCACCCACGACAGTGCCACCTGAGCCCGCGTCACGCCGCGCGCGGCCGCGATGGTGCCGACGGCGTCGATGATGCGCTGATCGCTGTCGGACAGGCTCCCGTACAGCCGGGCGCCGAAGGCATCATTCTGCGAGCGATGCGTCGCCTCGGCGCCCCACGGCCGGGCCAGCCGCCCGCGTGCCAGCGGGCTCCACGGGATCACGCCGATTCCCTCCGCCCGGCACAGCGGCAGCATTTCGCGCTCCTCCTCGCGATAGAGCAGGTTCACGAAGTTCTGCATGGTGACGAAGCGCGTCCAGTGGCTGCGCTCCGAGATCGCCAGCGCGCGCGCAAACTGCCAGGCATACATGCTCGAGGCGCCGATGTAGCGCGCCTTGCCGGCCTTGACCACGTCGTGCAGGGCTTCGAGTGTCTCCTCGATCGGCGTGGTGCCGTCCCAGCGGTGGATCTGGTAGAGGTCGACGTACTCGCAGCCGAGCCGCTGCAGGCTGGCGTCGATCTGCGCCATGATCGCCTTGCGCGACAGTCCTGCGCCATTCGGGCCCGGATGCATCCGGCCCCAGACCTTGGTGGCCAGTACGATCTCGTCGCGCCGCGAGAATTCCTTGAGCGCACGGCCGACGACCTGCTCGCTGGTACCGTCTGAGTAGACGTTGGCGGTATCGAAGAAATTGATGCCCGCCTCCAGCGCCTGCCGGATGAACGGCCGGCTGTCGTTTTCGCTCAGCGCCCACGGCTGCGTACCGCTGCCGGGGGCGCCATAGCTCATGCAACCCAGACAGATGCGTGACACGTCCAGCCCGGTCCGCCCCAATTTGACGTATTGCATACTTTAGTTAGCCCGTGAATCGATCGGCGCGCAGTTGGTCCTGCCCGACATGACGCAATCCTGCAGCCGCGACATGTTGGTGAGTTCGCGCACCAGCAGCAACCCCCCCAGCACCAGCAGCAGCACGATGATCAGGCGCAGCAATGCGCCGCGCCGCGGATCCTTCGGGTCGGGCGGGTCGGGCGGCTCCGGCGGGTCGTAGCGGCGCAGATCGTCCATGCACCCATTATCGGCCCCCCGCACCGCACGCGTCACCCGCCCAAGGTGCCATCGAGCGAAATGGTACCGACAGGAGCGGGGGGCGCGCTACTTACGCCAGAACGCCGGCGTCAACAGCACCGCGAAGGTGATGATCTCGATGCGGCCGAGGAACATGCCCGCGATGCAGACCCAGCTCTGAAAGCCGTTCAGCGCCGCGTAGGTGTGGCCGGGGCCGACGCCGCCGAGACCGGGGCCGACGTTGTTGATGCAGGCCACGATGGCCGACAGCGCCGAGGTGAGATCCATGCCCGAGATCAGCAGCGCGAACGTCAGCACCGCGATGGTCATGAAGTACAGGAACATGAACGCCAGCACCGAGTAGACCACGCCGTTGGGCACCACCTGGCCCGAGATCTTCAGCGGCGACACCGCCTGCGGGTGCACCAGCGTGAACATCTCTCGCAGCGGCTGCTTGATCAGGATCAGCGAGCGGAACATCTTGATGCCGCCGCCGGTGGAACCGGTGCTGGCGCACAGGCAGCTCAGGAACAGCATCCACATCGGCGCAAAGATCGGCCAGCGGCCGTAGTCGGTGCTGTAGAACCCCCCGCCGGTGGCGAGCGATATCAGGTTGAAGGCGCCGTAGCGGAACGACTTGAAGTAGTCGGGGTAGACGTGCTTGACGTCGAGGAACAGCGCGACTACCAGGCAGCATACCAGCACCAGCAGCAGCAGCCAGCGCGCCTCGGGATCACGCCGGTAGGCCCTGAAGTCGCCCTTGCGCAGCGCGACGAAATGCGTCGAGAAGTTCATTGCCGCGATCAGCATGAACACCGCCAGCACGAACTCGATCAGCGGTGAGTTGAAGTAGGCGATGTTGGCGTCGTGGGTCGAGAAACCGCCCAGGGCCAGCGTCGAGAAGGCATGGCAGATCGCATCGAACAGCGTCATGCCCGAGGCCCACAGCGCGACCGTGCACGCGGCGGTCAGGCCCGCGTACACGAACCACAGCACCTTGGCGGTTTCGGTGATCCGCGGCGCGAGCTTTGCGTCCTTGACGGTGCCGGGCGCGCCGGCACGATACAGTTGCATGCCGCCGACGCCGAGCAACGGCAGGATCGCGACCGCCAGCACGATGATGCCCATGCCGCCCAGCCAGCTCAGCGCGTGGCGCCACAGGTTGATGCAGTGGGGCAGGCCGTCGAGCCCATGCAGCATGGTCGCGCCCGTGGTGGACAGGCCCGACATGGCCACGAAGTAGGCCTGCGTGAACGTCAGTCCCGGCAGATCGATCAGCAGCGGCGTGGCCGCCACGGCGGCGACCGCCAGCCAGCTGACGCTGACCAGCAGGTAGGCGTCGCGCGGCTTGAGGTCGTAACGATAGCGCTGCGTGGCGAAATGCAGCAGCAGGCCGCCGGCCGCGGCGATCGCCCCGCCGATGACGAAGCCGCGCATCGCGGCGAACTCGCCATAGATCAGCGCCGTCAGGATCGGCAGCAGGAAATACAGCGCGAACCATGCCAGCAGCGATCCGAAGATGTTCAGTACGCCGAGCAGCGAGCGCATGGTTCAGGTCCCGGCCATCGGTGAGGGCGAGCTACGGCTCGCTCTGGAACAGCCGCTCCACCGCCTCGATATGGCGGCGATCGGACAGGAAGATGATCAGGTGATCCTCCGGCTCGATCGAGGTGTCATGGTGCGCCATGATCACGCGGTCGCCGCGTACCACCGCGACGATGCTCGCCCCCTGGGGCAGCGCGACCTGCTCCAGGCGCTTGCCGACCAGCGCCGAGCGCCCTTGCGAGCCGTGCACCACCGCCTCGATCGCCTCGGCGGCGCCGCGCCGCAGGGAATGCACCCGCACCACGTCGCCGCGCCGTACGTGCGCCAGCAGCGCCCCGATGGTGATGGTCTGCGGCGAGATCACGATGTCGATCGCGCGGTGCTCCATCAGCTCGCCGTAGGAGGGGCGATTGATGAGTGCCATCACGCGGGTGGCGCCCAGGCGCTTGGCCAGCATCGCCGACAGCACGTTGGCCTCCTCCGAGTTGGTCAGCGCCGCGAACACGTCGGCGCTGTCGATGTTCTCCTCGACCAGCAGCTCCTCATCGGCGGCGTCGCCGTTGAGCACGATGGTGTTCTCCAGGATCTCGGAGATGCGACGCGCGCGTCGCGCGTCGCGCTCGATCAGCTTCACCTGGTTGCTTTTCTCCAGCGCGCGTGCGAGCCGGAAGCCGATGTTGCCGCCGCCGGCGATCACCAGCCGGCGCACCGGCGCCTCGGTGCGACGCAGCTCCGCCATCACGCGCCGCAGATCATCGGAGCCGGCCACGAAGAAGATCTCGTCGTGCTCCTCGATCACGGTGTCGCCGTTGGGCCGCACCAGCCGGTCATTGCGGTAGATCGCGGCGATGCGCGCCTCGGTGTCGGGCAGATGCTCGCGCAGCGTGCGCAGCTGGCGTCCCACCAGCAGCCCGTCGCGGCGCGCGCGCACGCCCACCAGCTGCACGCGCCCGTCGGCGAAGTCGACCACCTGCAGCGCGCCCGGGTAGGACAGCAGCCGCGCGATGTACTCGGTGACCAGCTGCTCGGGGCTGATCCACACGTCCACGCCCAGCGCGCCCTCGGCGAACAGCTGCGCGCGGCTGGTGTACTCGGGTGCGCGGATGCGCGCGATCTTGGTCGGGGTGCGATACAGCGTGTGGGCGATCTCGCAGGCGATCATGTTGACTTCGTCGCTGCTGGTGAGCGCCACGAGGATGTCGGTGTCGGCGATGCCCGCGGCCTCGAGCACGTTCGGATAGGAGCCGTTGCCGGCCACCGCGCGCACGTCGAGCCGGTCCTGCAGGTCGCGCAGCACGTCCTCGCTCTGGTCGACGACGGTCACCTCGTTGGCGGGCTCGCGCGAGAGGTGGTACGCGGCCGTCCGGCCGACCTGGCCGGCTCCCAGAATCAGGATCTTCATCAGCGCTTGCGCTCCCCGCCGCTCACACTCGTCACTCCGCTCACGCCGCCTCGGACAGCCTCACGGCTCAAACCACTTGCAGGTTTGCATATTGAAGCATGAGCCATTTGGAGCCCTGCCGCTCGAAATTCACCTGCACGCGCGCGTGCGGGCCCTGTCCTTCGATATTGAGCACCACGCCCTCGCCGAATTTGCCGTGGCGGACCCGGGTTCCGAGCCGCATGCCCCCGTCGATGACTTCCTGCAGCGTGCCGCTGCCGCCGGAGCGGCCGTTGGCGAGCGCATGCGTGGTGCCGGAGAGGGGGCCGGAGCGGTGCGCCGGCGCATCATAGCCGCCGGTGAAGCCCTCGGCCGCGCCCGCGCGCGACCCCGCCCGGATGCGCGGGCGTACCTCCTCGAGCAGATCGGGCGGGATCTCGCTGATGAAGCGCGACGGCGAGTTGTAACTGTCGGTGCCGTGCAGCCGCCGCTGCTCGGCATAGGTGAAGTACAGCTGCCGCATCGCGCGTGTCATGCCCACGTAGCACAGCCGGCGCTCCTCCTCGAGCCCTTCCAGGTCGCTGTGCGAGCGTTGATGGGGAAACAGCCCATCTTCCAGGCCGCACAGGAATACCAGCGGGAATTCCAGCCCCTTGGCGCTGTGCAGGGTCATCATCTGCACGCAGTCCTCGTGCGCCTCGCCCTGCGCCTCGCCCGACTCCAGCACGGCGTGCGCCAGGAAGCTCTGCAGCGGCGGCAGCTCGTCGCCCGGGTCGTAGCCGCGCGCGGCGCTGACCAGTTCCTGCAGGTTCTCGACCCGCGCCTCGCCGCGGTCCGCCTTGTCCTTCTGATGATGCCCGAGCAGGCCGCCGGCCTGGATCACGTGATCGACCTGCTCGTGCAGCGCCCGGCCCGCGGCCTCGGCCGCGAGCCGCTCGATCAGCTGCAGGAAGGCCGCGACGGCGGCGCCCGAGCGGCCGGCCTGCCCGGCGGCGAGCGCCGCGCCGGCGGCACGCCACAGTGAGCTGCCGGCGGCGCGGGCCGCCTCGCGGATGGTGTCCACCGTGCGCGCACCGATGCCACGCGGCGGCACGTTGATGACGCGCTCGAACGAGGCGTCGTCGTCGCGGTTGACGATCAGCCGCAGATACGCGAGCGCATCCTTGATCTCGGCGCGCTCGAAGAAGCGCAGCCCGCCGTACACCCGGTACGGCACACGCGCCATGATCAGCGCCTCCTCGAAGCTGCGCGACTGCGCGTTGGAGCGGTACAGGATCGCCGCGTCGCGCCGCACGCCACCGCGCTGCGTCCACTCCAGCACGCGCGTGACCACGAAATCGGCCTCGTCGCGCTCGTTATAGGCGGCATACAGCTTCACCGGCTCGCCGCGCGCGCCGTGGGTCCACAGCGTCTTGCCGAGACGGCCGGAATTGTTGGCGATCAGCGCGTTGGCCGCGGCCAGGATCGAGGCGCTGGAGCGGTAATTCTGTTCCAGCCGCAGCAGCTGCGCCTGCGGGAAATCCTCGCGGAAGCGGTGCAGGTTCTCGATGCGCGCGCCGCGCCAGCGGTAGATCGACTGGTCGTCGTCGCCGACCGCGAACGGCGCGCCGCTGGATCCCACCAGCAGCCGGATCCACGCGTACTGGATCGCGTTGGTGTCCTGAAACTCATCCACCAGCACGTGGCGGAAGCGCGCGCGATAGTGCCGCAGCAGCTCGGGCTGATCGCGCCACAGCTCATAGGCGCGCAGCAGCAGCTCGGCGAAATCGATCACGCCGGAGCGCGCAC
Source organism: Steroidobacteraceae bacterium (assembly GCA_036267195.1). Classification (GTDB taxonomy): domain Bacteria; phylum Pseudomonadota; class Gammaproteobacteria; order Steroidobacterales; family Steroidobacteraceae; genus FEN-1191. The sequence goes on from DATAWM010000043.1 coordinate 8,058, forward strand.
ACGCCTGCTCGTAGTCGCCGTACAGCTTGATCATCTGCGCCGAGGTCTGATCGCCGCTGCCCTTGACCTCGTGCGGCCGGCGGCCCTCGTCCTTGTGCTTGTTGATGAAGTACTGCACGTCCTTGGGCGCCCAGCCGCTCTCGTCCAGGCCTGCGGCCTTGAGCAGCTTCTTGATCAGCCGCAGCTGATCCTCGGCGTCGAGGATCTGGAAGCCCTGCGGCAGCCCCGCCTCGCGCCAGTGCAGCCGCAGCAGGCGGTGCGCCAGGCCGTGGAAGGTGCCGAGCCACAGCGCCGCGCCGGGGATGCCGAGCAGCTGCTCCACACGCATGCGCATCTCGGCCGCGGCCTTGTTGGTGAACGTCACGGCCAGGACGCTGTGCGGGGAGACGTCCTCGGTCTGGATCAGCCACACGATGCGGTGGGTCAGTACGCGCGTCTTGCCGCTGCCAGCCCCGGCCAGCACCAGCACCGGCCCGATCGGGGCGGTGACGGCTGCGCGCTGGGCGTCATTCAGCGGGTTGAGAATGACAGAGAGGTCCATGAGGACCGCGGATTCTACCAGCGGTTGCGCAGCTCGCGCAGTGCGAGAAATATGTCGCGCGCAGCTGCGCTCGGGCCGCTGGTTGCCTGCGCGCCCGACTGGCCGGTGTGCAGCGCGTTCAGGATCTGCACGCGCCATACGCCGGCGACGATCTCGGGGTTGTCGAGCCGGAAGAATACGTTGATCTGCCGTTCCTCGCCCAGCGTGAGGATCGGCATCGCCTCCCCGCCCAGGGCCGCGACCCGCTGCGAGAGTTCCCGGGCCGCGGCATTGCTCGGCTCGCGGTCGAGCGTGAAGGCGAGGTTGCGCAGCAGGTAGTCGTGCCCGGGGAACACGCGCGTGTCGTCGGGCAGCGTCCCGAGCGGCCCGGTGAAGCTGTCGTACAGCAGCTGCGGATCGCCGCCGTGGCGGCAGTTGCCCGCCCCGGCGTTGAACAGCGTGTCACCCGAGAACAGCGCGGGTGGCTCGCCGGCATCGGCCGGCGCGTACAGGCAGATGTGCGCGCGCGTGTGGCCGGGGGTATCCAGGCAGTGCAGCTCGACTGAGCGGCCGACGCGCACGACGTCGCCGCCGGCCAGAGCGCGCGTGACGCCGCCGATCCGGTCGACCGCCCCCGCGTGCGCGAGCACCGCGGCGCCGGTCGCGGCGACCACCGCGGCGTTGCCGCCGGTATGGTCCCAGTGCTCGTGCGTGTTGAGGATCTGGCGGATGGTCCAGCCCAGCTCACGCGCGCGCTGCAGGACCGCCTCGGCATTGAGCGGATCGATCGCCAGCGCCTCGCCGGTGTGCCCGCAGGCGACCAGGTAGTGGTAGTTGCGCCCCTCGTTGGCCGCCCAGATCCGCTCGATCAGCATGGAGCTAGACGATGCCGATCCGCAGGTAGTGATCCACCAGCAGCGCCAGGAACAGCCACATCAGGTAGCTGATCGAGAAGTGGAACACACGCATCGGCAGATCCTCGCGGCGCGACACCTTCAGTGCGATCGCGTACCACAGGAAGCGCGCATCCAGCGCCAGCGCGGCCGCCAGGTAGATGAGCCCGCTCATGCCGGTCATCACCGGCAGCAGCGTGACCACGCACAGGATCACGGTGTACAGCAGCACGTGCAGCCGCGTGAGCTCCACGCCGTGCGTGACCGGCAGCATCGGGATGCGTACCTTGGCGTACTCGTTGCGGCGCGCGATCGCGAGCGCCCAGAAGTGCGGCGGAGTCCAGGCGAAGATGATCATGAACAGCAGCAGCGCGTGCGCATCGACGTGGTTGGTGACCGCGACCCAGCCGAGCACCGGCGGGGCGGCGCCGGCGGCGCCGCCGATCACGATGTTCTGCGGCGTGGCGCGCTTGAGCCACACGGTATAGATGACCGCGTACAGGATCAGCGAGCAGAAGCACAGCACCGCGGTCAGCACGTTGACGAACGCGACCAGAAGCGTCATCGATGCGACGCCCAGGACGAGCGCGAAGCCGAGCGCGCGGCCGTGGGTCATGTGCCCCGTGGGCAGCGGACGGTGGCGCGTGCGGCGCATGTGGCCGTCGATGTGGGAGTCGAGCACGTGGTTGACCGCCGCAGCCGAGGCGGCTGCCAGCGCGATGCCGAGGTTGCCGAAGATCAGCGCATCCAGCGGCGGCACGCCGGGCGTGGCCAGCAGCGTGCCGACCACCGCCGTGAGCATGATCAGCGCGACCACGCGCGGCTTGGTCAGCTCGAAATAGTCGCGCCACGTCGGCACGACCGGCAGGATCTCGGGGCGGGTCTGGCTCATGCGTTCACGGCATCACGGGTAGGGGCATGGGGGCGGGCCATCGGTGCAAGCGCCGCGCGCGGCGGCCACAGGCTCCGGTTCAGGGCCAGGGTTGCCAGCAACAGCAGCGCCGCGCCGGCATTGTGCGCCGTCGCAAGCCAAAGGGGAAAGCCGCGCAGCACCATCGACACGCCGATCGCCAGCTGCAGCACCAGCGCCGCGAGCACCAGCCGCGCGGCCAGCCGCGCCGTGTCGGTGCCGTGGCGCGCAGCGGCCAGCGCCGCGGCCGCCAGCGCCAGCGTGGCGGCCAGGGCGCCGATGCGGTGGGTCAGATGAATGGCCACGCGGGCCGGATTGGTCAGCAGGCCCCCTTCATAATCGACGTTGCCCAGGCTGTGCCAGAGCACGAACGCGGAGCGGAAATCGGCCTGCGGCCACCAGTGCCCCTGGCAGGTCGGCAGGTCGGGGCAGGCGATCGCGGCGTAATTGCTGCTGGTCCAGCCGCCGAGGAAGATCTGCACGGCCAGCACGGCCAGTCCGAGCAGCGCCAGGGCGCGCGCGGCCGACGGCTCCCCGCCGGGCCGTGCGCCCGGCCGCGACCACAGGCCGGCCGGCCGACGCCACAGCGTCAGCACCAGCCACCACAGCAGCGACAGCGTCGTCAGGCCGAACAGCAGGTGCAGCGTCACGATCGAGGGCTTGAGCTGCCAGGTGACCGTCAGCATGCCGAGGATGCCCTGGACGATGACGATCGCGAGCAGCGCGGCGACGTAGCCGGTCGGCACGATGCGCTCGCGGCGCCAGACGACGCCCATCGCGGTCAGGCAGACGATCAGGAAGCCGAGAGTGCCGGCGGCGTAGCGATGCACCATCTCGCGCCAGGCCTTGCCGATCTGCAACGGCCGGCCGTTGAGCGGCGCGATCGCGGTGTGCTGGTCGGCGGCCGCCCCGGCCGGGGTCAGATGTCCGTAGCAGCCCGGCCAATCCGGGCAGCCCAGCCCGGCATTGCTCTGGCGCACGTAGGCGCCGAGCACCACCACGCCGAAGCACAACAGGCAGGCGGCCAGCGCGAGCAGCCGGGCCAACAGCGCTCGACTCATGGCCCGCTCATCCGATACTCGAGAGGTTCAGCAGTTTTTTCAGGTCGTCGAGCAGCCCCTCGGGGGCGGCGCGCGAGTCATAGCGCATCATCAGATTGCCGCGCGGATCGACGATGAAGATGCTGGTCGCGCGCCGCTCCGGCGGAAAGACGGCCAGCAGCGCGGGGCCTGCGGCGGCGCCCGGGTCGGCGGTGTCGACCGTGGTCAGCCGCGGATATTCGTGCGCCAGGAAAGCGCGATCGCAGCACTGACCAGTCACCAGGAAGACCGGCTGCACACGGTCGTACAGCCGGCCCAGGCCCAGATGGGTCTGATGCATGTAGTGCAGCGTCTGACGGCAGTCGGCGTCGCACGCGCCGGAGCCGACGTATACCAATGACCACTTGCCATGAAACAGGCTGGACGAGAGCGCGCGCGGCGGATCGATCAGGACGCCGTGGTTGCTGCGCCCCGGCGGCCGCCAGCCCGAGCCGTAGTACAGCCCGATCGCGAGCAGCACCGGACCGAAGAACGCGAGCGCCACCAGCAGCAGCTGCGCTCGCCGCTGCGGCGGCGGCGGCGTGGGACCAGCGGGGCCGCGTGCCATCAGGCGCTCTTGCGGCGGTTGAGCGCGCCGTAGAGGATCAGCGCCAGGGCGGCGAAGCACCACCACTGGATCGCGTAGGACAGGTAGCGGTCGGGACCGAAGCCGCTGGGGTGCCAGTCGCGCGTGTACCCCAGCGGCTGGTCGGCATTGAGCAGCAGCTGGCGCGACTGCAGCGGCCGCCCGAGCGCAGCCGACAGGTCGGCCGTGGTCGGGAAGCTGGTGAGCTCGGGCCAGGGCGCGCCGGGCGCAGGCGCAATGTGGCCGAGCGAGATGCCCACGACCGGCAGGTTGTCGATCCGGCCGACGACGCTCTCCACAGCGGCGCTGCTGAGCTGCACATCCGGCGGCGCCCGGCGGCTTGCGCCGATCGGCACCCAGCCGCGATTGACCATGACGGTGCGCCCGTCGGACAGGATCAGTGGTGTGAGCACTTCGTACCCGGACTGTTCCCCCACGGACATATTGTCGAGCAGAAACTGATGCGCCCCGTCGTAACGGCCGCGCAAGCGCACCTGCGCATAGCGGGCGAGGGAGGCCAGTGAGCGCTCCCCCAGGTCGACCGGGCTGGCCGTGCCCGCGGCGAATTGCGCATACAGCAGGCGCTTCTCAGCGGCGCGGTGCCACTGCCAGCGACCCAGCAGGATGAATACCACGACACCGGCGGCCGTCAGCAGCGTCATGAACCATGACGCCGACCAGCGGAATTGGCCGATTTCGACTGTCAGCGGCAAGCTCGAAGGTTCCATGGGAGCCGCACATTGTGCCGCCGATGGGCCATACAGTACAGGCTTGCGGCCTGCCCGTTGGTATACTGCAGTCCCATGGAGCTCGCATGGACATCATCCGAATCCTGATTTTTGTCGTGCTGATTGCGATCGTCGCCAGCCTCGGCTCGGCGCTGTTCCACCTCTCCAGCAGCAAGTCCGATGCCGATAATTCCAGGAAGATGGCGCGCGCCCTGACCGTACGCATCGTGCTGTCGCTGGCGCTGTTCTTCCTGATCATGCTGGCGTGGTGGTTCGGCCTGATCACGCCGCACAACTACCACCGGTAGAGCGGACTCAACCGCCGCGTTTGAGCGCGGCCACCTCCGCGCGCAACTCCCCGAGCTGCTGCTCGAGCAGCGAGAGGCGCCGGGCCCAGTCCGTCGGCGGCTCCGCGCCGGCACCGAGCCGGGGTACGGGCGCTGCGGGCTCGGGCGCGGACCCCGGTGCCACGCCCGCCGGGACCGATGCCGGCGGGAGCGGTGCGGCCGCAGAAGGGGTCTGCGCGGTGCGCGCGGCCGTGCGATCGCCGAACAAATGCTGGTAGCGCGCTTCGCGCCGCCCGGGCTCGAGCGGCTCGCGCCGCACCAGCGCCCCGCCCTGACGCTGCGAGAGCGCCTCGAGCGCCTGCTCGACTTCCTGGGCGTCGGTGAAGCTCGCCATGCGGGCCGCGCGGCTGCGTAACTCCCCGGGCGTCTGCGCTCCGCGCAGCAGCAGCTCGCAGACGATGGCGCGTTCCTGCGGCGTGAACTGGAACACGCTGAATTCTGTGTTGCAGAAGCGCTGCTGATATTTCGGGACGCGGCTGCCGAAGCCGGCTCTCTCGATCACCAGGTGCTTGCGCGAGAGCGTGTCGAGGGTGCCCTGCACCTGTACCTCGGTCAGCTCCATGACCGGATCGCGGTTGCTTTTCTGATTGCAGGCATTCGTCAGCGCATTGAGCGACAGCGGATATTGCTCGGGCGTGGTGAGCTGCTTTTCGATCAGGCAGCCGATGGCACGCAGTTCCTGTGGCGACAGCTCGATGTTCATCGCGCCATTATGCTATTGATTACCTCCGTATATGCAGCAGCTGGGAGCATGCAACGGGGCGGGGGGTCGTCCACGGTCGAACGGGCCGCCGTGGTCGAATGGGCCAGGCGTGCCGTGAATCTCGCGGTCCCATCCATCAGGCTCGCTCTGCCCGCGGATGCCGAGCACATCGCCGCGATGTCGCGCGACTATGTCGAGGCCGGTCTGAGCTGGAGCTGGACCGCGGCGCGGGTGATGCGCTCGATCGGCGATCGTGCCAGCAACGTCGCCGTGGTCGCCGACGGCGACGCGATCCTGGGCTTTGGCATCATGCAGTACGGCGATCACACCGCGCACCTGGCGCTGCTGGCGGTGCATCCCGAGCATCGCAGCAAGGGGCTGGGGACCAGGCTGATGGGCTGGCTCGAGAAGCCCGCGGTCGCGGCCGGCATCGTGCGCATACGGCTGGAGGCCAGGGCGGACAACCCGCTGGCGATCGAGTTCTATCGGCGCCGGGGCTTCGAGCCGCACGGTCGGATCGCAGGCTACTACCAGGGCCGCATCGACGCGGTGCGGCTGGGAAAGTCGCTGGGCCCGGCGCTGAGCGACCTCGATTGAACAACGGCGTTGAGCCGTTATCATGGCGCTCCGCGACCCATCGACCGTAGGAGCTGCAATGATCTATTCGTACCGGGACGGGCTGCTGGCGACCACGCTGTTCATCGGTGCGCTCGCCGTGGCGCCGGTCAGCCGCGCTGCCGACGCCAACGCGCCGCCGTCGATGATTCCGGGCTGGGCCGGCAAGGGCGAGGTCGGCTATGTGATGTCGACCGGCAACGTCGACGCGAGCAACGCCGACGCCAAGCTGGATTTTGCCCATGCCAGCGGACCGTGGAAGGACACGCTGCACCTGGAAGCGCTGTATTCCAAGAGTGCCTCGGTGGTCTCCGGGGAGCGCTGGGCGGGGCTGTTCCAGTCCAACTATCAGCTCACCCAGCCGATGTTCGTGTTCGGCGCGCTGCACTATACCGATGACAAGTTCAGCGGCTTCGTCTACCAGGGCAGCGTCACGGCCGGAGCCGGCTATAACTTCCTCGCCTCCAGCACCAACAAGCTGTCCGGGCAGATCGGCGTCGGCTATCGCAGCCTGCGCCCGGAGAGTCTGGTCAAGGATGCGGCGGGAAACGTGATCTACCGTGTCCCGGGCACGACCAGCGAAAATGCGGTCGGGACCGCCGAGGTCGACTACGAGCATGACTTCAATGCCAGCACGAAGCTCACCGAGAAGATGCTCACCGAGTCGGGTTCGGACAATACGCTGCTGGAGAACGATCTGGCCGTGCAGGTGCAGATGTCACGCCGGTTGGCGCTGAGCGTCGCCTACACGATCCACGACAACAGCGCCCCGCCGGTCGGGGTCAAGAAGCTCGACACGCTGACGACGCTGAACCTGGTGTTCCAGCTCTGACGGCGCCCTGGCGCACGGCTGGGCAACAGGCGCCCGGACTTACGCGGGAGATCGGCCCCAGCAGCGACACACCCTGCGCTTTCCGTCAGATGGAAAGCGCAGGGTGCGTCGCCGTCAGATCCAGTAGACGAAGATGAACAGCCCGAGCCACACCACGTCGACGAAGTGCCAGTACCAGGCCACGGCCTCGAACGCGAAGTGATGCGTCGGGGTGAAGTGGCCGCGCAGCGTGCGCAGCCAGATCACCAGCAGCATGATCGCGCCGATGGTCACGTGCAGGCCGTGGAAGCCGGTCAGCATGAAGAAGGTCGATCCGTAGATTCCGGTCGACAGCCGCAGCCCGAGCTCGCGATAGGCCTCGCCGTACTCGTGGATCTGCAGGCTGACGAAGGTGAAGCCCAGCAGGAAGGTGAGCGCCAGGAAGATCTTCAGGATCGTACGGTTGTTGGCGCGCAGCGCATGGTGCGCGATCGTGACGGTCAGGCCGCTGGTGAGCAGGACCAGCGTATTGACGGCCGGCAGGCCGAACGGCGGTATCACGCTGAAGGTGCCGTTCGCGAGCCCGCCCACGTGCGCCGGGCCGTTGGTCGGCCAGGACGGGGAGAAGTCTTTCCACAGGTACAGCTTGTTGGCGAGCTTGACGCCTTCGCCGCCGATCCACGGTACCGCCAGCTCGCGTGCGTAGAACAGCGCGCCGAAGAACGCGGCGAAGAACATGACCTCGGAGAAGATGAACCACATCATTCCCATGCGGAACGACTTGCCGACCGACTGGTTGTAGATGCCCTGTTGGTTCTCGCCGATGACGGTGTGGAACCAGCCGAAGAACATCGCCGCCAGCAGCAGCGGGCCGGGCAGGAACGACCAGCCTCCGGTCCAATCATTCAGATAGGAGATTGCCCCGAGCATCATGCAGAACAGCGCCACCGAGCCGAGGATCGGCCACGGGCTGCCGTGCGGGATGTAGTACTTGTCGTCGGTATCCGGATGCGTCGTTGCCATCAGTCCTTACCCTTCAATCAAAGCCGTAGGTCATGTTGCGTCGTCAGTGATGCGTGTGCTGCAGCACCGCGTAGGCGATGAAGCCGGCATACAGCGCCAGTGCCACCAGCGCTAGTACCAGCGCCGTGCGGCGCGCCTGTCGCCGTTGGCGCGGATCCATGGTTAAGGGCTGCACCGGCCCTAGCCGTGGGTCTGGTGAACCGGGGCACCATGCTCGAGCGTCGCCATCGCGGGAGCCTCCACCCAGCTATGGTAGGGCGCCGGCGAAGGCAGCTCCCATTCCAATCCCTGCGCGCCCTCCCACACCCGGCCCGAGGCGCGCTCGCCGCCGCGCACGCACTGCCAGATGATGATCGGGAACAGGATCTGCGAGGCGCCGAAGCAGAACCCGCCGATCGAGGACACCATGTTCCAGTCGGTGAACTGCGTGGCGTAATCCGGGATGCGGCGCGGCATGCCCGCCAGCCCGAGGAAATGCTGCGGGAAGAACAGCACGTTGACGAATACCGTGGACAACCAGAAGTGCCACTTCGCCAGCTTCATGTTGTACATGTGGCCGGTCCACTTGGGCAGCCAGTAGTACACCCCGCCGATGATCCCGAACACCGAGCCGGGCACCAGCACGTAGTGGAAGTGCGCCACCACGAAGTAGGTGTCCTGGTACTGGAAGTCCGCCGGCGCCATCGCCAGCATCAGTCCGGACAGGCCGCCGATCGTGAACATGAACAGGAACGCGAGCGCCCACAGCATCGGCGGCTCGAACGACAGCGAGCCGCGATACAGTGTCGCCGACCAATTGAACACCTTCACGCCGGTCGGAATCGCGATCAGCATGGTCGAGAGCATGAAGAACAGCTCGCTCGCCAGCGGCAGCCCCACCGTGAACATGTGGTGCGCCCAGACGATGAACGACAGGAAGCCGATCGAGGCGGTCGCATAGATCATCGCGTCGTAGCCGAACAGCCGCTTGCGCGCGAATGTCGGGATGATCTCCGAGACGATGCCGAAGGTCGGCAGAATCAGGATGTAGACCTCGGGATGACCAAAGAACCAGAAGATGTGCTGGAACATCACCGGGTCGCCGCCGCCGGCCGCGTTGAAGAAGCTGGTGCCGAAGAAATGATCGGTCAGCAGCATCGTCACCGCCCCGGCCAGCACCGGCATCACCGCAATCAGCAGGAACGCGGTGATCAGCCAGGTCCACACGAACATCGGCATGCGCAGCAGCGACATGCCGGGCGCGCGCATGTTCATGATCGTCACGATCACGTTGATCGCGCCCATGATCGAGGAGGCGCCCATCAGGTGGAACGCGAAGATCGCCATCGGCAGCGCATAGCCGCTCTGCACCATCAGCGGCGGATACATGGTCCAGCCGCCGGCCAGGCCGCCGCCGGGGACGAACACGGAGCCGATCAGCAGCATGAAGGCGAACGGCAGGATCCAGAAGCTGAAGTTGTTCATGCGCGGCAGCGCCATGTCGGGCGCGCCGACCTGCATCGGAATCATCCAGTTCGCCAGTCCCACGAACGCGGGCATCAGCGCGCCGAAGATCATGATCAGCGCGTGCATGGTCGTGAAGTTGTTGAACAGCCCCGGATCGAAGAACTGCATCCCGGGCTTGAACAGCTCGAGGCGGATCAGCATCGCGAACGAGCCGCCGACGAAGAACATGACGCAGCTGAACACCAGGTACATCGTGCCGATGTCCTTGTGATTGGTGCTCGTGAGCCAGCGATGCCAGAAGCCGATGGGCTTGTGGTCGTGCTCGGCGTGACCGCCGTGCTCGGCGTGAGTCGCGCCCGCGTGTTCAATGTTGGCCATGAAGGGTCTCGCTCGGATTGGTGCTGACTGCTCGAATCAAACGCAATGGTACAGAGGGCGGCCTAGGCCGAGGCCTTCGCGCCCGACCGCGCGGCCGGGGCCGCGCTCGCGGCGGCAGGTGCCGCAGCGGGAGCCGTGGCCGCCGGCGGCTTGAGCGCGTCTTCCTGCGCCTTGAGCCATTTCTGGAAGTCCTGCTTGCTCACGACCTTGATCACGATCGGCATGAAGCCGTGATCGCGGCCGCACAGCTCGGCGCACTGCCCGCGGTAGGTGCCGATCTTGTCCGGATCGACGTCGAACCAGGCCTCGTTGACGAAGCCCGGAATCGCATCCTTCTTGATCCCCAGGGCCGGCACCCACCAGGAATGGATCACATCGGCGCCGGTGACCAGTACGCGCACCTTGACGCCGGCCGGCACGACCAGCGGGTGATCGACATTGAGGAGGTAGTGCGGCACCGAGTACGGGCTGATGCCCGAGTCCAGCTGGCGCGCCCGGTCACTGGCACGATCCAGCGAGGAGATGAACTGCACGCCGGTGCCGACGTATTCGTACTGCCAGCGCCACTGGTAGCCGGTGATGCGGATGGCCAGCTGCGAGCCGGCCGCATCGGTCGTATTCACCAGCACGCGCGCCGCCGGCACCGCCATGCTGATCAGGATCAGCACCGGGACCACCGTCCAGATGACCTCGACGCGGGTATTGTGCGTGAGGCTGGTGTCGGCGACCGCCCCGGTGGACTGGCGGAAGCGGGCGATCGAGTAAATCATGAATCCGAACACCACCACCGCGATGCCCACGCACCACCAGAACATCAGCATGTGCAGCCCGTAGATCTCGCGCGACACCGAATCGATGCCGGGCGTCAGGTTGAGCGTCCAGGCCGCGTGGGCGGCGGGGGCCGCCAGAGCCAGCGGCAGCGCTGCGAGGGCGCCGGTCAGCAAGCGTGAGTTCAAAGCCATCTTCCTGGTCATCTTTGCGATCATCATCCTGGCCTTAGGCATTCGGACCGTATTCGAGCGGCGGTGACTCGTTGATGCGACCGACAGAGCGCCTGAGCCTTACGGCCAAGGCGCTCCGCTCCTCCTCGGTCAGGAAGCTACCGACCTCGTACGAGCGGCCATGTGACTCGATCGTCAGTCGGCTGGGGTGCAAGCGCGTGTCAGCACTGCGTAGTTTAACCTGTGCCCAGTGCCGCGGAAACTCGATCTCCTCAATTTTTCCACGAAAGCGCGTCTCTACTGCGACGCGGTCCTCGCTCACCGTGATCGTCTGCAGGTAGTGCCGGCGGCGCAGACTCCGCGTCAGCGCCCAGCCCAGCAGCACCATCTCGGCCCCGGCGAACGGGAAAACCGGCCACATCCCCAGCAATGCCAGGTGCGTGGCGATCGACAGCGACACCAGACAGACACAGCCGAAGAACAGCGCTGCACCCCGCGGCGTCAGCGAACAGTTCGGCGCTAGCTGGATCGTGAGGTTGCTACTCACCGTCGCCCGATCATAATGAACTGTCGATTTCCCCGGCAAGCGCAAATTCGCGGCAACCTCAACGACTTACCCGCGCCGCGCCGTCGCGCCGTCGCGCCGTCGCGCTGCCGCGCGGCGCGCCATCGAGCGTAGCCGAAACGGTTTGCGGCGCGATCGACCCCCGGTGCCGCGCGTCATGGCCGCGTGTGGCTGGCGCAGGCACTCGCGCCAGTGGGCCGCGGCTACGGTGCGGCCGCCTGCAATGCCGCCGCGGCGGCGGCCAGGCAGGCCGCGTCGCCCGTCCGTTCGCGCGAAAATGGCAGCAGCCCCAGGCGCGGGCCGGGCAGTCGGCGCTCGAGCGAGGCGATGTTGTCCTCCAGCGCCGCCATGTCCGGATCGATCACGCTGCCGACCCAGCCGAACAGCGGCAACCCCGCCGCGGCGATGGCCGCGGCTGACAGCAGGGCGTGATTGAGGCAGCCCAGGCGCAGGCCCACCACCAGCAGCACCGGCAGTGCCAGCTCGGCGGCGATGCTCGCCATCGTGGCCTGCTCGCCGATCGGGCACAGCCATCCCCCCGCGCCCTCGACCAGCACCACCTCGCAGCGGCCGGCCAGGCGCGCATAAGCCGCGGCGATCGCGGCCGGCTCGATGCTCACCCCGGCCCGGCGCGCCGCCAGGTGCGGGGAGATCGGCCATTCGAAGCAGTAGGGGTTGATATCGGCCGCGGCGAGCCCGGCTCCGGCTGCCCCGGTTGCGCCGACCGTCGCGAAGCTGGCCGCGCGTAGCAGCGCGACGTCCTCATTGACCGGAGGAGATGCGGCCGCGTCGGTGCCGGCCGCCACCGGCTTCATCCCCACCGCCGGCACACCGCGTGCCGTCAGGGCACGCAGCAGTGCCACCGTCACGCGGGTCTTGCCGACCCCGGTGTCGGTGCCGGCGATGAACCAGCCGCGCGCGCTCATGACCGGCCCTTGCGCCGCAGCTGGGAGACCGGCACCGCGTATTCGCCGCGGGGCAGGGTGCCTGCAGCCGCGCCGTCGTCATGACCGCTACCCCTGCCGCTGTCGCCGCTGCCGCGGAAGGCGACGCCGAACAGCAGCTGGAAGGTCGCCGGCAGTCCGCTCGCCGTACGCGAGCGCTCATAGGCCTCGCGCATCGAGCGCATGCGGGCGCGGCCGGTCAATCCGCGCGCGCGCGCCGCGGCCGCGTTGTGCGCGCCGATGCGCTTGAGCTCGCGCATCAGCGCCTCCACGTCCGGGTAGTCGCGCCGGTGCTGCTCGGCGTCCAGCACCGGCTCGATGAAGCCCGCGTGCATCAGCGCCGCCCCGAGCTGCGGCATGTCGGGGAATTCGCTGACGTGCACGCCGCGGTCGGCTTGCCGCCAGGCATCGCGCAGCTCGCACAGGCTGTCCGGACCGAAGCTGGCGAACGCCAGCAGCCCGCCGGGTCGCAGCACCCGTGCGAGCTCGACGAACAGCCGGTCGGGCCGGTCGCTCCATTGCAGCATCAGGCTGCTGTAGATCAGGTCGACGCTGCGGTCCGCCAGCGGCAGCGCATGCGCGTCGGCACAGACCCGGTCGATCGGCCGCCGCGGCCAGCGGCGGTGCGGCGCGGCCGCCAGCATGCCGGCAGCCAGGTCGAGCGCCAGTACCCGGGCGCGCGGGTAGCGGCGGGCGAGCTCGCCGGCGGCCTGGCAGGTGCCCGCCCCCGCATCGAGCACGGTCTGCGGCTGCAGGGAAAAGTACTGCAGCCGCTCGATCAGCTCGGCGCGCGCCAGCCGCTGCAGCCAGGCCGCCGCCTCGTAGCCGCCGGCGGCGCGGTCGAAGGCGCGCGCGAGTGCGCGCCGGTCCAGCGCGAACGCCGCGGCATCCACCTCCCCGGCGAGCCGGTCGGGCGGATCAGGTCGGCCGCTCACCGCCGCACCTGCACGCCGCGCGGTACCGGGTCCGCCCCGGCCCCCAGGCTCACCTCGGCCACCGGCCTTTCCGGTTCTGCCGTCTCGGTCGCGGCGAGAAACTGCAGCACGGCGGCGGCCACCTCATCGGGGTGCGACAGGAACGGCGCGTGGCCGGCGCGCTGCATCACCTGCAGCTGCGCGCGCGGCAGTAATGCGGCCAGCGCCTGCGAGGCGTTCAGCGGCACCACGCAGTCGTTCTGGCCGGCGATCACCAGCACGGGGATCTTGAGCTCGCGCGCACACTCGCGCAGGTCGTTGTCTGCCAGCAGCGCAAGTCCTGCCCGCAGTGCCGGCAGCGCGGCGCGGCCGTGGGTCTCGAGTGCGCCATGCAGCGCCGCCCGCACAGCGGCGGCGTGGCGGCTGCCGCGCGCCTGGAGGTCGATGAAGCCGGCCAGGGTCTGGCCGGCGTCGCGCTCGAGCGAGTGCGCGAATTGCTGCAGCGTCGCGGCGGTCAGGCCGTGCTCCCAGCCCTGCGCCTGCGCGAAACGCGCAGTGCTCGCGATCAGCACCAGCCGCCGTGCGCGCCGCGCGGCGGCGAGCATCAGCGCCAGTTGCCCGCCCAGCGACCAGCCGATCAGCGTCGCCTCCGGCGGCACCGCCGCGGTGAGCGCCGCGCCGATCAGCTCGAGCGCTCGTGCAGGGCTGCAGTCCGCCGGCCATGCGCTGGCTCCGTGGCCGGGCAGATCGAGCGCGCTCACCGCGTAGCGCCCCGCCAGCCGCGAGCGCAGGCCGTCGAATACCCGCAGGTTCATCGCCCAGCCGTGCAGCAGCACCAGCGGCGCACCGGCGCCGCTGATCTCTGCGTACAGCGTGGCGCTCCCGCTCACGCGGCACTGCGCTCGCGCCACAGGCGGCCGAGCGTGTCGGCGAGCGCGTCGACGTCGGCCTCGCGATGGGCGGCCGACAGGGTGATGCGCAGGCGCGCGCTGCCGGGTGGCACCGTCGGCGGACGGATGGCGGTGACCCAGAAGCCGGCGTTCATCAGCGCCGCGCTCAGTTCGACGGCGCGCGCGGCGTCGCCGACGATCAGCGGCTGAATCGGCGTCTGTGAGGCCGTGAGCGGTAGCCCGAGCGCGCCGGCGGCCGCGCGCCAGCGGCTCACCAGCCCATGCAGGCGCTTGCGCCGCCAGCCTTCCGCGGCGGCGAGCTTCAGCGCGGCCCGCGTCGCGGCCGCCACCGCCGGCGGCAGCGCCGTGGTGTAGATATAGGTGCGCACGTGCTGCAACAGATGCTCGATCAGCACCGCATCGCCGGCGACGAAGGCGCCGAAGCTGCCGAATGCCTTGCCGAGCGTGCCGATCAGGATCGGCGCCGCGCGCGCGGACAGCCCGGCCTGCTCGAGCGTGCCGCGGCCGCTGGCGCCGAGCACACCCAGTCCATGGGCATCGTCGACGATCAGCGCGGCGTGCTGGCGGGAGGCCAGATCCGCCAGCGCGCGCAGCGGCGCGATATCGCCATCCATGCTGAAGAGGCCATCGGTGAGGATCAGCGCGCCGCCGGCGGCCGCCGCCGCTTCGGCGTCCTCCCGACCCCGGCTCGCATCCTCCGTGTCGGCCGCGGGCGCTTCCTCGGCGCCGCGCCGCCCGCGATCGGTTTGCAGCAGCCGTTCGGCGGCCCCCGCATCGGCGTGCGCGAAGCGCCGCAGGCGCGCGCCGGCGAGCCGGGCGCCATCGAGCAGCGAGGCGTGACACAGGCGGTCGGCTACGATGAGGTCCTGCCGCCGTGCCAGCGCGCTGACCACGCCGAGGTTGGCCAGGTAGCCGCTCGAGAACAGCAGCGCGCGCTCGCGGCCGGTAAAGGCAGCCAGCTCCTCTTCCAGCGCGTGATGCTCCAGCGAGTGGCCGGTGACCAGGTGCGAGGCGCCGGCGCCGAAGCCCAGGCGGCCCATGCAGCGCGTGGCGGCCTCGATCAGCGCCGGATGCGCCGCCAGGCCCAGATAGTCATTGCCGCAAAAGTTGCGCAGCAAGCGTCCCTCGACCTGCACCCGCGTCGGGTCGGCGGGATCGGGCATGGCCTCCACCAACCGGCGGCGCCGGCGCAGATGCTGCGCCGTCAGCTGCGTCAGGCCGCGCGCGAGCTCCTGCGAATCAAGCTGCACCATGAATCACGGTGTCGCGGGCTTGCGCCACCAGCCCCAGCCGCGCCAGCAGCGCGCGATCGCGCGCGACGTCGGGGTTGCCGGTCGTCAGCAGCTTCTCGCCATAGAAGATGGAGTTGGCGCCGGCCAGGAAAGCCAGCGCCTGCAGCTCATCGCTCATCTCGCTGCGGCCCGCAGACAGCCGGACCTGTGCCTGCGGGATCATGATGCGTGCGACCGCGATCGTTCTGACGAAGTCGAACGGATCGATGTCCTCGCCCTGCGCCAGCGGCGTGCCGGGCACCCGCACCAGCTGGTTGATCGGCACGCTCTCGGGCTGCTGCGGCAGATTGGCGAGCGTCACCAGCAGCTCGGCGCGGTCGCGGCGCGATTCACCCATGCCGACGATGCCGCCGCAGCAGACGTGCATTCCGGCTTCGCGCACGGCCGCGAGCGTGTCGAGCCGGTCCTGGTAGCTGCGTGTGGAGATGATCTCGCCGTAGAACGCCTCGGAACTGTCCAGGTTGTGGTTGTAGTAGTCCAGCCCCGCGTCCTTGAGCGTGTGCGCCTGCGCCGGTGTCAGCATTCCGAGCGTGGCGCAGGTTTCCAGGCCCAGCGCGCCGACCGCACTCACCATCTGCGCGATGCGCGCCACATCCCGGTCCTTGGGCGCGCGGTAGGCCGCGCCCATGCAAAAGCGTGTGGCGCCGGCCGCGCGCGCGGCGCGGGCGCGCTCGAGCACCGCGTCCAGCGGCATCAGCGCCTCGGCCGCGATACCGGTGTCATAGCGCACGCTCTGCGGACAGTAGGCGCAGTCTTCGGGGCAGGCGCCGGTCTTGATCGACAGCAGCGTGCTCATCTGCACCGTGTTGGGCGCGTGCCAGGCCCGGTGCACGCGCTGCGCCGCAAAGAGCAGGTCACCGAACGGCAGCGTAAACAGCGCCTCGGCCTGCTCCAGGCTCCAGTCGTGCCGCGGCTCGGTGCCGATGGCGGGCGTGGCAGGCGGTGCGGGTGCGCTGGGCGATGGGTGCATCGGCAGATTTCCAGTCAGAAGCTTGCGCCGGGGAACGGCTGCGGCGATGTTCGGCGGCGCCGCGGCGACTGTCAACCTGCGGGCAGTTGGAGAGTCGACGATTGGTCAGTAAATGATCGCCGCGCCGGCCGCCCCGCGCCGCAACGGCCAGTGGGGTGCCCGCGCCGATCCGTTCAGCGCGAGGTGTACTCCAGCAGGATGCCCGCGAACACCACCAGGCCGAAGTAGTTGTTGTTCTGGAACGCCTGCAGGCAGCCGGCCCGGTCGCGACGGCGGATCAGCCACTGCTGCCAGGCGAACAGGCAGGCGCCGGCGATGAGGCCCGCGCGGTAGCCGCCGTCGACGAAATGCAGGCTGCGCCCGATCAGCAGCAGCGTGTACAGCACCATCAGCTGCATCGCCCCGATGATCAGGCGGTCGAGATCGCCGAACAGGATCGCGCTCGACTGCACGCCGATGCGCACGTCGTCGTCGCGATCGACCATCGCGTACATCGTGTCGTACACGCCGGCCCACAGCACCGCCGCGAGCAGCATCAGCCAGCCCACGCGCGGCACGCCGCCCAGCGTGGCGGCGAACGCCATCGGTATGGCCCAGCCGAAGCACAGTCCCAGATACAGCTGCGGCAGCGGAAAGAAGCGCTTGAGCAGCGGATAGGACACGGTGAGCGCCGCGCCGATGACCGCCAGCTTCACGGTCAGCGCGTTGAGCTGCAGCACCAGTGCCAGCGCCGCGGCTAGCAGCAGCGCGAACAGCACCAGCGCCTCGTTCGGCGACACCACCCGGAATGCCAGCGGGCGCGTGCGTGTGCGCTTGACGTGCGGATCGATGTTGCGGTCGGACAGGTCGTTGATGACACAGCCGGCGCTGCGCATCAGCACCGTGCCGGCCAGGAAGATCGCCAGCAGCCAGCGCTGCGGGTGGCCGCGGCCGGCGATCCATAGCGCCCACAGCGTCGGCCACAGCAGCAGCCAGATGCCGATCGGCCGGTCCAGCCGCATCAGCTGCGCAAGGTTGCGGGCCCGGCGCTCCAGCCACGGCAGCCACGCGCGTGGGGGGGCGGCCACCGCCGGCAAGGGCGCTGACGCCGACCCCTGCGCCGACACCGCGCGGCCGTCGCCGGCCGAGGGACGCTCAGCCGACACGCCCATACTGCTCCCCTTCGGCGATCCAGCGTTCCCTCAGCGCCGCGACGCGCTCGGGCGCCGCGGCCAGCAGCTCGGCCGCGGTGGCGCGCACGTCGTCCAGCAGATCCGCATCACGCCCCAGGTCGGCCACACGCAGCTGCGCCAGGCCCGTCTGGCGCCGTCCCAGCAGCTCGCCCGGCCCGCGCAGCGCGAGGTCCCGGCGCGCGATCTCAAAGCCGTCGTTGGTCTCGCGGATCGACGCCAGGCGCGAGCGCGCCATCTGCGACAGCGGGGCGCGATACAGCAGCACGCAGCCGGCCTCGTGCGCGCCGCGCCCGACGCGGCCGCGCAGCTGGTGCAGCTGCGCCAGCCCCATGCGCTCGGCATTCTCGATCACCATGAGGTCCGCGTTGGGCACGTCGACCCCGACCTCGATCACGGTGGTCGCCACCAGCAGCTGGATCTCGCCGGCCACGAAGCGCTGCATGACCTGCTCCTTGAGCTTCGGCGCCATGCGACCGTGCAGCAGCGCGACCTGCAGCGCCGGCAGCGCCTCGGACAGCGCGGTCGCGGTCTCCTCCGCGGCCTGGCAGTCCAGCTCCTCGGATTCCTCGATCAGCGGACACACCCAGTAGGCCTGGCGGCCGGCGCGACAGGCCTCGTCGATGCGCGCGACTGCCTGCGCGCGCTTGTCGGCGCCGACCACCACGGTGCGCACCGGCATGCGGCCGGGCGGCAGCTCGTCGATCACCGACACGTCCAGGTCCGCATACACGGTCATCGCCAGCGTGCGCGGAATCGGCGTGGCACTCATGATCAGCTGATGCGGCAGCGGCGCCGCCTCATCCGCCGCGGCGCCCATGCCAGCCGAGCCGCCGGCCACGTCCTCGGCGGCGCTGCCCTTGGCGGCCAGGGCCAGGCGCTGCTGCACGCCGAAGCGATGCTGCTCGTCGATGATCGCGAGCGCGAGGTTGCGGAAGCGCACCTGCTGCTGGAACAGCGCGTGCGTGCCGACGCACAGCTGCGCGCTGCCGCTGGCCACGGCCAGCAGCGCATTGCGGCGCGTGCGCGCCGGCTGCGAGCCGGTCAGCAGGCACACGCGGATGCCCAGCGGCTCGAACCAGCGCGACAGCACGCGCGCATGCTGCTCGGCCAGCAGCTCGGTCGGCGCCATGAACGCCGCCTGCCGGCCGCTGCCGATCGCGCGCGCGGCCGCGGCCGCTGCGATCACGGTCTTGCCGCAACCCACATCGCCCTGCACCAGCCGCGCCATCGGCACCGCGCCGGCCAGGTCGCGCTCCACCTCGGTGAGGACGCGGCGCTGCGCCCCCGTCAGCGCAAACGGCAACGAGGCCAGCAGCCGCGCCTGGCAGCCGCTCTCGTCCCTGAGCGGCGCGGCGCGCTCGCTGCGCGAGCCCGCGCGCAGCTGCAGCAGCGCGAGGTGATGCGCCAGCAGCTCCTCGAACGCCAGCCGTCGCTGCGCCGGATGCCGCCCGGCGGCCAGCTCCGATAACGCCGTGCCGACCGGGGGCCGGTGCAGCAGCTTCAGCGCGCTGGCCAGATCGGGCAGGCCGGAGCGCGACAGCAGGCTCTGCGGCAGCAGCTCAGCCACGCCGTCGGTGTCGAGCACACGCAGCGCCCGGTCCACCAGCGCGCGCCAGCGACCCTGCGTGAGGCCGTAGCTGCCGGGATAGATCGGCGTCAGCGTCTGCGGCAGCGGCTCGCCCAGCGCGGCCACGCGGCGGTACTCGGGATGCACCAGCTCCAGCCCGAGCGGTCCGCGGCGCACCTCGCCGTGGCAGCGCAGCCGTGTGCCGCGCGCCAGTCCGTCACGCTGCGCATTGGAGAAATAAAAGAATCGCAGCGTGAGCGAACCGGTGCCGTCGGACAGGCGCACCAGCAGCGATCGCCGCCGGCGAAACACGATCTCGGCCAGCAGCACCTCTCCTTCCACCACCGCCCGCTCACCGGGCTGCAACGTGCCGATCGGCACGACCCGGGTGCGATCCTCGTAGCGCAGCGGCAGCACGAACAGCACCTCGCCGGGCAGCGCGGCCGCGCCGGCGGCGTTGCCGGGCGCGCGGGCAGCTGCGGCCCCCGTGGCCCCGGCGGTGCGCGGCGGCATCGACGCCGGCGCAGCCGTCTGCCGCGATCGAAGGGCCGGCCGGCTCACGCGAGGCTCAGTACGCACTCCATCTCGACGCGCGCGCCGCGCGGCAGGGCGGCGACGCCGACCGCGGCGCGCGCCGGATAGGGCTCGTGAAAGTACTGATACATGATCTCGTTGACCCGGGCGTAGTGCGCCAGATCGGTCAGGAACACGGTCAGCTTCACCACCCGCTCGAGCGAGCCGCCGGCCGCCGCGGCGACCGCCGCGAGGTTATCGAGCACGCGCCGGATCTCGGCATCGATGTTGCCGCTGATGAGTTCGCCGCTGGCCGGATCGAGCGGTATCTGCCCCGACAGATAGACGGTGTCGCCGGCGCGTATCGCCTGCGAATAGGTGCCGATGGCCTTGGGCGCCTGGTCGGTCTGGATCATTTGTCGCTGCATGATGCCTGCGTTCTCCTTACGAGCGTCACTGGCCGTCACTGCCCGGCAGCCGGGCGCTGGCCGCCGCGCTGGCCGGTGCTGGGCCGGCGGCTGCCGGCGATCGTGCGCACCACACGCAGCACGTCCGGCATGCGGCGCACCACCCGCATCACACGCGCCAGGTGCTTGCGATCGACGACCTCCAGCACGAACACGATGACCGAGGTCTCCGCATCGCGCTGCTCTATCGTGACATGGTTGACGTTGGTCTGGGTGTTGGCGATCGCCGCCGACAGTGCCGCCAGCACGCCCATGCGGTTGACCGTCTCGATGCGGATCTCGGCCAGGAACTGGCGCGCGATCTTGTGCTGCCAGCTCACCGGCAGCCATTTCTCCGGATGCTTGTGGTAGTCATCGACGTTGGCGCAGCCATCCCGATGGATCACGATGCCGCGGCCGGTGCTCAGGAAGGCCAGGATCGGCTCGTGCGGCAGCGGATAGCAGCAGTGCGCGTAACTCACCAGCAGCCCCTCGGTGCCGGCCACCGCGAGCGGTGGTGCGCCCCCGGCGTCCGCGGCGCTGTCCGCGCCGGTGCCGGTGGCGCCCGCGGTCCCGGCCGTTCCTGCCGCGCCGGCCGCCGCGACTCCGGTCCCGGCGGTCCCTACCGCGCCGGCCGCCGCTGCCGCATTGGGCGGCAGCAGCCGCCGCGCCACCAGCGGCGCGAGGCGCTCGCCGAGCCCCAGCTTCTCGTACAGGTCCTCCACGATCTTGAGGCCGAACTCCGGCAGCGCCGCCTGCCAGGCCGAGTCGCTCACGTCTTTGAGCTCCAGGTCGAATTCGGCCAGCGCCTGGGCCAGCAGGCGCCGGCCCAGCTCGACGGCCTCACTGCGCCGCAATCCCTTCAGGTAGTGACGGATGGCCGAGCGTGCCTTGGCGGTGACGACGAAGTTCACCCACGCCGGGTTGGGCCGCGCGCCCTTGGCGCTGATGATCTGGATGGTCTGGCCGTTGCGCAGCACCGTGCGCAGCGGCGCCAGGCGCCGGTCGACCTTGGCGGCCACGCAGCGGTTGCCGATGTCGGTGTGCACGGCGTAGGCGAAGTCCACCACGGTGGCGCCGCGCGGCAGTCGCAGGATCTCCCCGCGCGGCGTGAACACGTACACCTTGTCGGGGAACAGGTCCACCTTGACGCTCTCGATGAACTCCTCGGAGTTGCCGCCCTCCTGCAGCTCCACCAGGTTGGAGAGCCACTTGCGTGCGCGCTCCTGCTGCGCCGAGCCCTCGCTCTCGCCCTCCTTGTATTTCCAGTGCGCCGCGATGCCCGACTCGGCCACCCGGTCCATGTCCTCGGTGCGGATCTGCACCTCGATCGGCACGCCGTTGGGCCCGAACAGCGTGGTGTGCAGTGACTGGTAGCCGTTGACGCGCGGGATCGCCACGTAGTCCTTGAACCGTCCCGGCATCGGCTTGTAGACGCTGTGCACCACGCCGAGCACGCGATAGCTGGTGTCGGCCGAATCGACCACGATGCGCAGCCCGTAGACGTCCACGATCTCCGCGAGCGTCGCGCGCTTGCGCAGCATCTTGCGATAGATGCTGTACAGGTGCTTCTCGCGCGACTCCACGTGTGCGCTGATGCCGGCCTTCTTGAGCGCCGCTTCCAGCTGGGTGCGGATCTTGCCGAGGAACTCCTTCTGATTACCGCGCGCCTTCTTCAGCGCCCGCTCGATCACGCGATAGCGCGAAGGGTAGAGGGTGCGGAACCCGAGGTCCTCGAGCTCGAGCTTCATCGAGTACAGGCCGAGCCGCTCCGCCACCGGCGCATAGATGTCGAGCGTCTCGCGCGCGATCGAGCGCCGCTTGGCCAGCGGGAGTGCGCTGATCGTGCGCAGGTTGTGGGTGCGATCGGCGAGCTTCACCAGGATCACGCGCAGATCGCGCACCATCGCCAGCAGCATCTTGCGGAAGTTCTCCGCCTGCGCCTCCTCGCGGTTCTTGAAGCGGATCTGGTCGAGCTTGGTGACCCCGTCGACGATCTCGGCCACGTCATCGCCGAAGCGCTGCGCGATCTCGGACTTCGCGATCGGCGTGTCCTCGATCACGTCGTGCAGGATCGCGCCGACCAGCGTATCGGCGTCCAGGTGCAGGTCCGCGAGAATCTCGGCCGCGGCGACCGGATGGGTGATGTAGGGCTCGCCGGAGATGCGCCGCTGGCCCTGGTGGGCGGCGGCGCCGAACTCGGCCGCCGCGCGCACGCGCTCGACCTGATCGGGCGGCAGGTAGGTCCCGATCTTGCTCAGCAGCTCCTTGACGCCCGGTGTGCCGCGCTTCGAGCCGGGCAGAAAACCCAACAGCGAAGACGCATAGTCCACAACCGCCTCGTAGGGAGCCCCCGATCGTGGTCGGTTAGATCTCGCGCTCGATCAGGCCGAACTGTGGCGCACGGAAGCCGGCCTCGGGCTCCGGCTCGGGCATGCTCGAGTCGAGTCTGGGCTCCGGCTCGCGCAGCATCTCGGGCGTGATGTTGCCGGCCGCGATCTCGCGCAGCGCCAGCACCGTGGCCTTGTCGTTCTCGACCGGCACGGTCGCCTCGGCGCCATTGGCCAGGCGGCGGGCGCGCTGGCTGGCCAGCAGCACCAGCTGGAACAGGTTATCGACGTTCTGTAGACAGTCTTCGACGGTGACGCGGGCCATGGGTGCAGAATTCCTGAAAATACCGGGGGTTGCCGGCGAGTGTACTGCATCGGAGGACGTGCGCGCCAGCATGCAGCGTGCGAGCCGCCGGGGCGATGCTTAGCTGAGTAGCTGCCCCACCAGCGGTCCGAGCGCCGGCCTGTCGGCGCGCAGCGCCTGCCCGTTGCCGTCGAGGATCGCCATGAGGTCCAGCACCGCCTGCTCGAAGTGGTCGTTGACCACGACGTAATCGAATTCCCGGTAGTGGGACATGTCGGTGACGGCATCGGCGAGCCGCCGGGCGATGATCTCGGGGCTGTCGGTGCGCCGCGCCTGCAGTCGCTGCTGCAGTGCGGTTCGTGACGGTGGCAGGATGAAGATCGTCACGCAGTCGGGCATCACCCGCCGCACCTGCTGCGCACCCTGCCAGTCGATCTCGAGCACCATCTCGCGGCCGGCCGCGAGCCGCTCGCGCACCTGCTCCGCGCCGGTGCCGTAGTAATTGTCGAACACGCGCGCGTGCTCGAGGAATGAGCGCTGCTGCACCATGTCCTCGAACTGCGCCGGCGATACGAAGTAGTAGTCGCGGCCGTCGACCTCATGGGCGCGCGGCTTGCGGGTGGTGTGCGATACCGAGACCACCAGCTGCGGCCGCCGCTCGAGCAGGGCGCGAACCAGGCTGGTTTTGCCCGCGCCCGACGGGGCGGAAATGACGAATAGTTTGCTCATCGGCGCAGTGCCAGCACGGCGGGTGCAGGCGCATATGTTACATGGCGCCGCCGTGCGGCGCCGATGCCAGCCGCGCACGGCGCGAGCGGCGTCTCAAAAGATCCCACGGCCGGCCGCCGCGCCGGCAAAGCGTGCGCTGTCGCACGCCCTCACCCCGGCCGGCTGCCTACGCTGGCGGGCGCAATTATGGACACGGAGAGTGGCATGGCGCCGCTGCGGCGGATCGTCCGGGTGGCTCGCGCCATGCTGGCGGGCACGGGCGTGGCCGCCCTCGCCGCCTGCGGCGGGGGTGGCGGTTCCGCCTCGGGCCCGTCACTGCCCATCGCCGCCGCGAGCGCCAGCGTGGCGACGGGCCAGGCGCCGCTGACGGTGAGCTTCAACGCCTCCGGCAGCAGCGATCCGCAGGGCTACGCGCTCAGCTACACCTGGTCGTTCGGTGATGGCACCACCGCCACCGGTGCGGCCGTATCCCATATCTTTCAGGATCATGGTCAATATGGTGTCACCGTGGCGGTCAGCGACGGCCACCACACCACGCCATCGTCCGCGCTGCCGATCAGCGTGAGCGCCGCGCCGCCCATCGTCGGGCCCACGACACTGAACGTGGGCGTTCTCGGCGTCGCGACCACCGTCGCGCAGGGCACGATCCCCGCGAGCGACCGGGAGAATCTGCCGCTGACCTACACGCTGCTGACGCCGGCCTCGGTCGGCAGCGCGAGCGTCAATGCCACGACCGGCGTGATCACTTACACCGTGTCGGGCTACCCGAGCGCGAGCTCCGATCAGTTCACGGTCCAGGTTGCCAATCTCGATGCATCGAGCAGCGGCGTCGTGACCGTGGCCTTGAACGGCGACCCGCTGCTGCCGAATCAGTGGCACATCCAGAACACCGGCGCGACAGCCTTCGCCTCATCGCTGCCGGAGGCCGGCAACGATCTGGACGTGGCCGGGGCGTGGGCCGAGGGCTATGCCGGCAAGGGCATCAAGGTCGGCATCGTCGACACCGGGCTGCAAGCTTCGCACGAGGATCTGGCCGCGAATGTCGACCTGAGCCACTCCTATAACTTCGTCAACGACACGGATGACCCGTCACCGGACCCCACCAGCGTCGGACCGGATCACGGCACCGAGGTCGCCGGCATCATCGGCGCCGTGGCGTTCAACGGCGTGGGCGGCCGCGGTGTCGCCTACGACGCCACGCTGCGCGGCTACAACTTCCTGGCCCCGACTCCGCAGACGATGACCGACGAGGTCGACTCATTCGGCGGTGCCGCGTTCTCGGCCGATAACGATGTGTTCAATGCGAGCTTCGAGTCGGACGGCTACTCGCTGCCGCAGCCCGACCCGGCCGGGCAGGCCATGCTGGCGAACACCACGACGCTGCGGGGCGGCCTGGGCGCCGCCGTGGTCCATGCCGCCGGCAATGACTTCGAGGTGTGGGAGGCCGAGTACGAGGATGACCCCAGTACTGCAGAGGCACTGTGCAGCGCTGCCGATTATTTCCACGTCAGCTGCGGCGACACCGCCAGTGATCCGGATCGCGCCAGCCCCGTGCCGATCATCGTCGGCGCGCTCAACGCCGACGGCACCCGCGCGAGCTACTCCGACACCGGCGCGTCGCTGTGGATCTCCGCCCCCGGCGGCGAGTTCGGCTTGAACTCCGGCTACGTGTCGGGCCTGACCGGTGCGACCGATTACATGCCCGCGATCATCACCACCGCGCGCCCCGGCTGCGCCAACGCCAACTACCCCCCGTCCTACTCCGGCTTCGCCGCCCCGAACGGCGTCAATCCACTCGATGCCAACGGTGCCAACCCGCTCGCGGCCGACTGCCAGTACACCGCCACGATGAACGGCACCAGCGCGGCGACACCGACGGTGACCGCGGTCGTCGCGCTGATGTTGCAGGCCAACCCCAAGCTGAGCGTGCGCGACATCAAGTACATGCTGGCCAAGACGGCCCGGCACGTGGACCCCACCTTCGCCGGCGTCACCGCCAACGGCATCACCTTCGATGCCGGCTGGGTCAGGAACGGCGCCGGCCTGGACTTCAGCAACGACTATGGCTTCGGCGGCGTGGATGCCACCGCCGCGGTGAACATGGCCGCCACCTACACCAGCTACCTGCCGGCGGTGAAGACATCGGCGGGCGACTATGCCTACACCGCCTCGGCCGCCAACGAGGTGGTCCCGGCGCAATCCGCCAGCGGCTACCCGATCAAGTTCACGGTGTCCGAATCCTTCCACACCGTCGAGACCGCGACGGTGACACTGAACGTTGCCCAGACCCCCGGCGGCCCCAGCGCCTACGGTCTGTACTGCAATCAGGCGCAGCTGACCTCGCCATCCGGCACGACCTCGATCCTGCTGCACGCCGCCAACGGTTTCGGTAACACCAGCGTCATCAACGGCGCGATCCTGTCCAATGCCTTCTACGGCGAGCCGGTCAATGGCATCTGGACGCTGACGCTGTACGATTACTGCACGCCTGGCAGCTATGCGACCGAGCTGTCGACCAGCGCCGCGCAAACGCTCACCTTCACCGGTCATTGAGGATCCGGCAGTGTCCGCAGTGCCCACGCATCGATCCGACCAGCATCCGGCCATGGCACCGGCCCCGGCGTCAGCCTCGGCCCGGCGCCGGCTGACCGGGCCAGTCGAGCTGACCGGGCTGATGGGGTTGGCCGGGCGGGCCGCGCTGGCCGCGGTGGCTGCGGCCGTGCTGGGCAGCTCCGTTGCCGGCGCGCAGCTGCCGCCGCCGGTGCCGCGCGCATTGCCGCCGGTGGGCGACCCAAGCATGGTGATCGATGACCGCGGCGCACCGCTGGAGGTGCTGCCGACGCAGCGCGCGACGCCGGTCGTGTCGAGCTCGGGCTCGGGCCACATCGCGCATCAGGTGACGGCCGTCGCCGCCTCGGCGCCGATCGGCCCGCAGCAGCTCGGCGTCGTGTTCAACCACGCGCTGCAGCAACAGGGCTACATCAGCGGCGAGATCACCTTCAAGATGAAGGACGCACTGGCCCCGGGCAGCGACTTCGGCGCCGCGCAGTACCCGGGACTCAGAAAACTGCTGAATCCGAACATCTACGTGGTCGTGGCCCGCACTCCCGCGGAATTCGTCCAGGTGGTCAAGCGCCTGCAGCAGCGCACCGACGTCGAGTGGGTCGAGCCGATCGTCAACTACGGCCGCAGCGGTGCCCCGCCCGTCCGCCGATAGGCCATCCCGGCTATCGATGCAGATAGAATCCCTCGACTTCGTCGCCGGCGCGCGCGCCGCGCGCGGCGTGGCCGTGATCATCGACGTCTTCCGCGCCTTCTCGGTCGCCTGCTACGCGGCCGCGCAGGGCGTCGAGCGCATCATCCCGGTCGGCGCGGCCGAAGACGCGCTGCAGTTGAAGCGCGCCGATCCACGCGTCTTTGCCGTGGGCGAGCGCTACGGCCGCAAGCTGCCCGGGTTCGACTGCGGCAACTCGCCCACCGAGCTCGAGCGCTTCGACCTGCGCGGCAGGACCCTGGTGCACACGACCCATGCCGGCACCCAGGGCCTGGTGAACGCACTGGCCGCGGAGGTGGTCCTGACCGGCAGTCTGGTCAACGCGGGCGCCATCTGCCGCTACCTCGCGGCGCTCGCGCCGGCGAGCGTGAGCCTGGTGCGCATGGGCGTTGCCGCGGCGCAGCGCTCAGAGGCGGATGATGTTTGCGCCGAGCTGCTCACCGCCCGCCTGTCGGGCCAGTCCTTCGATGTAGCCTCGATCGTGCCGCGGCTGCGGCGCTCGCCGGAAGCGCAGAAATTCTTCGACCCCGCCGCCGACTGGGCGCCCGAGCGCGACTTCGAGCTGTGCACGGCGCTGGATCGGTTCGATTTTGTGCTGCGGCTGGGCGAGAGCGCGGATGGGACGCGGAGCTTGATCCGCGCTCCCTGATCCGCATCCCCGGCGGGTTGCTAGAGGCGTTTGGAAGCGCCTATATAGGGAAGGCACGGGACTTACGCTATCGTGGCAGGAGCGGTGTAGCATCCGTGCTGCAACCGGCCGAACCGGCCCCCCGGGGGCGTCGCGGACAGGATGGCCGCATAGGGTCGAAGCACAGAGCCAAGGAGAGGTCATGATCAGCGCCTATTCCAATAAGTCCCTTACCTGTCTTGCCGCCACACTTGCCCTGGCTGGGTCTGCGGCTGTGAGTTGCGGTGTCGCGCACGCCGATGTGACCGTGGACCAGCAGACCTCGATGAGTGTCTCCGGCATCAATATCGACATCGCCACAACGGAGCGCACCAGCAGCGACAAGCAGCGCAGCGACTCGCAGACTAAATGCGGCGGCTTCATGGCACTGCTTTGTCGCGACGCGCAGCGCGGCGAGATCGTGCGGCTCGATAAACAGCTGCAGTGGCAGCTCGAACCTAAGAAAAAGCAGTACACCGAGCATCCGTTTCCGACTGCGGAGGAGCGGGCACTGGCGCAGCAGAGGCTGCAGAAGATGATGGATGAGATGAAGAAGTGCCCGGTGCCGCAGGCGACCCCGACGGCCCAGAGCGCCCCGGATACATCGCACTGTCAGCCCAGCTCGCCGCAGGTGGATGTCAAACAGACCGATGAGCACGCGACGCTCGCCGGCCACGACAGCCGCAAAAGCAGCATCGTGCTATCGCAGACCTGCACCGAGCCGCAAAGCGGCGATGTATGCGAGATCGACTACGGCTTCGACGTTTGGCTCACCAGCGACAACATCCCCGGGTTCGACGAGCGCAGCGCCTTCACCAAAAACTACCTCGCCGCGCAGGGACTCGATCAAAACAATCCGCAGCTGCAAGGCATGATGCAGCAGTACATGGCTCCATACGCCGACGCGTTGAAGCAGCTGCAGGGCAAGAGCTCAGGCTTAACGGGCTATCCGCTACGCACCAGTTTCTATATGGCGTTCGGCGGCCCGCACTGTGGCCGGGCGCAGCAGGCGCAGTCTCAGCAGACACAGGCGCCAACGAGCGGCGCCGGCGGCGGGGGTGGATTCCTGCACGGGCTCGCCTCCAACGCCGTGAGCGGAGGGCTCGGCGGTCTGTTCCATCGCAAGGTCAATCCCAGCACCGGCTCGGTCGGCGGCCAGGTGGCGGCCAACGCTGCCAACCAGACAGGCGACGCCGCGGCGAATGCCGCTGGGAGCGCCGCGGGAAACGCCGCCGCCAGTGCGGCCCCTTCCCATTCGCAGACCCCGGGTAGTCCCGCAGCTACACCCTCGGACAAGGTACGGGTGATTTCATTTACGGCCGAGACGACCTCGATCAGCACGGCGTCGATCCCGGCCGATCAGTTCGAGATTCCGGCTGGCTGGAAGTTACAGCCCCCGCCGGCGCGGCAGGAGAAGGAGCAACAGTTCACTTGCCCGGCTCCTCGTAACTGACGTAGCCGGTCACGACGTCGAAACGGGCATGGTCCCGATCGGGCTGCGCTCCCGCCCCCGTTTCCGGGGTGCGGGAGCGCAGCGCGACGGCTGCTTAGCCGCTATTCATCGGGATTGACGCGGGTCGCCGTCACCGCGCCTGCGCCGGAAGCGACGGGTGGATTGGAGCGTGAGTCTTCGTTGAACGGATTGCTGGCCGACTCCATCCATACCGTGACCGAGTACTTACCGTTGAACGTCTGGCCTCGCGGATCGAGCGTTACCACCATGTGGAAGTGTATGCGCAGGAACTCCGATCCCATGGTTGGATCCGCGCCCGGCGCCGCCCAGCCTATCGTGGGAAAGCAGGACGTCGGGCAAGTCCGGCTACGCTCCCGCTTGCGGAAAGAGTGGCGCCCCCGGCGCGAGGCGATCCGCGCGCGCGGATTTGGGCAACAGGCGCGTGCTGAAGCACAATGCTCGGCGGCATGCGGTGCGGCAGGAGGCAAGACGGCGGTGTGGGGCATTTTAGTGATGGGCTTAGGGGGCATAGTCCTGTTGTTAGTGCTGCTGGTGCAGGCCGAACGCGCGCTCAAAGCCCTTACCCGACGTCATCTCGATCGTAGTCGCCGTGTCACCCGTTCTGTCGTGTTCCTAGCGGGAGCGGCCGCTTGGGCATTCGCATCCTATGCGCCGTTGTATCGGTCCGGCAGGCAATGGTGGTGGTTCGCCAGCTTCTTGATCGTAGCCGGGGTGTGGAAACTCGTAGTCGATGTGCTGATCTTTGGAGTGCCGGACCGGCCGGACTCATCGAAGCCGACGTCATGATGACTCGGCATCCAGGCTTGGCGATCGCCGACACCCTGACGTCGAAGCTCTTAGCTCTACCCGAGCGCCGCCTGCAGCATTTGCAGTTCAGCATGCGCGTCGAGCGCAATGCGCTTGAACATGGGGGCCGATAGCCCCAGGGCTACTGCCGCCGGAAGTTGCGCCAGGGCTGCATCGTCGGGCGCGCGAGCGGCCATTTTAGCTGCGACCTGCACCGCGACGATCAGCAGGTCGAGAAGGTCAGCCGGGCCCTCATGGCTGCGCTCGGACTCGAGCTGGCCGGCGATCGCGCTGGCGATCTCCTCCGGCAGCTTCCAGTTTTGCGCCACCGCCTGACCGATGTTCGAATACCAATTTTCCACCACGGCAGCGTCCAGTGCCGGCGCCGACCCAGGATTCTTCGGTGCGCGCGCGATTATGTAGAGCTTACCGATGTTGTGCAGCAACCCGGCTAGCATGGCCTCGTCAGTGCGAACGCATCGCGTCTCCTTGGCGACGGAGTGCGCGAGCGAGGCAACGCGAATACCGTCGCGCCAGCAGGCCTCGAGCTGCGGGCGAATATGGGCCAGCTCGGGGGCCTGCCGCAGCTGCGCATTGGCATAGGCCAGTGCGGCGGTACGGATGTTGTCGTGCCCGATGCGTGTGACCGCGCCGTTCAAGTCAGTGATCGGCGTGGTACCCCGATGCAGCAGGACCGAGTTCGCCATTGTCAACAAACGCGCCGCCAAGCCGGCATCGGCCCCGATGACGCGTGAAATCCGCTCGTTGGTACGGCTGGGTCGCTGAGCACTTGCTGCACGCGCGCGGCCGCGTCCGGAAAGGACGGAAGCTCGACACGGCCAGACGAAAGCTCCTTGGCCAGATCACTGATGAATTTAAAGGTCGGGTCTTGAGCAGGTTCGGTTAAAAAGGCGCGCGATCGAATGCCTGCCACGTCACACTCCTTGATCAGACGGTACTGCGTGCAGACCGCAATGCAACGATATCGGCCGTTGTCAGGTTTTATTGAGTTGACATTGCTCGGGGGCGGGGCGCCCATGCCTCCTGCCGAGCTAAAAGCTCCGATCCGCTCTCAATTGCGCCCGCGCAACTGCCGCAGCAGTCGGTGGTCGCGTTTGTTCGGGCGCTCGTCGGGTCTGGGCGTGAGGCCCGCGGCAACTTTCATACGCGCCGCGAACTCCCCACGACGCGCCTTGCTCGCAGGCGTTTCCTCGTAAGGTCGTGCTACCTCGCTCGCTGGACCACGACGCAGCGGTATGGCGACCACAACGCATTCGAACACAACGGCGCCGCGGGTTGCGAATCGCGGTCAGGACGTGGTCGAAAACGTAAGACACGCGATCCACGCTACGGCGCTTCCGTTTCAAACCTTCGAACCGGTTGCCCTCATGCGGCCGGCGCAGGCGCGCAGGCCGTTCAGCACATCGTGCGCCAACTCCTGAGGGAAATCCGCGGGCAGCAGGTCTTGCACTGAATCGGCGACCGAACCGGTTCTTTCGATCGACTCTTCCATCATGCGGCCAATCTCGCTGCCGAGACCGCATCGCTGTGCCGTTAGTTGGAAGTGGCGCGGCAGGATGTCGCTCCAGTTGTAGTGAGACTCGTTGCTGCTGCGAATGGCCATGGCCATCTTCACCTTATGCGGGGACAAGCGTCCGGCTTTCGTACCGAGTGCATGATGAGCCGAGAGCACGTCATAACGGGGAGTCAGGCGGTAACTGCCGCCTGCATTCAGGAAGAGGCTGAAGTTCTTGGCGTGCCCGTCGATCGCGCACAGCATCCAGAAGAGGATTTGAGCTCGAAAGAAGTCTCTTCGGTCTTCATCGGCAACCTCGGAACCCAGCAGAATGCCCATGATGGCTTCGATTCCCGGGCTCATGGCGGGCTTGCTCGAGCGGGCCCGGCAGCATCCCGCGCAGGAGATGCTGATGACGCGCTGAAATGCGCCCGCCCTGTCTGCAAGGAGCGTTCAGCGGGGGGTCCCAACCTGCTCGCTGAGAGCTCATCGATATTATTCATACTTCATGGGCGAACTATTAATAGTGTTCGCCTTATTCAGAGTTGCTCAATGGCCAGCTCTGAGCACATTGCCAAGCCCCCGTTCCATATGCTATATGCATACAGCATATGAAAGCCGCCATGCCAAGGACTGATCCGGTGGCCCTGCGCCGTGGGGCTCCCCGGCAGTGGGTGCTGAAACCGCAGGATGTGGCGATCGCGCTCAAGCTCGTCGTGCTGGGGTCGGAGCGCTTGTCCTATGCGGCGCTGGGAAAGACCATGCACCTGTCGCAGTTTGAGGCTCACGCCGCTGTGCAGCGACTGATCGTGGCAAAGCTGGCTGCATCAATCGATGGAAATATTCGACCAGTCAAGGAGTCACTGCGCCGCTTCCTGGTGAACGGTGCTCCCTTCGCCTACCCCCCCATGCGTGGAGAATTGACGGTGGGCATGCCGACCGCGCACGCCATCGCCCCCTTGAGAGAGCTGTTGGCCAGTGCCAGCGATCTGCCGCCGGTGTGGCCGGATCCGGAGGGCAAGGTCCGCGGACAGTCGCTCTTGCCGCTATATCCTGGGCAACCGGCCGCGGCGCGAAAGGACTCGGCGCTGTATGAGTTACTCGCACTCTTTGATGCGCTGCGCATTGGCCAGGCGCGGGAGCGCAACCTGGCAGCGCGGCTGCTTGAGGAGCGGCTGAAGTGAACATGGCCTCAGGGGCTGCCGCCAACGCAGCTTTACTTGAGGACATGGTGCGTGTGCTCGGTGACATTGCCGACGATCTCGTGTTTGTCGGCGGCTGCGCCACGGGCCTGCTCGTCACATCGGTTCGTCCCGACTACGTGCGGGCGACCACGGACGTCGACGTCGTCGCGGAAGTGACCACCATCCACGAGTATCACGCCTTGGAGAAGCGCATCGCGGCCAAGGGATTCAAACATGATCCCGAAGTGGTCTGTCGCTGGCGAGTCGCGGGATTGCAGCTCGACGTCATGCCCTCCGGTAGCGGTGTTCTAGGATTTCAGAACCGCTGGTACCCGCTGGCCGTGGCAACTGCCGTGCCCTACGCACTCCCGAGCGGCCGCACGATTCAACTTGTTTCGGGACCGCTATTTCTCGCCACCAAGTTCGAGGCTTTTCGGGACCGTGGTGCCGGCGACTACGTCGCCAGCCATGATCTGGAGGACATCGTTACCGTCATCAACGGGCGCAACGAGGTGCTGGAGGAGGTTGCGGCTTCGACGAACGACGTGCGCGAGTACTTACGCGAAAGGATTACACAGTTGCTGGCGGAGGACGCGTTCATTACAGCGCTGCCAGGTCATTTGCCGGGCGATGCCGCGAGCCAGGCGCGCCTGCCTCTCATCCTCGAGCGGCTGCGCCGTCTTGAAAGGGTCTAACGACTGCGTTGCTCGTCGCGACGGGGATTATTTGCTTCGCTCGCGAGTTGCCATAATGGCCCGTCGGCTCTTCGCTCAGGAAGACAATGCGCAGAACCATTGTGCTGCCGCAGCTTGGACAGCCGGGCGTAACCGACCGGGAAGCGACCGCGGTGATGTCGTCAGCGCCTTTCAATTCAGAACGTCCGCCGGCCCTAATTCTGGCTTCGACGAATGGGGGTGACCTTGCTATTGCCGCTCTCCGCATCGAGTAACAGTTGTGTCCACTGCCCGAGCGCCAGGCGGCGTTCCTTGAAGTAGTCGTGGCGGTCGTAGGTACCTTCGACACCGCGGAGTTTGTGTCCAAGGCAGCGCTCAGCCACTTCGCGGCGAGCGCCAAGAGCAGCCAGGTGCGTGCGCGCAGTACGTCGCAGATCATGCAGGGTGAAGTGCGGTAGACCGTGCTTCACACGCTTCAGAGCCGCGTTGAGCGTATCGACACCGACGTGCGGTACACGCTCGTGACGATCCCGGCGACGCTTCGGGAAGAGGTACTCGCTGCCGGCTGAAAGTCCGCGTAACTGTCGGAACCACTCAACCGCGTCCGGCACCAGCGGGGTGTCTAGACCTTCGCCCGTCTTGGTCCTTGCCGCAGGCAGGCGCCACGCCGCCCCCGAGGTCGAAAGACCGTCGAGATCGAACTCCTCCCAGCGCGCACCGAGCAACTCGCCCTTGCGCACGCACAGCGCCAGCAGCAGCTTGATGGCGAGCAGGTTGTCCTCACCGAAGTTCGGTGTCTCGCGAATCTTCGCGAACAGTTGTGCGAGCTCGTCGCCGCTCAGCGCTCGACTGCGCGGGCGTTCAGTGCCGCCGGCATCCAGTCGTGGTGAGAAATCGCCGGCAGGGTTGTTTGATACGAAGCGGCGGCGAACACCGAACGCAAAGATCCGCCGCGTGAACCGCAGCAGATCATTCGCCGCGGTCGGGGCGCGCCCCTTAACCTCATCGAGCATGCGCGCGATGTCCGCAGGGGTGATGTCGCCGGCGGCGAATCGACCGAGCTTCGGCAGCAGGTATTTGTCGAGATAGCGGCGCGGTACGGCCGGGTGTTTGAGAGCGCGCGCCTGGATCTCGGCGCGGTACCAGTCCTCGCACAGTGTCTTGAACAATCGCTTCTGGCGTTCCTCGGCCAGCGCTGCACGCCGCAGGGCCAGTGGATTCTGCTGCTTGTCGGGCAGCACACGCGCCTGACGCGCCTCGATGCGCGCCTGCGCGAGCGGCATGTCGGGATAGTTGCCGAGCGCGAGCCAATGAGGTCGGCCCGCGAAGTGATAGCGCAGTGTCCAGGAGGCGCCATCGCGCGTCTGCTTGCGCAGATACAGTCCGTCGCCGTCGCTCAGCAACACCGGCTCGCCGGCCCGATGGGCCCGCTCCACCGCGAGCGCCGTGAGTTTCGCCCGTGCCATCTCGCCCCCTTCCCGCTCCCCTTTCTTCTGTCCCTTTCTCGGTCTTTTTCTCGGTCTTTTTCTCGGTCGTGGGGGG
>DATAWM010000044.1:0-14277 GCA_036267195.1 Steroidobacteraceae bacterium
GTGCCGCGGCTGGAGAAGCGCACGCATTACATCGCCACGTTCGCCAACGTCGCCACGCTCCTGGGGCTGCTCGGCACCGTGATCGGCCTGATCAATGCATTCGCCGCGGTTGCCACCGTGAACCCGGCGGAAAAGGCCAACCTGCTGTCCGCCAGCATCTCGGTGGCGATGAACTGCACCGCGTTCGGCCTGATCACGGCCGTGCCGCTGCTGCTGACCCACGCGCTGCTGCAGACCAAGACCACCGAGCTGGTCGACAGCCTGGAGATGGCGTCGGTGAAGTTCCTGAACGCGGTGACCGAGCGCGCGATGCCCGAGCGCCCGCCGCAGGCCGCCTAGGATCCGAAGGTGCGAACGCAGCTGTCCTCCGGCACGATGAGGTCCGCGCATGCGCCGCTCGCATGAGATCAAGCGGCTGCTGCGCCGCCAGCGCAAGCCGTCCGAACTGATGCTGGTGTCGATGATCGACATCTTCACCGTGCTGGTGACGTTCCTGCTGATGACCGCGGTGTTCTCGCGCACCGTGATCCTGCAGCTGCGGCTGCCGCCGGCCAATGCGCAGTACAAGGAGCCGCCGCCGGGGCTGCAGCTGGAGGTGACGGTGCGGGCGAACTCGCTGCAGGTCGGCGATCGCAACAGCGGCCCGCTGGCGACCTTCATGAACAAGAATGGTGCGTACGATTATGACGGCCTGTCGCAGTACCTGCAGCTGGTGAAATCCAAGTTTCCGGACAAGACCGATGCCACGGTGCTGCTGGAGCCCGATACGCCGTACGACACGCTGGTGCAGGTCATGGACCGGGTGCGGGTGCTGGACGTCAACGCCGGCCTGAGCGACGTGCAGTACCAGCTGTTCCCGGACATTTCGATCGGCGACGCCCCGGCCGCGGCCGCGGTCGCGGCCGTCGCCAGGAGAGCGAACCCATGAGCATGTCGAGCCGGGCCCGGCGCATGTTGCTGCACCAGCTGCGCAATCGCGCCGACGCGCAGATCAACCTGGTGCCGATGATCGACATCCTCACCGTGATGGTGGCGTTTCTGCTGATCTATTCCACCAACGTGGAGGTGCTGCAGAACAACCGCGCCATCCAGATGCCGCAATCGATCTCGCAGCAGCAGCCGCGCCAGACCGTGGTGGTGATGCTCACGCCCGATGAGCTGTACGTGCAGGGCGAGCCGATCACCACGGTGGCCGAAATCCGCGCCGGCACGAGCGACGTCATCGCGCCGCTGCGCGCCGCGCTGGAGCGGCCGCTGCTGGCGGGACAGCAGGGCGCGCCGCAGGACCCCTCGCAGCGCGAGATCACGGTCATGGCCGACAAGGCGCTGCCGTACGAGGTGCTCAAGCGGGTCATGACCACCTGCACCGATGCGAACTACGGCCGCATCTCGCTGGCGGTGATGCAGAAGGACAAGCCCGTTCCCGCCGGCGCGGTGCGCACCTCCTGACGCGAGCCCCGGAAGTTTCACGCATGCAGCTCAGCCAGTATTACCGCAACTACGAACTGCCCTGGGAGAGCGATCCCGAGGACCGCCGGCGCCTGCGCCGCCTGCTCACGGTTGCTCTTTCGGTGCTGGTGCTGCTGGGCGTGATCCTGCCGCTGGTGCACCTGGCACCGGTGGTGGAGGCGCCCGACCAGGCCGTGCCCGAGCGGCTGGCGCGGCTGATGGTGCAGCCCAAGCCCAAGCCGGTCCCGGTGCATCAGGCCGCGCCCAAGCCCGAGGTCAAGCCGGTCCCCAAACCGGTGATCACGCCCACCCCGGTGGACCGCGCCGCGCAGACGCGCCGCAAGCTGGAGCACTCGGGGCTGCTGAAATTCCAGGATCAGCTGGCCGATCTGCGGCGCGACGTCGACCTGACGGCGCTCGGGCAGACGCGCAACCTGCAGGGCGCGGTGGGCCAGGACAGCCATGCCGAGCGCTCGCTGATCGCCTCCAGAGCGGCCAGCGGCTCGGGCGGCATCGTCACCACCGCCAGCGCCAGCCGCGGCTTCGGCAGCGGGGCGGGCTCACTGGTGGGGCACCAGACTGCCGCGGTGCAGTCGCGCATCGCCCAAGCGGCCGTGGCCGCGAGCAGCACCCGTGACGTGCGCGGCCGCCCGTCGCGCAGCGAGGAGGAGATCGCGCTGGTATTCGACCGCAACAAGGGCGCGATTTATGCGCTGTATGGGCGCGAGCTGCGCGAGCGGCCGGATCTGCAGGGCAAACTTGTGCTCGAGTTCACGATTGCCCCCTCCGGCGAGGTGACGGAGTGCCACGTCGTATCGAGCGAACTGAATGATCCTGAGCTCGAGCGCAAGATCGTCGCACGCGTGAAGCTGTTCCAGTTCCAGGCCAGGGATGTGGCCACGATGACAACCACCAAGCCGATCGAATTCGTTCCGACCACCTGAACCTCCGCCACGTGAACCTGCAGTCGGAAATCGACTATTTTACCGAGCTGCCGCCGCTGGACCAGGCGCGGCTCATCGCCGTGTTCCTGCACGAGCTGACGGTCGAGGCCCGCGGTACCTACGGTCCGAGCGCCGAGCAGGTGCACGACGGCGCGCGCCTGCGCTTCGTCAATGAGATCGTGTGCCGACTGGCCCGCTTCCTCGAGCAGCTGCTGGCCGACGACCGGGCCCGTCCGGCCGACGACGTGGTCATGCGCATGCTGCTGGCCGCGCGCGCCGACAAGGCCGCCGAGCGGCTGGTGATGACCGCGTACCGCCGCGCCATCCACGGCTTCGACCGCTATGACACTACGATGACCATAGACAACTGACGGTCGACACCCGTAACGTTGCGGCGTGCCCGCATTCTCGCTCGGCCAGCTACTGGTCCTGCTGTTCGCCTCGGTGCTGCTGATCGCCCTGGCGCGGCGCCTCGGCCTTCCCGTCATCCTTGGTTACCTGATCGTCGGCATCGTGGTCGGGCCGCACGCGCTCGCGGTGGTGCCGAACGGGCCGGAAACACGCGCGATCGGCGAGATCGGCGTGGTGTTCCTGCTGTTCACGCTGGGATTGGAATTCTCCTTCCCGCGGATGGTGGCGATGCGGCGCGAGGTGTTCGGCCTCGGCTCGGCCCAGACGCTGGTGGTCGGGGGCGCGTGGACCCTCGTGGTGCATGCGGTCGGGGTCGGCTGGGCCAGCGCGATCGTGGTGGGCGGCGCGCTGACGACCTGCTCGACCGCGATCGTGCTGCAGCAGCTCGGTGCCCAGGACGAGCTCAACCGCACCCACGGCCGCCTGTCGTTCGCGGTGCTGCTGTTCCAGGACCTGGCGTTCGTGCCGCTGCTGGCGCTGGCCACCGTGCTGGCGCAGGGGCCGACGGCTTCCGGCGCCGCGCTGCTGGTGCGGCTGGTGGTGCTGGGACTGGTGGCGCTGGCCGCGGTGCTGGCGATCGGACGCTGGATCGTGCGGCCGCTGCTGCACGAGATCGCGCACAGCCGCCTGCGCGAGCTGTTCACGCTGGCGGCGCTGCTGATCGTGCTGGCGGCCGCGTGGATCACCGCGCGGCTCGGGCTGTCGATGATGCTGGGGGCCTTCCTCGCCGGCATGATGCTGGCCGAGAGCGAATACCGCCACCAGATCGATGCCGCCATCCGGCCGTTTCGCGAGCTGCTGCTCGGGCTGTTCTTCATCTCGGTCGGCATGCTGCTGGACCTGCGCGTGCTGGTGGCCAACCTGCCCGCCGTGCTCGGACTGCTGGTGCTGCTGGTGCTGGGCAAGGCGCTGCTGTCGACGCTCACGGTCGCGGCCTTCGGCAATGCACGCTTCAAGTCGCTGCGCACCGGCCTGGTGCTCGCCGGCGGCGGGGAATTCGGCGTGGCGCTGCTGACGATCCTGGCCGAGGGCGATGGGCTGGTCGCCGCGCGGCTGGTGCAGTCGCTGCTGGCCGCGGTGGTGCTCGGCATGTTCGTCAGCCCGATGATCATCCGCTACAACAAGCGCATCGCGCGCTTCGTGCTGCGCGAGCGCGGTCCGCCGGGCGTCGCCATCGAGCGCGAGTACGCCGCCGCCACCGAGCTGGCGCAGCGCGAGCATGTGCTGCTGTGCGGTTTCGGCCGCGTGGGGCGGCATCTGGCCCGCGTGCTGGCATCGCAGGGATTCGAATACCTGGCGCTCGACCTGGATCCGGCCAACGTGCAGGCCGCGCGCGCGGCGGGCGAGCCGGTGGTATGGGGCGACAGCGCCGACGAGGAGCTGCTGCGCAACCTCGGACTGGACCGGGCCACCGTCGTGATCATCACCTTTGCCAATCCGTCGGTGGCGGTCGGGATCGTGCGTGCGGTGCGCCGGCTGCGCGCGGACGTGCCGGTGCTGGTGCGCGCCCAGGACGATTCGCACCTGGCAGAGCTGTCGTTAGCGGGTGCCACGGAGGTCGTGCCGGAGACCTTCGAGGCCGGACTGACGCTGGTGTCCCAGGCGCTGATGCTGCTGCAGGTGCCGGCGCCGCAGGCGCTGCAGATCACCGATGCGCTGCGCCTGCAGCGCTACGGCACCCTGCGCAGCCTCACGGGGCCGCGCCGCGCCGCGCCCCCCGACAGCGACGAGCAGCTGCGCTCGGTGGTGCTGCCGCCGGGCGCCTGGGCGGTCGGGCGCCGGCTGGCGGAGGCGCGCGCGCGCGGCGCCGAGGTGGCGTTTGCTGCGGTGCGGCGCCAGGGCATTACCGGGCGGGAGCCCGCCGGGGACACCGAGCTGCGCGAGG
Source organism: Steroidobacteraceae bacterium (assembly GCA_036267195.1). Classification (GTDB taxonomy): domain Bacteria; phylum Pseudomonadota; class Gammaproteobacteria; order Steroidobacterales; family Steroidobacteraceae; genus FEN-1191. Next base: position 4,690 of record DATAWM010000044.1, read on the forward strand.
GCGATGTGGTGGTGATCTACGGTACCCCGGCCGCGCTCGAGCACGCCGAGGGGGTGCTGCTGGCCGGGTAGCGTCGCGCCGGTGCCGGTGCTTGCAGGTAGAATGCCACCCCCTTATGAACGGCGAAGATGTCCAATTTCCGGTCCGCCACGCCCCGTTGCGCGAGGACGTGCTCGCGCTGGGACGGCTGATGGACGAGGTGTTGCGCGAACAGGGCGGTGAGGAGTTCTTCCAGGTGGTCGAGCAGGACCGCCTGACCGCGATCCGCTGGCGCTCGGGCGAGGCACAGGCCGGCGGGGCGCTCGCGGTGCGTGTGCGCGGCCGGCCGCCGGCGCTGGCGCGCGAGCTGCTGCGCGCGTTCGCCGGCTGGTTCCAGCTGGCCAACGTGGCCGAGAAGGTGCATCGCATCCGCCGGCGGCGCGAGTACTTCCTGCAGGACAGCGATCGGCCGCAGCCCGGCGGGGTGGAAGATGCGGTCGCGGAGCTCAAGTCCGCGGGCCTGGCGCTCAAGGATGTGCTCAAGCTGATCGCGCAGCTGTCGATCGAGCCGGTGATGCTGGCGCATCCGATGGAGTCGCCGCGCCGCACGACGCTGCTGCGCCAGCAGCGCATGGCGGCGCTGCTGCTCGAGCGCGACAACGCCACGCTGGCGCCGTACGAGCGGCGCACGCTGCTCGAGCGCGTGCGCACCGAGATCAGCACAGATTGGCAGACCGAGGAGCATCCGCGCGAGCGCCTGACGGTGGCCGACGAGCGCGAGCACGCCATCTTCTTTCTGGCGCGGATCCTGTACCGCATCGTGCCGGCGTTCTACCAGGAGATCGCCGCGGCGCTGGCCAAGCACTACGGCGCCTCGCCCGAGACACTCGAGTTGCCGGTGATCGTGCGCTTCGGCACCTGGGTCGGCGGCGACATGGAAGCCTCGGCCGACGTGCATGCCAAGAGCATTCGCGAGACGCTCGCGCGCGCGCAGCAGGTGATCATCGGCAACTATCACCACGAATGCCTCGAGCTCTCGCAGATGCTCTCGCAGAGCGCCAGCCGAGTCGGCATCTCGGCCGAGGTGCTGCGCCGGATCGATGAGTACCGCACTCTGCTGCCCGGATCGCAGACCGGCACGCCCTCGCGCCACGACCGCATGCCCTATCGCGTGCTGCTGGGCCAGATCGCCGAGCGGCTGCAGGCCACCTACGAGGGCCGCGCCAACGGCTATGAGGCGCCGGCTCAGTTCCGCGCCGATATCGGGCTGATCAAGCACAGCCTGCTCGACAACCGCGGCGTGCATGCCGGCTATTTCCAGGTACGGCGGCTGCTGTGGCGGATCGATACCTTCGGTTTTCACCTGGCGACCCTGGACTTGCGGCAGCACACGCGCGTGCATCACGCGGTGCTGGCGCAGGGGCTGGATGACCCGGACTGGTGCAAGCGCAGCGCCGCCGAGCGCCACACGCGGCTGATCGAGGTGCTGGAGCACGATGCCGGCCCGAGCGGCAGCTTCGATGCGCTCGGCAAGCGCACCCTGGCCGTGTTCGATGCCATCATGCAGAGCCGGCACCGCTACGGCTCCGAGGCGATCGGCCTGTATGTGGTCGGCGGGGCGGTGCAGCCCGATGACGTGCTGGCGCCGCTGGTGCTGGCGCGCTGGGCCGAGGTCTACGACAAGAGCACCGGCGAGGTGGCGCTGGACGTGGCGCCGCTGTTCGACCATATCGAAACGCTCGAGCACTGCGGCGCGACCATGCGTGCGCTGCTGGAGGACGGTGTCTACCAGCGCCACCTGGAGGCGCGCGGCCGTCCGCAGACCGTGCTGATCGGCTATTCCGAGAGCAACCAGGAAAGCGGCATCGTGGCCTCGCGCTTCGCCGCCTACCGGGCGCAGCGGCACTTGACCGAGGCACTGCAGCAGGCGCGCAGGGGACACGTGCTGTTCTACAGCCGCGGCGGCAGCATCCCGCGCGGCGGCGGCCGTATCGATGCGCTGCTGCGTGCGGCCCCGGCCGAGTCGGTCAGCGGCATGCTGCGTTTCACCGAGCAGGGCGAGAACATCGCACAGAACTACGGCATGCGGCCCAATGCGATGCGCTCGCTCGAGCGCGCTTTCAGCGCGCTGGCGCTGGCCACGCTGGCGGTCAAGCGAGGCGTGGCGGTGCGCGAGGGCGCGGCGCTGGCCGAGTGCGCGGGGCTGGTGGCCGGCCACAGCGCGCAGGCCTGGCGCGGGCTGATCTACGAGCAGCCCCAGTTCTGCGACTACTTTCGCCAGGTCACGCCCATCGACGTGATCGAGCGCATGCAGATCGGCTCCAACCAGCTCTCGCGCAGCGACTGCCACGGCATCGACGCGGTACGGCCGGCCGCCTGGGTATATGCCTGGTCGCAGTCGCGCCACATGCTGCCCGGCTGGTACGGTGCGGGCAGCGGGCTGGAGTTCGCGCGCGGCGAGCGCGGTATCGATCTGCTGCGGCGCTGCTATCGCGGCTGGCCGTTCTTCCGAACCCTGATCGACGACATCGAGGCCATGCTGGCGCGCGCCGATTTCGGCATCGTCGCGCACTATGACCGGCTCGCCGCCGAGGAGCTGCGGCAGTTCGGTGTGCCGCTGCGCGAGGAGTACCAGCGCAGCTGCGCGCTGGTACTGGAGATCAAGGAATCCGATGCGTTACTGGACACCGACCGCACCCTGCAGCGCGGCATTGCGATGCGCAACGCGTACCTCGACCCGATGCACTTCATGCAGGTCGATCTGCTCGAGCGCTGGCGCGCGGGCGGCCGGGAGAGCCGCGAGCTGTTCGAATCGCTGCAGGCAAGCGTCAGCGGGGTGGCGCGGGGCTTGCAGACTACCGGCTGAGGCGTGCGAGGTGGCCTCTCGATCAAGCTCCAGGCGTTGTGGTTGTCATCTAGGCTCTCGGCTCGGCTCGGATCGCGCCGTTCTCCGACGGATCGAGTCGGAGCGGCGGAAGCCTACGTGGCCATGAGGCGCGTTATCGTTCTGGGCACGCCGGCCTTCAATGGACGCCGGCTTCAACAAGGGATGGGCTGATACCGCATGAGCATCGATCTAGCCGCGGCGGCGGCCGGCAATCTACACGCCGGCACCGAGGTCGCCAATGATGTGGCGAATGATGTCACCGACGAGGTCGCCGAGGCCGCCGGCGGGATCGCTGCGAACGTCGGCGCGCCCGCCGGCGCGCCCGCCGGCACGCTGCCCGGTGCCGCCGGGCAGATGGCGTCCGGCGAAGATTCGCTGCTGATTGCGGCCGAGGCCGCGCAGGCGCTGGCGGATGGTTCGGTGGGCGATCCGTTCGCGCTGCTCGGTCCGCATCCGCACGCAGCGGACACGATCGTGCGCGCCTACCTGCCGCCGGCCGAGGCGGTCGATGCCGTCGATGCGGACGGGGGCGTGCTGTGCCGGCTACAGCCGGTGCAGACACCGGGACTGTTTGCCGGGCGCATCCCGGGCGATACGGCCTACCGGCTGCGCATCCACTGGCCCGGCGGCGTGCTGCAGGAAACCGAGGATCCGTACGCCTTCGGGCTGCTGCTGGGCGAGCTGGATCTGTACCTGTTCGCCGAGGGCAACCACTTGGAGCTGGGCCGCTGCCTGGGCGCGCAGGTGATGAGCATCGGCAATGTTCCGGGCGTGCGCTTCGCGGTCTGGGCTCCGAATGCGCGGCGCGTCTCGGTGGTGGGAGACTTCAACGGCTGGGACGGGCGGCGCCATGCGATGCGAGCGCGCGTCGAGGCGGGGATCTGGGAGTTGTTCATCCCGCGCCTGCCGCCGGGCAGTCTGTACAAATATGAGATTCTCGGACCGCACGGACTGTTGCCGCTCAAGGCCGACCCGGTTGCGCAGACGGTCGAGGCGCCGCCGCTGACCGCGTCCGTGGTGGCCGATCCGGCCCCATTCCATTGGAGCGACGCCGCCTGGCTCGAGGCACGCGCGGGCAACGGCGCGCTCGCGCACGCGCCACTGTCGATCTACGAGCTGCACGTGGCGTCGTGGCGGCGGGTGCCGGTGGCGGGCGCGGCGGATGCGTCGAGCGCGGGGCGTGTACTGGACTGGGACGAGCTCGGTGACCAGCTGATTCCCTACGTCGGGGAGCTGGGCTTCACGCATATCGAGCTGCTGCCGATCATGGGACATCCGTTCGGCGGCTCGTGGGGCTACCAGGTGCTGAGCCAGTACGCCCCGCACGCCGCGCACGGCAGCCCGGCACAGTTCGCGCGCTTCGTGGACCGCTGCCACGCCGCAGGCATCGGCGTGATCCTGGACTGGGTGCCGGGCCACTTTCCCACCGATGCGCACGGAATGGCCGGTTTCGACGGGACGGCGCTGTACGAGCATGCCGATCCGCGCGAGGGCTATCACCCCCAGTGGAACACGGCGCTCTACAATTTCGGCCGTAACGAGGTGCATGCCTTCCTGCTCTCGAGCGCGCTGCACTGGCTGGAGCGCTACCACATCGACGGCCTGCGGGTGGATGCGGTGGCCTCGATGCTGTACCGCGACTACGCGCGTGGCGCCGGGGAGTGGGTGCCCAACCGCTACGGCGGGCGCGAGAATATCGAGGCGATCAGCTTCCTGCGGCATCTGAATGACGCGGTCGCGCAGCGGGTGCCCGGCGCGTTGATGATCGCCGAGGAGTCCACCGCGTGGCCCGGGGTCACGCAGCCCACGCGTCACGGCGGACTGGGCTTCTCGTTCAAGTGGAACATGGGCTGGATGCACGACACGCTGCGCTACCTGTCGCACGATCCGGTATTTCGCGCGCACGACCATCACGACATGACCTTCGGGCTGCTGTACGCATTCTTCGAGCGCTTCGTGCTGCCGCTCTCGCATGACGAGGTGGTGCACGGCAAGGGCTCGCTGATCGGGCGCATGCCTGGGGATACCTGGCAGCGCTTCGCCAACCTGCGGGCCTACTTCGGCTTCATGTGGGCGCATCCGGGCAAGAAGCTGCTGTTCATGGGCGGGGAGTTCGGCCAAGACTGGGAGTGGAGTCACGACGGGCAGCTCGACTGGGTGGCGCTTGAGCATCCTCTGCACCGCGGGGTGCAGCGCCTGGTCGCGGATCTCAACCGGCTCTACCGAGCGGAGCCCGCGCTGCACCGCCTGGACAGCGACGGCGGGGGGTTCCGCTGGCTGGTGGTCGACGACGCCGTCAACAGCGTCTACGCCTATTACCGTCAGGCCGACGTGCACGCGAGCGCCGTCATTGCGGTGTGCAATTTCACCCCGGTGCCGCGCGAGCTCTACCGCATCGGCGTGCCGCACGAGGGCGGCTGGCGCGAGATCCTCAACACCGACGCCGCGGTCTACGGCGGCTCCAACCTCGGCAATGGCGGCTGGGTACAGGTCCGGGAGCAACCCGCGCACGGCCAGCCGTTCTCGCTGGAGCTGACGCTGCCGCCGCTCTCGAGCGTGTGGTTGCGCCAGGGCGGATAGGGGTGGCACCGGTGCCGGCTGAGGTGACCTGCGCGGGCGCGCCCACACCGCTCGGGGCGAGCTGGGACGGGCAGGGGGTACATTTCGCGGTCTATGCCGGTCACGCCGAGGAGGTGCAGCTGTGCCTGTTCGATCCGGGCGGCCGCGAGGAGCTGCAGCGGCTGGCGCTGCCGGAATGCACCGACGGGGTCTGGCACGGCTACCTGCCGGGACTCTCGCCGGGGCAGCTGTATGGCTATCGCGCGCACGGTCCCTATCAACCCGAGCAGGGCCATCGCTACAACGCCAACAAACTGCTGCTCGACCCGTACGCGCGCCGCCTCGCCGGGGCCCTGCGCTGGTCGGACGCGTTGTACGGCTACCGCATGGGCTCCCCGCGCGCGGACCTGTCGTTCGACCGGCGCGACAGCGCCGCGTTCGTGCCCAAGGGGGTGGTGACCAGCGAGCAGTTCGACTGGGGCGAGGATCACGCGCCGCGCACGCCGTGGGCGCAGACGGTCATCTACGAGGCGCACCTGCGCGGGCTGACGATGCGGCTCGACGGCATTCCTGCGGCCCAGCGCGGTCGCGCCGCCGCGCTCGGGCACGAGCGCACCATCGCCTACCTCAAGGCGCTGGGCATCAGCGCGATCGAGCTGCTGCCGATCCACTCGCTCGTCGACGACCGCCAGCTGGTCGAGCGCGGGCTGGTCAACTACTGGGGTTACAACACGCTGGGCTACTTCGCTCCCGAGCCGCGCTACCTGTCCGCCGGCGAGCCGGACGAGCTCAAGCGCGCGATCCGCGCGCTGCACGCCGCCGGCATCGAGGTGCTGCTCGACGTGGTCTACAACCACACCTGCGAGGGCAGCGAGCGCGGGCCTACCTTGAGCCTGCGCGGATTGGACCAGGCCGCCTATTACCGCATGCAGGCCGATAATCCGCGCTATTGCGTCAACGACACCGGCTGCGGCAATACCGTCAATTTCGCCCATCCGCGCGTGATCCAGCTGGCGATGGATTCGCTGCGCCACTGGGTGCTCGACTACCACGTCGACGGTTTCCGTTTCGATCTCGGGGTCACCCTGGGCCGCGAGCCCGGCGGCTTCGATCCCGGCGCGGGCTTCTTCGATGCGCTGCTGCAGGATCCGGTGCTCTCGCAGATCAAGCTGATCTCCGAGCCGTGGGATCTGGGCCCCGGCGGCTACCAGCTCGGCAACCATCCGCCCGGCATGGCCGAGTGGAACGATCGCTATCGCGACGACGTGCGCAAATTCTGGCGCGGCGACTCGGGACTGCGCGGCGCGCTGGCCGCGCGGCTGCAGGGCTCGGCTGACGTGTTCGACCACCAGCACCGCAAGCCCTGGGCCTCGATCAACTTCATCACCGCGCATGACGGTTTCACGCTGCAGGACTGGGTCAGCTACAACCAGAAGCACAACGAGGCCAACGGCGAGGACAACCAGGACGGCAACAACGACAACGAGAGCAACAACTGGGGCGTGGAAGGACCGACCGACGAGGCGCAGGTGCGCGAGCGGCGCGAACGCGTCAAGCGGGTAATGCTCGCGACGCTGCTGTTCTCGCACGGTACCCCGATGTTGCTGGCCGGCGATGAGTTCGGCCGCACGCAGAACGGCAACAACAACGGCTACTGCCAGGACTCGGAGCTGTCGTGGCTCGACTGGACGGCGGCCGACTCGCCGCACGGGCGCGAGCAGAGGGCGCTGGTGACGCGCCTGATCAGCCTGCGGCGCGAGCAACGCTGCCTGCGCTGCGACTATTTCCAGCACGGGTTGATCGAGCCGTTGCCCCAGGTGCGGGACATCGAGTGGTTCGATGAGAACGGCGACACCATGCGCCAGGAGGACTGGGAGTACTGGGAAGGGCGGCTGCTGTGCGTGCGGCGCGCGGTACGCATCGACCAGGCACGCGCCGAGCTGTGCCTGCTGCTGGCGAACAACACCGCCGATCAGCACGTGTTCCAGTTGCCGCAGCCGCTGTTTCGCTGGACGCTGCGGCTCGACACCGCGGATCTGCTGGTGATCGACCGGGCGGTCGAGACGCCGCAGCTCGAGGTCGCCTCGCACAGCGTGCAGCTGCTCACCGCGGTGGTGGAAGCCCCCGGTGCCGGCGCCATGCGCCACGCCGCGGGGGACTCGGCGGTGCAGCCGGAGAAGGCGCCGCGTCCGAAGCCGCCGATACCGGCGCCGGCGCCCTCATCGGGACCGGCTGGGCCGACCGCGCCGGTGTAGGATCGCGCCGAGGTAAAACCGTGCCGGAGTGGCAGGCGGCGGCCGCGGGTATCGGCAAGTCGCGCTGCGGCGTTAGCGGTATGATCCGCGCATGAGGCGGATTGTTCTGGCGCTGGTTGGCGTCGCGGCCGCGTTGGCGGCCAGCAGCGCCCTGCCGGCGGCCGTACCTGCCGGCGGCGGCATCAGTGCCGGTGCCAATGCCGGCATCGGCGCGCGCGCGCAGGCGCTGCTTGCCCACGGGAACGACTACTGGTCCAGGGAGATTGCCTCGCTCGGCGGCTCCCAGTACCTGCCCGCCAAGCTGGCGGTCTATTCCACCGGACACATCGATGATGTCTGCGGCACCCGCCTCAACTTCTCGGGGCCGTTCTATTGCCCATCCGATCAGAAGATCTACCTGGATCAGGACTACCTGCGGGCGCTGATGCGGCAGGTGCCCGCGCCGGACTTTGACGTCGCGCTCGCCGCGGTGATCGGGCATGAGTTCGGGCGCCACATCCAGACGCTGGTGGGAACCACGGCGCTGGTGGAGCAGGCGCGCGCGCGCAGTACCGCGCAAGTGTCGCGGCAGACGTGGATCACGGCGGCACTGCAGGCCGACTGCTATGCCGGCGTGTGGATGCATGCCGCGCAGATGGATGGAACGATCAAGCCCGGTGCCGACGTGTCCGCGGCGCTGTCCGCGGTGGCGGCGGTCAGCCGCCGGCTCGACACGCATCGGCCCTCCGGGGTTGAGATGCCCGATCCGGTGATGGGCTATGCCAGCGCGGCCCAGCGGCTCAAGTGGTTCCGGCAGGGGCTGGATACCGGCAGCTTCAACGATTGCGATACGTTCAAGGCGGAGGCGGCCGGGACGCTGTAGGCGCAGCGACGCTGCAGGCCGTTACCGCGGTGGTACGGTATCACGCCAGCCGCGCGAGCAAGGTCTCCAACGCCACTTCCCCTTCGGCCTGCACGTGCAAGGACAGCCGTTCCTTGGGATCGGCCTCGCGCGCCAGGGTGCATCGCGCCCCGGCGTAGAGCCGGTCGAGGAAGGTCCTGAATGCCGGTTCGAGCTCGGCGTAGGCCGCATCCGTGTTGGGCGCGACCAGCCGGTCGTTGGCGAAGAACTGCAGGCGGTTGCCGGGCAGCTTCAGCGCGCCTTCGAGCTGCGCATCTGTGCTCATGAGCTGGGCGGCCTTCAGGGCCTTGGACGCGACCTGCGCGAATCGCTCGGGCAGCTCGCCGGCGAGTCGATGCTTGCTGTAGTACACGACGCCGCGCTCGTGGCCCGTCTCATCCAGCGCATAGTTGCCCTCGTGCGCAATCAGCATCACGCCCGGGCCTGCCGGCACGTGGCTGTAGTCGGCCACGTCGATCAGCAGGTCCGACAGCAGCTCCTGCTGAATCCAGCGATGGTACATCGGGATGAGCTTGAGGATGTCGAGCCGTTCCCCGTCCGCGACGAAGAACTTGATGCCGAACTTGTGCAGATCCATGGAATCTAGGTAACCGCTTCCGCGACCGCGGGCAGCTTCAGACGGGCCAGAGCCTGGGCCCGCTGCTCGCTCATGCGCTGGTAGTAGCCGTAGGCCGCCTCGATGAACAGCTGCGCCTCCTCCACCAGGTGGCGGGCCCTGTCGGCCGTGAACACGCGCCCCGTGTCGGCATGGCGGTTGAGCAAATACAGCGCGAACTTGCCGCCGGCGTACTGGCCTGCGTCGGGCGACTGGAACAGCGCCGTGTCGTAGAAGCGCGTCTTGAACTCGGCGACGATCCGGTCCGGCTCGTCGCCGAGGTCCCACAGCTGGGTGCGTACCAGGCCCTTGGCGGCGATGAGCATGGACTGGTACGCCGCCTCGTCGGCCTTGCGGACCTCGTTCTGCTCCAGGTGAATCTGGGCCTCGAAGTTGCGCTGCTCGGCCGCCT